>CP026657.1:1200000-2065000 GCA_023525915.1 Acetispira formosa (nom. nud.) | reverse complement strand
GAGTTTAGGGCTAATATGTGTAGGATAGGTGGGAGACTTTGAAGCCGGGACGCCAGTTTCGGTGGAGTCAACCTTGAAATACCACCCTTGTTATCTTTGAATTCTAACCCAGACCAGTATATCCTGGTCGGAGACAGTGTCTGGTGGGTAGTTTGACTGGGGCGGTCGCCTCCAAAAGAGTAACGGAGGCGCGCGAAGGTTCTCTCAGACTGATTGGAAACCAGTCGCAGAGTGTAAAGGCATAAGAGAGCTTGACTGCGAGACAGACATGTCGAGCAGGTACGAAAGTAGGTCTTAGTGATCCGGTGATCCCGTATGGAAGGGTCATCGCTCAACGGATAAAAGGTACGCCGGGGATAACAGGCTTATCTCCTCCAAGAGTTCACATCGACGAGGAGGTTTGGCACCTCGATGTCGGCTCATCACATCCTGGGGCTGAAGCAGGTCCCAAGGGTATGGCTGTTCGCCATTTAAAGTGGTACGTGAGCTGGGTTTAAAACGTCGTGAGACAGTTTGGTCCCTATCTGCTGTGGGCGTAGGAAATTTGAGAGGGCCTGACCCTAGTACGAGAGGACCGGGTTGGACGAACCACTGGTGCACCAGTTGTCTCGCCAGAGGCATGGCTGGGTAGCTAAGTTCGGAAGGGATAACCGCTGAAAGCATCTAAGCGGGAAGCCTGCCTCAAGATAAGATTTCCCCGGGAGCTCGTCTCCCCTAAAGGACCCCGGAAGACTACCGGGTTGATAGGTCGATGGTGTAAGCGCAGCAATGTGTTCAGCTTATCGGCACTAATAGTCCGTGAGGCTTTCCTTGTTTATCATTAATAAGTGCTGTCAACTAGGGCGCTTTATCTAGGATACTCAAGTAGCCGCATTATACTAAAATCGTTACCCATTATTCATTTTTCAGAGAACCACACGTTCTCACGGTAGAGTGAACCATCATTATTATGATAGTTCAAGGTGCTAAACTTCAATATCTTATAAAATATGTTGAAGACTATATGCACCGCACTCCCGTATAAATTTCCGGTGGCTATGTCGCGGGGGATCACCCGTTCCCTTTCCGAACACGGTCGTTAAGACCCGCCGAGCCGATGGTACTGCCCTTTAGGAGGGTGGGAGAGTAGGTCGCCGCCGGATTTTTTTCCCCTGGTTCTCTTGAACCAGGGGTTTTTTATTATTATTCATTTTCTTTGTTTCCTTACTTCTTGATACTACTTAATTGACTGCCTTATCTTTCTTATCCCCTATATTGTACATGATCAGTAACCTGGTTTACCTTGGCCTATTTGGATATCGTTTTTGATGTCCCGCATCATAATTACAGGAGTATGATATGAACGCCTTGCAAATGTATTTCATCGACGTGCTGAAGACAAAATACTTTCAGCCAAATGGCCGGGCTCGCCGTAAAGAGTACTGGATGTTTTATCTTTTCTATGTTATTGCCTATATCATTTTAGCAATAATTAGCTCCTTTCTTGGTGAGAACGCCGCTATGATCATCCCTGGCCTGTTTGCGCTGGGCGTTCTCCTTCCCATGATCACTCTCTCGATCCGTCGCCTTCATGACATCGGCAAATCAGGCTGGTGGCTTCTTATCTGCCTGGTGCCTCTGGTTGGCTCACTCATTCTTCTGGTCTTCACCTGTTTGGACAGTCAGCCGGGCGCGAATCAGTATGGCCCTAATCCTAAGGGGGTTGAAAACCCCGCCGCTTCGGATGTTTTTGTCTGATTTTGCTCAATGGATGAAACCCGCTGCGGCGGGTTTCATTTTTTAAGGGTTGAGAGTGTTGTTATGAAGATTTATACATTTAATGATGCCATCAAGTATTGCTATCTGGATGTAATACGGAAGAAGTTTTTCGACTTCAAGGGTAGGTCTGACCGCCAGGAATATTGGATTTTCATGATTATAATGGCGATTCCAATGAGTATCTTTTATGGAGGGGCGGTGGCCGGCAGCTTGATGGAGTTATTTAAAA
Organism: Acetispira formosa (nom. nud.); assembly: GCA_023525915.1. Lineage (GTDB taxonomy): Bacteria > Desulfobacterota > Desulfarculia > Adiutricales > Adiutricaceae > Adiutrix. The sequence continues at coordinate 2,063,013 of CP026657.1, read as the reverse complement.
GTTATGATATGATCGAAAAAATGAAGCAGACTGGCGCTGACTTTGCCCCTGATTTGCTTATGGCTGATCAATCAGCTTTTGGCATTCCGGTTGTGACCCTGACTTTTACCATCCTCCTGTTGCTTTGGAATTTTTTCCATCTTATTCCAGCTCTCAGCCTGACTTTCAGACGCTTGCATGATATAGGAAAGTCTGGCTGGTATTTATTATTGGGCTTTATACCAATTTTTGGCGGCATTATTATTTTAATTTTCATGTGCCTTTCCAGTCAACCGGGTGAAAACAAATATGGGCCTAGCTCGAATGATTGTTAGCTGGCTGGTATTTTTTTCAGCCCTCTGAAGGGGATTTCAACCTTGAATGAGTAAGCTCAGATTGATAAAAATTACAAAAAGCGAAAGCCTCAAATAGTTTTTCAACCATTTGAGGCTTTTGTTTTTCCGACGCAAAAAAATAGCAGTAAATTCTAAAATTTACTAATGATTTCTCTGCAACGGCAGGGATTAAAAATCACGCCTTGGAGGACGGCGGTCACCGCGATCACCACCGCGATCCTCACGGCCGCGGGCTTCGTTAATGCGGAGGCTGCGGCCACCGAGATCGGTGCCGTTGAGCGCTTCAATGGCGGACAGTGCATGCTCATCATCCATTTCGACAAAGCCGAAACCGCGCGGACGGCCAGTTTCCCGATCGTTGATCAGATTGACTGAATGAACAGTGCCATAGGGGGCGAACATGTCGCCTACATCATTGGAGGTTGAACTAAAGGGCAGATTTCCTACATAAATTGTTTTTACCATGGATACGTCTCCGTCGCGCAATATTACCCAGCCTTAAATTTTAGGCGGGGTCTCTAGATTCCGGGAATGCCGAAAATATCTAGCCATTCATCTCTGCCGGCCGAATTAATTCAGACGGCAAATGCAAAAACCCCAGATCTATCATTCCGCCAGTGGTGGATGATATACCTAGTTTTATATTTGTCTTATAACTGATTTTCACGCTTAAATCCTGCAAGAACCGTGGCGGGGTCACTTATCTAATAAAGGTTTTGTGTTGCCAGCAGACAAGAACTGTGGTATGGACAAAATACTGTTAGTGTATGTATGAAATATTGATGGTGTGCTCAACATTTTGTTCAGTATCTCTCAAAGCTATCAGAAACATTCGTTTTAAGAAGCAGGAATCCTTACTTCATTTGTAGCCTATCAGGTTTGATAAAAAATAGCAAGTTAAAAAATACTATTGTCAGTATTGAGAATAGATTAGCTAAGTGGCCATCTTTATTAATAAATAGTATACTGTGAAAGTAGTTTCCATCTACTTGGAGCTAATTAGTTGATTATCTTAAATATTATAGTTCAGGAAACTTTTTTCCTTAATAATTTCAAGATATAATCAAATAATATTCCCCGCGGCTGCTTATAGTGAGGCCGGTGGTGATTATTTGCTTATTTCTTAGTTGCCTCATTTGCTAATTTCTATTTTTAGCTATATTTATAGCGAACTAATGGATTTTTCCAAATTAAGGCCAGAGCATGCTTCTGATTACTGTTTGCCGAAAATTTTCCTAAATTCCAATATGCAATATGCTTCAAAATTTACCGTCGGTAAAAAAGGTTTGAAGCTAAAATTTTTAAATCAATTAATTGCATAATTATAAGTATCGACCAATATTCCTATGTCTTGACATAAATTTTCTAGATCACCAGATTTACTATGTGCGGAGGGACTTCCTTTCTGCGTATCCTTGCTGTATTCCCTGAGAATTGCTCCGCCGGCCAGGACCTGTTTCAGTTCAGAATTGAACTTCTCCAGACTGTCTTCACGCAGGCCTTCTTTAGTCAGCGCATCTGGCTCTATGGTCAGAGCCAGGAAATCATCAACTGCCACTACATAATCCTCAAATAAAGCCATAAACAAATCCGGGTCCAGGTTTAAAATCGTTTCTGAGGTTATGCTGTGGGCATTAAAATAGTCCTGCATATTCTGGGCCGCGTCCACCGTTTGAAGCATGGCCGGCTTTATGCTCAGCCCCTGGCTCAGCATGGATTCAATATCTGTTTTTCGCCGTTGAGCATCCCTTTCGTGGAGAAGTTGGCTGAATTTATGATATGAAGGTTGAAAATCCGTCTGGGCTTCATAGATTCGGGCATGCAGATCAGCGGCCAGACTGAAATCGTCTTCAGTGTAGGATTGAGCAGCGTGGTAATCGCGGGACTGGGAAAGGCTGGTCAGCAGATCATTGAGATGCAGGGCCATTTCCCTGGCGGATTCGTCCAGCTCGTTTTCCGGCTCTTCTGTTGCGGCCAGGGTTTTATCAATATGGGCTTGCAAGGACTCTGATGAGGGGAGTGCCGACACAAAAGTGACCAGATCATGGTGTTCACTGGCCGGCCTGTATTCCGGGGACCGGCCGAAAGCTGTGAAGTAATGGTCCAGGGGCAGGAAGAAGTGGACGGTCAGGTCATTGTTCAAGTCCACATAAGTGTTCCACTTATTGACTTCACGCACCTGTTCTGCTCCTGAAAGCAGTTCCTGGGGCTTTTGTCCGTCGCAGGCGGGGGCGGCCGGAATCAGGGCCAGGAGTGCGGCCGTGTAAATAAAGGCCGCTAAATTTAGACGGGCCAGTTTTTTGGCCAGTCTGTTGAGACAGTTCCAGGAAAATATATTTTGAAGCGGGACTGGGGCGGGCCGGGAATCCTTCATTACATTATTCATATTCGATCCGATTTGCTTGGCTGCATTTAGCCGCAGTGACGTCAAAGGCCATTGGGCTTAGGTTTGTCGAAGCTTGTTTATGACCAGGATGATTTTTTGCAGATCCTTCCAGGCTTCCTTTTTCAGGGCCGGGGTGGCCAGCAGGTCATCGAGTCCGTAAGTGACCCGGAGCCAGACGCCGTCCAGGCCGTCAATGGAGTGGGTTTGCTGGCGAAGCATCAGGAGGTGTTCATTCCGTTGGCCGCTCAAAAGACGTCCGGGCCAGTTGCCCAGAGCCAGTACAATCTTGGGGCGGAGAAGAGAAAGTTCCCGGTGGAGCAGTGGTAGGCAATCCAGGGCCGCATTCACCGGGAAATCGAGATCTTCGTTCGGGGGGGAGCATTTGAGAATGGTAGTGATATAAAAATCATCAGGAGTAATTTGCAACCCTTTTTCGATCATGGCCGATAAAAGGGCCTGAGCGTCGCCATCATAAATGGCCGGTGACTGCCCCACAAAAACGATCAGAGGATTGGGGGCGCCACGCCCCATGACGGGGTTATGCCGTCGTTCTTTGCAGAGACTGCAGCCTTGGCAGTTGGCCGCTTTTTCACTCAAATAATGAAGGTCAGGGGCGGCCGGAGCCCAGACAGCCGGACGGGACTGCCCATTTGGGGAATTACGCGACTGACTGGGGCGAGATTGAAGTTGGGGCCTTGACTGCGTTCGCGCCTCGCCGGAAGCGGCCTGTCGAGAAGAGGGGCCTGCTTTGGAGGCTGGCGGCACGGGAGCGGGCAGATCAATATCCATCGCCTCAACTCCCAGGGCCTGGAAATACTCCAGGCAAACTTGAGAAGCTGTGGCCAGGGTCTCGGCTTCTAGCCAGAACTCTTCGGCTGAATAATTGTGGTCTGAATTCAAAATGGCAGATCTTTCGGAGCAGCCCGGTCATAAGGCTTGGTGAATTCAAGCCCGTTCCAGGTCAGGGGCAGGAGCCCGAAGGGGGGCAGAAAATTATCACAGGCCGCCGCGTTGACGCTGGTGGTCGTTTTGATATCCAGCATCCGGGAATCCTGGGCGCTGGCATTGCAGGTCAGGCACTGGCCGTAGGTCGGCCCGCGAGCCGCAATATCACGGGCCGCGTCCGGGTCGGAAAGGGTATCCAGGGTGATGAAATCAAGTATCGAAATATTGGGCATTACTTCATTATGGTCCAGTTCAGTCAGGCCATTGCGATCCAACCGGTAGAGGCAGAGATCGAAACGGCAGGAGGGGTCGGCCGGTGAAGTCCGCTGCCGCCCCCGGCAGATGGCCAGAATCTGGAAATTGCCGCGCCCGTCAAACAGCTTATAGCTGATGTTTCCAAATCCGGGCCGCTGGAGAATCATATAATTGGCCGAGATCACCCGCACCCAGGGATATTCCACATCGGGAACGGAAGACTCTCCGAAAGCTCCGGGCTCAGCGATGATATGATCCAGCATGGCTTGGCGCTCAATGGTATTATAACCTCCGCACTGCTCAATTGGCAACATGAGAAATGCCTCGGCTATATTGACCGCCTCCAGGCGGGCCGCTGAAGTCAGCAGCCCGCACAGAACAACGGCCAGCGCGGCGATGACCGGCCGGATCATACGCGACGCGCGGGACATATGTCCCACCCCTGGCCCAGAACGCGTTCGAGCACTTTTTCCGCCAGCCAGAAGTCGAACTCCTCATCAATATCCACATTTTCTTCGCGGCTGGTGACCAGGGTTCCGGCTTTTTTTCCAAACAGGCTCCCGGCCAGAACCGTTTCGGCTGTACTGACGATGACGCTGCCATCATTGACAAAAACGTATTTAATGTCCTGACGCCGGTGTTCGACCCCATGGGGAGGATACAGTGGGTGGTCGCTGCCGGTGGCCATTGAATCCCAGTCGCCGCTTTTAAAGGCTTCGATCACCCGGTCTACCAGGCCGGGGGAGCGCACCGGTGAGGTGGCTTGAAGGAGGACCGAATGACTGGCCCCGGTTTCGAAGAGGGCGTGGGCAATGACATCGCGGCTGATAGTGGTGTCTTCGGCCAGTTCTTTGGGGCGGGGCAGCACTTCAGCGCCATACTCTCGGCTGATGGCCGCTATTTCGTCATCCTCGGTGGAGACGATGACCCGGTCCAGGAGTTTCGAATCCTGAGCCGCCTTGATGGTCCAGGCTATCAGTGGGTGGCCGCAGATAGGCTTGATATTTTTGCGGGGTACACCCTTGGACCCGCCCCTGGCTGGTATTATGCCTAGAAAATTCATAATTTATGTTCCTTTACAGCATACAGCGCACCCGCCTGACAAGCACAAATTCAGGCTGCGGGAGCGGGTATGCCGGGAGCTTATTTTCTCAGCCGCGTTCGGCCAGGGCCAGGAGGCGGCTGCCCCACATGTTTTCATGAATCAATTGAGGCGTCAAAGTGGGAATGACCGGGCCCGCCGTGCCCTTGTAGGGGTCTTCAAAGGACAGGTAGTTATTGATGGTGCCCAGTTCAGTGATCACAGTTTCCATTTCCACCACTTTCAGGCCCGCCCGACCTATCAGGTCGGCCAGTGATTCGGGGCCGAAATGGTTCAGGTGGGAGTGCCCGCCAAAGGTGTTGCTTTTTTCATGAAGAAGACGGGTGACCAGTGAATTGACATTGGGCACCAGAATCAGGAACAATCCTCCGGGAGCCAGGAGGCGGCGGGCTTCAGCCAGCATCATGCGCGGGGCCGGGAGATGTTCCAGCACTTCCCACAGGCAGATCAGGTCATAGCTTTCCGATGGCAGATCCGTGACTTCCAGGTGCTTGACAATAACCTGATAGCCTTCGGCGGCCAGTTTTTTGGAGCTTTCCTGATTCAGCTCCAGGGCAGTGGCCTGCCAGCCCTGTTCCTCGGCCAGGCGGACGAAACCGCCGGGGCCGCTGCCGATATCCAGCACCCGCCGTCCTGTCAGGCGGCCGGAGACCAGATCCAGCCCATATTGATATTTGAGGCGGTCAAGTTCCTGCTGGGGCGTGCTGTTGAGGACGCCCACCCAGGCCATTTCTTCCCTCCAATACTGATCGATGACGTCTTCCCGCAGAATCAGGCTGACGTAGATGAGGCCGCATTTATGGCAGCGGACATGGCGGAAACCATCCTTGACGAACAACCCCTGGGCCGGAGGCTCGTCACAGACCGGACAGCGGCGGGCCCGCACCAGATCGGAGCGAATCAGGCCGGTTTCCCTGTCGATAGCCCACAGAAAAGGGCGGGATTTGGTCAGGAGGCGGCCGGTTTCCTGGTTGAAACGGGCTGTGCCCATGACCAGCGCGCCGTCAAAGGCGTTTTTGTGGGCCAGCCGGGCCTCAGGGTCATTTATCCAGGCCGGAGCCGTGTTCTCAGTCGTCATTGTGATGGCACCTCAAGCTAAAAGGTCTGAACCAGGTCCGTCAGTTGAGCCTGATGGCGGCTCAGTCCAGCCGGGTTTTTGTAAAATTCAATGAATACCGGTGTGTTTTCCGGCATAATTTGCTTCACCAGCAAGGCTTTCAGCCATTCCCACTCTCGCGGACCCGGCCCCAGATGGGTATCAACGGCCGGAAGCCGCCTGGCGGCGGGCAGAAAGGGACGGGAAATATGGAGTTCAGCCACTTTTGACAGCGGCAGGGACTCAAAGTAATCCAGCGGCCTCATGCCGGTGTTGTGGGCGGTCACCGCCCCGTGGGCCAGATCCAGCACCAGCCCGAAGCCGAATTCATCCAGATAGCTTTTTATGAAGTCCGGCTCGGTAATGTGCTCATAAAGGCCGGTGGGATAATAGTTATAATTCTCCACCGCCAACGGACCCTGATAGAATTTTCTGATGAATGCCACTGCCTTGGCGGTTTGCCTGAATATGGCCGCCTGCCCCAGAGGCGGCGACAGAGGCAGAATGCTCAAGTGCCGCCTGGCCGACGGACCCAGATCAAAGCTGAACAGCTCTACCCCGCTTTCCGCCAGATAGCGATCCAGGCCTTCAGACAGGAAACTTTTCTGAAAATCGGCCAGCACCGGCCCCAGTCCCCAGTGAAAAATACGCCTTTTGGGTTTTGCGGCCAGCCAATCCGGTTCCGGGAGCCTCCTGACTCCCCAAACCGCGGCTTTCTCAGCCAGCCGCAGAAGGCGGGGGGAGGGGTTTTGAAAAAGGTGGGAAATGACCAGCCCCGCCTCAGGCATCGGCCAGATCCGCCAGGGATATCAATTCACCTTCATTAACCCCATTTTTCAGGGTCCGCCTGACGACATGTCCCAGATAATTGGGACCCAGGGCGCCATCCGCCCGGGGCGGCCGCATCAGGGCTACGTCATTTTCGGTCAGTTTCCAGCCGGCCGGGAGGTCCCTTTTGGCTACCACCGCCCGACGGATAACCGGCCGCATCTCCATCTCGCCCGGCTGAATTCGTTTGGTGTCATCGCCCCACATGATCACTCTCAGGGCTTTCCAATCCGCCAGCTCCCGGAAATCCTCCGGGAGAGCCGATATTGAATTGTCGCCGCCGGGCAGATCCCGGTCAATGGTAAAATGCTTTTCCAGCACCAGCGCTCCCAGGGTCACGGCCATGCGGGCCGCCGTCGTGCCTATGGTGTGGTCGGAATACCCGGCCGGCACCCCGCTGCGCAGCCAGCGGTCCATAACGGCCAGATCCACGGAATCCAGGGGCGCGGGATAGAGGGAGGCGCATTGCATTACCACCAGCCGGCCCTTGGCTTTATCCAAGGTATCCATGGCTGCATCCACCTCAGCCTGGGTGGAGGCCCCGGTGGAAATGAAAATGGGCTTATCGGTTCTGGCGGCTTTTTCCAGAAGCCGGTGATGGGTGATGTCGCCAGAGGCTATTTTAATGAACTCAGCCCGGGCACTGACAGCCAGTTCCACACCTTCATCATCAAAGGCCGTCAGACCGGCTGCCAGACCGTGATCATGGGCGGCGGCCATCAGCGCAGCCAGGTCTTCATATGAAAGCTCTTCGGATTCAAGTTCTTCATAATATGGATTGCGTCGGCTCATAAACGCGGCCGAGCGGTAGGCCTGAAACTTGACCGCATCGGCCCCGGCTTCCGCAGCGGCCTGGACCATTCGTCTGGCCAGTTCCGGGTCGCCGCCGTGGTTGCCGCCTATTTCAGCCACCAGGAGAGTCGACAGCCCGCGGCCAATCAGGCGGCCGCCGATTTTTATTGTTCGATTGTCAGGCAATTTGACCTCGCGCTGCGATTCTGAGAATGGCTTTACCTCATGAACTTAGTGTCCGTAGCTACAATTAGCTTAAAAAAGCTCAAATTATTTTACTCCACTTATATAGAATTGTAAACAGCAGTGAGAGTCTCTGGATGGGTCATCGTTTGAAAGGGCAAAGGTAAAACCAGGCCGTGCGGGCGAAAAAATTTCTGACGTCGCTCGTAATTTTCTCTGATTCCCGGCCGGGTGGCTTAATAAGAGGATTGTAAGTGCGTGCCCGTCCGGGGAGCAAAATTACGAGCGACTTACAGAAAATTTTTCGCCCGCACGGCCTGGTCAGTGTCGGCGTTTGGTAAGGATGACGGTTGCGGCTTTCTTACATGAGCCAACTATGTCCAGGAGGGCGGGGCGGTGAGATTTCTCCAGAGGGGAACACGATTTTTGCTCCCCGGACGGGCCGCCGGTTTAAGGGAAAAGCCTACATTTTTAAAATAGCAGGTCGACCCTCTGGGGAGACGGAGCGCCAGCGACTGGTTTTGAGGCCTTAAAGGACAATCGCGAAGCAAAAACCACGCTTTTTGCGTAGCGGACGGGCCGCCTGTTTCAGGGAAAAAGCCGTAATTAAAATCGCTCCGCTATGGAGATATCTCACCGCCCCGCCCTCCGGGTTTTACCCTTGGTCGTTTTCAAGCGATTGTCCTGGTGCCTCAAACCGGACAACTTCCTTTGGTTCCAGTTACATTCATTCCCGCCGCTGGTTTTGAAGCCGGGAAAGCGGTCAGATACCCCCCCATTACAATTTTTGCTCAACTGTGAACCGCAGGTTCACGGGAATATGCCACACTTAAATGATAAAGTGAGTTCTCTTTAAATAATGGCTTGACCCTTGCCCTGTGTGGTATTAAGATAAAAAATTGCGCTTCGGCGGACTGCCGTCCGGCGTTTGATTCCTGGCTGATTTACGTCATTCATATTTGTATGGAAGAAGGATTTCGACATGTCCATTGCCTCAATTCTCATGACCTGTGCCCAGAACACCGCTGAAACCATCGCCCAGAGCAACCTGCCGGAAGCCGCGACCCAGGTCGCCGCCCAAATCGTGGCTCCTGTGGCGGTCGCCGCCACCGGCGCCAGCGCGGACGTACTCCAGATGGTGATGGACGCCGGGCCAGTAGTCAAAGGCGTTCTTATAACCCTGTTGGTCTTCTCTCTCGTTTCCTGGGCCATCATCATTTCCAAGGCCATCCAGCTCAGCCGGGCCAGCCGCAATTCCAACGCCTTTCTCGACAGCTTTTGGAAAAGCCGCTCCCTGGCTAATCTCTACGCCGAGGCCGGTGATTTCGGCTCTTCGCCCATTGCCCAGATTTTCCGGGTCGGATATCAGGAGCTGGGCCGCGTTCACAAGGCCCGTCTGGACCAGAGAACGGCCATGGAAAACGTTCAGCGCTCCCTGCGCCGCTCCAGCGCCTCTGAGGGAACCCGGCTTTTCAAGTATCTGCCCTTCCTGGCCACCTGCGGCAACGCCACTCCGTTTATCGGCCTCTTTGGCACGGTCTGGGGCATTATGGATTCCTTTCATGAAATAGGCCTGGCCGGTTCAGCCAACTTGGCCACCGTGGCCCCCGGCATCTCCGAGGCCCTGGTGGCCACGGCCGTGGGTCTGGCGGCGGCTATTCCGGCGGTTATTTTCTTCAACTATTTCAACAGTTGGGTGCGGGAGCTGGAAGCTGAAATGGGCAACTTCAACGCCGACTTCGTCAACATCCTGGAGCGTGACCTTCTGAAACGCTCAGCCAGCCCCCAATCGCCCAAGGCCGGGCAGGAGGACTGACATGGCTTTCAGCAGCGGAAACGGCGGCCGCCCCGGCATGATGAGTGAAATCAACGTCACCCCCCTGGTGGACGTTATGCTGGTGCTTTTGATCATCTTTATGGTGGCCGCCCCCATGATGACCCAGGGCCTGGAAGTGAACCTGCCTAAGGTGGACAGTCAGGCTATTCCCACCGAAGACAAGCAGACCATTCTGACCATCATGGTTGACGGCCGGGTGGTTCTTGATAAAATAGAGCTGTCGTCTGTGGACAACCTGGCCTATCAGGTCAAACAGGTCATGGAGACAAAGGGTTCGCAGATGGTTCTGATCCGGGCCGACCGGGATGCTTCATATGGCAATGTGGCCGCGGTCATGAGCCGTTTGCAGCAGGCCGGCATAACCAATATCGGGCTGGTAACCGAGCCCGCCGAGCGCTCCGATGGAACACAGAACGCCGGAGCCAGAGCCGGCGGTTGAGGCAACGCTTAGAATTGCTGGATTATTATGGCAAAAAATAGTATCAGACCATATGAAGGCAGCGCTTTCAGCCTGGAAAAAATTCTGGGCGTGGCGCTGTTCATCTCCCTGGGGCTGCATGTGCTGGCCTCATGGGTATTTTTATATGTTATTCCGGCTTATGAATCCTCCAAGAAGGATAAGGTGGAAAACATTATAACGGTTCAGCTTTTGGGCAGCGTCGCTCCGCCGGCCCCGGCCGCGCCGGCGATGAAGGTCAACCCGGATCTGAAGGGGCCTGATGTTGTGGAGGTTCCGCCCGCGCCGCCGGAGCCCAGCCCTGCTCCAATCCCCAATGACCCGGAGCCGCTGGTGACCGCCCCGGCGGATGTTATACCCATAGCCCCCAAGCCGCCGGAGGAGCCGCCGGTCATTAAAAAGACTGAAACGCCGCCCCCCAAGGTGACTCCGCCGCCTAAAAAACAGGAGACTCCACCCCCCAAGAAGACGCAGCCGGCCCAGCCGAGCCTTGATTCGCAGATCAACAAGCGCCTGAGGGAGTTGGAGCGCAAAACAGCCGCTGACAATACTGATGACCTCATCAATCAGCGTATCATGAATATTGCCAAAAGCCAGGGGCAGGGCCAGGGTGAGAGCAGCGAAAGTTACGGCGGCGCGACTCAGGGCGAACGGCTCGATCCCGAAAAAGCCCGGTATTACAGCCATATTCGGGATATCGTCAGCAAAAACTGGGTCGCCCCGGCCAGCGCGTTGTCCTCTAACCTCTCGGCCGTCTATCAGATCAGGATAGAGCCGGATGGCCGGGTCTCGAACAGTCGTCTGCGTACCTCCAGCGGCAATACCGACTATGACCTTTCTGTTGAAAGAGCGGTCAAGCAGTCTTCGCCTTTTCCGCCGCTGCCCGCCGTTTTTGGCGGCAAGGCCGATACCCCCGCATTACGCTTCGGGTTGAGTGACATGCGTCAGGGCGGCTGAGCGGCTTTGATTTTTTATTTATGAAAAAGAAAAAGCGTCGGATTTTCCGGCGCTTTTTACATTTAAACCCGGTAGATGAGGCCATTGGCCGGGTATCTCGGTTGACGAAACTGTGATTCTGAATAAAATAGAAATGTAATCATTGAAAATTCGGCCTGTCTGGGCAGGCTGTTTTTGTGGAGATGAATTTTTTCAGGCGGCTTTGGCGGCAGTCGAATATGTGCGCTTGGCCGTTTGCTTCAGTCAAGTTGGCACTATGGTAAGAGGCAGCATCAGACTTTATAAAAACAGCTATTACGGCCCGGAAAAAATTCTGGGCGCGGCGCTGCTCATCTCCCTGGGCCTGCACATTCTGGTTCCCTGGATTTTCGTGTTCGCCATTCCCGCGTATGAGACTGAAAAGCAAGTTAAAACAGGGAATATAATCATTCTTCATATACTGGACACTCCTTTTTCCTTTGAGCCTGCTTCTGGAGCACAGAGTTGGAGCGAAAGTTATGAAGACGCCAGGGGTGGAATGCGGCTTGAGCCGGAAATGGTCCGGTATTATACTGATATTCGTGATAAAATCAGCAGGAACTGGCGGGCTCCGGCCAGTGCCCCGCCATCTGGCTTGTCTGTTACCTACCAGCTGACCATAGAGCCGGACGGAACCGTGTCGACCAGCCATATAAGGCAGTCAAGCGGTAATATTGAATACGATAAAACTGTTGAAATAGCGATTGAACAGTCTTCACCCTTTCCGCCCTTGCCCGCCGTTTTTGGCGGCAAAGCCGATCATCCGGCCCTCCGCTTCAGGTCGGGAGACATGCTTCAGGGCGATTGACAGTCAGGTTGGCATTATGGCAAAAAACAGCATCAGGCCTTATGAAAACAGCTATTACGGCCCGGAAAAAATTCTGGGCGCGGCACTGTTTATCTCTCTAGGCCTGCACATTCTGGGCTCCTGGGTTTTCTTGTTTGTCATTCCGGCTTTTGAATCTGAAAAGCGGCTGCAAACGGAGAATATTGTCACCTTTCAGCTCTTCGATGGCCGGATCTCTTCAGAGCTTGCTATTGAAAAGATCGGGCCAGTGGATTTCTCAGAAAAGTCTGACGTGGTTCTTGAATCAATTGAAAAGCTCCCGATTATTGATGAATCGGAGGTATCCCAGAATGTCGGGGCTGAATTGATCCCGATCGGCTCCAAAGTGCTGAAGGATAAGGATGGGCCGGCTATCATCAAGGACACCCGGAAGCCGCCGCCGATAAAAAAGCCAATAAAGAAGGCTGATGACATTGACACGCTTATTCAGCAAAGAATAGCGGCCCTCACCACCGCACAACGCGGCCAGGGCCGGACTGACAGCGGCGACAGCTACGGCGCGGCACAGAAAGGAGCCGACCTTGATCCGGTCAAGGCCAGATATTACAGCGATATTCGCGATAAGGTCAGTAAAAACTGGATAGCTCCGGCCAATGCCCCCTTATCAGATTTATCTGCTATTTATCAGATTACCATAGAGCCAAACGGAAGCGTGTCGGCCAGCCGCCTGAGCCAGCCCAGCGGCAACGCCGAGTACGACGATTCAGTAAAACGGGCGGTTATGCTGTCTTCACCTTTTCCGCCCCTGCCTGACGTTTTTGGCGGCCGGGCCGATACTCCGGCTTTCCGTTTCAGTTCGAACGACCTGCGTCGGGGGGGCTGAGCGGGTTTTATTCAGTCAAATCCGAAAAGCGCCGGTTTTCATCAGGGGATCCGGCGCTTTTTATATTTTGGTCAAGCGGATGAACGCGGCCAGGGTTACGGCCATAGTGGCCAGCCATAGGCGGGTGGAAGCGGCCAGATCGGCGGTGGCCAGCTTCAGGGGGTTGAGCGACAAACTTTTCGCCGCGTCGAGAAGCAGATGGCTCAGAACTCCGAAGATGCCCAGAAGCCACACCGCTATGGCCGTATCGGCGCCCCTTGGGGTGGCCAGGCAGGCCAGGAGGCCTCCATAAAGAAACGGCACGGCCAAACTGTGAAACAGCCCGCGATGACGGGTATGTTTTTTCAGCACCAGCTCCATAACGGCGAAATTGAACAGCAGAAACGCGGCCGCTGCCGCGCCGAGGGCCGGAGCCCAGGTCCAGGGCCGATTGAGGAAGGGCCCGGATGAAGTTACGAATCCGGCTATGCCCACAGCGGCCGATACACCCACCAGAGCCCCGGCCAGCCGCCGGGGCTTGGAGGTGTTGCTGTCCAGGTCGGGCACCATGCCCCCGGCCGCGCCGGCGAAGAAAGCCAGTGACGGAATGGCCCCGTCCCAGCCGAAGCGGGCTGTGCCATAGGCGGTTAAAAGGGCTGAGCCGACAGCCGAAATGGTTATGTGGGTCTCAAAGTTAGGCATATGATTACTTTTTCCGGCCCACGGTCAACCTGCCTTGAGCAGGCGGCGGACAATATGCGAGAACGTTTTGCGAAACGAGCCTTTCTTAATTGGCTGCCTATAATGGCACAATTTGGCCCATAACTCAAACCGGCCAGCTAGTGTGCCGGGTCACCGAATCGGATATATAATCTGTTTTATGAGGCGGCGTCAGCTAAAAATCAGAATCGCGGCAAAATACCGCAATCAAATTGTTCCAGACCTCCCACGGTGCGCCAAGATGTTGTATCTGAAATGCTTCCACTCCCCTATATGAAGCACAAGTTATTAAAATTTATGCATAATTAGCATAAATAGCTTGACATTATCGACTCAAAGTGGTGAAATAATCCAACGTATAAGAGGAAGTAAGCTACACTTTCTTATTAATGAAACACATCTCAAGGATGATCGCGGTAAATACTTTCTCAATAAAGAGGGTTTAACTTTTGTAATGACGCCCACGTTGCCCATGTGGCTGAAAGGTTCACATCGGCGGCGGGTTTAGTCCGAGTGTAGTCCGGCTGATTATTTTTTAAAGTTGAAACCTTTTAAAAATTGTTTCAGGCGCTTAAAACTGTCGAAGGCGGGAATCAAGAGCATCTGAAGGGATTTTATTCGGGACAGTCCTTGTGTTTGAATTTTGAAACAGGAACTTTGGCGGTTTCAGCGAAAATTGATATAACGGACTGCCTGATGCGTCAATAATTTTGTCCGCAGCAATGGGCACTGATCAGCGGACATTGAGGTGCGGCGGTGTTTGTAACCGCCGGAAGCAAAACTTTGCGGCGGTGAATCCTTTATCAGCCGGGTATTATTTATTTCCGGTCTGCGGACGCACCTATCGTCAAAACACGGATTTTTTCGGCACACAACCCACTACGACCTGCAGCCCGCTCCGGTGTGTGAGTCAGTATGCCGTAAACAATCGTTTCTGGAACACTCTCGCGCACTGCCTGCCGCCTGTTCAAGGCTGGTTGACTGTGCGCCGGTAAAAGTCACCTTCAGAGCAATGAGGTAAAGAAATTGGCACGCAACTCTTTGAAGATGATCAGGGAACAGCTTTTAATGAGCAAGGCCGAACTGGCCCGTAAGGCGGGCGTCTCCCCCCTGACCATTGACCGCATTGAAAACGGAAAAAGCTGCCGCATGGAAACAATGCGCAAAATCATTCTGGCCCTGGGTTACACGTTGGAAGATAAGGATAAGATCTTCGCCGACAACTCCTGAATCCTGGATTTGGAACGGCTGGCTATCTACTTTGGAGATGGTCACGCCGTCTTGAACAGTTCAATCCGAAGCAGTAATTCTGACGCCCATCGCGGGCTTTCGGGTTGAGGCTGCGGAGATCCCCGCAGTCAGGCTGACTTCATCGCCGAAGGGCACGACCGGCATGGAGACGGCGCAAGGCGCGGAAAGCGCCTCGCACGATGTGCGCTGCCGGTCGTACGGCGATCGGCCGGCAGCCACTTGTCGCAGCCGGACAGCTGAAAGTCCAAGAGCTGTCAATGCGGTTTAAACGGGCCGGGCCGAATGGCCGGGGCCAAGAAACTACCGGATGGAAAGTTAAATTCATGGCGATCCATGTTTTGGGCATAGATATAGGCTCCTACGCGGCCAAAGTGGTGATGCTGGGCAATATCAAGGCTGGCAGGGCCACCCTCCTCGGTTTGGGCATGTCTCAGCTGCCCAATGATGTGGTGCTGGAATGGGAAGACAATCCCGCCCCGGCCAGAACAGCCATCAGCCAGGCCATGAAAAATTTAGTGGCCCGCTCCAAGCTTACGGGCAAGTATGTTTCCACCTCCGTCAGCGGCGACTCTATTATTGTTAAAAAAATCATCATGCCGGTCATGAGCGGCGACAGCCTCAAGAAAGCCGTCATGGAAGAGGCCGAGCAATATATTCCTTTCGCTATCAACGATGTCAACGTTTCTTACCATATTCTGGAAACTTCCCCTCTCGATAACCATATGGTCGTTCTTCTGGTGGCCGCCAAAAAAAGTGTGGTTCAGAACTATATGGAAGCCATCAGCCTGGCCAAACTCAAACCGGCGGTCATTGACGTTGATGGTCTGGCTCTGTTTAACGCCTATGACTTTCTGCATCCGGATCAGCACGATAACGTGGTTCTGGCCGATATTGGCGCCAACATGCTGAATATTACGGTTTTGCATAACGGGCTGCCGATGATCATCAAGGATGAGCCGGGCGGCGGGCAATATCTGACCAATGAAATCGCCTCTATTTTCGATATGGATATGGCTGATGCTGAAGCCGTGAAGTTTGGCTCCATGGAAGCCCCCAACCCCGGAGAAGTGGCGGACGCGGTGGACAGGGCCGTGGGCAACTGGATAGCGGCTGTGGAGCGGGTGCTTGACTCCGCCAGAGCTGAAGATTCGCTGTTTCGGCCTACAGCCATTTATCTGTCCGGCGGCAGCAGCCTGCTCCGGCAGCTCCCTGAAGAATTCGAGAAATATTTCGGAATTCGTGTGGAACGGCTCAATCCGCTCACCAGCACCAACTACAACGCCAAAAAATACGATCAAGAATATCTGGAATATATAGGACCCCAGTTGGCGGTCAGTTTCGGTCTGGCCTTGAGAAAGGTGGAAGTCGAATGATCACCATTAACCTTCTGCCTATCAGCGCTTTCAGGCAAAGACGAAAAGGTCAGGTTTTCCTGGCCGCACTTGGATTATTCCTGCTTGTTATGATAGCCGGGCTATTTTCTTTTAAATCCAACATCATGGATCTCAACCTTGAGAATCTGGAGAGTGAATTATCCCAGCAGCAAAGCCGGCTGACCGCTGTGCGGAAACAGGTTAATGACGCCGGACGCATAACCGCATCCACTGTCAAGAAATGGCAGCAGCTGGAAGCTATAATACAGTTGGAAGAACGCCGCCGGGATCTTACCCGTCTCTTGGTGGAACTGGATGACCTTTTGCCGCAGGGCAGCGCCTGGCTTTTGAATCTGACCCACAACAAGGGTCTTCTAACCATTGAAGGCATTTCCAAGGATAAGGAAGTGATCAGCCAGTTTCTGTCGAAGCTGGAAGGGGCCACCTATATTGACCGCAATAGCGTCAACCTGATGGAGATAGCCCAAAACATGGTCATAAATCAGGTCAGCCTGACCAGATTCAAAATAACCGCGCAAACAGTTTTCCCTGAGCCTGTCGTTTTGGATGAAGGAATGCCGGAATTGGGCCTGCCGTCACGCGAAGAGATGATCAAGGTGGTGGAGGCGGCCGCGCCAAATCTGGTGGCTAACATTAAATCGAACGCGACTAAAAGCGGAAAGGCATTGTAGGCGGACTTCATCGTGAAGACTCCGGACCGATCGGTTTTATAATAGTCGGTCAACCCATAGGCCGGCTGAGAGTCCGTGACTGGTTTTGTGGCCAAACGGGTGGCTCGCAAATATTTATAAGGAGTAAGCTGTGGCCAAAGCGCCGGTAAAAAAGAATAAGCCAGATATTGTTGATTCAGCGGCCAAGCTTCCCAGAACCGCCCAGATCGGCGTGATAGTCGGCGTCGGCTTTCTGCTTTGCTTTTTATTCTATTTTCTGTTTTATCTGCCTTACAGTGAAGAAGCGGCCGAGAAGGAAAGTTCCATAGAGCAGACGGCGGCGGATATTAAGACCCAGGAAGGCTCTCTGAAGAAGCATCAGGCTGTGGAGGCTTTGAGCGTACCCATTGAAGACGCCTACCTGTATATGCAGAAATATCTGCCGTCGGAAAATGAAATGCCCAGGCTGGTGCAGATGGTCTCTGAAATTGGGGCTCAGGCCGGCCTCACCGATGGGGTGACTCTGTTCGCTCCCAAGCTGCCGGCAGTAATCCGGGACAATTATGCGGAAATTCCTTTCACCATGAATCTGGAGGGCGAATTCCTGACCGTTCTGACTTTCCTGTATGATTTCAGCCGTATGGATCGCATCGTTAATATCACCGATGTCAGTATCGGTTCAGCCAAGATGGTGGACGAAAAGAGGGAAGTCCTGCATATTTCAGTGAAATGTTCGGGCAGCACCTACAGGTCGCTGACCGAGGCCGAGATTACGGCCCAAACAACCCCTAAGAAGTAAGGCATGGAATCGGACGGCTTATGTTGAATATTCCCAAAATATTGAAGTCTATCCGGCCGGTCGCGTGGATCGCCATTATGGTCTGTGCCCTGACTTTGGCTTTTGTCCCGACGGCGGCGGCGGATGATGAGAAAAGTCTGGGCGGCAAACCCAAGCCCGGTGACGTCAAAGCCGCTCTCGCGCCCTCAGGGTTGAAGTTTGATGTGGAGGTTAAAACCGGTTCCGGCTCCACCACCAATCCGGCTCACGCCATGGCTGTCCCGGCTGATCAGCCCCCGGCAGAAGAAATGAAGATAGAAGTGATCGACGTGACGCACGGTTCCGGCTCCGTAGCTTCCGCTCCGGCCGATAGTTCCGCCGCTCAGCAGACTGAAATGATTCCGGCCGCGTCAGTGGCCCAAGCCCCTCCGACGCCGCCGGCTGAGGCTGCCGCTCCGGCTGCGGCCAGTTCCACAGCGCCTTTGCCGCCTTTGCGGAGCGAAGCTCCTGTCGCGGTGGAATCTGTGGTTGATGAAGCTGTCAGTCCTGAACAGAAAGCGCTTTTTGAGGCCCTTGAACAGTGGCACAAGGAAAATCTGGCTAATTATAATTATAACATAGCGCGGCTTTATGACCCCTTCATGCCCATAAAAGAAGTACGGGGCAAACCTGAGGAGGAGGGGGATCAAATTGATCCGGACGAAGAAGCCAAGTTGCCTCCCATTCTAAGGCTGGAACTGAGCCAGTTGAAATTAGTGGCCATCACTTCAATTTCCGGGCGCGGCGGATCAGCCCTGGCTTCATTTGAAGACGGGGTCGGGTCCAGCTATATTCTGCGCCAGGGTGACCGCATCGGGCGCAGGAATGGCCGAATTATCAGCATTGAGCCGACCCAGGTGACCGTAGAGGAACCCCCCCGGGGCTCCGCGGGTGAGCCCAAGGTTACCGTGATTAAACTGAACGTTCTGGATATGAGCAGCGGTTTTACCTACAGTGGCCGCTGAGATTGAATCGGGCCGCGGGGAATGTCTGGAACCGTCGAACCGGATTGCTTGATTTTAAGGACTTGATTGAAACTTGTCTGCCGAGTCCTTAAAGGACTCGGTTACTGGAGCCGATAGGAAGATAAAACAGGGGGTGGCCCGGTTCGGGCTGGAATAAAAGTCGACTTGTTGTTTTCCCTCCCCGGCGGTTGAAGCCGGTCGGAACATCATCAGGTCATGTCCCTGGCTTCGTTTGAGTAAGGAGAATAATTATGACTGGCGGCCTGAAACAGGTTAATATAATTCTTATGCTATTGGCAGCCGTCCTCTTGGCCTGGCCATCCATTGCGCTGGCCCAGGGCAGCTTCACGCCGTCCGCAGACGACACAACTATTACTGATATCAATCCATTTGGCGCGGAGGAGCCGGCTGTCAGCGACCTGAACCTAAATGAGGATCTGCCGCGCGCGGTTCATTACGAATCACCCAAGGTCTACAAGGGTGAACGTATTTCCCTCGATTTCCAGAACGCCGATCTTCATAATATCATTCGTATCATCGGAGAAGTGTCTGGCAAGAATATTGTGGTTTCTGATGCGGTCAACGGAAAAGTGACCCTCAAGCTCACTGATGTCCCTTGGGATCAGGCCTTGGATATTGTTCTTTCCGCCCGCAATCTGGGTGTGGAGGAATCAGGAAACGTTCTGACTATTTACGACCTGCCAACTCTGACCAATCTCCAGGCCGCCCGCCAGAGAGCTACTGCTGAAAGAGCTGAAGCCGCCCGTCTGGCCCCTTTGGCCAAAAAGGTCTTCACTCCCAAATACGCTCCTATAGGCCTTGTCAAGACCGAAATGGAAAAAGTTATCAGCGGGCGCGGCAAAATCGTCAACATCGGTAATGATATTTATGTGGAAGACGATCCTGGCACGTTGTCCACGATGACCCAGATATTCCTGCGTGTCGATAAGGTGGCCCGCCAGATTCTGATTGAAGCCAGAATAATTGAGGCCAGCGCCACTTTCAAGCAGACTCTGGGTATTGACTGGAGCGTCAAATACAATCAGTCCGGCCTTAGCGGCGTTCCAGGAGAAGGCAGCGGCAGCATAGACATTAACGACACCAGCGGCCTGACTCTCGGCGTGGGGTTCCTCAATAAGGCCCAAAGCCTCATGCTAAGCGCCACCATCAAGGCCTCAGAAACCTCCAGTGACGCGAGGACCATTTCCGCGCCCCGGATCATGGCCGCCAATGATCAGGAAGTTTACATCAAACAGGGTAAGCAGATTCCCTATTACAGCGGTTCATCGGCCAACACCGCGGCCAATGTCGAATACAAGGACGTGGTGATGGAACTGCGGGTCAAGCCCCATATTGAGGAGAACGGCCAGATTGTGACCCTTGACATCAAACTGACCAACGATTCGCCCGACTATTCCAGCGGCGGCTCCGGGGGGGAACCGGCTATTAACACTCGTGAGGCTGAAACACGCTTGATGGTCAAAGATGGTGAAACTGTGGTTATTGGCGGCATCATTATTGATAACCAGTCAACCGGTTTTACCCGGGTGCCCGGACTTCACCGGATTCCCCTTTTGGGCTGGCTTTTCCAATCGGAGTCAATTTCCAATGACAAATCGGAGATGCTGATTTTCATTACCGCCAACATTATTCCCATCAATATCTGATTTTCCAGGCGGCTTCAGAGCCTTGAAAAAAGCCGCTCCGGAAAATCGGAGCGGTTTTTTTTGGCATTGCATATTCCATCCGGCACAATCTCATTTTTTACTCGATAATTAGCTTCCGGTTAACGGTAACTCACTATAAATGTAAATGGCATCTTGCATTTTTTGCGCTAACCTGCTTAAATACAGGCTGGGTATTTTGGCTGGTGAGAAGAAAAATAAGCAGGTAAATTAGATGAAAGACATTTTAAAAGAAGAGCGCCATTTGGAAGATTTTTTGCCGGCCGGCTTTGATCCGCACCAGGCGATGCGCGTTCTTTCCGACTATATACGAAATATTGAAGCAACGTTTGACGAAGTAAAAAAGTCCGCCCAGTTTGAGCGTCGCCAGTTGGAGAGTGAACAGCGCACCCTGAACAAAACCAAGGAAGATCAGCGCCAGGAGATAGAACGTCTCACCAATGATCTGATGGAGCTGACCAATACCATGGAAGAGCAGGAGAGCCTGCTGTCCACGGCCAATCAAAAAGTGGCCAATTATGAGACGCAATTTAAAAAACTGCATCGGGAAAACAGTGAGCTGCGGAGCAAGCTGACCCAAAAAGAAAATGATGCTGATTTTTTCCGTCAGGAAATGGAAAGAAGTGTTCAGGAGGCTGAATCTTCCTCCGCTTCAGTCGCCTCGGCCAACAATCGCCTGGAAGAGTTGGAGCGGAAGCTGGCTGTTGAGCGTGATGTTGCGGCCAACCATGAAAAAGAGGTGCGCCGCCTGACTCTGGTCTTATCGGAAAGCCAGGGCAAGATTGCCCTGACTGAACGGAAGCTGGAAGAAGTGGTGGGCAAATACAATGAGGAAATCAAGCGTCTGACTGAGCGCAGCAATGCTGATGCCCATCATGAAGTGAATTTGTTGAAAAAGCGGGTCCGTTCCAGTGTTGCGCCGGAGATGAGGGATTTGGAAAAGCTGGTTGTGGACAAGCTCAGCATTGAGACCGCCAGCAACTTCAAGGCCCTTCTGAGCCGTTTCGTCTCAAAACTGGAGCAAGCCGGCCTGGATCTAAAATAGGGGTGCGTGGGTGCGTGGTCCGCACTGGACTATGTCTGGGTGAGGGTTTCCCATAATCGTAGGTTTTGGCGGCTATCATCGTTTTAAGAGCGGTGCCCCCGTGGTATATGCGTTGCGTTGTGCCAGCCCTGAAGCCCCCCGGCATGGTGGTTATTGGGTAATAATCGGGTCTGCCTCCCATCAATTTTTAATCTAGAGCCCACACAAAACACGCACCATTTCCTTTTTTAGGATATGGTGCGTGTGTCAATCAGTTTGTCCCAAAAATTCAGGCCGACAACACTTGGGTTTCTTCTAATTGCTCAGCCTACCTCCGCCTCTGGCTCATAGCAGTCAATGGGGTTCCTTTTGTCCGAAAATTCATTATTTTCAGCCATCCCGCCGATTCCAGCCAAGCAGATTTAACATGCGCTCCAGGCGGTGCTGATAGGTGTGCTCTTTCAGTACCCTGGCTCGAGCGGCCTGGCCTATCTCAGCCGCTTCCTCCGGCTTGGCCAGGTAGTGGCTGATCAATTCCGGCAGTTGAAGCGGGTTCTCCACGGTGACTAATTCCCGGCCGGGTTGAAACAGCGGAGGCAGAAGGGGCCGCGAATCCACCAACTGAAGAGAACCCGCCGAGGCGATTTCAAATGTGCGGGGATTGACAAAGGCGCTGGATGGATCAAAGCCGGGATTGCTCTCAAAGCTGGAGTGAATATTGAGATTGACCTGACCGCCGGAATAGATCATCACGCATTCCGGCAGACTTACCCGGCGGCCGTTTTCGAATAAATGGCTTTTCATGGCCTGGCTTATGCCGTTCCAGCCAGACCCGAAGATTCTGAAATCACGGATCGGCCGCCCTGTTGTCGGCCAGTATTTTTCAGCCAGCATGCCCATGACTTTCCGGCGATTCGGGTATCCGGCCCCCATAAAGGAGAGAGCCGCCGCATAGCTGTTGGCTGAGGCTGATGACCCGCCCGGCAGAGGCTTAAACAGGTTGGCGTCAGCGGCCATGGGCAGATACCAGCCGCGCTGAAGACCCCAGGCTCGAAGGGTCGGCTCAATGGCTCCCTCCTGGATATGGAATAAAGCGTCATATGAAGGGGCGATATTTGCCACATAGCCAAAGCTTCGCACATCCTCCACCAGCCAAAACGCGGCCAGGGCCTCTGTTTTTTCCCGCACCATTGCCAAACCGGCCGCATCGAGAGGGGCCTGGGCCAGCGATATAAGGAGGTCGGGCGCAAATTCGGCCGCCGTTGCGGCCACAGCCGGAGCCGTCGCTTCAAACAGCTTGGCTACCAGACGGTTTTTATCATCTGGAGCCGCCTGATGGGCGGCGGCCTCCTGCTGTTTCAGGGCTGCGTCCCATTCTTGAAACAAAAGTTTGTGGCCGGTTTCCTCCACCGCTCTGGCCAGGGACACCGCCACCGGCCAGGAACCACCCGATAGGGGAGGTATGATCATTATCCGCAAACTGTGCCCGGAAGCGCCGCTCAAATTGCGCTTTCCGCCTGAGATAACTTTTTTCAGGTTCACCAGTTGAGCCGCTTCCCGCCGCTGGGCCGGGGGATGCACCAACAGCAGCGCCTTTTCAAGTTCCTGAAGCTGATTATCCGCCGCATGCCAGGGTGTGAGGAGCCTCAGTCCATTCCGGCCAGCCAGGGCTTCACGGAAATCATGACGGCTGAGAACGGTTTTGACCACATTGGGATTGGGTTCGAAAACCGACAGCGAGCCGTTCTCTTTCAAAAGCAGCTCCACAATCCAGGGGTTGCCGAAGCCGAACAGGCACCGGCTTTCAGAGCCGCCCAGATTATATGTGCCTTTCTGCCGTTCCAGCCACTGCTCCGCCTCCCGGCGGGGATCGTGTCGGGAGGACTGGCTTTGCCCTGAAACCATCAGAACACTGTCCCCGTTGGCCGCACTGATCTCTTCAACGACATATCCATCAGCTTCCTGAAGCCAGCGCAGGGCTAGTGCCTGACCACCGGCATTCAGGGCTTCCAAATTCATTTTCAGGCATTCATTTGCTTCAGCCATCTTAAAACCTCAGCGTTTTTTGCTTACGCCGTCAGGCGGCTCCGCCTGGAGTGCGCCAGCTTTGATCTTGTCGATGTCAACTGATCTGATATATTTCGGAATACCCTTCCAGATCGAGTGATAGCCATAGCCGCCGTTAATCAGTTCGTCCAGGGCCTCTTCCCTGGACCAGCCCTGAAAGGCCATACGGTATATGGCCACAACTGTGCCGGTTCGATCCGCTCCGTGCCAGCAGTGGAGCATTACCGGCCCCGGTTCATTTTTGATGTGCCATAGCGCGGCGATAACTTCATCGTCTTCAATGGACCAGGTGTGTATGGGCACTTCAATCAGGTTGAGGCCCGTTCCGCGCACTTCATCGCGATCGCTGTGAAAAGCCCGCAGGTTAATGACTGTTTTTATGCCGAATTTTTCGTATTCTTTAAAAGCTTCGGCGTCAGTCTGAGCGGAGCGATAGAAATCCGGGGTAACTTCAAAGAGGTTGGATGAACCGGGCAGACTGACCGGCCGAGCCCAGCGCGGGTCACGCGCCCACTGTTCAGCCCCGGCTCCGGCGCACGATATCAGGAAAAAAAGGAAAACCAGGCTACTATATTTTAGCTTCCGCATGTAGTCCCCATTTCAGCAAAGGCCCCCCACGATCCTGCCGAAACCGCTGTGAAGGAGTTTCGGCAAGTTGGCTTGGGGCGAGAGAGACAGGTGGCCGCCGGGCCAGTATTCATACCCTGGCTACGCCAGTTTTACGGGCGGCTTGAGAAACCGCCGTGGCTACCGCGTCCCGCACACGGGGATCGAAAGCTGCCGGGATGATGTAATCCGGTTTCAATTGGTCATCAGCGATCAATCCCGCAATGGCGTAGGCGGCGGCAATCTTCATCGCATCATTGATATCGCTGGCCCGCACATCCAGGGCGCCCCTGAAAATGCCGGGAAAGGCTAAGACATTATTGATCTGATTGGCAAAATCACTGCGTCCGGTACCCATGACGGCGGCCCCGGCCGCCAGTGCCTGTTCCGGCATTATTTCCGGGGTGGGATTTGACATGGCAAAAATTATGGGGTTGGGGGCCATGGACCGCACCATATCAGGAGTCAAAGTGCCGGGCGCGGAGACGCCGATGAAAACATCCGCCCCTTTTATCACCTCAGACAGAGCGCCTTTCTTTTTCTGGAGGTTGCAGATCCTGGCCATGTCAATCTTTTCATCATTAAGGCCGTCACGGCCTTCATAGATAGCGCCCTGACGGTCGCACATCACCACTTCCTCAAGGCCAAGGGCCATCAATAGCTTGATGATGGCCACCCCGGCCGCCCCGGCCCCGCTGGCCACCACGCTGATGGAATCCAGTTTCCGGCCGGTCAGTTTCAGGGCGTTGATCATCGCGGCCAGTGTCACCACGGCCGTGCCATGCTGGTCGTCATGAAAAATGGGGATGTCGCAGGTTTCTTTCAGCCGTCTTTCGATTTCAAAGCAGCGTGGGGCCGAGATGTCTTCCAGATTGATCCCGCCAAAGCTTCCGGCGAGAAGACGAACCGTTTCCACAATGTCTTCCACTTTCTTGGAGCGGACACACAGCGGAATGGCGTCAACTCCGCCAAAGGCTTTGAATAGAACGCACTTCCCCTCCATAACCGGCATGCCCGCCTCCGGCCCGATATCCCCCAGGCCCAGAACGGCTGTCCCGTCCGTGACTACGGCCACCGTGTTCCAGCGGCCCGTCAGCTCAAAAGATTTATTCACATCTTTCTGTATTTCCAGGCATGGCTCAGCCACACCGGGGGTATAAGCCAGGGCCAGATCATCCTTGGTGGCTACATCAACTTTGGAGACCACTTCCAGTTTGCCCTTCCATTCATAGTGTTTCTTCAGCGCTTCTTTGGCGTAATCCATTTCAACCTCATAAATTCAGGCCATAGCGACCAGTTATTTTAACTTTTCACTATATACCATCCCTCACCTGGAGCGACTGGCCCGGACAGATGCGGCAATGTGATGTAGTGAATGTTTTATTATAGTGTTTTTCTTATTGAATGTAAGCTAAATAATCGGGCGGTTCTCGACGTCGGGGAAATGTTTGGCACAGTCGGCCAACCACCTGGAGATACAGAATGACTAAGGCTGGTTTTGATATTTACCCAACTGGCTGCCGCAGCCGCTTCCGGCCAAAACTTTTAGTCTGTCGAAAATACCGTAATGGAGACGTCCTGTAGAACCAGGCACAGTATCAGTCCAGATTGGGTTCTTTTTCCAGCCCATGGTCCGGCGTCTGTTGATTTGGCGGGGGTGCGTCAGTTTTGTGCGTGTATTCACGTTTTAATTCCGCTTCATTATTTTCCAGCCAGTGGAGAAATTCTGGAAATCTCCTCAGGATTTCCACTTGAACCCAGCCCCTCATTATTTCGCTTGGCAGCCTTGTGAACCTGTTCCACAAAGTATCAAACAACTCCGGCGTCAACTCCAGTACCCAGTCCTTTATGACCGGTAAAGCCGCCACCTTCAAGGCCCCGTTCTGCCATACTTCAAAACGTTCAGCTTGGGTGTGACAGCGGGTTGATTTATCTTCAGCGGTTTTACGGGCCTCCCCAAAAATCAGCCAGTCCGCTGAAACGCCAAATAAATTCGCGGTATTGATAATCCAGGCAGTGGGAATCATGCCCCGTGACTTGGCCGAGGACACTGAAGAATATTTTAAACCCAAGGCTGACGCTAATTCCGAGTCACTATTAGCGTTAGATATTTGTTTCAAGCGGTCTAAAATGGCTTCGGCAGCGGCTGAATCTTCTTTTGTCAGACCCGCCACCAAGCCCGTAGCTTGACCTATACGTTTAGTTTTAGCCATACTTCTACTGATATTAAGATATTATCTGTTGCTGAAAATGCTTTTTCACTAAATTTTAAATCTTGTTTAAATTTAGTGCTTGACTGTGACGCAATTTGCGTCTATATTGGAACCAAGCCACCCCACCCTTGACCCTGTTTGGTGGGGCTGGCCCCGGATGCGGGCGGCATCCGGGGCCAGGTTGTTGCTTATGGAAATGTTAGGGGTTGATCATTGAAACTGGGGCAGGGTTTCTCTGGCTTTATTTGGCTCAGAATTCGTATCTGATCATCAACCCCACATTGTGGCTGCTGGCTTTTGAGCCCAGCAGGGCGTCATAATCCAGGCTGATGGTCAGCCCATCCTGACCGGCCGGGTTGAATTTAAGGCCGAAGCCTAGGTTGGCCATGTTTTCATTGTATTCAGCCCCGCGCACTTTGAAGGGCAGGGCCCCGTCGCCGGCGCTGATGAACTTGGCTGAGCCTTGCGGCTGGGTGTCACCGACGTTAGCCACCCAATAGGCCTTGCCGGTGACGGTGAGGGTATTATCGGGATTAACCCAGCCGATGTCGGTGCCCAGGCGTACCAGCTGCGTGTCGAAACTGGTGCTGGAAATTTTTTGGGCCAGATTGCGGGCCTGATCAACCACGGTTGAGGATTCCTTGATTTCGTCCAGACTTACTTTCTGATACGCATAGCTGATGGAGGGGCGCAGGAACATATCGTTTTCCAGGGCGAAGGGGCGGCTGAACTCTAAGGCCGCGCTGAAGCTGTCGCCATTATAATCGGCTTTCAGTTCCTGGTTGTAGCCGCTTATGCCGCTGAGGCGGATCTTGCGCTTGGAGCTGTAATCCTGCCAGCCCATGGCAAAGCCGGCGTTCATGATCACGCCGTTGGGGAGTATGCCCTGGCCGTAGAAGCCGAGCTGGAAGTCGTCGGCGTCAATGTCCTGATAATCGGTGCTAAGTTCCGGGTGGCTGTAGCTGAAGAACGCGCCCAGGCGGGCGTTTTCGTTGACCCACTGATCATAGCCGAAAGTCATGCCGAAGCTCTTGACGTCCAGGTCGCCATAGCCTTTTTTGTAATTGCCGTCAACCGACATTTTGCTATAGCTGGGGGTGATCCACATGCCGTTGGGGCGGCCGTCATTGCTGCCGGATGAGGGGGCGGTGGGCGGCGGCGGAGTGTCTTCAGCCATTGAGCCGAACTGAATGTCATTAGCTCTGATCGGTACACCGATGGAGCTTGAAGGCGCGGCCGGGGCCACTTCGGTGGAGCGCGGTGGGGGTGAGGACACGGCCATAGCTGTTTTGTAGCCGACGATGGTCGGCGTGGTGGCGTTGAGGCGGCTGAAAGCTGAGGTCGTGCCGTTCTGGACCAGGCTGAGCGAAGAGTTCATGGTATTGCCCATGATCTGGGTAAGCTCACGGTTATAGGTGCCGGAGGCCATGGTGCTGGACGGATCGGCCCCCTCTTCAATGTAGAGGCCCAGCTCCGGGCTCAATTGAGTGGCGGCCGCCCACATCGGGCGCGCGTATGAAGGGATATAGTCTCCAATGTTGTCCACGGTCGAAGTCCGATAGGAGATGGTGCCGTCTTCACCCATAACCGCCTTGATGTCGCCGCTGATATTGCTTGTGTCAATATCCAGGTTGGCGACCATTTCGGCAATTTTGTTAGTCAGGGCAGTGCTGGAAATGGCTCCTCCGAGGAGTTGGATTTGATTGAATCCTTTGGAGTTATACACCTTATCGATATTGACCATCGCCACTCCGCCCGTGACGGACGAACCGGCCGCCGCGGTGTCATCAGCCAGGATAAAACCGCCGTCGGTATTGGCAATATTGATGACCGGGTTGGAGCCGTTGGCCTGTATGGTCAAGCCGTCTGTAACCAGAATTTTGTCGCTGAGGGTTACGGAGCTGGTGGCCTGAAGTCCGCTGGTGAAACCGGCCTTGTTGGAGCCAATCAGGAGCTTGGACACCGTGGCGACCTGATTGCTGGTAGCGCCTGCCGCTCGGTGTCCGGTGGTCAGGAACTGCGTTGTCAGCACAGTGTCGGCGCCGAAAGTGACCGACGTTTCCGCTTCATCGCCAAGGGCCACTGTTTTGAGGTTTTCCAGCGAACCTTTGTCGGTGGAGATGATATTCACGCCCTTATTCAAATGCAGGGTCGTGCCGGTCGCGTCAATGGTGTTTTCGCTGGCTGTGCCGTCGATGGTGTAGTCAGACTTGGTCACGCCGGTATCATCGAGCCCGGTGAAGTAGATATCGGAGTTCTTCATATAATTGCCGGCGGCGGGCGTATCGGAGGCCACGAAAGTGGTGGAGCCCTCAAATTCGAATCTGCCGCCGTCAATTTCCACACCGTCATTAAAGGTGTTGGTGCTGTCGCTGCTGCTGAAAATCATCCGGTTGTTTTTGGTGTCGGCGGGATTGAAATATACCGCCCCGTCTTTATCTATGACGCCGGTGGCTTCGTCGGTGGTGGCCGTTTTGAGAACGGAGTTATAAATGAGGCTCTTGGTTTCAATGCGTACATTGCCGCCATCACCGACAGTGACGGTGGGCGCATCGTTGAAAGTCAGCGTGTCCTGAGCCGGATCATCTTTGTCAGCCACGGTCAGGCGGCTTTCGCCATCAGTGGAATCCATGCTGAAGTTGTTCCCCAGCGCGCCCAGGCCGCTATTGTCGGCGGCCACTTTCAGCACGGCGTTTTTAAGGGATACCTTGCTGGTGCTTTGTATACCGTTGCCGCTTGCGGTTGAGCCGACAGAAACCACCGCCCCCTGTTCATCGTCCACACTGGCGATAGTCAGGCCGTTGGCCGCGTCGATTTTGGTTACATCGATCTCACCTGCGCCGCCCCCTCTCAGCACCCCATCGCCCATTTCATTCAGCAGGGCAGCGCCGGTGGTGGTGCTGTTGTTGATAATGTCCACATTGCCGGTAACGGCGTTGGTCACTTCCATGCTGGCGGCCTTGTCCAGGTTCACCGTGGTGATTTTATCCGTACCTGTCGTGCCGCCGGTGAGGGTGGTGATAGTGGTGACGGCCTGATCGTTGGTGCCGCCCATAGTCAGGCTGGTATCCTCCGCGGTGTTTCCGACCGTGGTGATCGTGGCGGCCTGGGCGTTGGTGGTGCCGTTGAGATTGAGGGCATAGTAACCGCCGGTGGTCATTTCGGTGGCGGTCAGCCCGGTTTTTTCATCCAGGTTGATGGTGGTGGCGCTGTCAGAGTCAGCGCCGCCCTCAACAGAATCAAGCGAAATACCCTGACCGTTCACGGGTGTGGAGGTGGATGCATCAGCCGAAAGAACCGCGCCGGCTTTAAGGACACCCAGAGCCAGTAAATTGCTGCTGCCGCCGGTCAAATTGACGTTCACATGGCCGGAAACATTAGCCAGATTTGCTTTGGTGACCGGAGCTACGTTGGTGCTGGTCAGGGTCGCTTTAGAAGTGTCGATATTGATGGTGGTGGAAGTTTTGCCGTCCGTGCTTCCGACAATATCTTTTACATTGACTTCCAAAGTTCCCCCGGCCGCGTTGCCGCCCAGGGTTATGTTGGAATCAGCGCTCGCGCTGCCAAGATCCTTGCTGCCCGAGTTATCCTTCAGATAGATGGTGCCGCTGTCAGCGGCGGCCGCGTCAATAGAAGTATCGCCCACTATCTCGCTGATGTTGACCGTCCCGCCGCCGACGGTGCCGCCGCCGACAGTTAAGCCGGTCGTGTCATTGGCATCGCCAAGTGTATTCAGTACAACGGAATCATTGGTGATATTCTTATTGGTTATGGTCAGTGCGCCGACAACTTTACCTGTGGTCTGCTCCAGGGAAGACACATTGTTCAAGGTGATTTCGTTCACCATCTGATCACTGCCAATATCGCCGGTGATGGTGGCAATGGTGTTGTCGTTCAAAGTAAGAGAGGTGTTGCCTCCAGTGCCCAGGCCGCCGCTTCCTATGTTCAGGGTGACACTGCCGGCGCCGCTGTTGGTCTCTACTATGGCCGTACCGTTTCCGCCGATGCTTTCAACATTGACATTGAAATTCGAGCCTGCCCCGCCATTGCCCTCAAAATTAACCCTTCCGGTCACATCACTGTCGCTCGCGTCAAGTGTCGCATCGTGGCCTAGGTTATCGCCGGTGCCGGTGATGACCAGGGTTCCGGTGTTATTGCCGGTGATGTCGCCATTAACCTCAAGAGTGGAGCCTGGGATTTTGATGTTTATAGTTGAAGTGCCGGATTTATTGTTGTTGGTTATACCGCCCTGGCCAATGGTATAAGTTCCGCTGTCGTCGAGGTTCAAGTCGACATTCCCAATGGAATCAGCCGAGAACACCAAACCGGTGCCGTCAGCGTCAGTGCTGATTGAGTTCGTAGTAGGGTCGTCCCAGGTCACCGTTGAATTCGCCTGGTCACCTACAATAGATACTCCTCCGTCTGAACCGGGGCTGTCACCGACCTTGCCGCCGTCGGTGATGGTCTGGTTGTCGCCAAAGGCGGGGGAGGCGCAATTCAGCGTAAGCAGCCCGGCCGCCGCGAGCAGGCTGAGGTAGCGAAGCCGACGGTTGCGGGTTTTGGTGAGAGGTCTGGCCATGGTTGTTCTCCTTGTTGTGCCGCTTTTCGCCGGCCTGATCCTGTGTCGGGTGCTGATGCCCAATATCCTCACCCGGAATCAGCCGCGGGGCCGCGGCTTTCTCATACAATATGTCGCAAACTCGTATTTATTTGATTATGCTGAATTTATCAGGACACGGAGCCAATTTGGATATGGCGGTGGGGTGCCCTCTGTAAAATTTTTCTTGTCAGAATCGAGAGTTTTGAGATCCGATAACATTAATACTATATGAGTCTATACCTTTCATCATGTCTCTGTCAACTGAATTTTCCAAATGTTAGTTTTGTAACTAACTAAAATTAAAGTAGTTTCTAATATTATTAGAATAATCCGGGCAGGCCGGGCAGGCCGGGCAGGGCCCGGACCCCACGTCTGGGCAGTTCCTTCCCGTAATAGGTAAATACGGCGGCCATCATCGTATTAAGAGCGTGGCCCCCTCAGCGATGGATGCGGCCACCGCCTAGGGGGCCGCACTCTTAATACGATGATGGCCGCCTAAACTACATCCAGGGAAACCCTCACCCAGACATAGGGTCCGGGCCCAGCAGCAATTCTAATTATGACCCATGCCGCCTCATAATAGCTGGTGTCGAGTCTTCGAGACGGAGCGCCAGCGACTGGTTTTGACGGCAAAATAGCAACTCGCGAAACAAAAACCACGCTTTTTGTGTAGCTACGAGCCGCGAGCTTAAGGGAAAAAGCCATAATTAGAATCGCTGCGGGCCCAGCCCGGCACTTGACATTTTAAAATCGAGCGGCTATAATCACGATCTCCGGGTGAGAGATTGACATGCTTCACTCGAAGCGGCTGTAAATATGGGGCGGCATAGCCAAGTGGTAAGGCGACGGTCTGCAAAACCGTTATTCGGCGGTTCAAATCCGCCTGCCGCCTCCATCTTCAGCTCTCTGGCGGGTTTTCCGCCAATAGCTATTGCGGCGCACTTGACAGTGCGCCGGTAAAAAATGTTTGCGGCCCCCAGGTCAACAGCGGTCTGGGGATTTTTATTGGC
Source organism: Acetispira formosa (nom. nud.) (assembly GCA_023525915.1). Taxonomy (GTDB): domain Bacteria; phylum Desulfobacterota; class Desulfarculia; order Adiutricales; family Adiutricaceae; genus Adiutrix. Next base: position 2,031,171 of record CP026657.1, on the reverse strand, counting down.
AAAAACCCTACCAATTGCCGTGGCCCAGGCTATAGAGGCGGCGGTAATTCTAAAGGTCGAGCGTCATGGTCTTCACCAGCTTTGATTTCGCGGTTTTTTTTGGCGTCGTGCTGATCTTGAACTGGCGGCTTCGGAGCCGGGCTGACATCTATCCACAATTCCTTCTGGCCGCCAACCTCCTTTTTTACGGCCTGGGCGCTCCCCGTTTCCTCCCCCTCCTTATTTTCGTCGGGCTGGCCAATTGGTTTACGGCCCGGATGATGTTTGGCGCAAGTCAGAATAAGCGCAGGCTCTGGTTGTGGCTTGACCTGACGCTGTGCCTGGGGCTTCTGTTTTTCTTCAAATATTTCGAATGGGGTGTGGAAATGCTCCTTGGCTGGGGGCCGGCCGAAGGGTTTATCAGCCGCCTGGCCCTGCCGGAGATTTTTTATCCCATCGGCATGTCCTTCTTCACCTTTCAGGGCATATCCCTGGCTATTGACCACTATCGCTCCCCCGGCCTTGAGCCTCCCGATCTTCTGTCCACCCTCAATTTCGTATCGTTTTTTCCGACTGTCCTGTCCGGCCCCATTCAGCGGGCCGGGCAGTTCATCCCCCAGATGAAGTCGGTCAAATATGAGCCTGAAAATTTCAACCTGGCTATAGTCTTGATTCTTTCCGGCCTTTTCAAAAAAATAGCCTTATCCAGCTATCTTTCCGAAATTATTGTCCGCCAGGTTTTCCAGGTGCCTGAATCCTTTTCCGCCGCCGCCGTCTGGGCCGGGATTTATGGCTATAGCGCCCAGATTTATCTCGATTTTTCAGGCTATTCCGATTTAGCCTTGGGCTTGGGCCTCCTTTTGGGTTATAATGTAGGGGTGAACTTCAACGCCCCTTATCTGGCCACCAATATCAGGGATTTCTGGCACCGCTGGCATATTTCCCTTTCCACCTGGCTGCGGGATTATTTGTATATCTCATTGGGCGGCAACCGGCACGGCCGGGCGCGGAAGGCCCTGAACCTGTTTTTAACCCAGTTTCTGGGCGGCCTGTGGCATGGAGCCCACGTTCGCTATCTTATTTGGGGCGCGGCGCACGGCCTGGCTTTGATCGTCAGCCACTTTTTCGCTGACCGCCGTCGGGATAAAGAGCGCAAGCTTGATGAACTGGGCCTTAAATCATGGCAGCGGCAGAAACCCCGCTTTCAGGGGCTGAAGAAGTTTTTGGGTTTTTTCATCACCTTTAATTTCGTCAGCCTCACCTGGATTCTCTTCCGGGCCGAAGACAGCCGGCGGGCCCTGGAAATCGTGCGGGCCGGGCTGGATTTTGAGCGGGCCGGGCTGGGCGCGCCGCTTCTGGTCTGGCTGGTTATTGCCCTGGCTCTTTTCATGCAGGTCATCGGCGGGGGCCTCAGGAACGTTTTTATGGCCGTTCAGGAGCGGTTGCCCGGGCCAATTCTGGCCTTGTGGTGCGCCTTCTGGGTGGTGCTGATTCTGAAACTCGGGCCGGACGGAGTTCTGCCCTTCATTTATTTCCAATATTGAGCCTGTTAGGGGCCATGCGCCGCAATTGCGTTGGTGCATCATGAACGAACGCCCGGCCGGGATTTTTCCCATTGCCGAGCCACCTTTTTCGGAGCGGCTTTATGAAACCTCTATACCATATTTTAACTGTTTTGCTGGCTCTGGGGCTGACCGGCTGTGTGGTCGGCGATGAAGAATATGAGACGGCCCGACGCCAGCGTGACGAATATCGCGGCCAACTTCAGGAGCTTTACCAGACCAATGATAAATTGAATAAGGATATTGCCCTGGCTTATGCGGAATGTGAAGCCTTGTCCAGCAAGCTGGCCCTGGTCGCCGCTTCCGATGCCCAGCGGGAATACGCCACAGATCTCTTACCCCCTCCCTCTCGGCAGCGCACCCGGCCGCGCGGAAGCAATTGATTATCAACAATCGACTTAAAAGTGAGATCTTTTAATGAAAATTAAGTTATTGACGGCGGCGATGGCCGTAATGTTTTGCGTTCTGTTCCTGCCCGCCTGTGACGGCGGGAATGAGGCCGCCAAAAAGGATGCCCCTCCGCCAGCGGATGAGGCCGCGCCCGAGTCTGGGGTTTTCCAAATTACCCCGGAAAAACCGGCTGACGAACCGGCCGAAGAAGCCCAGGCTACCGGGAAAATCGAGTTGCCCAGCCACCTCGACGAGCCGGTGGTGGCCACCATCAACGGTGAACCGATAACCCGCCAGTTGCTGGAAAGCCAGGTGGTTATGGCCGAGGCCGGCCGCCTGATCTTCGGCGATGAACTGGACGAGGAGAATGATGAGCTGAAAACCCGGCGCGAACAGGCTGATTTGGAATTGCGCCGGGAAATTCTCACCAGCCTTATCAGCCTTGAACTTGCTTGCCAGGAAGCCCTGAAAATGGGCTACGCCCCCTCCGATGAGGAGGTCGAGACCGCGCTCGATGAACTTCGCAACGACTATGATGAGCCCGACCAGCTTCACAAGGTGCTTGATCAATATGGCGAAACCGAAGACGACCTGCGGGCCCAGCTTCGCAAGACCATGGCCCTCAAAAAATGGCAGGACACTGAGTTTCTGGCCAAGGTCAAAGTCGGTGAAGATGAAGCGCGGGCTTTTTACGACGCCAATATCGAGGGCATGCGCCACGGCGAACTGGTTCGGGCCAGCCAGATTTTTATCGGGGTGCCCATCGGCTCGATGCCGGCGGCCCAATCCAAGGCCCTGACCCGCGCGGAAAACGCCCTGGCGGCCCTGAAGGCCGGTGAACCCTTTGAGGACGTGGCCGTCCGCTTTTCTGACGAACCTGACGTGGCCGAAGCCAGGGGCGATATGGGCTGGCTGGATCGCGAACGCTCTGTTTCCATGTTTAATGAAGCGATTTTCAGCCTCAATAAGGACGAAATAAGTGATCTGATCGAGACTCCCCTGGGCTATTATATTTTCAAGGTCACTGACCTGAAGGAAGCCGGAGTGGAGCCGTTCTCGGCTGTGCGGGCTGATATCGTCGAATACCTGTCCGGCGAGAAACTGACTGAGGCCGTGCGCCAGAGGATGGCGGAGCTGGAAGAGGCGGCCGACATCCGAATTCTCGATCCGGCCCTGAAAGAGATAATGAGCGCTCCTCCCGCGAGCCTCCAGACCGATAGTGAACAGACTTCCGCCGAGTAGACGGAAGCTTATCAAATACACCTGCGACCAGAGATAAGGAGTTGACCCGAAAATGTCAGGACACAATAAGTGGAGCACCATCAAGCACAAAAAAGGCGCGGCCGACGCCAAGCGCGGCAAGCTTTTTTCCCGTCTGATCAAGGAAATAACCGTGGCCGCCCGTGAAGGCGGCGGCGACGCCAACGGCAATCCCCGCCTGCGGACGGCCCTGTTGACGGCCAAGGGCGCCAACATGCCCAAGGACAACATCGATAGAGCCGTCAAGCGCGGCACCGGCGAACTTGACGGTGTGAATTACGAAGAGATTTATTATGAAGGATATGCCCCCGGCGGCGCGGCCGTTCTGGTGGAGGTCCTCACCGACAACAAGAACCGCGCCGCCTCTGAAGTTCGCCATGCTTTCAATAAGTATGGCGGCAACATGGGCGAACCTGGCTCGGTGGCCTGGATGTTTGGCAAAAAGGGTTCCATCGTCTTTGAGGGCGGAGTTGTCTCTGAAGAGCAGGCCATGGAGATTGGTCTGGAAGCCGGGGCTGAAGACATAATCGCTGATGGCGACACGGTTGAAATCCACACCGCCATAGCGGACTTTGAGGCGGTCAAGGAGGCTTTTGAAAAGGCCGGCCTTGAATACAACGCGGCTGAAATAACCTATGTGCCTTCCAACAACCTTGAGCTTGAAGGCAAAAGCCTTTCCAGCGCCATGAAGCTACTGGACGCGCTTGACGATCTCGACGACGTGCAGAAAGTCTGGAGCAATCTCGACTTCTCCGACGAAGCCGCCGCCGAGCTGGAATAAGGGGATTGAAGTATGGGGCTCTGCCCCAAGCCCCGCAAGGGGGCTGCCTTTCCTGGAAACCCCTTGACCCCCATCGATGTCGTCCTAAGAAGGACGACATCGACGCGGTTTCACGGAGGGCCCCGACCCTTGCGGGGCTTTGGGGGCCGGGCCGCCAGCAATTCTAATTATGCTAGAATTGCGTATCGCGGTGGTCGAGTCTTCGAGACGGAGCGCCAGCGACTGGTTGTGACGGAAAAATAGTGATTCGCGAAACAAAAACCACGCTTTTTGTGTAGCTGCGAGCCGTAAGTTTACGGCAGAAAAGCCATGATTAGAATCGCTGCAGGGCCGCACTTTCAATTGCCTCATTTTTAAGAGGCGAGGTCTATTTGAAAATTTCTGATGCCGCCAGTTTGATTTTAGGAATCGATCCGGGTACCCAGCATACCGGGTATGGGCTGTTGCGGGCTGAAGGGCGCAGAATGGAGCTGGTTTCGCAGGGCCGGTTTTCACCTCCCGCCGCCTGGGAATTGCCCCGCCGTCTGGCCTATATCCATAAAGGGCTGATGGAATTGGTGGCCGGTTATCCGCCTCAGGCCGTGGCTGTTGAAGATATTTTTTATGGGCACAATGTCCGTTCAGCGCTGAAACTCGGCCATGTGCGCGGAGTCATTTTATTGACCGCCGCCCTGGCCGGAGCACCGGTTTTTGAATACGCCCCCCGGCAAGTAAAAAGCACCGTTGCCGGATACGGACAGGCCGATAAGAATCAGGTGGCCCGCATGGTTTCGGAACTTCTGAATTTCCGGGAGCCCATGGCCGCCGACGCGGCCGACGCTCTGGCCGTGGCCATTTGTCATATCAGCCAGAGCGGCCTGAACGGACTTCTGGCCCACACACCTACGCGGCGCGGCGGCGGCCGGGGGTGGCGGGGCATGTCGGCCGATGACGTTGCCACTTTGAACTACGACCCTGGCAAGGGTTGAAAACGTTGCGCGGGATATCATGATCACTCACCTCAAAGGACAGCTTGTCAGCAAGAAACCGGGCTCAGTTGTTGTGGAAACGGCCGGTCTCGGCTACGAAGTGGCTGTGCCTCTTTCCACCTTTCTGGCCCTGCCGGAACCCCCGGCCGAGGTTTTCCTCTATACCCGCCTGTTCATCCGTGAAGAGTCCTGGGACCTGTTCGGTTTTCTCACCACTCTGGAAAGAGAAAGCTTTCTGGCCCTCACTTCCGTCAATCGGGTTGGTCCCAAGCTGGCCCTGACCATCATCTCGGCCATTGAACCGGGCGATCTGGCCCGCGCCCTGATGACCCGCGATCTCGGCGCCCTGGCCGCCATCAAGGGTATCGGGGCCAAGACGGCCGAACGCCTGATGCTGGAACTGAAGGACCGCGCTCCCAAACTGGCCGCCCTGGCCGGCATGACCTCCGAGGAACTGGCCAGCGCTGTTCCGGCTGCCGCCGCTTTGGCGGTTTCCACGGCGGCCGGGCCGGAAGACGAGGCCGTCTCGGCTCTGGTCAATCTGGGCTACAGCGGGGCAGAGGCTGATAAGGCCGCCAAAATCGCCCGCAAGGAGGCTGGCGGCGAAGCCGACCTGGGTACAGTTCTGCGGCTGGCCCTGAAATTTCTCACCGGCGGCAAGTGATTGTGTGCTAATATACAGCGATTCTTACAAGCGCCGCCGTCTCTTGCGGATTGCGGAGCAAAAACCACGCTTTGCCAGCCGTCTCAAGAAGCGGCGGTCGAGCGGAAGCGAGACGGAGCGCAAGCGACTGGTTTTAACGCCACCGCCGCTTCTCGCGGAGCAAAAACCACGCTTTTTGCGTAGCTACGAGCTGCCAGTTCAAGGTACAAAAGCAATTTTAAAATGGACCGCGACATAATAAACCCCCAACGCCCTGACGACAACACTGAAGCCGCCCTGGAAAAGGCTCTGCGCCCCCAGTCGCTGGCTGATTTTATGGGGCAGCCAGATCTGAAGGAAAAGTTGGGCGTTTTTATCGAGGCCGCCCGAAGGCGCGGCGAGGCCCTTGATCACACTCTCTTTCACGGCCATCCCGGCCTGGGCAAAACCACTCTGGCCCACATTCTCAGCCTGGAGCTTGGCAGCGGCTTTAAAAGCACTTCCGGCCCGGTTATCGAGCGGCCCGGCGACCTGGCCGCCCTCCTGACCAATCTCTCCCCCGGCGATATTCTGTTTATAGATGAGATTCACCGCCTAAGTTCGGTAGTGGAGGAAATCCTCTATCCGGCCATGGAGGATTACAAGCTCGATATCATGATCGGCCAGGGGCCGGGTGCGCGCTCCATTCGTTTGGATCTGCCGCCGTTTACTCTAGTTGGGGCCACCACCAGGGTGGGGCTGTTAACGCCCCCCCTGCGGGACCGTTTCGGCATACAACTGCGGCTTGATTACTATCGGGCGGAAGAGTTGTCGATGATTGTCACCCGCGCGGCCAACTTGTCCGGGGCGCGTCTGACGCCGGACGGAGCTCTGGAGATTGCCCGCCGAAGCCGGGGCACGCCCCGCATCGCCGGGCGGCTTTTGCGAAGGGTGCGTGATTTTGCCGAGGTCAAAGCCGATGGCGTCATCACCGGCCCAGTGGCTGACGGGGCCTTGAAAATGCTGGATGTCGATCCCCAGGGGCTGGACCAGCTGGACCGGCGCATTTTATCGGTCATCTGTGAAAAATTCTGCGGAGGCCCGGTGGGCCTGGAGACGCTGGCCACAGTGGTGGCTGAGGAATCAGAAACTATTTTGGAGGTCTATGAACCCTATCTGATCCAGGAGGGGTTTATTCACCGCACACCGCGCGGGCGGGTGGCCACTGTAAAAGCCTACAGCCACCTGAAGCTGACGCCGCCGACGAGCTTACCGGCTTTGCAGCCGGAAGATATTGAGGAGCCAACACTCTTCGATAAGTTATGATACACTGTTTCCCTGTTCACCAGAGAAGGATTTGCCTCCGGCAAACCCCTTCGCTTTTTTAACGGAATCCGGCCAGGACCCCCCTTTGGGGTGGTCCGTTTCCCGGCCCGGCCGCCCTCGTCTCCCGGCCGCATGATTCCGCCTGCCAGGATGGATTGAAGTGATCGAAATTATCATTATCGCCGACGACCTCACCGGTGCCGCCGATACCGGCGTTCAGTTTTTGGAAATGTCCGGCCGCTCGCTGAAAATGGTGGGCCTGGACCACAAAATTTCTTCCGCCCCCTGCGGCGGCCTTGCCCTCCACACCCAGACCCGCAACGAAAGCGCTTTCACCGCCAAGCTGGCCATGGACCGCGCCGCCGACGTCGCCCGCCGGATGGAACCCAAGGTCATCTATAAAAAGATTGATTCCTGCCTCCGGGGCCATGTGGGGCTGGAACTGGGCGCTCTGGTGCAGAACCTTAATTTCAAAGGCGCACTGGTGGCCCCGGCCTATCCCACTTTCGGGCGTGTCACTAAAGAAGGGTTACATTATGTCGGCGACACGCTGGTCAGTGAAAGCGAAGTGGCCCGCGATCCCATCCGGCCGGTGACCGATTCCAGGCTGGAGGCCATTATCGGCCGGGGGCATGACTGCACGGTCTGCCGTCTGGGGCTGGATATCATCGAAAAAGGTGTGGAGGCTGTCACCCGCACCATAGAAAATATGCTCCAATCCGATGGTCCGGTGATGATTGCCGCGGACGCGGTTACAGATCATGATCTCGATATTCTGGCGGAAGCCGGTCTGAAGTTTAAGGATCGTCTTATTCTGACCGGTTCAGCCGGTCTGGCGGGCGGCCTGGCCCGCGCGGCGGCCGATAAGCCGCAGGCGGTCGAGAAAAAGGGCCCCTCCGGTCCGATCATTTATTTTGGCGGCTCCACCTCCAAATCCCTTCAGCAGCAGATCGGCCAACTGGCTGAGGCCGGGTATGTGGAACATATTACTATTGATATTAACCAGCTTCTGGAATCGGGCGGCGAACTGCCTCTGCCCCGCCGCCCGGAAGACGGCCGCGACCTGGCGGTGGTGCTGCCCCCGCCGCATGATGACGCGCCCATTGCCGGTGAGAACTTCAGCCGTCGCCTGATTACCACTTTTGGTTATTATGCCGCCAATCTGGTGCGTTCGCTGAAGCCCTCGGCCATTTTCATGTGCGGCGGAGATACGGCGCAGGCTATTTTGAGCTGCCTGAATCTCAATGAGCTCTGGCTGCGTTCGGAACCCATTCCCGGCATGGTTTATATGGAGGCGGGCAAAATGTCCATCCTGACCAAGGCCGGAAGCTTTGGGGCGGCAGATATTCTGGTCAAACTCCACCAGAGTCTCAGGTAGTTTTTACCGGCGCACGGTCAACCTGCCGCAAACTGGCATTAAGCAGCGCGTATCATTGTACAGTGAACGCCCCTTTTTCCGGCGCACGGTCAATCCCCTGTGACAGTGTGTCGGTATACAGTGAACTAACTTTCTGAACCGGGCCGGGAGCAGGCAGTTTTTTATAAACGCTTCGCCCGGCCTTTATTAATAGTGAGGAATAAATTATGAGCGACAAACTTCCACTGTTAGGCATAAGCATGGGCGATCCGGGCGGCATCGGCCCGGAGATTGCGGCCAAGGCCTTGGCTGATGAAAAGATTTATAAAATTTGCCGTCCCCTTATTGTCGGGACCAAAGACATTATGGAAAACGCCATAAAATTTTCCAAGCTGGATGGTTTTAAAATCAATGTGGTCAAAGAGCCGTGCGAAGGGCTCTATCAGTTTGGCACCATTGATGTTTACGATATGGATAATCTGCCTTTGGCCGACCTCCGGCACAAAACCGTCACCCCTGAGCAGGGCCGGGCCTCTTTTGAATATGTGGCCAAAGTGATCGAGCTGGCCCTGGAGGGCAAAATCGACGGCACCGTAACCGGGCCGATCAACAAGGCGGCCATAAACAGCGCCGGATTCCACTATGCCGGGCACACGGAAATTTACGCCGATAAAACCGGGGTGAAGGATTACGCCATGATGCTGGCCGACGGCGGTTTCAGGGTCAGTCACGTTTCGACCCATGTTTCACTGCGCGTGGCCTGTGACCGGGTGAAGAAGGAGCGGGTGCTGAAAGTCATCAGTCTGACCAATGACGCTCTTCACAAGCTGGGCCTGGAAAATCCGAAAATTGCCGTGGCCGGTCTCAATCCCCATTGCGGCGAAGAATGCCTCTTTGGGACTGAGGATGAAAAGGAGATCAAACCCGCTGTCATTGAAGCCGCCGCCAAGGGCATGAACGTTGAGGGCCCCATTCCGGCCGATACGGTTTTCGCTAAAATGCTCGGCGGCCAGTATGACGCGGTAGTGGTGATGTACCACGATCAAGGCCACATCCCCATCAAGCTTCAGGGCTTCAAATATGATGAGAAGACCAACACCTGGGGTCAGATGTCGGGAGTGAACGTCACCTTGGGCCTGCCTATCATCCGTACTTCAGTTGATCACGGCACGGCCTTTGGCAAGGCCGGCGAAGGCCGGGCCACCCCTCAATCGATGATCGACGCCATTGAAATGGCCGCCCAACTGGCCGGGAGTAAATAGCCTGGCCGTCGCCGCTTGAAAACGGCAAAGGTAAAACCCGGAGGTCGTGGCGGTGAGATTTCTCCATAGCGGCCCCCGATTTTTCTCTGATCCCGGCCGGGTGGCAACACCGGCGGTTTGATAGTCCGTGCCCGTCCGGGGAGCAAAAATCGTGGTCCCCTCTGGAGAAATCTCACCGCCCCGCCCTCCTTGTATATTAGAAGCACGAAAAAGAAGAAGGAAAAAGGGGTGGCGTGGTTGTTGCGAGCAGACCCCCAACAAGCCAGCGGGAAGCAACAACCGTGACAGCCCGCTGCCCCAATTGCTGACAATCTATTTTAAGGTTATAAATAAAAAGGCCCGGTGGTGTGAACACCACCGGGCACGGGCTGGCAGGCCGTCCGCCCTCCTGAGCTTAAAGCTCGATGTCTAGACGTGGCCGCCGCCCAAGCGATGAAAAGAACTCGAACCGTTGCCAGGGACTTTGAGCCCGTATTACAAGGATGAGGTTTTTCATGTCTTTTCAAACTGTTATCGGAATTGACGTTTCCAAGGACACCCTTGATTTCCACAAGCTGCCCACGGCAACCAAGGGAACCATCAAAAACACTCCCCGGGCCATCAATGCTTTCATTGAATCCCTGGCTCACGATCAGCCTGAGATGGTCATCTTCGAGGCCACCGGCGGTTACCAGAACCAACTGGCTGAGGCCCTTTTCAAGGCCGGCATACCCCTGAAGGCGGCCAACCCAAAACAGATCAGAGATTTCGCCAGATCGTTGGGCCGTCTGGGAAAAACTGATTCTATCGATGCTGAAATTATAGCACGTTTCGCACAATCACGCGAACTGAAGCCCGACCAGCCCAAAGCCCCGCAACTGCTGCAAATATCGGAACTCCTTCTTAGAAGGGAGCAGCTCATCACCATGATCACCATGGAAAAAGGGCACCGTGAAAATACTAGGCCGACAATGAAAAACAGCATAGACCAGCACATTAAAATGCTGCAATCGCAAATACTGGAACTGGATAAAGGTATTCGGCAATTGGTTGTTGCTTCCGAAGAGACCAGAGGGGCCGATGAAATACTGCGAAGCATTCCTGGAGTCGGCCCTATAACGGCAGCGGTAATAATAGCGGAAATGCCTGAATTGACCTCTCTGAGGCGGAAGCAGGCCGCCGCCCTGGCCGGGGTGGCGCCGTTCAACCGTGACAGCGGGCAATATAGAGGCCAGCGGCACATCAGTGGCGGCCGGAAGAAGGTGCGCAACATTTTGTATTGCATCATGCGCACCTGCCTAATTCATAACCCGGTGGTAAAAAAGTGGTATGAAGGTTTCCGGGCCAAGGGCAAGGCTTATAAGGTCGCCGTCATCGCCTGTGTCAGAAAACTGTTGATGGTCATGAGGGCTATGCTCATTTCAAATTCAACGTGGGATATTCAAAAACATCCTTTTTCTATCACGTAAAAACTTTTTTACTTTTTTGCTTGACTTCTGACACCGTTGCTGAACATGGTCGGCTCACAAAAGAGGACCGCAACCATCACCCCACCCAAACGCTGACACTGACCAGGCCGGGCGGGCGGAAAATTTTCTGTAAGTCGCTCGTAATTTTGCTCCCCGGACGGGCACGGACAGGCAAAATGTTACTGAAGCCACCGGCCGGGAATACGAGAAAATTACGAGCGACGTCAGTGCCTTTCGTAAAAATTTTCGCCCGCACGGCCGGGTTTTACCTTTGCCAATATGACCGCACACAAAAAAGCGGCAACCGGTCTTTCAGCCGGTTGCCGCTTCCGCATTGTATTAAGCGTTGTCCTGACTATTTGAAAACCACAATCGCCTCAGGCGATTTAATCCGCAGAATGGCCGTTTCCAGAATGCGGAAGTGGTGGTTCAAATCCACCAGTTCAGTATAAGCCGCTGAAATGTCCTGGCCGACCATGAAGTCCATATACTGCGGCTGGGCACAGACCAGAAGGGCGGTGCCCGGCTGAAGAATGGAGGCCAGGAAGACCCTGTCGTTCACCAGACTTTTCACCCGGTCCAGCTCGACCACTCCGGCGCTGGGCTGAATACGGTGGAGAGCCACATAAAGGTCCGGGCTCAGAATCAGGGCGTATTTACCGAGCTTGCTTTTCTGCCGCAGAACCGACATGCCCTTGACCACAGACATGAAAGCTTCTTCGCCCGCGTTCCAGTCGCCTTTTTCCACCACGTTGGAGCCCGGCACGGTCAGCAGGCCATCGTAGCCCAATTCCTTGACCCCATAGAAGATCATTTGATCTTCACGCTGGGCCAGCTTCTGGGCGGCGTTTTTGGCGGCCGACACATCAACCGGGAAACCCACCCGGCGGCTGCCTTCGATGTCCCGCCAGTAGAGCCAGAAATCTTCATACAACTGAGGAACTTTTTTCAACTCGCGGCCTTCCATGATGGAAAAGCCGTCTTTAAAAACTTCCTCTTTTTCAGGTGAGGCGATTTCCGCCGCGTTCAAGCCCGGGCCAACCGGGCCGAAAAAGGGCAGAAACCGGCGGCCGACCAGAATTTCACTGGCCGCGCTCACCACCGCTTCATCAATCTGCTGCCACAAATCTTCTCCGAAAGGAGCCGCGTCTCTTCCTAAATAATCCATTGTGCGCCTCCTTATTTCTCGTCCACCAGGCTGCCGACCGTGGGGCCGGAAGCCGGGGCGGGACCGTCGATTTCAGGTTCCTTGATGCCAAGTTCTTCCATCATTTCCTTCACTTCATTTTCACCGGAAAGAAGGTGCTCGGTCACTGTCGGGTCCAGGTAGCGCATCAGGGCGGTCAGTTCACCCACATGGGCCTTTTCCTCATCACGGATGTCGGCCAGCACTTTCTTCACCACCGGGTCATCGGTGGCGTGAACATGCGCGTCATAGAGGTAAATGGCCTCCAACTCACCGGCAATGTCGATACGAATGGCCTGAATGAGTTCAGCCTTGGTAATCTTGCGATCAATGTTTCCAGAGAAAGGCGAGGCAAAAGCGGGCATGTTGATTACTCCTTCAAAAAGTGTGGGAGTTTGAGAAGCCTACCGTCGAAACGCCGCCGGGGCTTCAGGGTTAGAAAAAAAGCCGATGGCGCAGCTTTCATAAAAGCACTGTTGCTATCGACTTAAAATCAGGATAAATCAACCCTGAAACTATGTCAAGTGATCAGTGGCTATAAGTTTTTTTCAACATTGACTATTGTTTTACAAAATATTTCCAGAGTTTCATTATGCGATATCAAATGCCGGATAGTCTTCTATTTTAAGGCTGTTGTTTATTTCAGATTGAGAGTATAATAGCTGATGTAAAATCGGGCTTTATAGCCGTCGGTTCTATTTATATTTTTCCTTTTTGTCTTAATGACAGCGGTCGAGCGCCGGACAAAAATTACACTTTCGCCCGGCTGCGGGCCGCAGGTTGAAGGGAAAAAGTATAGAATCGCTCTTTAATACCCAAGAAGGAGACTCCATTATAAATATGGGTGCTAAGAAACGGCCGGCCGCTTATGCCAATGATCAGTATGGACAGGTGGAGACGGCCGCCAGAGGATTTGGTGCTGGGTCAGGAAATCTTAAGGTTTTGTCTCGTCTGCTGGGCTTGAATATCGGCCAGCGCGGACATGAGATTATTATCCCCGGCGACGCATCGCCTGAAAAGGCTCTAACGGCCCGCAAAGTGATTGAGGCCCTGAGCGCCATGGCCGCGGGCGGCGGACACCCTTCCGAGTGGGATACGGAGTGCCTGTTGAGCCTGGCCCGCAATCATCCTGAAGTCGACCTTTTGGAGTATACCCGGCCTTTAGTCAACCCCCATTTGTCACGCAAGCAGGTGGCGGCCAAAAATCCGGCCCAGCGGCTTTATCTGGAAGCCATCGGCCAAAACGACCTGGTCTTCGGTCTGGGGCCGGCGGGCACGGGCAAAACCTATCTGGCCGTGGCCATGGCCGTGGCTGCCCTGGCTGAGGAGCGCGTCTCCCGGATTATCATTACCCGTCCGGCCGTTGAGGCGGGTGAGCGCCTGGGTTTTCTGCCAGGCGACCTGGCCGAGAAAATTGATCCCTACCTCCGTCCCATCTATGATGCCTTGGACGACCTTATTCCCTATGAAAAATATGTGAAACTAAGTGAGCGGCGGGTGATTGAGGTCGCGCCCCTGGCTTTCATGCGGGGCCGGACGCTGAGTGAAGCTTTTGTGATACTGGACGAAGCCCAGAACTGTACCCGGGAGCAAATGAAAATGTTCCTGACCCGCCTGGGGCCGGGCTCCAAGGCGGTGGTGACGGGCGATCCCGGCCAGAGTGACCTGCCGGGCAGCTTTCCGGCCGGGCTCCGGGAAGCCGTCACTATCCTGGAGGGCATTGAGGGCATAGCTTTCTGCCGCTTTGGGGCGGCTGATGTGGTGCGCCACCGTCTGGTGAGGAAAATAATAGAAGCTTATGACAAGGCGTCCGCTGAAAAGAGTGAAAAATAAATCGGCCATTTTAAAGACGGCTGTTTGAAAAATAGCAGGTCGACCCTTGGGTGACATTCTAATTATGGCCGTCGCATAAAGCCTGGGTCGAGCGCAGCGAGACGGAGCGCCAGCGACTGGTTTTAAGGTTGAAGCGGTTGTTAGTGTGAAAAGAGTGAAAAATAAATCGGCCATTTTAAAGACGGCTGTTTGAAAAATAGCAGGTCGACCCTTGGGTGACATTCTAATTATGGCCGTCGCATAAAGCCTGGGTTGAGCGCAGCGAGACGGAGCGCCAGCGACTGGTTTTAAGGTTGAAGCGGTTGTTAGCGTGAAAAGAGTGAAAAATAAGTCGGCCATTTTAAAGACGGCTGTTTGAAAAATAGCAGGTCGATCCTTGGGTGACATTCTAATTATGGCCGTCGCATAGAGCCTGGGTCGAGCGCAGCGAGACGGAGCGCCAGCGACTGGTTTTTAAGGTTAAAGTAGTTGTTCGCGAAGCAAAAACCACGCTTTTTGCGCAGCTCTGAGCCGCAAGTTCAGGGCAGGAGATAATAAATAGTGACTTCCAGACATTCCGAAATGACCAGGGCTCTTAAATCCCGCCATGTGCCGGATAGGGGCCGACATCCTTGGAAACATTTTATCAAGAGGCGTCTGAACTGGATCGCCGAACATGGCTTGTATTCCCAATTGGCCCTGGTGGGGCTTTTGACCGCCGTGACAGTGCTTCTGGCCTTTCCCACGCCCGTGCGGTATCAAGTCGGTGATGTGGCGGAATATACCATCAGGGCCGATCGGGGGCTCTCGGTGGTGGATCACGCGGCCACCCAGCATAATATGGCTGCGGCGGAATCAGCGGTCCCGCCGGTTTTCGTCCTTGATGACGCCGTGATTCCGGTGCTGGAGGAAGAGGCGGCCACTATTTTCCGGCGTGGCCGTGAGCTGGTGGCGGCTATGGAGAGGCCAACCTCAGGCAGCGCCTCCATTCAGATCAGCCGGGAGCTGGAAAGCCTGGAAGTCTCTTTCAACAGCCTTTTCCATGTGCCTGATTCTGATTCCCGCCTCTGGCGGCTGGCCCTGGAAAGCCATTTCAGGCCGGATATCGCACGTCAGGTCCTAAGCCTGGCCTCTGAAATAATGGCCATGGGCCTTCTGGAGGCTCCCAACTATCTGGCCGCCGGGCAGCGTCAGCGTCCTGTCTCCATTGTATTGATGTCATCCAGAAGTGAATACACCCTCCCGACCGCCGCCGCCCTCATGGATCGCTCGGCCGTGGAGCGCCTGATGGAAATCAGGGGCAGGGTTCTGACCGCCCGCTTCACGCCTGATGAAGTTGAGCTGATAATGCTCCTGGCCAGGGGACTGGCCCGGCCCAACCTCAAGCCCGATTTTCAGGAGACCGAGAGGCGGCTGGCCGAAGCCCGGGCCCAGGTTCCGATTTCCTATATGAATATTCGGGCCGGTGAGGTCATCGTCCGGGAAGGTTCAGTCATCGGCATGGAAGCCATGGAGAAAATAAAGGCCATGAGAGAGACGGCCAGCAGCTACAATTGGCTCTATAAATTTGCCGGCCTGTTTGTGGTGCTCTTCGTTTTCTTCAATTCCGGCCTGATTCTCTCGCTGATTAACCGTCAGCAGGGTGGTTATCATCGAATCGCCCTCAAGGAACAGATATTCATCAGCCTTCAATTGGTCATGGTGGCCCTGATGGCCCACAGCGCCAGCCTGTTCGGGGCCAGCCTTTCCTGGGATTTTGATTTTGTGGACAGCCGCACCATCCTCTACGCCATGCCCATTTCAACGGCCACCATGCTCACCGCCGTCTTTTTTGGCGTTCGCAAGGCTTCCTTCATGGCCCTCTTCGCGGCCATGGTCGCCACCATTGTCTCACCCACCGGCAAATTCATGGTTTTCGTCTACAGTTACAACGGGGCCATTGCGGCCACCTGGTGCCTCAGGAACATGAATGAAAGAGGCCATTTGATACCGGCCTCCTTCTGGGTCATGGTGGTCAACTGTCTGACTCTCTTCGGCCTGACCCTTTATGGCGACTTGCAGTGGACGCGGCAGACTTCCTATAACTTCTGCGCGGCCGCCGCTTCCGGCGTCCTGTCCGGGGTTATGGCCAGCGGCATGATTCCCCTTATCGAAAGCGCTTTCGGTTTCAGCACTAACCTTAAACTGCTGGAGCTGGGCAATCTAGACCGGCCCTTGTTGAGGGAACTGATGCTCACCGCCCCCGGAACCTATCACCACTCCGTCATTGTCGGGGCCATGGTCGAGGCGGCGGCCGAGGCCATCGGGGCCAACCCCCACCTGGCCAGGGTGGGCGCCTATTATCATGACATCGGCAAAATGAAGAAGCCGCTCTATTTTGTGGAAAACCAGACCGGGGAAAACCGGCATGACACTCTGGCCCCCTCAATGTCGGCCCTGATTCTCATCGGGCACGTCAAGGACGGAGCGGAACTGGCCCGGGAAAACCATCTGCCGCAAGGTATAGTCGATATTGTCGAGCAGCATCACGGCACGGGCCTGATGGGTTTTTTCTATCACAAAGCCAAAGAGCAAAGGCAGGAGGGCCAGCCGGAGGTCAATGAGGGTGATTATCGCTATCCCGGCCCCAGGCCGCAAGCCAAAGAGGCCGGCCTGGTCATGCTGGCCGACATCTGTGAAGCGGCCACCCGGTCATTGTCCGAACCCACCCCTACAAAGATTCGCAACATGGTGCGTCAGCTGGTCAATTCCGTTTTCAGCGACGGCCAGTTGGACGACTGTGAATTGACCGGCCGGGAAATTTCAGAGGTGATCAATAATTTCACCACTATCCTGATCGGCATTTATCACCATCGGGTGGCCTATCCCGGCGGCCGCAAAGACGCGGCCAAAGAGAAAGAGGCCACCCCGGCCTTGAAAAAGGAACCGGTTGAACCCAAAGCCGAGCCGAAAGAGATTTATGGCCATTTACCTGTCGAACCGTCAAAAGGCGTTACCCATTAAATCGGCCAATCTGCGGCGTCGGCTGGCCAGGCTTCTGAAGGAGCTGAACCTGGCCGAAGCCGACCTTTCGGTCACGGTCACTGATGATGAGGAGATAAGGTCCATCAACCGTCAGTATCGGGGTAAGGACCGGGCCACCAACGTCCTGTCGTTCGCGATGGAAGAGGGGATGATGATGGCCGGTACTCCCAGGGTTTTGGGCGACATCGTCATCTCCACTGAAACCATCATGAGGGAGGCCGGGCCGCTGGGCTACACGGATGGGGAAATGTTTTATTTCTACCTGATTCATGGCCTTTTGCACTTGATCGGATATGACCACGAACTTGGCGAGGCGGAGGCCGCCCGGCAGGAGGCGGAAACGGAGCGGTTGTTCAGTCTTATCAATCACAGCCTTTAGGGCAATATCGGGCTGGTGCATGGTCGATCTTATAATTTCGCCGCCGTAAGCTGGGTCAAAACGTTTATCCAGGCGGCGATCACCCGCTGTTACTTCATTTTTAATATTGACCATAAACAGGAAAGGAAGGCGGTGAGCCTTCCTTTCTGCTGCCTGAGCGCTAAGCGTCTTCGCGGCGGCGGTGACGGATGTTGTCCTGGTATTCAACGGTGTCCGGGCCGTGAAAAGGCCAGATATTTCTGTGATCACCGCAATGCCCGCCCCGGCCGCGCCCCACAGTGCGGACCATGACGCTGGCGGCCATTTCCGGCCCCATGGCCAGACGGCAGTTATCCTGAAGGACAACCATCGTCCCCCCCTGTTCCCCCAGCACTTTCAAACGTGTCCCTTTATGCAGGCCAAGATTGGCCAGCCGGTGCACCATGTCTTCATTCCCCCCAAGGTGAACCACTGAAACCACTTCTCCGACGGCCGTTTCCGAAAGCGGCAGGCCCTTGGCCCGGCGTTCGCGGCATTCCGGGCAAAGGCCGTAAATAACCAGCTTGTGGTGAAGGTGGCAGAATTCTTCATCACAGGCGATTTTTTCGATCAAATGGTCGACATCCGGCCGGTTGAACTCCACATTCCGGCCGCAGCCGCTGCAAATGATGTGGTCATGGTGGCTGCCGGGACCACTGCGTTCGTAGAGGGCGCGGCCGTCTTCAGTATAATGACGCTCAGCGAAACCCATGGCTGTAAAAAATTCCAGAGATACCTGGGCTCTGTCAAGGCTTATGTCATGGCCGTTTTCAATCATGAGCGCCTGAAACTCCTCAGCCGTAAGGTGGCAGTCGGAGGACAGAAAAATCTCAAGCATGAACATCGGCTCTTCGGGGTTCTGGTGTCCCAAACCTGACAGGATGGTGGCCAGGGCCTCTTTTTCACCGGCATGGGGCGTGGTTTTGGCCCCGCTGTTCACATCAAGATTCCTCAGGCCGCCCTGGCGGTCGAGGTAACGGCTCAGGTGGCGGTGAAGCCGCCGGGCCATATGGGTAAAGGCCGAGTTCATTTTTTATCTCCGCATTTATCAGCCTGGCCGGAGGGGCAATCACCCCCGCAGCCACACCCGCAGCCTCCGGCGCCTTTGGCCGAGCGGGCATATTTTTTGACCAGAAGCAAAGCACAGGCCACTGCAATGATAATAACCAAAATAGTCTGGGAATCCATAGTTTCACCTCTCGAAGCTGATGGTTAACCCTGAAGCAGATTGTTGTTGCAATAGAGAACCAATCTCATTTGTAATATAACCCTTCTTACCGGCAAGCGCAAGGGGTAACTATTCAGCCGGTAGGTGGCGGGGTGCTCAGACTTTTTCCGCCATGCGTCGTTGTCGGCCCTTTATATCAAGGGGATAGCCAAAGGGCTTATCCCCTCGATATAAAAGGCCTCCGCCTAGCGCGCACGAAAAAATTCTTCGCGCGGGCGGGACATAAATTGGTAAACTTATGATTTTTATTAAGGCACACTCTTTCATTTTAAAATGGGTTGCATAGTTACCGCAAGGCAGCAATTCTCAAAGTAGACGGCAATTTCAAAATAGCAGGTCGACCCACAGGGGCGACGGAGCGCCAGCGACTGGTTTTTACGGTAAAATAGCAACTTGCGAAACAAAAACCACGCTTTTTGTGTAGCTGCACGCCACAAGTTCAGGGGAAAAAGCCATAATTAGAATTGCTCAGGGCTGGGGATTTTCAGAGGAGATTATGATATACTGAATCATCATTAACATCCGAATGGAGGGGTGAACTATGCAGGAAAAACCAATGCGCCGCAAAGACCGGCAAAGAAGCCGCGAGGAGGGCCTGGCCATCCTTAAAAATTGTGAATATGGAATTCTGTCTACTGTGGACGCTGACGGCCAACCTTACGGTACCCCTCTTTCCTATATAGTCAAAGATAATAAGGTTTATTTTCATTCAGCCATGAATGGCCACAAGATCGACAACATTAAAGGCAACCCCAAAGCCTGCTTTACGGTGGTGGGCGGAACCAAACCGGTTTACGCCGACAACTTCAGCACCTATTTTGAAAGCGTGGTCATTTTCGGAAATGTCTCAGAGGTCAGCGACGAAAAAGAGAAATATGATATTCTTTATGAACTGGCCGAGAGGTACCTGCCGGATTATATGGATAAAGCCGATGGCGATATCAAGCATTCCCTGTCCCGGACGGCCGTCTATGGCGTTGAGATGGAAGTAGTCACAGTTAAGGCCAAAAGGTAGGGCCGGGCCGGTGCCGCGGCCTTCCCGGCGTGGCCCCTGCCAATGGAGTCACTATGAAATATGCGGTCAATGACAAGCCGGGCCTGGGGCCGATGCTTTTGTATGGTTTGCAGTGGTGGGCCGTTTCGCTGCCCTGTGTGGTAATCATGGGAGTGGTGGTATCCCGCCTCCATTTCGACGATATCAGCCTTCAGGCTTTCTACCTTCAGAAACTTTTCGCCCTCACCGGCGTCACCGCCATAATTCAAATCCTTCTGGGTCACCGCATGCCCCTGGTGGTCGGCCCGGCCACCATCCTTCTGGTGGGCATGACCGCTTCCATCGCCCAGGGGATGGAGGCTATTTATTCAGCCATCCTGGTCGGCGGAGCCGTCCTGGCCCTTCTGGCCTTCAGCGGCGTTTTGGCCCGCCTGCGCTTCTTTTTTACACCGCGCATCGTTTCCGTTATCCTCGTGCTCATCGCTTTCACCCTGACCCCGACCATTCTGAACCTGGTGCTTGGCGGCCATGAGCAACCCGCTTTTCATCTGTGCTTTGCTGTCCTTCTGGTGCTGGCTCTGATTATTTGCAATAAAATACTGCCTGGCGTGCTGAAATCTCTGACCGTTATCATCGGTATCGGCGGCGGCACCCTCGCTTATTTCGCGTTCCAGGGGTTCCCGGCCGCTTCTTCCGCAACTACTGAAACTGTCGCGGCCGGTTTTCTAATCAGTTCTTTCGACTTCCACGCCGGAACTGTTCTCTCTTTCCTCTTCTGCTTTCTGGCTTTGCTGATAAACGAACTGGGCTCCGTCGAATCTCTGGGCCACCTGCTTAAACTCGATGACATGCCTGGCCGGATTAAAAGAGGGGTTGGCGTCGTGGGCCTGGCCAATGTGGCCGCCGGCGGCCTTGGGGTTATCGGTTCGGTGGATTACTCCCTCAGTGCCGGGGTTATCGCCGGCACTGGCAACGCCTCCCGCTTTACCCTCATCCCGGCCGGGATCGGCCTGATTCTCTGTGCCATGTCATCCGATATCGTGTTATTGCTCTCCCATATACCCGGCGCGGTCATGGGTTCGCTGATGCTTTATCTGATGGCCGCCCAACTCTCCAGCGGCCTGACCATGCTGGTGGCTGAAAAAGGCGTCACCAATTTTGAAAGCGGAATAACTGTCGGCCTTTCACTGATGGTGGGTCTCATGATCGCTTTCACTCCGGGCCCGGCTTTCAAGGGCCTCCCCGATCTGCTGCGCCCTATTGTGGGCAACGGTTTTGTCATGGGCACCATAACCGTGATAATGTTGGAGCATGTTGTTTTTCGAGCCAGAGCCTAAACTGGTTCAACCAGTATGAAAATCGGGCGATATCATATAATGGCAATATAAACACAACGTTATCTTAATATAGGCATCTTTTTAAATGATAAAGTCAAAAAGCGGTTGACTTTTGGTTGAACCACATGCATAATTGGTTCAACCGCATGAGAGATGTCCAGTATTCCGACACGCGCCGACTGTCGTATATTCACGGCAAGCCAGTGCTGTGCCGATATTTCTAACCGCTGCCAACCGTATAGTTGCAGGGATGCGATAAAGCAATGAACAACAGACGACTCTCCACGCGGGTGGAAATAAAAATCAAGCAGTTGATTGCCGAAGGGCACCTGAAGATCGGTGACAAGCTGCCGCCCGAAAGGGAACTGGCCGAGGCCATGAACGTATCCCGCCACACCCTCCGGGAGGCTATTAAATCCCTGGAGACGAGCGGGCTTCTGAAGAGCCGGCCCGGCAGCGGCACCTTTATCTTCAGCGATCTCGACGAAGCCGGCGGCCATAACGGCCACACCACCATTTTCAACGACAACCCGCGCATGACTGAAATTTATCAGTTTCGCTGGGCTCTGGAACCGGCCATTGCGGTCTCGGCCGTCAGTAACGCCACCCCGGCCGGGCTGAAATTGGTGCGTGAAAACCTTGACCTTCAGGAAGAAGCCCTGGCCAAAGGCGACACCGAGATGTGGGCCCAGGCTGATCTGGATTATCACCTGCTGCTGTCGCGGCTGACCGGCAATTCGCTCTTCATCAAGGTGATGGAGAATTTATCGCACTGCATAGCTATTTGCGTGGATACATCGCATTTGAATCCGGCCCGGATGAAGCTTTATTATGAAGGTCATCTGGGGGTTTACAACGCCATAGTGGACCGCGATCCCAAAAAGGCCGTATTCCACATGGAAGAGCATTTAAAGCTTCTGCCCTGGCAGGAGAACCTGAAAGTTTCAACCGTAGTTCACGACGCCTGATTTTAAGGGGTATGGTGATTATCAGGACGGCCGGTTTAATGAACCGGCCGCGACGGGATAGTATTGCCGCCGCTTCGCGCGGGCCTGATCATCACATTAGTTTGGCTGGTTTTTCTCCGGCCATGGAGAAGTTTATCCAAAAATCAGGATTGGGGAAGCCGGGCCATCGCCTGACAATGTTAGCTGGCGACCGCCGCCGGGAGGAATGTTTTGGCCCGGATTCGTGACTAAAGACCCCCGGAACGAATCCGGGCCCAAACATTCCTCCCGGCGGCTGCCTGGTCGGCTTTCTTGAGGGCTGGAAAGTGTGCCTGATCAAGTGGGAGCCGGGAGCGGGAAGTTTTGTCCCGGCTCCGTGACTAAAGACCCCCGGAACGAATCCGGGCCCAAACATTCCTCCCGGCGGCTGCCTGGTCGGCTTTCTTGAGGGCTGGAAAGTGTGCCTGATCAAGTGGGAGCCGGGAGCGGGAAGTTTTGTCCCGGCTCCGTGACTAAAGACCCCCGGAACGGAGTCGGGACAAAACTTCCCGCTCCCGGCGGGTCAATGCGGTTCCGAAATTATAAGATTGACCATGTACTGGTTCAGTCGAAAAGGAGATAAATTAATGCAGCGCAGTCAAAAGATTTTGAAGAGGCCGGAATGGAGCATCAATCGGGCTTATTTCAAGACCATGGGCTATACGGATGAGGATCTGTCCCGTCCGCTGATCGGTGTGGCCAACGCCTGGAGCACCACCGTGCCTGGCCATTTCAATCTCAAAAGCGTGGCCAAGGCCGTTTGTGACGGCATTCGTATGGCCGGCGGCACCCCGGTCGAATTCGGGGTCATCGGGGCCTGCGACGGCATCGCCGAAGGTCATGAGGGCATGCGCTATATTCTGCCCACCCGCGATGTTATCGCCAATTCCATCGAGTTGATGGTCGAGGCCCACCAGTATGACGCCATTGTGCTTCTGGGTTCCTGCGACAAAATTGTGCCGGGCATGCTGATGGCCGCGGCCCGCCTGGATCTCCCGGCCATTTTCGTGGGCGGCGGCCCTATGCAGGGCGGCCCTTTCCTCCACAACCGCAAAAGCGACAGCACCAGCATCATTGAAGGTGTGGGCCGTCTTTTGGCCGGTCAGATAACCGACGATGATCTCTTGAGCATGGAAAACCGCTGTGCGCCCGGCTGCGGCTCCTGCTCCTTTCTGGGGACGGCCAACACCATGTGCTGTCTGGCTGAAGCCCTGGGTATGTCGCTGTCCGGCAGCGCCATGGTCCCGGCTGTCAGTTCGGCCCGTCTGGCCGTAGCTCAAAGGAGCGGCCAGGCCATTGTGAAACTGGTGGAAAAGAATATCACGGCCCGCCAGATTATTACCGCTGACTCCATTGAAAATGCCGTGCGCCTGACTTCGGCCATTGGCGGCTCGACCAACGCGGCCCTTCATGTCCCGGCCATTGCCTATGAGGCCGAGCTTGATTTCGACCTGAACATGTTCGATAAGATGAGCCGCTCCACTCCGTTGATTGCCAAGATGAACCCGTCCGCCAGCGCCAACGTTATCGATTTTTATGAATCAGGCGGCGTTCCGGCCGTGATGAGCGAATTGACCAGCCTTATCCACACCGGCTCCATGACAGTGGATGGCCAGACTGTGGCCGAGAACCTTAAGGGAATCAAATCGCCGGACAACGAAGTCATCAAAACATTCGCTGAACCCTTTGAAACCACCGGCGGACTGGGCGTTCTTTACGGCAACATTTCGCCGCTGGGCGCGGTGACCAAACCGGCGGCCATTGATCCGTCCCAGCGCGTGTTCAGGGGCCCGGCCGTCTGCTTCAATTCGGAAGAGGAAGCTAATCAGGCTATTATGGCCGGTAAAATCAAGGGCGGCGAAGTGCTGGTCATTCGCTATGAAGGCCCCAAGGGGGGCCCTGGCATGCCTGAAATGTTCAAGGCCCTGAAGCTTCTCCACGGTTTGGGGCTGGCCAAAAAAACGGCTCTGGTCACCGACGGCCGTTTCTCCGGCACCAATAACGGCTGCTTTGTCGGCCATGTGTCGCCGGAGGCTCAGGAAGGCGGCCCCATTGCCCTGATCAAAGACGGGGACATGATCGCCATTGATATCGCCGCCCAGAAGCTGGAGCTGGAGGTTTCGGAAAAAGAGCTGGCCGCCCGCAAAGAGGGCTGGCAGCCGCCCGAGGCGCGTGTCACCAAAGGCTATTTATATCTTTATGCTCAACTGGCTCAATCGGCCGCTTACGGCGCGATCATAAAAACAAGAGCCGACAAATAGCGGCAGCAATTCTCAAATTAGACGGCATTTTCAAAATAGCAGGTCGACCCATAGGGGAGACGGAGCGTCAGCGACTGGTTTTAAGGCCCCCCAAGCCGCTTGCGGAGCAAAAACCATGCTTTTTGCGTAGCTGCTGGCTGCCAGTTCAAGGGAAACAGTTTACTTTGAGAATTGCTGAAATAGCGGGGCCAAACCCCTCGCACCACCGGCCGGGTGAACAGCGCCCGGCCGTTTAAACCAAGCCCCTGCGGCGCAATTGTTTCTCATTGAGAAGAAGGAGAGTTCCATGAAGTCCATCACCCTCAAATCGCTTGTGCTTCTGGCCGTCCTGACGGTCTTTGCGGCCGCTCCGGCCTGGTCGGCCGTGACGCTGAAAGCCGGTCACGTCCTGGCCCCGGTCCATCCCTATCATGTGGGCATGGAAAAATTCGCTGAACTGGTTGACGCCAAAACCGGCGGCGAAGTGAAGGTCGAAGTTTTTCACAGCGCCCAGCTTGGCAACGAGCGCGAACTGGTGGAAGCCCTCCAGATGGGCACCACTGATGTCTGCCTCATCTCCACCGCGCCCATGGCCGGTTTCAGCAAGGATTTTCTGGTCTATGACCTGCCTTACCTCTTCACCAGCCCGGCCCAGGCTTATGAAATTCTCGACGGCCCCATTGGTCAGGCCAGCATGGAGGGCATCAAAAAGGCTGATCTGATCGGCCTGGCTTTCTGGGAAAACGGTTTTCGCAACATCACCAATTCCAAGCTGGAAATCAAGACCCCCGAAGACCTCAAGGGCCTGAAGATCCGCACCATGGAAAATAAAATCCACATGGCCACTTTCCGCGCTCTGGGCGCTGACCCCACCCCCATCGCCTCCGGTGAAGTGTTCACCGCTCTTCAGCAAAAAACCGTCGACGGCCAGGAAAACCCCCTGACCGGCATTTACACCAGCAAGTATTATGAAGTGCAGAAATATCTCTCCCTGACCGAGCACTTTTATTCACCCGCTCCGCTCCTGATCGGCCTGGAAGCCTGGAACAAGCTGACCCCCGAGCAGCAGAAAGCCGTGCAGGAAGCCGCCGACGAAGCCAAAATTTTTCAGCGTGAACTGAATCAGAAGGAAGTGGCCCAGGCCCAGAAAGAGCTGGAAGCCAAAGGCATGACCGTCACCACGGTTGACAAGGCCGTCTGGAAAGAAGCCATGGCCCCCATTTACAAAGAGTTTGAAAAGGAAGTCGGCGTTGACCGCTTAAACGCCATTCTCGAAGCCACCAAGTAACAAGTGTCAATCACGCCCCGGCCCTCTAGAGAGGGCCGGGTTTGAATTGAGGTGAGGTTTTCATGTCCAGTTCCAACGCATCAAGTGAACCGGCCATTTTAAGAGGGCTGTCGGTTCTGGAGTCCACCCTGGTCACGGTGTCGCTGATGCTGATGATTATCGTGGTCTTCCTTCAGGTTTTTTTCAGATACGTTGTTCACTACTCGCTGCCCTGGTCGGAAGAACTGGCCCGCTACCTCATGACCTGGGTGGTCTTCATCGGGGCCAGCATGGGGGCGCGGGAGGGCGTTCACATCGGCGTGGCCGCCTTTGTCAATATTATGCCTAAAGCCTTTCAGAAATTTGATATCATTTTTTCCGGCCTTTGCTCGGTCGCTTTCGGCCTGGCCATGAGCTATGTCGGCTATCTGGCCATTGCCCGCATCGCCCGCATGGGGCAGATTTCCCCGGCCATGGAAATTCCCATGTGGATAGCCTATCTGCCGATCCTTTTGGGTTCCCTGTTCATGTCCATCCGCTTTGCCCAGGCCATGATTGAGGAATACCGGAATTTTGACAAAATTAAGGAAAATGAGGAGGCCGAACAATGTCAATAAGTTTTATTCTGTTCGGAACCTTCATCCTTCTGATACTCATGCGGGTGCCGGTGGCCGTGAGCATCGGCCTGTCTTCGCTGATCTCGCTGTATCTCCATCCCAACATGTCGCTCCTGATTGCGCCGCAGAAAATGTTCACCGCCGTGGGCGATTCCTTTCCCCTCATGGCCGTGCCTTTCTTTATGGTGGCCGGGGCGCTCATGGAAAAGGGCGGCATCTCCCGCCGTCTCATTCGCGTGGCCTCGGCCCTGGTCGGTTCCTTCACCGGCGGCCTGGCCCTGGTGACCATCATGGCCTCAATGTTCTTCGCGGCCATCAGCGGCTCCGGCCCGGCTACGGTCGCGGCCATTGGCTGCCTGATGATTCCGGCCATGGTGCGGCAGGGCTACAGCCTCCCGTTTGCCAGCGCCACCCAGGCCTCGGCCGGTTACATCGGCGTGATCATTCCGCCCAGCATTCCCATGATCACCTATGGCGTGGTCACAAACACCTCCATCGGCCAACTGTTCATGGGCGGTTTTCTGCCGGGCCTCTGCATCGGTCTGACCCTGATGATTGTGGCTGTAATCGTATCCAAAAAATACGGCTATAAGGGCACGGCCACCACGGAGAAGGGCGAACTGATGGCCGCCTCCAAAGAGGCCGTTCTGGCCCTTCTTATGCCGGTCATCATTCTGGGCGGCATATACGGCAGCGTCTTCACCCCGACTGAGGCGGCCAATGTGGCCGTGGTCTATGGCTTTTTGATCTCCTACTTTGTTTATAAAGAAATCAAGCTCAAGGATTTGCCGGAAATCCTGAAACGTTCGGCCATTTCCAGCGCCATGGTCATGCTGTTGATTGCCACGGCCATGGTCTTCGGCCAGCTTCTGACCCGTGAAGGGATTCCCGGCCAGATCGCCGCTTTCTTTATCAACATCACCAGCGATCCTTTTGTCTTCCTGATGATTACCAACGTTCTGTTGCTCATTGTCGGAACCTTTATGGAGACCAACGCGGCCATTATCATCCTGGCCCCCATCTTCTTTCCGGTGATTATGGATCTGGGCATTAATCCGGTCCACTTCGGTATAGTGATGACCATCAACCTGGCTATCGGCATGATCACCCCTCCCTTGGGCGTGAATCTTTTCGTGGCTTGCGGCATCACCAAAATGAAGATAGAAGCTTTGATCAAAGCCAACTGGGGCTACCTGTTCGCCTCACTCCTGGCCCTAACCCTGTTGACGTATTTTCCGAAAATCACTATGCTGTTGCCTGAACTTCTGAGCGGGGCAAAATAAAAAAGCCGCCTGATGGCGGCTGGGGGCGAATCGCCCGGAATGGATTTCCGGTAAAACCCGGAGGACGGGGCGGTGAGATATCTCCATAGTGGGGCGATTTAAAGTATGGCTTCTTCCCTTAAACAGGCGGCCCGTCCACTACGCAAAAAGCGTGGTTTTTGCTTCGCGAGCGGCTTTTATGCCTCAAAACCAGTCGCTGGCGCTCCGTCTCCCCTATCGGGTCGACCTGCTATTTTTAAAATATAGACCTTTTCTCTTAAACTGACGGCTCAGAGTTACGCAAAAATCGTGGTCCCCTCTGGAGATATCTCACCGCCCCGTCCTCCTGGTTTTGGTTGGCTTATGCAAGAGGACCCCAATAGTAACCTCACCCAAACGCCGACACTGACCAGGCCGGGCGGGCGAAAAATTTTCTGTAAGTCGCTCGTAATTTTGCTCCCCGGACGGGCACGGACAAAACAGAATGCCGATGAAGTCACCCGGCCGGGAATACGAGAAAATTACGAGCGACGTCAGAAATTTTTTCGCCCGCTCGGCCGGGTTTTATCTAAGATAGTTTCAAGCGATTGCCCTGGAGGGGCGATTACTCAAGATGTTGACGGAACGGAGCCAAATCACACACTCTCCGTTTCGTTCAGCAGCCTGAATGGCGAAACGTAGAGGGCTCCCTGCCAGACGGGGAGTCTGGGCGGTCCGGTCCCAGGACCGGGCCGCCCTTCAGGCAGTAACCCTGATGAGTATGCCGACCTGCCGGGTTTGAGAGGCCAGAGTTTTTTGCGGCTCCGCCCCTTTGTTCAATATGGTTTCAGCATCCGCGCCCGGCGCGGGTTCATCAATAACTGAAGCCCTGGAACTGGCCGCAAGGGCCACCTCAATGGCCTCTTCCCCTTCCTCCCCCCTTATTTTAAAAGCGGCGGATAGTTCGCCGGAGATTCCATCCCCTCCGGTCCAGCCCTGGAACTCCAGACCGATTTTTTCCGACAGCACCTGAACTTCCCGCTTCAAATCTCCATTGATAAAATTTACAAATTCTTCCGCCCGGCTCTCATCGCCCAGTTCGCGGACATCGCGGTGAATGTCGGCCAGACCGGTCATGAGGTCTTTTTTCCAATCCAGACTTTCCATCATGCCCGCGGCTTTTTCTTCGCCAAACCGGTCGGAGAGAAAATTTTCCAGCTCAGCCAGCGAAGCCTGACTCAATTGCCCGGCTTTCAAAGACAGCGCCTGCTCCAGATCTTCGCTGGCCGCTTCCGCGCTGTCCTTTTCAACTCCGTCCGACAATTCCAGATCATTCCAGAGCCCTTCGTTCTTCCGGGCGTCCCGATTGATGTGGCTGTAGCCGGGGGCCACATAGCCGAGCGAAACGGGAATATCATCGTTGATGGTTCGGGAGGTGTTGACGTTATACCCGGCCTTACGCAAGGCCTTTTCATCTTCACGCTGGGCTTTGGCCAATTCCAGATCAGCCTGGTTGCGGCTGGCTTTATCGTCGGCCGCGTCTTTAACGCCCTGAAAATCCTCCCGCATCACTTTTTTGGTGACGGTTTTTTCCACATAGTCGTCGCCCTGATAGCCCCATTGGAAGCTGAATGAATCGCTCTCCATTCCGCCGGATATCCCCTGTAGGCCCCTAAATTCTATTTGCCCGACATCCTCGGCCAGGGGCAGAACCAGATTGTTCTGAAGCCGTCCCAGCACCTCATTGAAGTTGTCCTTGAAATCACCGTTGAGGTAATTTTCAAAGGTCGCCAGTTTGTCTTCATCCATCTCGGACGCGACTTTAGAATAGACCTGGCTGAGGCGCTCCATAAAATTCGACCCCAAATCCGCTTCACCACGATCAGCTTTTTTGAGGGCTTCCTCCAGATAGGCGGCCGCTTCCTCATCCTGCAAATCATCTGAGAGGAATTTTATCAGCCCCTCAACCACTTCACGCCCATCACCAAGATCAGGGTTGATGATATCGCTCATCTTCAGGTTGCCGGCTTTGTCCAGACCTTCCTGGGCCCGGATTTTCAATTCTTCGTCCTCAACTTCCTCCGGTTTGATAACCTCAACTGCGCCCCAGTCGCCGTCAGCGGTAAAGCCGGTCATCTGAGCGATTTCCAACTGTGAACTTTTCTCCCGTTTGGCCGGAGCTTCCCCGCCTGAAACAGAAATAATCTCCCCGGTGTCATTGGCCGGCTGCCAGTCTCCGGCCACTATCGTTCCGGACGTTTCTTTCACTTCCTCATCCGTCTCCGACTGGGCGCGGCACTCCTGGTGGCTCTGGTAATCATCTGGATTCTCCAACAGTAAACCGAAATGCCTGGAAAGAGCATAGCTTAGACTGAGGCTGCTTTCGGCCTCCAAAACAGCGGCGGCTTTGTCCGGGTCAAACGCCAGGGTCAGATCCTCATTGAAGCCATCGGCCAATTGTTTTATTTTCATGCCGTTGGGGTCCTGGCGGGAGAGGTTTTTCATGGCGTTCTGAATGGAACCGGTCAGAGTATTCAAATTCATCTCGTCGGCCGTGCCGGTCAAAATCATGGCCATAGCCTCGGTGGCCGCCTCACGGCCGAACAGCTTTTCTATTTCACCCATAGCCCCGGTGAGGCTCCGGGCCAGAACGTCGGGGTCCGGATCGTCCGGCTCCGGCTTCCTGGGGCCGCTTTCAGCCAGACGCCAAGCCATTTCATTCTTAAAATTGTCATAGATGGAGGCCTTGGCCGCAGTTTGCTCCACTGTCTCCTGGGCCGCCGTTTCTATCCGCAGGCCCCCGCCGACCCCTGAGACGCCGCCTTGCCCCTGGCCATTGACGTTCATCATGCCCATTGAGGACATTTTCGATATGCCGCTAATCATAATTTAGCCCCCCGCCTGAGAGTATCCTATTTTCGTATCGGTATATGAACTACTGCGCTTGACAATTAAAGTCCGTCGGTGTGAAACAAGCATTTCCGACAATGTACGATTATACTTGACCAGTTCATTTTTTTAGGCATATAATTGCAGTGACGCTCATAAACCTATCTTTTACCGGAGTGCGGTCAACATGCCGTCAACAGACATTGAGGAGTTCGCGAGCGTGTTCAGTAAACGATAATTATGAGAATCAAAAGAATGCGGACAGCCGAACCCTTCGCGGCGGCTTCCCGGCCGACACTTCCACTAGGCCGATCACGACAACCGGACCCGCCCGGCGGCCGGAAATCTGGAGGACCACAACATGGATCCGGTAATTCTCTCCCGGCTGCAGTTCGCTCTGGCCACCTTTTTCCATTTCCTCTATGTTCCCCTGACTCTGGGGCTGGCTTTCTTCATCGCCATTATGGAGACGCGTTATGTGCGCACTGGCGATGAGATGTACAAGGCCCAGGCTAAATTCTGGGGGCGGATTTTCCTCATTAATTTCGCCTTGGGCGTGGTGACCGGCATCACCCTGGAATTTCAGTTTGGCACCAACTGGGCCAACTATTCCTATTTCGTGGGCGATATTTTCGGCTCCCTTTTGGCCATTGAGGCCACGGCCGCGTTTTTTCTGGAATCCACCTTCATTGCCGTCTGGGCTTTCGGCTGGAACAAGGTGCCCAAAAAGGTCCACTTGGCGGCCATCTGGCTGGTGTCCGGCGCGGGTGTCCTCAGCGCCCTGTGGATTTTATTGGCCAACGGTTTCATGCAGAATCCAGTGGGCTTCCGCCTTGACGGCGACCGGCTGGTGCTCGACAGCTTTCTGGCCGTCATCACCAACCCTTATGGTTGGAGCATGTTCATTCATACCGTGATCGCGGCCATGCTGCTGTGCGGTTTCCTGGTTATGGGCATTTCCGGCTGGCACCTGTTCCGGCGCAACAATGAGGCGTTCTTTCAGAAATCCTTCAGCCTCGGACTGTGCTTCGCCCTGACCTTTTCCATCCTGGCCGCCCTGACCGGCCATTTTCAGGGCCAGCTTACAGCCAAATACCAGCCCGCCAAAATGGCGGCCATGGAATCCCAGTGGGAGACGCAGACCCACGCCCCCATGCACCTTCTGGTCATCCCGCCCATTGACGACAGTGAGGAGAATCTGGTGGAAGCCCTGGGCATTCCCGGCCTCATGAGCTTTCTGGCCACCAATTCCTTCAGCGCTGAAGTCAAGGGCCTGAAAGCTTTCCCCAAAGAGGACCGGCCGCCGGTGTGGCCGGTTTACCTTTCGTTTCGTCTGATGGTCGGGCTGGGCACGCTTTTCGTGGGCGTAGCCGTGCTGACCGCCCTGTTCAAATACCACATCATGCGCCTGCGCTACCCGCTCTTGCTATATGTGCTGATGATTCCGCTGCCATACCTGACCCTGCAACTGGGCTGGGCCGTGACTGAAGTCGGCCGCCAGCCTTGGGTGGTTTATGGCATGATGCGCACCTCCCTGGCCGGAAGCCCGGTGGACTGGTATCAGATTGCCGGTTCCCTGGCCGTTATGGGCGGGGTTTATACCCTTCTGACTGTCGCCGGCGTCATCCTGATGGGCAAGGCCGCCCTGAAGGAGCCTGAATGGAACGAAACCCTGGCCGCAACGCCGTATTGAAATAGGAGTACGTCATGGAATATTTAGGCGATATCTGGTTCGTTCTGTGGGCGCTTCTGTGGGGTATCTATTTCGCGCTCGACGGCTATGATTTCGGCATCGGCATGCTGCTGCCAATCATCGGCATGAGCACCCAAAAGGAACGCGACACCATGCATCAGGTCACCGGCCCCTTCTGGGACGGCAACGAAGTCTGGCTGATAACGGCCGGTGGGGTCACTTTCGCGGCCTTTCCCCTGGCCTACGCGGTGCTTTTTTCCAGCCTTTACACTCCGCTGATGCTGCTTCTGCTGGTGCTGATCATGCGGGGCGTGGCCGCCGAGTTCCGCCACCAGTGGAATCACCCCCATTGGCGGACTTTCTGGGATCTGACCGTGGCTGCCTGCGGCTTTTTGGCCGCCTTGCTCCTG
Source organism: Acetispira formosa (nom. nud.) (assembly GCA_023525915.1). Lineage (GTDB taxonomy): Bacteria > Desulfobacterota > Desulfarculia > Adiutricales > Adiutricaceae > Adiutrix. Next base: position 1,998,895 of record CP026657.1, on the reverse strand, counting down.
GGTGTGGCTTTCTCCAATATTTTCCGGGGCCTGCCGCTGGATCAGAACCACATCTTTCAGGGCAATATCCTGAACCTCCTTCATCCCTACGCCCTGTTGGGCGGGCTTCTGTTCGTGGTTATGTTCGCCACCCACGGGGCCATGTACCTTTCCTGGCATGTTTCCGGGGATTTGGAGAAAAAGGCGGCCATGATGGCCAAAGTGCTCTGGCCGGTCTTCATGCTGTGTTTCCTGGTCTACGTGCTCCTGACCTTCTTCTGGGCCGGTCTTTACAGGAATTTTTTCGAATCCCCGCTGATGCTGGCCCTGCCGGCAGCCTGCCTGGTCTCATTTCTGGCCTCCGGCCACTATCTTTACCGGACGGACAAGATGAACAAGGCGTTCCTATATTCCGGCGTGGGCATTATTTCTCTGGCCCTGACCGGGGTTATGGGCATGTATCCCAACCTTCTGCCTTCCCGTCTGGACCCTCTGGGCGCGGTGACCATCGCCAACGGAGCTTCCACGCCCAAAACTCTGTTCATCATGCTGGTGGTGGCCCTGATTTTTGTGCCCATTGTCATCTGCTATCAGTGGTGGACTCACCGGAAACTTTCCGAGAAACTCGATCCTGAATATTGATATACAGGATGTTGTGGTCCGGCCGGAACCCGTTTCCGGCCGGACCTGTTTCAAGCGTATGTTTTTCAGTATTTTTTACTCCGATTCTTCAATCATAAAGCCAATTTACAGATTTTTTTAATAAAAATTCATATTTAATTGATATTTCTTCCCGCAACCCCTTGACCTATCTTTTAATATCAGATATACATAATGAATAATAAATCCGTAACAAGCAAAACAGCCATCCACGGATTCCCATTCAATTCGTCTTCTTTTAAGACGCCGTTTGATCTGAAAAGATGATTCCGGCCCTGCCCGGTTTTATCGTCTTTTGGAAACCATTTCCACGGCCATGACCACGGCCGGTATAATCCAAGGAGTTCGCATGTCCAAAATCAGCTATGCCGAACGGACTCACCGCCCCCGATTGAACAATGTGTTGAAAATATGCCTCTCTCTCTCCGCCGTAGTCATTCTGGCCGCCTGTAACAGCACCTCCACCGCCAAAAATTCCTTCAGCCGCGATTTACAGGCCAGAAGCTATTCCCCCTCAAGGGTGATGAATGCCAATGGCGATGTGATTGATATGGTTTCCTGCACCAAGGGCCTCCGCGGCAGCCTTTCGACCAGCCGGGCCGGGCAGAGTCTTCTGGCCGATCACGGTTTGTCCGAATCTTCGGTGGAAGGTTCCTTCATGAGCGTTCCGACGCCCATGGCCAGCGATTATATCGAACCGGCCCCCAGCGCCTCCGCCTCCATCCAGGTCAAGGCCAATGTCACCGGCTCCCTCCTGATGGCCGCTTATGAGCAGACCGGCCGTCATTATAAGAGCGGCGGCCAGAATCCCGGCACGGGTTTTGACTCCCCTGGCTTCACCCGCTGGGTCTACGGCCAGAAGGGCATCTCCCTGTCCAAGGACGCGCAAAGGCAGGCCTCCGGCGGCCGCCAGGTGGCCAAAGAGGATCTGCGGCCCGGGGACCTTCTGGTTTATCGCGATCCCTCCGGCCGGGGCAGCTACCATGTGGGCATTTACACCGGCAAAGGCAATTTTCTCCACGCCGCCGCCAAAAGCGGAGTCGTGACGGAAACGGCCGCTTTCGGTCCCCAATATTCGCCTTACTTTGTCGGCGCCCGGCGTTATTATGACGACCCCAAGGCCGCGCCGCTTTCAGACAGCCAGAAAATGGCGGCGGCCAGTTCGGCCGTGAAGACCGCGCTTCTGGAACTCGGCCCGAACGACCAGCCCGCGCGTCAGGCTTATTCCAAGCCCAAGTCAAAAAAGACCACCACAACCGCCAAGGCCAAATCCCGCCGCAGCGCCAAACGCAAATAGTGCGTGGCCCGCACGGGGCTATGTCTGGGGGGCCTCTTACAGTTTGGTAAGTATGGCGGCTATCATCGTATTAAGAGCGGTGCCCCCCGTGCCTATGGTTAAGGCCACAGGCGCGGGGGCACCGCTCTTAATACGATGACGGACGACGCATTTACAATTACGGGAAACCGCCGCCAGGACATGGTCCAGTGCGGACCACGCACGGAGGGTATTCATCTTGAGCGATAGACCACCGACCAAACGCAGACCTCTCAGACGTGGCGGTCCCCGCAGAAAACGCCCGGAGCAGGGCGAACCCATGCGTCCGCAACGGCCGCCCAGGGCCGAGCCGTATGCTTTCAAACTGGATGTCGCCCCGAAAGTGCAAAAGGCGCTGGACAAAATTGGCGTGCCGGAAGACGCGCCGTTTGTTGCTGATCCTTTTCAGCTTGAGGCGGTGCGGCTGTCGAAACTTGGGGATGTTATTGTCTCCGCGCCCACCGGCAGCGGTAAAACCTGGATAGCCGAGCAGGCTATTGACGCGGAAATGAAAAAAAATGGCCGCATCTGGTATGCTTCACCGCTGAAAGCCCTCTCCAACGCCAAATTTCTGGAGTTCAGCAAAATTTTTGGGCCTGAAAATGTGGGCCTCCTGACCGGCGACCACAAGGTCAATACCGAGGCCCCCCTGATCATAGGCACCACGGAAATTCTGCGCAATCAACTCTATGATTCCATGAGTAGCGGCCACGACATCCACACCAACTTGGTGATTCTGGATGAAGCCCACTATCTGGGCGACCGAGACCGGGGGGTCGTCTGGGAGGAAGTGCTGATTTACCTGCCCGCGCGGGTGCGGCTCCTGCTTTTGTCGGCCACTATTGCCAATAGCCGCGAACTGGCCGCCTGGCTGGCCCGCAACCGGGGCACGGAAGTGTCGGTGGTCACTGGCGGCGAGCGTCCGGTGCCTCTAATGGGCGTCTGCCTGTGGCCCTCCGGCCACCTGGTTGATCTGGCTTCGGCCGGACGCCGCCAGGGTGAAAAGCGCCGGGGCGGACGGGCCTTTTTCAACATCCAGATTCCCAACTCCAAAGTGATGACGGCAATGCGGGATCTGGACATGCTGCCGGCTATTTTCTTCCTGAAATCCAGGGCCGACTGCGACGCGGCCCTGAGCCAGTCCGGCGGGCCGCCGACGGAGAGCCGGGAACGGTTTCAGGCCCGGCAGGACCTGATCAATGAGTATCTGGAAAAGTATCCCTTTCTGGCCGACCATCCCCATTTGGGGCGCATCCGCCGGCTGGGGCTGGCCGCCCACCATGCCGGGCACCTGCCGCACTATAAGCTGATGGTGGAAGATCTGATGAGCCGGGGCTTGCTGGAGGCCATTTTCGCCACCAGCACCGTTTCCGCCGGGGTCAACTTTCCGGCCCGCACAGTGGTCGTCCGCCAGAGCGACCGTTTCGACGGACAGGGTTTTTCCGATCTCAGCGCCACCGAGTTCACCCAGATGACCGGCCGGGCCGGGCGGCGCGGCCGGGACAACATCGGCTTTGCCCTGATGATTCCGGGGCCGCATATGGATCTGGGCCTCATGGCCAGCCTGCTGCATTCGCCGCCCGATCCGGTTCACAGCGGATTGACGGTCAACTTTTCCATGGTTCTGAACCTTTTGAACGCTTACAGTCCCAAGGAGGTTCGCCACCTTCTGGCTGAATCGCTGGCGGTCTGGCAGGAGGCCTCCCATTACGAAGGACGGGGCTCCAAACCCTCATCAAGGGCTCTGGCTCAGGCTACGGGCGAACTTTATGAGGCCTTTGAGATTCACCTGGATTTTTTGAAGGCCGAAGGCCTGGTGGACAGACAAAACCGCCTGACCCCGGATGGCGAGTGGGCCACTGAACTGCGCCTGGAGCATCCTCTGGTTTTTTACGCGGGCATCAAGGCCGACGCCTGGCCGCTGGACCCGGCCTCCCTGGCCGCCTCTGTGGCGGGCCTGGTGGCGGACAAGGAATCCAACAAGCCCGCGCCGCGCCGCAAGCCGCCGGTAAAGCTCACCGAGCCGCTGACCGGCCTGGTTCTGGCGGTGGGCCCGATGATGGAGCGGCTGGACGAAGCCGGATTCGATACGCCGGTATTTAACCTCCGCCCGGCCTGGGCCATGTGGTCGTGGGCCACCAAGGGTGATTTTGATGAGGCGGTGGAACTGTTGGGCTTGGGGGCTGGTGATCTGGCCATGCTGGCCATGAGGACGGCTGATCATTTGAGGCAGATCATGGGCCTTAAAAAACATGAAGCCCTGAGCCGGGCCGCGCGTGAAGCTATTTATAAAATACTGAAAGAGCCGGTCAGTTCCCCCTTGTAATTAGCGGTTGACCGCCGCCGGGAGAAATGTTTTTGCCCGGTGAGGTTCCGGGGGTCATTAGTCACCTCACCGGGCAAAAACATTTCTCCCGGCGGCTATCCTGGTCATCTTTCTTAAAGGCTGTGTGCCTGGCCGAGTGGAAGCCGGAAGCGGGGGATTGTTTTTATCGCGGCTCCGGTGACTAAGACTTCCGGAACCGGAGCCGCGATAAAAACAATCCCCCGCTTCCGGCGGGTCAATGCCATTCAGAATTTACAACCTTGACTAGAAGTCATTTCATAAATATCTTTTTGCTCCCTGGCGTCGTTGCTCAGTCTTTTTAATGCTCAAAATATGTCGTATATTCCTGCGCTTAAAAAGCCTTCGCGCCTAGCCAGGAAACAAAAATCTTATTTATGAAATGACTTCTACATACCAGGCACTATCTGCTTTTTTCCGCCACTTCACAGGCTATGATCACCGGGTCATAGACCACGGAGAAGGGCGGGGCGTAGGCTGTTTCTATAGCCGCCGCCTCTTTGACCGTCATGGCTCCGGTAATAGCGGCGGCCAGGGTGTTGATGCGGTGTCCCACCCCGTCCGGCGGGCCGGCCATTTGGCCGCCCAGAAGGCGGCCGGTGATTTTGTCGTAAATCACAGCTACGGTCACTTCACCTGAGCCAGGAAAATAGCCGGGCTTCGATCTTTGTTTGACAACCGTCTTGACGGCGGACCTGAATCCGGCCTTTATGGCCTCATCCAGTCCCAGGCCGGTTCTGGCCAGTCCCAGATCAAAAACTTTCAAGGCGGAGGTGCCCAGCACCGGCTGTGATTTTTCCGATTGGCCGCAGATGTTCAGTCCGGCCACTTTGCCATGCCGGTTGGCGGGCAGGGCCAGAGGAATATAGACGCCTTTTTTGGTGACCAGGTGATGAGTCTCGGCGCAGTCACCGGCCGCGAAAATGAAAGGATTGGAGGTCCGTTGAAGACGGTCCACTTGAACAGCTTTCTTCTCGCCCAGGGCCAGCCCGGCCTCCGCCGCCAATTCCGACCGGGGTCGAACCCCCGCGCCGACCACTACCAGGTCGCCCTGCACAGTCTCACCGCCAGCCAGTTTTACCGCCACCCCGCCATCGGGGTGGGCAGCCGCGCCCACAGCTTCGCTGCCGGGAAGATAATTCACTCCGCCTTTAACCAGGGAGGCCTGGGCCAGCGATTGCAGCTCCGGTTCAAAAACATTGGCCACCCGCCGGCCGATCAGCGTGACCTTCAATCCGTCATGGGCCAGGTTCTCGGCCACTTCCAGGCCGATATAGCCGCCGCCGACCACCACCGCCGTCCGGGCATGGGCGGCGGCCTGCCGGATGCGGCCAGCGTCGTCCAGGCCCCTGATATAGAAGAGGCCCGGCACGCCCGGCTCAAGACCGGCGGGAATCAGCGGTGCGGCCCCGGTGGCCAGGAGCAACTGGTCATAGTTTTCGTCGCGGCTTTGTCCATCAGCCAGATTTTTCACGGTGACACTTTTACGGGCCGGATTGACGGCCGTCACCATATGGCGGATATGAACCTTTATGCCCCGATCACGCTCGAACTGTTCCGGGGTCATGACCACCAGATTTTCCAGATTACTGACCAGGCCGCCCACATAATATGGAATGCCGCAGAGACCGTATGAGGTCCGCTCGCCCATTTCAAAAACTTCAACTGTCCAGGTCGGCTGGCGGCGGCGGATCTGGCTGGCCGCGCTCATACCGGCCGCGTCGCCGCCCACAATCAGAATTCTCATCTCCCACCTCCCTATTTTTTGCGAGCGATTCTATTTATGGCTTTTGGCGGTGATTAGCCGCACCGCCAGGGCGGTGAACGCCCCTGTTATATGCGGCGGAGCCGGGCCATACAGAATTGCTGATTTTTCGCCGTTGGCGGCTTTCTGGATTGATAATAAAAGGCCGGGAAAGTGACGCCACTATCCCGGCCGTGGTGACTCTTTTCCTCTCACCATTATAGTGGAGGGAGCTTATATTGGTCAATCAAACAGAAGGTCTCCGATAATGTCCGGGAAAATATCCGGCAGGAACATCGGACCGATGAAAAGTACGGCCACCAGAAAAAAGACCAGCGCCAGGAGAATTAAGACGGATTTGTTTGAACCGCCGCCGGCTTTGGATTTAGCCGCTTTTTTTTGCGGTTCCGGGCCAATGGCGATTTTGGCTCCGCAGGCCTGGCAGCTGATTTTCATCCGCTTGGTGGGAACAGGAACTTCCGCGCTGTGTCCGCATTTGAGGCAAAGGGCTGTCTGAGTTCCGCGTCCCGCCGCACCCCGGAGCGCGGAGTCGTTTGCTCCATGGAGGGGCTGGGTTCTGGGATCGAGAGGCGGCACCGGCACGGTCTGAACCTGAATTTCCGGCTGTGCGGCATAATTGCCGGCCGGGGGCATCTGCGGCGGCATCTGTTGCGCCGCCGAAGCCTGTTGCTGATAAGGCATTTGCCCCGGCATCATCTGACCGGGCTGGGGAGCATAGTTCTGGGCCATGGCCGCGGTATTGGGCAGAATGGTTTGATCGGCCAGGGCGTGCTGCGGCGGCATCATGCTGTTCTGCGGCTGAGGCTGAAAGTTCGGCGGGGGAGGGGTGTCCTCGCGGGGCGGAGTGTAGGGCATTGTCACCGGAGGCTGCTGCTGGGCTTGAGGCGGCTGAACCTGTGGCGCCTGATACTGGGGCTGTTGTTCCAGTTGGAGGGCCGGAGCAGGCTGTGGCGGCGCCGCTGCCTGGACGGGCGCGGGCTGGGCCGGGAATATTTCGGCTGCCGGCTCGTAAGCATTCATGATAAAGTGGTGACGGCAGTGTTTACATTGGGCGGTTCTGCCGATATACTCACTCGCCATGTTGTAGACCTTGCCGCAGTTGTCGCATCTGGTTTTGATTTTCATCAAATCCCCCCGCTATATGCAAATTTGGATATGGGGCGTGTCCACCCGAATATTCATGCGGCCAAATCATGAATATTAAGGCTTCGCGCTGAGACCCTCTTTAGAAGTTCAGTAATTATATAGCATTTTTCCAGAGAAGTGAATGCCTGACCTTCATATTATACATAATTATCGTATTATTGCATTATAAAATCGCTTTTAAAGTTAAGGCGATAGGGCTTGGCGTCTTATCTGGAGAGTACCGGCCCAGCAATTCTCAAAGTGGATGGTATTTTAAAATAGCAGGTCGACCCGAGAGGGGAGACGGAGCGCCAGCGACTGGTTTTGACGGCAAAAAAGCCACTCGCGGAACAAAAACCACGCTTTTTGTGTAGCTGCAAGCTGTAAGTTCAAGGGAAAAAGTTTACTTTGAGAATTGCCGCGAAAGGTCGACACTCCTTGACTTTTTTTCGTAAATATAGATAGTTAATGAAGCAGGATTTGAAATCCGAACACGGTTGAGCCCCTCTGGAAGATTCTAATTTGCGGGAGCGCCTGAACATGATTTTTATTGCCAACCCTTGCGCCAAGGCCGGCCGGGGCAAAACAATATGGCCATTCTGGCAAAGAGAACTTAAAGCCGCCGGTTTTCCCTTTACCTGGCACGAAAGCGCTTCGCAGGATGACGCCATCCGTCAGGCCCGCCGGGCTCAAACTCCAGTGGTGGCTGTGGGCGGCGACGGCACCATTAATAACATCATCAATGGCCTCATGATGTCTGGCGGTCAGGTGCCGCTTGGTGTTCTTCCCTGCGGCGCACGCTCTGATTTCTGCCTATACTATGAAATCCCCACCGAAAAAACAAAAGCCCTGTCCACTATACTACAGGGCCAGACCCGCCTGATGGATCTGGCCGAAGCCACCATGACCGGCGGTCACGGCGAAAGGGCCAGATGTTATTTTTCCTGCGGAGTGGTTCTGTCGCTGGGGGCGGGTACTTTAGCCAACACCCTGGGGTGGTGGAATGTTTTCGGGCAAAACACCGGGCCCGCTTTAGGTCGGCTGGCTGCCGCCTGGAACCATCGCCCCTTTAAATGCTACCTGACTCTGGATGGTGAAAAATTCGAATTCAGCCGGGCCGATCACCTGATTGTTTTCAAAAATCCATATCTGGCCGCCTCCCTGAAGCTTCCCGGACAAACAGCTGAAAAAGACGGCCGGTTATCGTTGCTGCTTTTCCACGATTGCTCAAAAATCCGTCTGACCAGGCTTTTATCGCTTTTGGCCGCCCGACAGCCCTTGCCCGGGAAAAATGTTTTTGCCCGCGCTTTCAGCCGCGCGACCATAATCAACGATTCAAAGCTGCCGGTGGAATTTGAGGGCGATCCAATCGGTTTCACGCCAATGGAAGTGGAATTGAAACCAGGGCGGCTGCAATTAATCGCACCGGTGAAAGCATAAAAAAGGGGGCCGTCTGGCCCCCGTTGTTTTTCCCCTTACTGGTCGCTTAACGGCAGATTGTGGCTTTTTTCCGCCGCATTCACGATTTTACGCAAGGCCGTCCGAGTCTCATCGGAGAGCGGGATTGGCTGATGGGTTTCCAGAATTTCTTTCGCCTTGTCGAGGGCCACGGCCGTGAGATCCCGCCCGCCTTTCTTCAGCCAGGTATCCCTGACCTGACGGTTGAAAAGACGGGGCTGGGATTGACTGCGCCGGAATTCGAAGGTGCTTTTGTGGCTCAAAAAATCCTTGAACGGACCAACTTGGTTGATGACGTCCACCGCCAGAGTTTGATCTGTAACCGGGATTCCGCCAAGGGCGAACATGACCATCTCGGCCATATCCGCGTCTATCAGCAGTTGAGCGTAATCCATCGTCATTCCCAGTTCGATCAAGCCGAGGCCGTAGATAATGTTCGCGCCGGACAGGGCCGGGAGAAGGGCCGTCATGGTCTTCTCATGGGCCGCCTGCGCGTCGGCAAGCTTGGAGTCAGCCTACCCGCCGGCCACCCAGCTCGGCAGCAGATAGTAGCGGGCCATGGCCGCCACGGCCGCGCCGATCATGGCCAGCTCCGGCGACCCCACTGTGGCCGAGGCGGTCTTTAAATCCAGTGAAGTGGTGGAACTGCCGTAGATTACCGGCGTTCCGGGCCGCACCAATTGCGCCAGGGTGAGGCCGGACAATACTTCCGCGTTGTGAGACACCAGCGTCCCGGCCAGATGCACCGGGGCCGAGCCGCCGCTCATGGCCATGGAAAGGATGGTGCAGGGGATATTGTGTTTGGCTGCCGCGATGATAACCGCGCAGGGGCTGTCCACCAGCCTCAAGGGGCTGACCGGGCAGGTTATCAGGCTCATGGGGAGGTTCCCCAATCCTTCCGGCAGTTCCGGGCGGGTGGCTTTGGCCACCAGGGCGGCCATTTCAATGATCTTTTCAGTAGTCTCCCTCTCCAGAGGGCCGATGGAAATGTGCTTGGAGCTGTTGAGCACCATAGCCTCATAGGCGTGGAGAGAGGCCACTTCCGGCGGCACGTCGTGCGGCGCGGCCATTTCCTCCATGATGGAGATCACGTCCAGCGCGTCAATGACTTTGGAGAGGTTGGCCATATCCTGTTTGGTCGTCTCGCGATGCTCACCGGTGTAAGGATCGTTGATGGTTACGGCGTCACCGAAGTTGGTGAAACTGACCCGGCGGCCTTCCACCACTAGGTCGTTTTTGGCCTCACGGCCGCGCAGCACCACTTTTTCCGGGGCCGATGAAATCGCTCCCTCCACCTGATGCGGCGGGATACGGACTACGCTGGTTTTGCGGTCCACCTTGGCCCCGGCTTCCGCGAAGATGTCCAGGGCCTCATGGTCCTGCACGAAAATGCCGGTGTGCCAGAGGACTTCCAGAGACGCGCGGTGAATCTCATGAAGCTCATCCTGGTTCAGGATGTCCAGACCCAGGCCTCCGCTCATGGGCCTTCCGGCCATGCGGTTTCTGATCATAAGCTGCCTCCTTTTTGTGAAGGGCTGGGGGCCGGGAGTGGGAGTGCGGCCCCTGTTTTTATCAGGCGGCTGAAGGCGCGGGCGCGGGCCGCTCCAGGGCGCGGCCGCACTTCACCGCCTCCCGGCGGATGAGGAAAGCACTCACCGCGCCGATCACCGCCAGCACTATGAAGCATAAGAAAATGTAGCGATAGCCTTCAATGCCGTAGTTGTCCATGAAATGGCCAAACAGCGGATTCACCACCACGTCGGGCGAATAACCCAGGATGGAGACAAAGCCAATGGCCGTGCCGGTTATCCGGGTGGGGATGTTCAGTTCCGCGAATGTTGAATACATGATCAGGAAGGTGGCGTACATCAATACGGTCAGGGCGTACATCAGGAACAGACACATTCCTTTGCGGCTGTCGTCCAGCGGCATGGTGGTCAGGACAATCAAGAGGACCACGGCCAGCACATGGCCGATCAGGATCACTTTGGATGAAGATTTGAATTTGTCGGCCAGCATACCGGCAAAGGGGCCGACCAAAAGGGCTATAATGGCTGTGCGGAAAATGGAGAGGGCCACGCTTTCATCTTCCGGTATGCCCAGCACCTCACTCATCCAGGGGGCGAAATAGGAATAGCTGGTGTAAAGGCCATAGGTGCAAAAGACCATGATGGCCACATACCAAATGGCCGGATTTTTTAGAATCGCGCCCAGCTCTTTAATACGGAAGGGCTCTTCGTCATCGGCCCTCTGGGGATCGTCATAGAACAGGAACACGACCACAGCGGCCAGAAGGCTGAAAAAACCATAGCTGTTGACAACTATGCTCAGGCCGTTCAATTGGCCGGTGGTCTGGTCCGGCGCGTCGGCCAGGGCCCGGCTGAAGAAGATCCAGGCCAGGAAGAGAATGGCGGCGGTGAAAAGGCCTTCGGCCGCGCCATAAATGCCGTACATCTTGCCCTGTTCCTCCGGGCCGCCGCACAGACGCACGCCTTTGAGCATGGCCGCCCACAGGGCGAAGCCGCTGACCATGGCCTGGCCGAACCAGATGGGATAGCCGATGTGGATTCCGAAAATGCGGGCGCTGGGCCAGACCGCGAAAATAAAATTCATGGCCGCGCTGCCCAGAAGGGTGATGATGAGAATTTTTTTGATGGAGAAACGGTCGGCCAGCCAGCCGCCGGGCACATAGCTGAGGGAGCCGGTCAGGCCGTAGATGGCCATGATGTAGCCGGCCTCTTCATTGGTGCACTGCATTCCGGCCACCCAGGCGTCGTAATAGGTGTATTTGATGAAAGCCAGGGTGATGGAGGCTGATGAGGTCATGCCCAGAGCCAGAAGCGCCAGGTATTTTCGGTGTCCGGAAGCCATTGGGCGTCCTCCTTTCTTTTTTAGACAGATAAATATTGAAACAGAGTTGACGGAAATTTTTTGACGAAAGTACGGAGTTGGGCATAACTAGAGTTGCCTGCCGTCAAACCTTCAAGAACGACGGGCAGGCAGCCGCCGGGAGAAATGTTTTTGCCCGGTTCCGTGACTAAGACCCCCGGAACGGAACCGGGCAAAAACATTTCTCCCGGCGGCGGTCATCCGCTGTTATGTAACTTTTGGGAATGGCTGGGGCCGGTCAAGGCCAAAAATTAGGCCTTGACCGGATGATCATTAAATCGTCGGCAGGGCCACGCCATGTTTTTTGAAGATTTCGGCAATGGCTTTATCCATGTCCGCACGGTGGGGGAACTGGGGATCGGCCGGAGCTTCGGCCAGGAGTTTTTTCTTGCGAATCTGAGCCCGCTGGAAGGTATCGAGGGGCTGTTCACTTTCCCGGCGAGTCTTGCGGTCAACCACTTCCGTGGGGAAATAGGCTTCTTTGCGGAAATGCTTCATGGTGTGCTTGCTGGTCACATATTCACCGCCGGGGCCGATATCGGCGATGAGCTGGGCGGCCAGGGTTTCGTCGGTCACTTCAATGCCCCGGCGCAGGCGCTCAAACTTGCCGATCAAGTCGTTGGAAGCCACCAGTTTTTCCGGGCTGACCAGAAGGCAGAATTCCAATTGGCTCAAGCCGCTCAGGGAGGTCACGCCGCCAAGGGTGGCCAGAAGGGCCGTGAAGGAATCCTCCCAGCCGGACTGAAGGTCAACCCGCTTGGAATCGCTGAGACCGGCGTAAGCGTGGGTCGGCAGGCCAAAATATTTGCCCATCTGGGCCACGCCCAGGAACATCATGGCCGATTCCAGCCCGGCCAGCAGGGGGTTCATGGTCTTCATGTCGAAATACATCGGGGCGCTGCCGTAGATGACTTTCTGACCCTGGCGGGCGGCCTGGGTGAAGACTATGCCGCCCAAGGTTTCGGCCGTATGCAGAAGAATCGAACCGGCCAGGGTGGCGGGCGAAACCGAGCCGGGCATGGGCACGGAGATGAATTCAATGGGCATCTGGACTTCGGAGCATTCCCAGATGGTGGCCAGGGAGAGACGGCACCATTTCAAGGGAGCGGTGGGGGTGCAGTCCATGACTATGCGTGGTTTTTCGGCCAGATCTTTTTCCCCGCCCACGGCCGCGGCCAGCACCCGGTTCAGCTCAAAGAGCGAGCCATAGTTGAGATAGCCGCCGACCATGGGTTTGGAGCAGTGAAGGAACGAGAGGTAGGTCAGGAACTGATCCTGAACGGAGTTTGGGATGTCGGCCATGTTCAGGGTGCAGGATTGCATCCGCACATGGGGTAGCTGCTCAACCAGCTGGGCGATTATTTTTTGGTCTTTGGCCAGCGAGGGGCGTGAGGTGACGCCATCTTCCTCCAGCCAGCTCAATGAACAGCCGCCGGGGTTGAAATAGCTGTTGTTTTTTTCGAAATAGCAGGCTTCCTCACCCTGGCGATTATAGAGGATGAAGCTTTTGGGCACGCTCTCCAAGGCCTCCTTTACCATCTGCCGGGGAATGCGCAGTTCGTTGTTGGGGCCGAGCTTGCAGCCTTTCTGAACCATGATGTCGCGATATTTTTCATCTTCCAGAACCATGCCTGTGTTTTCCAGAAGTTTCAGGGCTTCTTCATGAATCTTTTCCACTTCGGAATCGGAAAATACTTTCAGAGCGAAATTCGGGCCTAATTTTGTCATGGCTGTTCTCCTCACGGCGGGGGGCTCCCTCATGGGGCCGTCACGCTGCGCCGTCTGGCTGGACCGCCAGGGCAAGGCGGTCTGTTGAAGCTGATGTTTGACAATTTGACATTTTTAACTTTTTACAAAATGGCTTGGAAAGTGCAAAGTCTGAGTTTTGTAAAAATGTATTTCAGCAAAATTCAAACCAATTAGCGGCCGAAAAAATCAAAAGATTAATGCGTATGAGAAAATACAAATAATAACAATAAATTAAAAAACGCTGATAGATGTAAAACACTTTTTGCTATTGAACGCTGATTGTTAAAATGTCAAAAACGGAATAAACTGTCTTTGACAAAACAGAAATAGCAAAATACTTTTTGACAAAAATGAAATGGAGCGAACCATGACTGACCAAAGTATTTTCGATGAAGCCCTGGCTGGTATTTTTCCCTGTGATATCAAGAGCTTGAAATATATTATGGACAAGCTGCCCATTGGAATAATGATCGTTGACAGCCTTGGGGTGGTGGTCTATTACAATAAAGCCCACGGCCAGCTCGACGGTTATGAGCCGGAAGAAATCATCGGCCAGATTGAAATGGATATTTACGAACCAGACCTCTGCCCGGACATCAATAGCATTTGTCAAAACCGGGGCAAGCCTTTGACCGGCTTTATCTCCAAATATAAAACCCGGCGCGGCCGGGAGGTGGACGCGGCCTTTTGGGTCTATCCGCTGTTCACTGGCGGCCGGGTGACCGGCTCAATCTGCCTGACCATGCCGCTGGCCAAAAATGTGCCTGATACGCCCGGCCGCTGCCCGCCCATTGAGTGGCCGTCCTCCACGCCCATCAATATTCCGCGCAAATCAATCGTCGGTTCCAGCGCTGCTTTTACCCGGGCCCTGAACATTGTGGATCTATCGGCCGACAGCCCCTCGCCGGTGCTAATCGCCGGGGAGACCGGCTGCGGCAAGGAGATGTTCGCCCGCCTGATTCATGATAAATCATCGCGCAAGAACAAGCCTTTCCTGGCCCTGAACTGCGCGGCCATTCCGGCCACCTTGATCGAAAGCATTCTTTTCGGAACGGTTAAGGGCAGCTTCACCGGCGCGGTGGACCGGCCCGGCCTCTTTGAGGAGGCCGACGGCGGCACGGTTTATCTTGATGAAATCGATTCCATGCCGCTGGAGCTTCAGCCCAAGCTTTTGCGAGTGCTTCAGGAAATGAGCATCGCCCGGCTGGGCACCAATCAGCAGAAGCGGCTGAACTTCAAGCTGGTCAGTTCCATCAGCTGCCTGCCGCAGAAAGTGCTGGACGACGGACGTTTGCGGAGCGATCTTTTTTTCCGCTTGGCCGTTATCGTCATCAGCCTCCCATCTCTCCGGGAGCGCACCGACGATCTGAACGACCTGGTCAGTTACTTTATTTACAAATACAACACTATCCTCAACCGGCAGATCGTCAATGTGGAACCGGAGCTGATGAAAGCTTTTCGAAACTATCAGTGGCCGGGAAACGTGCGGGAGCTGGAGCACCTCATTGCCGGGGCCATGAACCTGGTGCCGGACGACGCTTTTACCATCACCATCGACAATGTCTCCGAGCACCACGCCCCCATTATGGTTCAGGCGGCTCAGGGCGAGCCCGTTTCCATGGGCGGGGTGATGGAACACGCCGCCCCGCCGCCTCCGGCCCGGCCCGACAACGAGTCTGTGGGCAGCGGGGCTTTCAGCCCGGCCGACAATCCGGCCCTGCGGAACAGAAATGAGAATATGGCCAGGGAGATCGAGACCATATCCCAGGCCCTGACCGTGAGCCGGGGCAACATCGCCAAGGCGGCCAGGAGTCTGGAGATGTCGCGCCAGCTTCTGCATTACAAGATGATGAAGTATCATCTCAGCCGGGATGACTTTAAAAATATGGCGGGTAGGAGTAAGTAACAGGGTTTGTTTTGACAAATTTACTTTGCGGCAAATTGTTTTTACAAAAATCGAATGCTATGACCTGATTTTTACATAAGTGGTTTTTACCTGTTCCGTCAAAGACGCGGCCGATTTTGTCAAATTAATTTTTGACAAAATCGGCCGCGTCTTTGACGTTTTGGTGTCTATCCTATTGAAAATACGTTTCCAAACAGTGCGGCATATTTATTGCTGAATATAAGGGTGACAACTCTTTTCCCTAACATCCGCCCAACCAACTTTTTTATCGATGGAAAATAAGAGGTAGCCCATGGAAAACACCTCTGGGAAACGAAAAGTATTTTTTACCGGCGCGCAGTCAACTTGCCGTGAACAGGTGACCGGACAGCACGGGGCGGTGTGTCGTAAACGATCTCTTACCGGCGCGCGGCCAACTTGCCGTGAACAGGCGGACGGACAGCACGGGGCGGTGTGTCGTAAACGATCTGTTACCAGCCCACGGTCAGCCCGCCAATGTCAGATTCACAAATATGCCACCCTTTTGCTTCTGGGGTTCTGCTCGGCCAGCATTTATGTGCTGGTCTACATCCGTTATTATTATTACGATGCCTGGGTGGCCGCCTTGGGGGCCACCAACGCCAAGGCCGGACTGCTTTATTCAGTATACGCCCTCGGCTGTACCATCAGCTATCTGCCGGGAGGCCTGTTGGCCGACCGGCTCTCCATCAAGCGCAATCTGTCGGTGGCCTTGGTGCTCACCGCCGGGTTGAACTTTCTATTCGCTTTCAATCAGAATTATTTCGTGGGCCTGTTCATCTGGTTCAGCCTGGCCCTGACCACTGGTTTTATCTTCTGGGCCTGTCTGGTCAAGGCCGTGCGCCTCTGCGGCGAACCGGAAGAACAGGGCCGGATGTATGGTTTCTGGGGGGCGTTCGAAGGGTTGTGCTCGGCCGTCATCCTGGCGGTGGCCATGTGGCTCTTCACCCGCCTGGGGGAAGGCGCGGCCGGCCTTCAGGGGGCGGTGATCGTTCAGGGCGCTTTCTGTCTTTTGGCGGCCCTTTTGGTCAGAATTTTCTATACTGATCCTCCGGCGGAAACCCGCCGGCCGACTGAGGAAAAATTCCGCCTGAGCGATATCATGCCTATTTTGAAAGACCGCAGTGTCTGGATTGTAGCCATGGTCGTTTTCTGCACCTATAATCTCTTCAACAGCCTCTCATACATCACCCCGTATCTCACCAGCGTCTTCGGTTTATCCGGCAGTTCCAGCGGCAGCCTGGCTATTGTCCGCATTCAGGTCTGCGCCTTTCTGTTCGGCCCCCTCGGCGGCATTCTGGCCGACCGGCTGAAATCACCGGCCCGGCTGATCTGCGGCGGGCATATTGTGATGATATTTTTTCTCTTAATCCTGATCTGGCTGCCGGTGACCATGGATTACAGCTTCATGGCCATTGCCATAACCTTCATGATGTCGGCCACTATCTATACTTTTTATCCGATAATGTTCTCAGTAATCGAAGAGGTGGGTTTCAAAAGAGCCATTACCGGCACAGTCGTGGGGGTGGTGACGGCCGTGGGCTATTCGCCTGACCTTTTTTACAGCCCCATCTACGGCCACCTTCTGGATACCTACGGCGGGGAGGGTTTCAGCTATCTGTTCATGACTATGATCGGCAACAGCATCGTGGGTGCGGCGGCGGCGTTTCTTATCTTTCGCTCAACAACCGGCCGCCGGGAGGTTCCGGCTGAAGCGCCCGCCGAAGCGGGACCACCCCAGGCTGAACATTGATCAGGTGCCGGAGGTCAGTCGCAGTATTTCCAGCAAATATTCAATTTCCCTATCGAGCGCGGCCAGTTTCCTCTGGTAGTTGAATTTTTTAAGCCCCTTGGCCCTTTTGAGAATGAATTTGTAACGGAGCCTCTTCAAGTGCTGGCGCAAAAGAATGAATTTCAAGCCTAGGGAAGATTCCAGCCTGATATCCGGCGGGTCCGGTCGATTGAGGTCATCGACCGGAGTCAGCCACTCTTCGACCGGGCCGCTGAAGATGGCCCGGCCCTGCGGCGGGGCCGAAGGCCCCATAACCATTTCCAGCCTGATGGCGTCCACAGCCCCGGCCCGCCTGGTCAGATGCTCCCGCCTCAGGCCCATACCCTTCAGCCGCAGGCCGTAACCCGACAGAATGTAATCAGTGGATTTGACCAGGGGAGACCGGCTCTCATGGGTAATAGCCGCGCACCACCCAGCCAGCGTTTCGTTATAGCCACGCAGGATGTCCGGGTTTCCCATAAAGTTGGAACTATGGTAAGCGGCAATTATTTCCAGCCGTCCACCGTCTTCCAGGAGTTCAATAAAATTCAGCATGGCCTGGCGCGGATTGGCGACGCGTTCCAAAAGGCCGCGAACCAGGATGGTTGAAAATGAGCGCGGGGTCAGCTCCACCGTTCCGAAACGCTGCGTCTCCACGGTTCTGGCTTCAATAGGGCGTGAAAGATCGATCACCAGATCGGGGCGGCGGGTCTCGTCTATATCCACGTTCAGGGCTTCATTGATAAACCTGTCGCCGGAACCCGCATTCAACAGCTTCGGCTGCGGCCCGGTAATCCGGGCGGGCGCGGCTGAATATCCCGGCCCTCGCCCGACAATGCGCTCCAGAGAGTCGGCCAGCGAAATTCGGGAAAACTGCTCAAAACCGCGCTCAGCCTGCCTCCGCCGCCGTTCTTTATCGGCCATCAACTCGATGACTCCGGCCGCCAGATTGTCATAGGCATGAAAGGCGCAGGCTTCCTCCAAACCCTCATAGCGTTCAGTGTCGTCATTGAATTCGGAAGCAATGGCTTTGCGATTGGCCAGAAGATAAGCCAGCCTGGCCATTTCCAGATTCGCGCCCACACCGCGATGAATGTTCAACAACAGGCCCGCTTCATAAATAGCTTGATCACGCGAAAGGCCATATTCATTTTCCAGGCAGCGAACTTTTATCCCGGCCTTTTGCAGCGCGGTGATGATTTTCAAGCGGCGTTCATTAACCCCGCCGTAAAAAAGCACTTCATCCTTTTCATTCCGGTTCACAGACAGCCGGGTCATTTCGGGCACATAGCCCAGGCTGAAAAAACTGACGTCCACTCCCTGACTCTCCAGGAAGCGGACGTTGCTTTCACTGTAATCCCATACTTTAGAGCTTCGAAGCAGATTCAGGTAAGGTTCATTTTCAGCCCAGCCGCCGCCGCTGAGGCGAAACTGCTCAAGGTTGACGATAACCCGCTCCGGCCCTTTTTGCCACAGCCAGTCCTGGTCCGGTTTTATGTTGGCCCCGAAAATGAGGTTGCGGCTTGAGGAATCAAGGCGATTGTTGATGAATTCAACTTCATGCCCCAGCCGTCTGATGGCGAAATAGAAAGACAGCACCACGTCATCAAAGATGCGGCCGTGAAAGATATTGCGGGGAACTAGCTTGACCAGACTGAAACGCATCAGTGCCAGCTTCTCAAAACGGTTTTGAGCCGTGCGTTCATTTTTTTCATCCTGAAAGCTTTGGCGCGGTATCTGGCCCCGCTTTCACCGGGGGAGAGCCTGGCCATGAGCGAATAGAAAAAATATTTGACCGACAGCGGCGGAAAACGCAGCCGCCCCTTAAAGATATCGTTCTCGGCATTGAGACGCTGGAGATTGTTGAATATCAGCCGGTTGTAATATGGGGTACGGGCGGCGAATTCCCAGAACCTTTCGGCCAGCTCCAGGTGAGGCAGATCCCAGGGCTTGTTTCGTGAGGAATAGTGCAGAATTTTCGGCGCGCTGATTGAAGCCAGATATTGCTGATAGATAGCTTCGGGCAGTTCACCCGGGTGGACTTTTTCCCCAAGAGATTCAATCCAGGCCAGACTGTTCCAGGCGGCGTCCAGAAGTTCCACATCGCCCTCCAGAGTGTGATTCAGGATATCCTGATCGTGCAGACGCGGCGTTTTAACGGCTTTGAGACGCTCAAACCATTTATCCTCATAATTCTCAGCCCGCAGTCTGGACAGATCCAGCAGCATGACCCCGGAATTGAAATAACCGTCAGTATCCTTCATGTCAAGCTGCGCGGCCCAGCGGGCGGCGGCTCGGCGGGGCAGATCGCGCACGGCGAAAAAATCGCGCATCGCGCCAACGGCTTTGCCGCGCAAATCCTGGCCGTATAATTCAGCCACATCTTTTAGCACAATGATATCGCAATCCAGATAGAGGATCTTGCCAAACGCTTCAAATATTGACGGCGCAAACAGGCGATAATAGGCGGCCGGGGACAGATGGGCGTTGACGAAAAAATCACCGGACCGGCTTTTCACTCTTTCGCGAATATCGAAGAACCGGAGTCTGATGTTTTCCCTGCCCTGGGCCAGACCGCGGATTTTTTCCTGATCATCATCGCCTATGCCGGATGACAGGATCATCACGTCGTAAAAATTACCAGGCGAAGCCGCTTTAATGAGCGAAGCCAGCGCGGCGGCCAGATACGGAACATAATTGCCATCGGAAGAGAACACCACGGCTGTGCCCGAAGGGTGGGCCGGTTCGATTCTTGATGAAGGGTCGCAATGGTTCATATGCTTGGTCCGTCAGTTTTGGGCCGGGCGTCAGGTCGGCGGTTGGCTGCTTTCGTTTCATGGCTCTGGATGTCGAACAATGAATATTTTATCGCAATGTGTTAATAAAGACAAATGCATTCCATAGGCCAATCGCTGGAAGGGACTGTGATAAAACCCGGAGGGCGTGTCGGTGAGATATCTCCATAGTGGCCCCCGATTTTTCTCTGATCCCGGCCGGGTGGCTCCAGCGGCGTTCTGTCCCCAAGTGCCCGTCCGGGGAGCAAAAATCATGGTCCCCTCTGGAGAAATCTCCCCGCCCTCCTGATCTTGGTCGGCTCATGACGCAGAACCCCCAACCGTCACCCTACCCAAAAGCCGACACTGACCAGGCCGTGCGGGCGAAAAATTTTCTGTAAGTCGCTCGTAATTTTGCTCCCCGGACGGGTACGGACTCCCAAACCTCCGACACTGCCCCCGGCCGGGAATACGAGAAAATTACGAGCGACGTCAGAAATTTTTTCGCCCGCACGGCCGGGTTTTACCTTTGCTGTTTCAAGCGATTGCCCTGAGGCATTCCAACTGAGTAAACTCATCAATTCTTCGAATCCCCTCGTCTCCGGCTCATCGCCGAGAGAGTTTGCTCGGGATACATTGTTGATTGGTTTCAACTTGTTCAGCGTTCCGGCACGGCAACCAGGTTAAGATCATTTTTAGGTGCATATTCCCAATGGTGATATCTATGAATAAAGGCGGGGATATAGGGTTGATAAAAACGATGGAAAAAACAAGAAATGCATTGCCTGTAAATATTAATGATTTAAACCTGTTATCGGCGCAAAACAACCTGTCCCCAAGCTGGTTTCGGCCCCTCTTTTTTTTATGTCGTGAAAATACCGGAGGCTGTCCAGAGTGTGCTATTATTTAAAATTGGGTTTGATATACTGAAATCAACCTGGGAGTTTTGATGGCCATCATCTCCATAGGAACGTTTCCCTATCAACATCTTTAAACAAAATGATTAACGCGGTTACGGCACGCGCTGTGGATTTGTTTGTCTTCAGCCTGAGGTGAGGTGTGTTCACCAAAAGTGTTTGCCCGCAAAATTTTTCAAACTGTCGTATCCGTTTGTTTCGGATGCGCATATTTCGCCGGTCCGCTCGGCGGACGGCAGATGGAGTGTGTCACATGGCTGATGTATCTTACTTGAAGGACAAACCAATCGCGGTTCTCGGCGGCGGCGCGGTGGCCAAGGCCGTTTCGGCCGACAGCGCCCTGGGCGGCAACAAGGTTCGCATCTGCGATATGGAGCCCTTTGCCTCAAAGACCCTGTTCGGCGTTGAAAAACAGGGCGTCCGCTTCTATGGCGACCAGCTCAACCTTTATGGCTTCCGCCGCGAAGGTCAGGCCAAATACGACATGGTCACCACCGATGTGGCCGCCGCCGTCAAGGGCGCGGGCATCATCATCGTCACCACTCCGGCCCTGGGCCACAAGCCCTTTTTTGAAAAACTCATCCCCTGCCTGGAAGACGGCCAGATCATTCATATCAT
The DNA here is from genome assembly GCA_023525915.1 of Acetispira formosa (nom. nud.). Taxonomy (GTDB): domain Bacteria; phylum Desulfobacterota; class Desulfarculia; order Adiutricales; family Adiutricaceae; genus Adiutrix. Next base: position 1,977,607 of record CP026657.1, on the reverse strand, counting down.
CCCCGATAACTTCGGCTCACTGATCCTGCGCCGGATGATGCGCGAAGCCGGCTGCACCAAAAACGTCATTATCGGCGGCTGGTCCAGCTCCCCCTACGGCAGCCGGGTGGACATCAAAGGCGGCGTGATTCTGCCCAGCATCCGCGTTTACTATCGGGCCATCACCCTGCGCGGCGCGGCCCTCCCCAACAAGGATAATGACACTTTCATCGCCAGCACCGAGTACATCGGCGCTTTCGGCGGCATTCGCAACGGCGAAGGCCCGGTTCCCGGCAACACTGTTATGGATACCGGCTTCTCCAACGTCAACCCGGTCCTCCACTGCCCCGGCGTCATCCTGGGCGTGGGCGTTATGGAGAATTTCGGCGTTGTCTTTGGCGACGACCGCTCCAAGTTCTCGATCTATTCGCATGCCTATTGCCCCTCCATCAGCCGCGTTCAGTATCAGTTCTATCAGGAACAGTGCGAACTGGCCAAGGCCATGGGCGTGGGTATCCAGGATTACGAGAAAGAACACTTCTTCAGCCGCGAGAACCTCCTTGGCCAGGAATACATGGGCAAGGACTATGTGATTCCCTTCACCGAGCAGGACCCCATTCAGTTTGGCACCGGCCCCTTCACCGTGCAGAACCGCTACATTACCGAAGACATTCCGGTGGGCTGCCATGTGTATCATGAACTGGGCAAAAAGTTCGGCGTGAAGACCCCGGTGGTGGATTCGATGATCAATCTGGCCAACGTCATGGCCGAACAGGATTTCTACAAGAGCGGCTACACCCTTGATTATCTGGGCATCGGCCACATGAACAAAGAGGAAATGCTGAAATACCTCAACGAAGGCGTTTACACCGAGAAAAAGTAATTTCGAAAACGTGGTATATTTTCGGATCCGTGTCCGGGGGGAGGCGGCTCCGAAAAACCATCCACCGGAATTGGCGGCTGACGGCGGGCGGGAGCAGCCCCTGCCGTCGACACTCTTCAATTTAAAGATAGATATGAAAGGAATACGGCCATGCCTGTGGGCACTGTGCGCAATCTGGGGCTGGAAGTTCTGGATGCTGACAAAATATCGAAAATTCATGAAGCCAGCCTTCACCTTCTGACCAAAAGCGGCATGCGGGTCGGCGGCGAACGCGGCCTGGAGATTCTCCGCAAAAGCGACGCCAAAGTGGATGGCGACATGGTCTTCATCACCGAGAAGATGCTCGAGGAAGCCTTGAAGACCGTCCCCTCTGAACTCAATCTCTACCGGCGGGACGGCAGCCCTTATATCCACATCAATAAGACCGACCACCCGGTGTTCTACGGCACTCACGCCGATCAGCTGGAGATCGTCGATCCCTTCACCGGCAAAGTCCGTCCGTTCCTCCGGGCCGATAACAAATTGATGTGTCAGTTGGGTTCCTATCTGGATAACATCAGCTTCATTCTCTCCGTGGGGATGAGTTCCGATGTGCGGCCGGAAGTGCAGACCCAGGTTACCTTCCTGGATACCCTTCGCAACTTCGATAAAGTCATCAACTTCTCCACCAATGATATTGATTCGCTCCAGCAGTGCATTGACATGGCGGCTGTGGTGGCCGGCGGCAAAAAGAATTTGCAGGAAAAACCCTTCATCTTCAATTACTGCGAACCCATTCCGCCCCGCACTCATCCCATTGAGAGCACCGAAAAACTGCGCATCTCTGCCGAAAACATGATCCCCGTGGTCTACATGCCTTATTCCATGATGGGCGGCACGGCACCCATGAGCATGGCCGCCAGTCTGGCCCAGGGCAACGCCGAGTTCCTTTTCGGTCTGGTCTTCACCCAATTGGTTCAGCCCGGCGCGCCCATTATCTATGGCCACATGCCCTCCATCCTGGATATGAAGAGCACTGTGGGCAGCTATGGAGCTTATGAATTCCATCTGGCCATCAACGCCGCCTCCGATCTGGCCGCCTATTACAAAGTGCCTTTCTACGGCACGGCCGGCTGCTCGGACGCAAAATTCCTCGATGAACAGGGTGTGGCCGAGATCACCATGGAACTGATGTCCACCGCTCTTTCCAAGGCCAATCTGATTCACGACGTTGGCGTTATGGATCACTGCAACTCCGTGGCCCCTGAAACCGTGGTGCTGGCCAACGATATCATTGAAGGCCTGAAAGTTTTCGCCAAAGGCGTGACCGTGGATGAAAAAACCCTGGCCATGGATGTGATCGAAAAGGCTGGCCCCGGCGGCGCTTATGTGACGACGGCCCACACGGCCAAGAACTATCGCCAGGTCTTCTATTCCAGCCTCTTCAGCCGGAAGATGAAGAACCCCGACCAGTCGGAAGTGCGCGACAAGATCCGTCAGACCATCAAGACCGCCATGGAAGACCATGTGGTTCCTGAGCTGGACAAGGCCGTTCTCGACGAACTGTCTGTCTGGGAAAAGAAATACATCTGATTCATAAGCGGCGGGGTCGATTTCAAAGCGACTCCGCCGTTCTGTTTCCAGCCAGCCAGCCAGGGCAGTGCCCTGGACCCAATTCCGATGTGGCGGTTTCGACCAGACCAGATTTTCGGCCGGGAAGTTTCCACTACTAAAACAATTGCGGACCGGCGGACTCAGCCATAGGCGCGGGGGCATCACTCTTAATAAGATGATGGCCGCCGTACGCGACTATTACGGGAAACAGCCACTTAGAACATAGGGTCCGGGCCCTGCCCGGCGAGAGGAGAGAGCAATGGCGTTTGCGGCTAAAGAAAAACTCGATAAGATCCACGCGGCCTCAATCAAAATTCTGAACGAAACCGGGGTTCGCCTCCACAGTCCCAAAGCTGTTGAACTTTTTGCCAACGCCGGACAGAAGACCGATGGCGACCGCGTCTTCCTGACCGAAGAGTTCATCATGAAGCAGTTGAAAAACGCTCCGGCCAATTTTACTCTGGAAGCCCGCAATCCCGAGTACAATATGAGCCTCGGCGGCGGCGACAGCCGTCACTACGCGGCCGGCTACGGCTGCCCGGCGGTCATGGAGGCCGACGGCACCCTGCGTGACGCGATGATCAATGACTATATAAAGTTCGCCAAGATCATTCATCAGAGCCCGCTTTTCAAGATCAACGGCGGTATTCTAGCCCAGCCCAACGACGTGACGGCCGATTTGGCCAGCCTCTCGATGGTCTACGCGGCCATGCTCTATTCCGACAAGTGCCTGTTCATCGTGCCTGAGCATGGGGACAAATATCTCAAAATCATGGACCTGTGCGCGGCCCTGTGGGGCGGCAAAGAAGAGTTTGTCAAAGCCCGCCGCACCATGACCATGATCAGCACTCTCTCGCCGTTGCAGCTCGACGCCATGGCCCTCGATTCCATCATGTACTGCGCTGAACACAATCAGGCCATGATGATTTCCCCCGGCCCCATGGCCGGTGCCACCGGCCCCGCGACCTTGGCCGGCAACGTCACCCTTGGCAACGCCGAGTGCCTGGCGGGTTTGGTTCTGGCCCAATTGGTCAAGCCCGGCACGGCGGTGATGTACGGCCTTCAGGCCACCACCTCTGACCTGCGCACCGGCTCCATCGCCATTGGTACGCCCGGTTACGCCCTTCAGGCCAAATACTGCGCCTCCATGGCCAACTATTACAATCTGCCCTGTCGCTGCGGCGGCGGCGTCAACGACGCCAAGGCCGTTTCGGCCCAGAGCGGTTATGAGGCGGTGCTGCCCATATTCACCACAGCCCAGAACGGCGTGGACATGATCGTCCACTCGGCGGGCATCCTTGATTCCTGGGCCTGTATCAGCTATGAGAAATTCATGTGCGACCTGGACATCATATCCATGGTGGAATATTTCCTTAACGACATCGAAGTCAATGAAGACACCCTGGCTGTCGACGTTATTCAGAAAGTCGGCCCCGGCGGCATTTTCCTGAATCAGCGGCACACCCTTAAAAACGCCCGCACCGTGCCCTGGTATCCCAAAGTGGCCCAGAGAGGCCCCTTGGGCGACCGCAAAGTGGCGGACGTGCTGATTGAAAATTGCCAGAAGGAAATTGAGCGCCTCCTGTCGACTTATGAAGCGCCGGTCATCAAAGAAGCCAACATGAAAGCCATGGACGCGGTTATGACGGCGGCCGGGGCCGATCAGAAATGGCTCGATTCCATCAAACCAGCCAGTGCATAGCCAGGGCAGTGCCCTGGACCCATTGCCGATGGAGCTTTTTCGACCAGACCAGATTTACGGCCGGGAAGTTTCCATCTACATAAGAAAGCCGCTTCCCGGCCGAAACACTTCGCACGTCGAACTGCCCAATCGGATCAGTCCCGTGCGGACTACGCACCCAGTCCCATGCGGACCACGCACAAGTGAGGTAAAGAAAAATGTATTCCCGTCAACGTGACCGTGACATCAACCATATGATTACCAGAAAGAACCACACCTGCTATGGCATGGGCATCGGCATTATGGTGCTGGACGACGCCTATCCGGGTTTTCCCGGTGACGTGCGCAACGCCAGCGCCTGGGGATTTCCCATTCAGTATGAAATAGCCGAGGGCGTGGACAACTACACCCTGGTCTGGGAGCAGGACAAAACCCCCTGCCGCGCCCCCATTATCCGCGCGGCCCAGAAACTGGAACGCATGGGCTGCCGGGCCATTGCCGCCGAGTGCGGCTATTTCGCCTATTTCCAGAAAGACGTGGCCGGGGCGGTGGATGTGCCGGTCTTCATGTCGAGCCTCCTTCAGGTGCCCTTCATCCAGCAGGTCATCGGCCCCAAAAAGCATGTTGGCATCGTCTGCGCCCAGAAACGTTTTTTGACCGATACGCACCTGGCCAATGTGGGCATCACTCCCGGCTCCAATTATCTCATCGCCGGCGCCCAGGATGAATATGGCTGCCCGGAATTCGACCATCTGTGGGATCACGAAAAACGTCCGGCCATTCCCGAAGCCTATTATGACAAGGCCGAGGCCGACATGATCCGCATCTGCAAAGAATTCGTGGCCAAGAATCCCAGCATCGGAGCCATCATGCTTGAATGCACGGGAATGCAGATGTTCGCCAGGGCCATTCAGCGCGAATTGGATCTGCCGGTCTGGAGCTGGGGAACCCTGTTGGATCACGCTTATTCGGTTGTCGCCCATCGCGATTACTATGGTCACATTTAATCACGCTTATAGTTAGATAAGACCTTAAAAAATCAGGCGATAATTCGCCGGCTTCCCGGGCGGGCTTTTTCATAAGGCCCGCCCCGGGAGAGGTTTGTCCTGGATTCAGGTTTTCACCACTAGTTAATAAAGAGGATTTCTCATGAGCAAAGTGCAAAAGATCGTCTTCTTGCCCGCCTCAATCGCCATTCTATTGACCATCGCCGTCTCTTTGAGCAGCGCGGACAACTTTGTGGCCATAATCAACAAGGCCAACGGCTTTATCACCAACAATCTGGCCTGGCTCTATAACGGCACGGCCGTTCTGATGGTTCTTATCTGCTGTTACGCGCTCTTTTCCCGTTTTGGCAACATCCGCATCGGCGGTGAAAATGCCGAGCCCCTTTTGCCCCGCTTTAAATGGTTCGCGGTTTCCCTGACCACCGTCATCGCTATGGGCATCGTCTTCTGGCCGGTGGCTGAGGCGGTTCTGCATTACACCAATCCCTCCGACATTTCAGGCGTGGCCGCCAATACCCCCGCCGCCGCCCTGAACAGCATGGCCATTCTGTATGTGCACTGGACCGTCACCCCCTATGCCATCTATTCCGTGATAGCCATGACTTTCGCCCTGTCTTTCTATAACCTGCGCATGCCTTTTTCCATCAGCACCATCATCCGTCCGCTGATGGGCAAATATGCCGACGGCATCGGCGGCCGTCTGGTGGACAGCCTGGGCACCTTCTCGGTGGTTCTGGGCATGAGCGCCACCCTGGTCAGCGCCATTATGGCCATTGCCGAGGGCATCACCGCCGTGGGCGGCCCTTCCGGCAGTTATCTCATGTATGCCCTGATAGCTTTCGGCATCATTCTTCTGGCCATGCTCACAGCTATTTCCGGCCTCCAGAAGGGTATCCAGCATCTGGCCCGCGTCAACACCTGGCTGTTTTTCGCGGCCCTGGCTTTCTTTCTTTTCGCCGGTCCCACCGCCTACCTGATCAACCTGGGCACGGAATCTCTGGGCCTGTTCATCGATCAGTTCTTTGAACGCAATCTGATTACCGGCGCGGCTCACCATAGCCCCTGGGCCGGTTATTGGACCGTCGCCTATTTCGGCAGCTGGTTCGCCTGGGCCCCCATTTCCTGCCTGTTCCTGGGCCGCATCGCCAAAGGCTACACCATCCGTGAATACCTGATGATGAACCTTATTCTGCCCAGCCTTTTCGGCTGGCTGTGGTTCACGGTTTTCGGCGGCACCGGTATCGTCATGGAAGCGGCCCAGCCCGGTGTGATGAGCGATGTGCTGAAGGCCGATCCGGCCAGAGGTTTCGGCCAGTTGATCTACATTCTGTTTGATCAGTATCCGGGCACCTTTGTCACCAAGACCGTCTATATCTTCATCTGTGTCCTGTCGTTCGCCACGGCGGCCAACGCCAACCTCGACGCCATCGGCGCTCTGTGCACTACCGGCATCACCCCGGAAAAAACCGTCTCCCCCATGTGGCTGAAAGTCTTCTGGGGCGGCTGTATCGCCACCGTGGCGTACATGGGCATGACCTACATGGGGCTCGACGCCATTCGCGCCCTGTTCAACATGTCGGGCCTGCCGGGGTTGATCATTGCCATTGGCGGTTGCGCGGCTTTTGTGAAGCTGGTGTTTATGATGACCAAAACTGAACGTGCGCCTGAGCTGTTGCCCAGCGAGAACAGAGCCGAATAGGCATCTAATTATGGCCGACACCGCCGCATAGAGCCGGGGTCGAGCGTAGCGAGACGGAGCGCCAGCGACTGGTTTTGACGGAAAAATAACCGCTCGCGAAACAAAAACCACGCTTTTTGTGTAGCTACGAGCCGTAAGTTCAAGGAAAAAAGTCATAATTAGAATCGCTGCCGAATAGGTCTCCGCAGCCGGGTAAACCTCACAGTTGTCCGCAAGTTGCGCACTGAACGGAAACCATGAAGAGAGCCTGGCTCTCTTCATGGTTTTGCGGCGGGAACAGCTTTCGGAAGTGCCTTGATAAATACTGAAAACAATAGTAAAATCAAAGAATGTGTGGTCACAATGCGAACACAGAGACAGGTCAAGGGCAATATGGGTAATGAAGATAATATTTCCGAAACCGCTTTAAAGGTCGGTTTTACCCTCACGCCTGATTTCACCCTCCTGGCTTTCACCGGGTTTATAGAAACCCTGAGGCAGGCGGCTGACGTCGGAGATATGAGCAGACCCATCTGGTGCTCATGGTCGGTCATGAACGATAAACTGACCACCATAAAGTCCAGCTGCGGCCTGGAAGTGACCCCTTGGGAGACTTTCCGTGATCCGCGCGAATTTGATTACATCGTCGTGGTGGGCGGTCTGTTATCCAGTCTGGATAAAGTTTCAGACCAGCACATCGAATATCTGAAGCAGGCCGCCAAGCACAATGTGCCGGTTATCGGCCTGTGCACGGCCAGCTTTGTGCTGGCCGAAGCCGGTCTTCTGGATGGGCGGCGCTGCGGGGTTCACTGGTATCACTATCAGGATTTCAAAAAGCGCTATCCCAACGCCCTGCCGGTCATTGACGAGCTTTTTGTGGAAGACCAGGGCGTGATTACCAGCCCTGGCGGCTCGGCCACCACGGATCTGGCCTTAAAGCTGGTGGAAAAATATTTCGGAGCGGAGCGGGTGGTGAAGATTCTGCGGCATATGATTCTGGATTGGAACCGGCCGGTGGATCACCCGCAGACGCCCTACATGAAGGACTATCAGGAGATCACTGATCCCAGGGTGCGGCGGGCCGTATTTTACATGGAGCAAAACATTTCATCGTCCATTTCCACTGAAGACGCGGCTGAGGAAGTGGGGGTCAGCACTCGCCAGTTGGAGCGGCTTTTTCAGATTTTCCTGCATGACTCCCCGGCCGGGTATTTCCGCAAGCTGAGGCTGCGCCATGCCAACTGGCTGCTCTACAACACCAGAAAGTCCATAACGGATATCGCTTTCGAGTGCGGCTTTTCCGACAGTTCGCATTTTGCCAAGCGTTATAAGGAATTTTTCGGCCACTCTCCCGGACACACCCGCGCTGCGGGTTCGTCTTCCGGGCAGTGATCACATAAAAAATTGATGACGGCATTGGCGGACCGCAACGATGCCGTCTTTTTTATTGGCCGGTTTTCACACCCCGCCTGATCCCCTCAATATCCACACCTTTCATGTATTCGACTATATTCTGGCGTTTGCGGTGATGGAAACCATAGCCGCCGCGGAGCATTTCAGTCATGGCCTCATCGCGCGTCCAGCCTTCAATTATTATGCGGTACATGGCCATCACCACGCCGGTACGGTCGGCCCCGTGGCGGCAGTGGACCAGAACGGGGCCGGGTTCGGACTGGATAAGATTAAGGGCCATAATTATGTGCTCATCTTTGATATCGTCGGTTCTCATGGGCACGACTATCAGCTTCAGGCCAGTATGTTTGATCAGCGGTTCGTCGTCAGGATCCGGCCGCAGTTGGAGAACGGTTTTAAGGCCCAGCTTTTCATATTCGGTAAAGGCTTCAGCCGTAGGCTGGGCTGAACGGAAGACCCTGGGGTTAAGGGTGTAAAGATTATCTGACGAAGGCAGGCAAACCGGCATGGCCCATTTTGGATTGCGGTGGGCCATAAAAAATTTGATCATGACCGGAATCTTGTGAACCAATCGTAAAAGACGTCGGGGCCATGATTGAGTGAGACTGTTTTCAATGGGCATATTCTAGTACCGTGTAAAGTTTAAAATTTTGGTAAGTTATAACCCGCCTGAAGCCGGGGATTGTTTTTTGTCCCGGCGAGGTGAAGGGGGTCTTTAGAAGTCATTTCATAAATAAGATTTTTGTTTCCTGGCTAGGCGCGAAGGCTTTTTAAGCGCAGGAATATACGACATATTTCGAGCATTAAAAAGGCTGAGCAACGACGCCAGGGAGCAAAAAGATATTTATGAAATGACTTCTAGTCACGGAGCCGGGACAAAAAAACAATCCCCGGCTTCAGGCTACAGCTCTACCTATGCTCACTTTCCAGCCTTGGGGGAAGCCGACCATGTAGCCGCCGGGAGAAATGTTTTTGCGATGGTCCCGTGACTCGCGCCCCCCGGAACCGGATCAGGACCATCGCAAAAACATTTCTCCCGGCGGCGGTCAATCGCCATCCGCAACACGGTACTGGGTCTCCGCTTTTCAGGCCTGTGATTTTTTGCGGCCGTCTTTGCGTTTGCCCTGAAGACGACGCACAGTTCGCCGGAACCAGTCACGGGTTCGAACCATTGAATAGAGGAAGCGTCGGCCGGGGGTGGAGAGCAGAATTTCCTTAAAAGGCGGCTCATCGCCAAAGTGGCGGCGCAGGCGTACCAGATCTTTCATTTGGCAGATTATCACCGGGCTGTTGATGGATACGTCAATCAGTTTTATTTCGTTATCCGGGGTCAGGATCATATTATGTGGATGAAGGTCATTGGAGGCCATGCCGCACTGATGGATATGGGCGATGGTGCGAAAAACTTTTTCCCGCCAGAGTTCGAGGGGGTGGCCTCCGAGGGGGCTCCCCTCAATATATTCAGCGATGAGCCAGACTTCTTTGGAATAAGGGCCCTGGAACTGCTCGGTGACCAGAAAAATCTCCTGAGCGTTTGTGCAGCCGCGCTGAACCGCTTTTTGAGTGATTTTAAAAATGCGGGAGTAAAAAGTTCCGGCCATGCGGTGCCAGAGACGTTTTTCGCGTCTTGGTTCCAGTTTGTAATAATGTTTGAAGATGAAGCGTCGTCCCAGAGCATTGACCTGATGAACGCTGGTGCTGTAATCGCTTTTAAATTCTTCCGAGTCCAGTTTGCCGGCCAGAAAGTCGTTCAACAGGGCCGGGTAATCAGTGCCGTCGTCTTTCCACATGGTGCGCCAGCCGTTGCTCGTGCTTTCAAGGATACCAGAGGTGGAAGTGTTTTCAGGCTCATTTAGGGAAGAAAAGTACATATTTTATTCCTGACATTTTGATTTAACTGTCAAATATTACATCACCCCCCCAAAATCTCAAGTGTGGAGGGAAAGGGCCAGCAATTCTAATTATGGCCGACGCCGCCGCATAAAGCCGGGGTCGAGCGTAGCGAGACGGAGCGCCAGCGACTGGTTTTGACGGAAAATAGCCGCTCGCGAAACAAAAACCATGCTTTTTGTGTAGCGGAGGGACCGTAAGTTCAAGGGAAAAAGTGTACTTTGAGAATTGCTGGGAAAGGGTCAGCAATTCTAATTATGGCCGGCGCCGCCGCATAAAGCCGGGGTCGAGCGTAGCGAGACGGAGCGCCAGCGACTGGTTTTGACGGAAAAATAGCTGCTCGCGAAACAAAAACCACGCTTTTTGTGTAGCGGAAGGGCGGTAAGTTCAAGGGAAAAACCATAATTTAGAATAGCCGGGAAAGGGCGGCTGATTGAAAAGAGGTAAGGAGTGTAGGCCTGGTGGCATTTTTCCTTATTCCTCTTCAATAATTGTATTTTTCCACTTGCGATGTTTTTTTACAGGCTTTATTATGGACAGTTATAGGTAAGGCGGGAGAGGCCCAAGGGAACAACGCTCTTAATACTTATGATAGCCGCCGAAATTATTACGGGAAACCGCCACATAGACATAGGGTCCGGGCCCCGCCCGGCACAAAGGATCTAATTATGCGCTTCTATGCCACTACTCCGATTTATTATGTCAACGCCAAGCCGCATCTCGGCCACGCCTATACCACAATTGTCACTGATTCAGTCACCAGGTTCCATCGCCTCACCGGCTATGATGCCCGCTTCATCACCGGCACTGACGAACACGGCGACAAAATAGTTCAGGCCGCTGAAAAAAACGGCGAGACTCCGGCTCAGTATGTGGACTATATCAGCGGGCTGTTCAGGGCTACCTGGCCCAAACTTGAAATCCAGAACAGCGATTTCATCCGCACCACTGAAGAGCGCCATAAAAAAGCCGTCAACCAGTTTCTGGATATCGTCAACAAGAAAGGCGACATCTATTATGGTGATTACGGCGGCTATTACTGCTTCGGCTGCGAGCGCTTTTATACTGAAAAAGAGCTGGTGGATGGCGAATGCCCCGATCACAAGACCAAGCCTCAATATATCGCGGAAGAAAATTACTTCTTCAGAATGAGCAATTATCAGGATTGGCTCATCGACCACATTAAAAAGAACCCCGATTTCATCCGGCCCGAACGCTATCGCAATGAGGTGCTCGGCCTCCTGCGCGAGCCGCTGGACGACCTCTGCATCAGCCGCCCCAAAACCAGGCTGACCTGGGGCATTGAAATGCCTTTCGACAATAAATTCGTCACCTATGTCTGGTTTGACGCCCTCATCAGCTATATCAGCGTGCTCGGCTGGCCGGACGGCGAACTCTTTCAGAAATACTGGCCCTCAGCCCAGCATTTCGTTGCCAAAGACATTCTCAAGCCGCATGCCATTTTCTGGCCCACCATGCTGAAGGCGGCCGGGCTGCCCCTGTATCAGCACCTCAACGTTCACGGCTATTGGCAGATCGGCCAGGCCAAAATGGGCAAATCCATCGGCAACGTGGTCGACGCCCTGAAGCTGGCCGACATTTATGGAGTGGATGCTTTCCGCTATTTCCTGTGCCGCGACATGGTCTTCGGCCTTGACAGCGAATTTGTTGAGGACGCTCTGGTCGGCCGCTACAACGCCGATCTGGCCAACGACCTTGGCAACCTCTGGCAGCGCACCCTGACCATGCTGGCCAAGTTCGGCGGCGGCGTTATGCCGGATTGGAAAACTCTGGCTGATGAAAGCAACTGGGGCAAACGCGTCACCGAACAAATCCTGGCTGAATATCAGGGCAATTTCCGGGCTATGGCTCCCCACCGGGCGCTGACCGTCACCTGGGAATTCATTACTATGCTCAACAAGCTCATCGACAGCGAAGCGCCCTGGGCTCTGGCCAAAGATCCGGCCAAGGCCGATCACCTCAAGGCCGTCTTTCACCGTCTGATCACCGGCCTGGCTCTGGTGGGGGCCATGATCTGGCCGGTCATGCCCGCTACCGGTGAAGAAATGTGGCGGCGTCTGGGCCTGGAACCCGGCAATATGACTTTGGACCTGGCCAAGCTCCAGTCTATGCTCATCCCCGGCCGTCCCATGGCCGCCGGAGAACCTTTCTTCCCACGGGTGGAATTCGGCGGCGAGAAGGCCGCGACCAAAGCCTCTTCGGCCAAAGCGCCTGAATCGCCCAAGAAGGTTGAGGAAAAAGCGAAAAAAGAAGCGGACGTCCCGGCCAAGAAAGCGGCTAAAGGCGACATTCAGCCCGCTGAGGTCATCACTTTTGAGGAATTCAAAAGGCTCGACCTGCGGGTGGCCGAGGTCATCGCGGCCGAAGCGGTCCCCAAAAGTGAAAAGCTCCTGAAACTCACCGTCAAAACCGGTGATGAGGAACGCACCATCGTAGCCGGCATGGCCAAACACTATACGCCGGAAGACATGGTCGGCCGTTCAGTGGTTATAGTGGCCAATCTGGCCCCGGCCAAGCTGATGGGCATTCCCTCCCAGGGCATGGTGCTGGCCGCCTCCCGCCGGGAAGACGGGCAGGAAGAATTGCTTTCGCTCCTGACCACCGCCGCGCCCATGCCCAGCGGCTCGAAAGTGTCCTGACGATATGCGGGTCATCGTGGTCGGTGCGGGCGAGGTGGGCTACCATATCGCCGCCAAGCTGGTCAAGGAACAGGCCGATGTCATCCTCATCGACCGCGACCGCGACCGCCTGAACCAGGTGGCTGAATCCCTGGATGTACAGACCGTGACCGGGTTCGGGGCCAATCCCGAAACCCTGGCCGCGGCCGGGCTGAGCACGGCCGAGCTGGTGGTGGCTGTCACCGGCAATGACGAAACCAACATCCTGGTCTGCCGCATGGCCCAGCTCATGGCCCAGCCTGACACCAGGCGGGTGGCCCGCATCAGGGCGGCCGGATATTATGAATTTTTTGGCGAGAAAAAGCTCCGATCCGATTTTGGCATAAATCTGATCATCAACCCCAGTTGGGAAGCGGTGGAGACCATTATTGACTTCATTGAGTTTCCCGGCGCTTCTGACGTTATCGATGTGGCCAGGGGGCAGCTGAAGCTGGTTGGCATGCGCCTGCCGCGCAAACACCACCTTCTGGGTAAACCCCTGATGGAACTCCTGCCCCGTGACCGGGGCATTGATGTTCTGATAGCCGCCATTTACCGCCGCCATGACCTGGTTATCCCCAAGGGCGACACCATACTGCGGCCGGGAGATCTGGTTTATGTGGCCGCCAGCAGTGAAGATTCAAAGCAGGTTCATGATTTTTTCGGGCTGGATCCAGAGCCGATCAAAAATGTGGTCATCATAGGCGGCGGCGAGGTGGGCTACCTTCTGGCCAAACGGCTGGAAAATGACGAACGGCGCTTCAACATCAAGCTCATAGAGCTGGACGGAGAACGCGCTGAATACCTCAGTGCCCGGCTAAAAAAAACCATGGTGCTGAAGGGCGACGGCACTGATCAGGATCTCTTGATGGATGAGAGCGCGGGCGACTGCGATGTTTTCATAGCGGTTTCCACTGATGACGAGAAAAATCTCATCTCCTGTCTGCTGGCCAAGCGCCTGGGCGCGCGCCACACCATCACCAGGGTCAATCGTTTTTCGTATGCTCAACTGGTCTCATCCATCGGCCTGGAGGCTATGGTCTCGGCCCGGTTGGCGGCTGTGTCGGCGGTTCTGAAAAACATCCGGCGGGGCCGGGTCATTTCCGTGGCCACCCTGGCTAATGAAGACGCCGAGATCATTGAATATCAGGTTATGCCAAAATCAAAGGCGGCCGGCCACAAACTGATGGAGATCAAATTTCCTGAAGGCGCCCTTATTCTGGCCCTCATCAGGGGTGAAGCCATTATCATTCCCAAAGGCAACACCGTCATCGACAGCGGCGACATTCTGGCCGTCGTGGCCAAAGGCGAAGCCATATCCAGCCTGGAAAAGCTTTTAGGGGGTAAATAGCAATGATGCGGCTGGCGGTCAAATTCCGTCTCATATTCTACATGTGCGGCTGGATGATTCTTCTTCTGGCCGCCAGCCTTTTGCTGCCCCTGATTCCGGCCCTGATTTATGACGACGGCACCGCCATGCCCTTTTTAATCAGTTCAGGCGCGACAGCCCTTGTGGGAGGCCTCCTGATTTTTCAGGGGCACGGCCACGATCTGGGCGAGGCCAGAAGCCGCGACGGGTTGGCTACGGTGGGCATAGTCTGGCTGATGATCGGCCTGATGGGGGCGTTGCCCTATTGGCTGACAGGCTCGCTTCCGGGCTTTTGGGATGGGGTCTTCGAATCCTTTTCCGGCTTTTCGACCACCGGGGCCACTGTGGTCACCAACATTGAAGCGTTGCCGAACGGCATTTTATTCTGGCGCTGCCTTACCCATTGGCTCGGCGGCATGGGCATCATTGTGCTGATGCTGGCCGTGCTGCCGTTCTTTGGCATTAGCGGTGTTCAATTGTTCAAAAACGAAAGCAGTCTCGGCCAGCAAAAAATCCGGCCTCGAGTGGCCCAGACGGCCAAGACCCTGTGGCTGATTTATATCAGCTTCACCATCCTTCTGGCCGCTCTTTTGATGGTGGGGGGGCTGGACTGGTTCGACAGCCTCTGCCATACCTTCAGCGCCATGGCCACCGGCGGGTTCGCCAACAAAAACGCGTCCATCGGCCATTATGACAGTCCCTATGTGGAAGTGGTGCTGACAATCTTCATCACCATTTCCAGCATCAACTTCGCCCTCTACTACCAGGCGGCCAAAGGCGATTGGAAAGCCCTGTTCAAGAATACGGAAAGCCGGGTTTTCATCGGCATAATCGTGGTGGCCAGTCTCTTGGTCAGCGCCTCATTGACCGCTCACAATTATTATGACAGCATGCTGGATACCGTCCGCGAAGCTTTTTTTCAGGTGGTATCCATCATCAGCACCACTGGCTTCATTACCACTGACTGGGCCCACTGGCCCCATTTCAGCCAGGGCGTTCTCTTCGTCCTGTTCTTTGTGGGCGGCTGTTCAGGCTCCACCAGCGGCGGCTTGAAATGTATCCGCTGGATTCTCCTGTTCAAAGGCGTCTACCGCACCCTGCGCCAGCACATTCATCCACGGGCGGTCATTCCCATACGCCTTGGGGGGCAGGCCGTGCCGGAATCAGTGATGAGCGCCACCTGGGCTTTCTGCGCCATTTATTTTATGGTTGTGGCCGTCTCCACCCTGGCCCTGGCCGCCATGGATCTGGACCTCCTGACGGCCCTGTCGGCCTCGGCCTCGGCCCTGGGCAACGTCGGCATAGGTTTGGGAGCGGTTGGCCCGGCCGACAACTTCGGCCACCTGCCCTGGGCGGCTAAAGGCATTCTGAGTTTCTGCATGTTCATGGGCCGTTTGGAATTTTTCAGCCTTATGATATTATTTCTGCCTGAATTCTGGAAAAAGTGAAAAACATGTTTGAACTTGACCACACGCTAAATACTCTGCCGCCTGATTTCTTAAAAACAGCCGGAAAAGACCCGTCAAAACTGTCGGTTCACCTCATCGGCATCGGCGGCGTAGCCATGACCGCCCTGGCCGGTCTTCTGAAAGAAGCCGGTTTTAAAGTGACCGGTTCCGATTCCGGCCTCTATCCGCCCATGAGCGATATTCTGAAGGAAATACAAGCCGCGGTTTTCGACGGCTATGGCCCGGAGACACTGCCTTTGGAATGCGACCTGGTCGTGGTCGGCAATGTCGTCACCCGCCAGTTTCCGGTGCTGGAGGCGGTGAAGGAACGGCGGCTCCATTACCTCTCGCTCCCCCAGACGCTGGGCGCATTGTTCATGAACCGAACCAGGAACGTGGTGGTGGCCGGCAGCCACGGCAAGACCACCACCACGGCCCTGGCCGCCCGCATCTGGGATGAGGCGGGGCTCAGGCCGGGCTTTCTCATCGGCGGGGCCGCGCTGGATTTTCCCCGGCCCTGGCGCATTTCCGGCGGAGAGTGGTTCATAATTGAAGGCGATGAATACGACAGCGCCTTTTTCAACAAGGTGCCAAAATTCATCCATTACCGCCCCCACACAGTCATCCTGACTTCAGTGGAATTTGATCACGCCGATATCTATCCCGATCTGAACGCGGTGGCGGCCGCCTTTGAAAGCTTGATGAAACTCATCCCGCCCGACGGCCGTCTGATTGCCTGGGGCGACGATCCGCTGGTCAGAAAAGTCGCGGCTGTTTGCCCGGCACCGGTTGAATTTTACGGCCTTAATGAGGATAACGACTGGCGGGTGGTGGCCATTGAGGAGAACGGCGGCGGTTCGGATTTTGAGCTGATCGGGCCGGGCGGATTTTACGCCCGCTTGTCGTTACCCCGTCCGGGGGTGTATAATGTCCTGAACGCGGCGGCGGCCTCAGCCGCTTTCGTTGGTTCGGGCGGCGACGGCCGCTGCCTGGGGCTGGCTCTGGCCGGTTTTCAGGGCGTAAAACGCCGCCAGGAAGTTTTGGGGAATTTGGGCGGAATTCTTCTGGTGGATGATTTCGCCCACCACCCTACGGCAGTGGAAAAAACCATCGCCGCCCTGAAACGGGCCCACCCCGGCCGCCGCCTTTTAGCCGCTTTTGAGCCCCGCAGCAACACCAGCCGCCGGGCCGTTTTTCAGAAGGATTACGTCCGGGCTCTGGGTGGAGCTGACCGGGTTTTCCTTCGTCTGCCGCCCAGCCCGGAAAAATCCCCGGAGGGCGACCGCTTGGATGGCCGCCTCCTGGCCGCCGATCTCGGCCCCAAAGCCTCACTGTTTGAAGACGGGTTGAGCCTGGGCCGGGCCGTAGTTGAAGAAGCCCGGCCGGGCGATTTGGTGGTCATCATGTCCAACGGCGGATTTGACGGCCTGGCTGAATATCTTTGCGGCCGCCTCGGCCAAAAATAAAACGCAAACTTCCGAACCCCGGTGATAAAAGTATGCTGGACAGACTGAAGTATAAATTCGAACACCCCGACCTCCTGACGGCGGCTCTGACTCACCGCTCAACAGTGGTCTGTCGGCATGACTGCGACGAACACCAGGAGATCGACAACCAGCGGCTGGAGTTCCTTGGCGACGCGGTGCTGGATCTCATCATCAGCGACATCCTTTACCACCACGATCCTCATCTGTCAGAGGGGGACATGTCGCGCATCCGGGCCGGTCTGGTCTGCGAAGCGCGGCTGGCGGAGGTGGCCAAGCGCCTCCGGCTGGGTGAGGCGTTGATTCTGGGGCCGGGGGAGCTGCACGGCGGCGGCCGCGACAAACCCTCTGTTCTGGCCGACGCCATGGAGGCCCTTCTGGGCGCGGTCTATCTCGACGGGGGCTTGCCGGCGGCCATTGATGTGGCCCGCCGCTTGTGGAAGCCCTACCTCAGCCAGCCGGATTCATGGGAAGACATACTTTCCGATTTCAAAACCCGCCTTCAGGAAGAGACTCAAGGGCAGGGGCTGGGGATTCCGCATTATGAACTGGTGGACACCCAGGGGCCGCCCCACGCCCGCATATTCACCATGGCCATTCGCCTTGGCGACGAGCAGCTGGCCAAGGCCGAGGCCGGTTCCAAGAAAGAGGCCGAGCAGAAAGCGGCCCGCGAAGCCTTGACCATCCTGAAAAAAAAGGCTATTGTGCGTGGTCCGCACGGGACGGGTCCGATGTAGCGGTTTCGACCAGCCAGGGCTTTCGGCCGGGAAGCGGCTTGGGCGGCAATTCTAAAGCTTTTGTCATCCCTGCCCCAGTACCGTGTAACGCTTAAAATTTTGCTATAGCGGGTGACCGCCGCCGGGAGAAATGTTTTTGCCCGGTTCCGTTCCGGGGGTCGCGAGTCACGGAACCGGGCAAAAACATTTCTCCCGGCGGCTGCCTGATCGGCTTGGGGCGGGTTTAAGTGGTCGAGCCATGGATGGCGAGACGGAGCGCCAGCGACTGTTTTTGAAGCCGATGTGGTAACTCGCGAAGCAAAAACCACGCTTTTTGCGTAGCGGAGGGGCCGCAAATTTATGGGAAATAGTTTCAATCGGGAGTTTTTATAATGCATGAAAATAAAGCCCACCGGGCCGGGTTTGTGGCCATAGTGGGCGCGCCGAACGCCGGCAAATCAACTTTTCTGAATTACGTTCTTGGGGAAAAAGTGGCCATTGTCACCTCCAAGCCCCAGACCACCCGGCACCGCATTTTAGGCGTAATGAGCGAAGATGATTCCCAGCTTATTTTCTGGGACACTCCCGGGCTTCACGCGCCAGGGCAGGCTCTGTTGAACCGTGAGATGATGAACAGGGCCCTGGCCGCCCTGGAAGACAGCGATCTGGCCCTGTGGGTGGTGGACGGAGTCCGCCGCGGGGCCGAGCATAAGACCGCGCTGGAGGCCGTCGCCCAAAGCAAGCGGCCCCTGGTGGTGGCCCTCAACAAGGTGGACGCGGCCCCGGATAAAGCCGCCATCCTCCCCTTGATCAAGGAAATTGAGGAAGCCGTGCATCCTCAGGTTATTGTGCCCATATCGGCCAAAACCGGTGATGGGGTGAGGGCGCTGCTGGACGAAATAATAAAAATTCTGCCGGAAAATCCGCCCTTCTATCCCGGAGACACCCTCACCGACCAGCCGGAGAGGATTATCGCCGGGGAAATGGTGCGTGAGGCCGTCTTCAAGCTCACCAGCCAGGAGATTCCCTATTCCACGGCCGTGACGGTGGATGAATTTAAGGATGAAGGGGGCCTGATAAGCATCATGGCCACCATTCATGTGGAAAAGGAAAGCCAAAAAGGCGTGATCATCGGCAAGGGCGGCTCGATGCTCAAAAAAATCGGCCAGACGGCCCGTTTGAATATCGAAAGGATGGTGGGTGAAAAAGTTTTTCTGAAACTTTTCGTGCGCACCACCCGCGATTGGAGCAAGAAAAAATCGACGCTCCTCGAATTTGGCTATGGAGACTGATTATGATCAAAACGGCAATGCTTCTGGCCGCCGGGTTTGGCCAGCGTCTCCGTCCGCTGACGCTGGTTCGCCCTAAACCCCTGTTTCACGTTCTCAACAAGACCATGCTGGAATGGTGGGCCGAATTCCTTTCTTCAGCCGGGGTTGAAAGAATCGTCATCAACGCCCATTACATGGCCCCGATGATGCTGGAATATATTGACAAGCTGGCCGTCAGTTTCAAAAACAAGCTGGAAATCATCCCTTCCCTGGAAGAGGAGCTCATGGGCACGGGCGGCGGGCTGAAAAAAGCCGCGCCCCTGTTGAACGCCGACAATTTTCTGGTCATCAACGCCGATATCTTTTCTGATTTCGAACTGGTGAAAATCTCTCGCCAGCATCTGTCCGCACCGGGCCGTCTGGCCACGCTGGGCCTTCTGGAAAATATCGGCCCGGCCAACGTCTCGGTGGGCGAAGAGGGCCGTATCCTGGCTTTCCGGCAGCCGGAGAAGGTGGAGGGTGAACTGGGTCGCCGCACTTATTGCGGAGTCATGGCCATGTCGTCGGAAATTTTTGAGCTGATTCCGCCCGGCTTCAGCGATATCATCAAGGTCTTCAGTGAGGCCATGGATGAAGGTGCGGAAATTCACGGCTGGACCTATGACCCGGCCATCTGGCAGGATATGGGCACCATCGGCGATTACTGGCGGCTCAATGAAACGCTGGCGGCCGGGCGCACCATCATTCACTCCACCGCCAAGGTGGAAGGAAAACTGAGCGGCTGGAACGTCATCGGGGCTCAGGCGGTGATTGAAAAGGGGGCGGACGTGGAAAACTGCGTAATCTGGCCCGGCTCGGTGGTGGCGGCCGGGGCTTCGCTCAAAAAGGCCGTCATCAGCGGGGCCATACCTGAAGACCATAAAATCGACGGCGGGTTTTTCTGTGATGTGCCCGGCTGCTGACAAAGCCGCCATACCTCTGGCCCTGTCGTCCTGGGCGGCGGAGTTTCTGGGGCGGCCCGCCGACCTGATTCCCCTGGCCGGAGACGGAGGCAGCCGCCGCTACTGGAGGCTTTCGGGCCTCTCTGGCTCAACCCTGGCGGGAAAAGCTCTTCTGGCCATGCACGGCCCTGATGCGGCCGAGAACCGGGCCTGGCTGAACATCGGCCGCCATTTGAAAGCTTTGGGGCTGAATCTGCCGGAAATTCGCGGCTATCAGCCGGAATGGGGATTTTTTATCCTGGAAGATCTGGGTGATTCGCATCTGGCTGACAGCCTTAAAAACGGCCCCAGCGCGGAAGCTGAAGAATTGTATGGCCGTACAGTGCGGCTGATGGCTGATTTCCACCTCAAGGGGCTGGACGGTTTCCAAAGCGGCTGGTGCCACCAGGAGCCGGTTTATGACGCGGCCATGGTGGAGGAAAAGGAAATCATTTATTTCCTGGAATCTTTTCTGGCCGGTTATTTGAAACAGCCGAAGCCGGGGCCGGAAATAAGGCGCGAAGCGGCCCTCTTCAGCTGTGAGGTGGCAAGGGAGGCTCCGGCTGATGTCCTTATCCACCGGGATTTTCAGAGCCGAAATGTTCTGGCCGCCCCAAACGGCCCGGCCCTGATTGACTGGCAGGGGGCCAGGCGAGGTCCGGCGGCTTACGATCTGGCCAGCCTCTTGAACGATCCATATGTGAGTATTCCTCCGGGCTGGAGGGAACGTTTCATAGACATTTACCTTGAGGCCGCCGGGCGGCGGGATGTTGAAAAGTTCCGCCGCGAACTGCTCTTCACCGGGGCCGCCCGCCTGATGCAGAATTTGGGGGCTTATGGAAAATTCTGCGGCGAGGGCAAAGATTTTTCCGCCTGGATGCTCCCGGCCGCTGAAAGGCTGGCCGAACATTTCAAAGATCCGGCCCTGGCCGGGTGGCCCCTTCTGGCCGGATGCGCCGCCGCAGCCCTGAATCAGTTGAAAAGCTCCTGTTGAACAGGCTGCCTTTAAGATCATTTTTATGCAACGCACGGGACAGGCAAAGGCCGTGAACGTTTGGAGATAATATGTGTGCCTTGATAGCCCTGGTCGGGCGGCCCAATGTGGGCAAATCAACCCTCTTTAACCGGCTGGCCGGAAAACCCATGGCCCTGGTCGACGACCGTCCCGGGGTGACCCGTGACCGTCACTACAGCCCCATAACCATTGATGACCGCCAGGGCACCATAATCGATACCGGAGGTTTTGACCCCACCGACCTCGATCCCCTTATCGGCCAGATCAAGACTCAGGCTCTGGCCGCCCTGGATGAATCAGACTTGACCGTCCTGGTGGTGGACGGCAAGGACGGCATCACTCCCCATGACATCGAACTGGCCGGGGTCATCCGCAAGTCCGGTCGGCCCTATCTGGTGGCCGTCAACAAAATTGACAGTTATGAAAAGGAAACGAACCTCCCTGAATTTCACGAGATGGGGCTGGACAACCTTTGGCCGGTTTCGGCCGCCCACGGCTACGGCCTGAAAGATTTCCGCGAAGCCCTGGCCCAATATCTGCCCCTGAAAGAGGCCGAGGAGGAAGGCGCGGACACGCCGCCCAAGGTGGCGGTCATCGGCCGCCCCAACGCCGGGAAATCGTCTCTGATCAACTATCTCTCCGGTGAGGAGCGGGTAGTGGTGGACCACCGTCCGGGCACTACTCGCGACGCGGTGGATGTGACCATTGAGAAAAACGGCAAATCCTATATTTTTGTGGATACGGCCGGGGTACGGCGGAAGGGCAAGGTTGATGAAAAGCTGGAAAAGCTTTCGGTTATGCGGGCCCTCAGGAGCCTGGACCGGGCCGACATCGCTATTTTGGTGGTGGATTCCACCGAGGGTCTGTCAGAACAGGATGCCCACATCGCCGGTTACGCCCATGAGCGGGGCCGTCCGCTGATCATCATGGCCAACAAGTGGGATGCGGTCAAAGACCGGGCCGACACCCAGAAGGATTTAAACCGGGCCCTGGATCTGAAAATGGCTTTTCTGGAAAGCGCGCCGGTCGTCACAGCTTCAGCCAAAACCGGTTTGCGAGTGGATCGCCTGTTCGGGCTGATTGATAAAATAATGGGGCAATACCGCTTCCGGGCCTCCACGGCCGAGGTTAACCGGGTCATCGAAACAGCGGTGGAAGCCCACACCCCGCCTTATGCTGGCAGTGGCCGCCTGAAGTTTTATTACTCCACTCAGGTTTCCACCCAGCCGCCGACCTTTGTGGTTTTTACCAACAAGCCGGGCTCGGTCCATTTTTCTTATCAACGTTTTCTGGTCAACCGCCTGAAAGAGGCCTTCGGCCTTGATCTGGCTCCGGTGCGGCTCTATTTGCGGGCCAGAAGCGGACGGCACGACAAAAATGAGAAAAAGAAATAAGTGAGCGAAACCATTGTCTTTTTTTAGGACTATATTTGGCCTGGCGCTCTGCGTCATGCTTTTTTCCGCCGCGCCGCCGTCCGTTTGGGCCGACAGCCCGGCGGACGATTCAGCTACCCTGGTGCTGGCTGTGCCGCTGGAAGGGCCGTTGGCCCGTTTTGGCCAAAGCGCGGTCAACGGGGCTGAACTGGCCCTCTCGACCCTGGGCGGAGGCTTCGGGATGACAATTGTGGATGAATCCACTCCTCTGCCTGATGATTTATCTTTCCAGAATGTGCCGGTCATTGCCGGCTATTTTACGGAAAGCCGTCTGGCGGAGGATGCGCCGCGCTATATTTATCTGAAAAAGGCTGTGCTTCTGCCCTTCATCACCACCAAAGAGGGCGCGGCCCTGGGGCCGGAGAATTTTTTCCGTCTGATGCCCACCAGCAGCGAGCAGGGTGAATATCTGGCCATGCAGGTACTGACAATGAAGAAAAGGCCGCGCCGGATTCTGATCATAGCCGCGCCGGGTGAGACTAATTCAGCCTTGGCCGAAACCTTCACCGCTACCTTGGCCGCACCAATCCAGCCGCCGGAACCGCCCGCCACCCCGGGCAAACGGGCGCCCAAAAAAACCGAGCCAATCAAGCCCCTGGATAAAAACGCCCAAGTGGTGACCATCGATCAAGAGGCCGACTTGACGGCAATCCCTGAATTCGCCAAAAACAGCCCGGAGCTGATAATCGTGGCTGTAAATCCTCCGGCGGGCATTGAACTGGCCCCGCGACTGGGCGCTTCTAAATTTTCCAAAGTTCCCGTCTGGGGCGGCACATCTCTGGGCTTCCGGGAGGTGGGGGCGGCTTTTGAATCTTTCCGGCTGAACCTCAGCCTGGCTTTGCCGGTGGATCTGTCCGCCAGCGGCGGCGCGGTCAAAGACTTCAGGACGGCCTATATCAACGAATACAAGATTCAACCGACCTGGATAGCGGCTCTGGCCTATGACAGCATTAACCTGGCGATTAAGGCGGTTTCCAGCACGGCCGCGAGCGGCAATGTGGCCGCCTTTCTGAACGGCAACAGCCACCACGCCCTGGGCACCTATGAATTGGCCCCTGGCGGAGGCGGCCGTCCCCCCTTGGCCATGATGGCAATTAAAACGGAAACACTCGGCTACCTTCCATAAAGGAGATACGCTATGAATGAATCACCGGCCCCGGCTGTTCTGATTCTGGCCGCCGGACGCGGCACCCGCATGTTTTCCGAAAAACCCAAGGTGCTGCACCAGCTTATGGGGCGGCCCCTGGTGGCTCACGTCATTAATGCTGCCCGCTATCTGGCCCCGGCCAAGCTGGTGGTGGTGACCGGCTTCGGGGCTGAGGAAGTGGAACGAGAAGTATCCGATTTCATGGATGCGGCCAGACGCCCGGAAGGTGAGGCGGCCCTCAACCCGGTCTTTGTTCGCCAGACCGAGCAATTGGGCACTGGTCACGCTGTGGCTATGGCCAAGGATGTCTTGAAAGATTTTCCCGGACCCATTCTGATAATGGCCGGTGATGTGCCGCTGATATCGCCCAATACTCTGGACGGTTTCCTCAAGGCCCATCAGGCCCTTAGGGCGGATTTGTCGGTGCTGACTGTGGAAATGGAAGATCCGGCCGCCTATGGCCGCATAATCCGTGATGAGGCCAACTGGCTGGAAAGCATCGTCGAATTCCGCGACGCCACCGACGAACAGCGCCAGATTCGTGAAATCAACTCCGGCCTGTATTTGGCTGAAGCCGCCAAACTGTTTGAATCCATTGACCGCCTCAGCCCGGACAACGAACAGAAAGAATATTATCTCACCGATGTGGTGTCAGATTTCCGCACGCGCGGCCTGACGGCGGCGGCGATTGAAATTCCCGAAGCTTTCGCCTATGAGGTGCAGGGCATCAACAACCGCTACGAACTGGCCGGAGCCCAGGCCATACTCAAGGATCGCATCAACGAAGCCTGGATGAGGGCCGGGGTGACCATGCTCGGCCCGATCTCCACCTTTATCGAATGCACCGTGCGTCTGGCCAAGGATGTGACCCTCTGGCCCTCAGTCATCCTCACCGGCCACACCACTGTGGGCGAAGGTGCGGAAATTGGGCCCTTCTGTCATCTCCACGATTGCCGGGTGGAAGCCGGGGCCAAAGTTGATGGGCAGCAGTCGCTGTCCGGGCAGGAATTGAAGGCCGAAACAGGCGAGTGAAACGGCAAAGATAAAACGCGGAGGGCGGGGCGGTGAGATATCTCCCGAGTGGGGCGATTTTAATTACGGCATTTTCCCTTAAACTGGCAGCCCGTCCGCTACGCAAAAAGCGTGGTTTTTGCTTCGCGAGCTGCTTTTATAGCCTCAAAACCAGTCGCTGGCGCTCCGTCTCCCCCACGGGGTCGACCTGCTATTTTTAAAATGTAGACTTTTCCCTTAAAGCGGCGGCCCGTCCGGGGAGCAAAAATCGTGGTCCCCTCTGGAGAAATCTCACCGCCCCGCCCTCCTGGTCCTGATTGGCTCATGATAGAGAAGCCCCCAACCGTCATCCCAACCAAACGCTGACACAGACCAGGCAGGGCGGGCGAAAAATTTTCTGTAAGTCGCTCGTAATTTTGCTCCCCGGACGGCCACGGACAAACAAACCTCTGACACAGCCACCCGGCCGGGAATACGAGAAAATTACGAGCGACGTCAGAAATTTTTTCGCCCGCCCTGCCGGGTTTTACCGCAAACACTTTCAAACGCCTGCCCGGCTGAAACCTTAAAATCCTTGCATTTCAGGGCGGATAAATTATATTATTCCTAAACTTGGACAATAGCGGCCGAATTGCCGGTCAAGTATCCGGTGCCGCTATCCCACTGAAAATGCTAAAACCTTGAATAAAGATTAACCAAGGAGATATTTTGATGACGACGAATCAGAAACCACGCGTCCTTTCCGGCATCCAGCCTTCCGGCAGTCTTCATATCGGCAACTATTTCGGTATGATGAAACATATGATAAACTGGCAGGAAAAAAGCGACCTGTTCTGCTTCATCGTCAACCTCCATGCCCTGACCACGGTTTTTGAGGCCGAGACACTGGCCAAAAATACTCTCGATGCGGTCACCGACTTCCTGGCCCTGGGGCTGGACCCGGAAAAAAGCACTTTCTGGGTGCAGGGCGACGTCTATCAGCACACCGAACTGACCTGGATTCTGCATAACATGACCTCAATGGGCCTTCTGGAACGCTGCCACGCCTATAAAGAAAAGGTAGCCAAGGGCCTGACCCCCAACCACGGCCTTTTCGCCTATCCCGTGCTCATGGCCGCCGACATTATACTGTATCAGGCCAATCTGGTGCCGGTTGGGAAAGATCAGAAACAGCATGTGGAAGTGGCCCGCGATATTGCCGGGAGCTTCAATTTCACCTATGGCGATACTTTTGTTCTGCCCGAGCCGTTAATTGACGACAATGTGGCCACCATCCCCGGCCTCGACGGCCAGAAGATGAGCAAAAGCTACAAAAACACCATTGAAATTTTCCTGGAAAAGGACGAACTGAAAAAGCGGGTCATGTCCATCGTCACTGACACGCGCGGGGTCAATGAAGTCAAAGATCCTGATAACTGTAACCTCTTCGCCCTCTACAAACTCTTCGCCAATGACGAGCAGACGGCCGTAATGCGCGACCGCTACCTCACCCCGGGCCTCAAATATGTGGAGGCCAAAAAGGAACTGCTGGAAATAATTTGGAACTATTTCGAGCCGCAGAGGGAAAAACGGGCCGAACTGGTTAAAGACCCCGACACCATCCATGACATCATGAAAGCCGGGGCCGCCAAGGCCAGGGCTGTGGCTGAAGTGACCATGGAAGACGTCCGCCGCCGGGTTGGCCTCATTTATTGAATTCCGCCGGGCTCATTAAGCGCCCCGCCAGATAGACAGGATTTTTATGGGCCTGATAAAAGGATCATTATCACTCACCCGCTATCGGGTGATCGAAGAGCCGCCGGAGGAACTTACCGATGAGTACATCACCGAGCGGCTGACCAAAAACGCTTTCATCGATATTGAACACGCCCCGGAAGAAAAAAGCCTGGGCTGGGTGGAGTTCTTCAACCATCTCGACAGCAATTTCAACCCGGCCACCTACCGCTTCGGCGGCATGCTGGCCATGACTTTGCGCCTGGACACCCGCAAGCTTCCCGGCAAAACCGTCTCGCGCTATTACGCCATTCGGGAGGCCCAGTATATTGAGAAAATAGGCCGCAAACCCAACAGCCTGGCCAAAAAGGAACTGAAGGACGCGGTCAAATCCGAGCTTCTGCGCCGGGCTCTCTTGAACACTGAATTGATGGAAGTGGCCTGGCTCTATCAGGAAAATGAAATCTGGCTGGCCGCCGCCGGTGAAAAGCGCCGCGAAACCTTTGAAGAGCTCTGGAGCCGCACCTTCGGCCTCTCCCTTCAGATGCTGGTGCCCATCACCATGGGCCTGGAGATCATCTCGGAAGACCTGCGCAAGGCTCTGATGAACTCCACCGCCTCGCCTATCTGGCTGGGATGACCCCTCCCTAAGAAAGTGCAACCATGATGAATGAAAATATGATGCTGGAGCCGGCCGCCTTTCTCGACATGTGGCAGGAGAAATATTTTCTGGGCCAGGAGTTCCTGACCTGGCTTTGGATAACCTCCGAAATTAACGGCAACTATCTGGTCATCCAGCCCCAGGGTTCGGTGGAGGTGTGGTTCGAGAGCCGCCTCCAGTTGGAAAGCGGCGAAGGCGGCGACAAAAAGAGCGTCACCTGTCAGAACCCCGGCGCGGAGTGGTCGGAGGCCTATACGGCCCTGCGGCGCTCCAAAAAGCTGACCCGCGGCCGTCTGAAGGTCCGTTCTGAGGAAAAGGAATGGAGCCTGTCTTTGGCGGCCGACAGCCTGACGCCCCAGGGCGTAAAATTCCCCAAAACCTTCACCCATGGCGAAGATGAGGAAGACGACAGTCTGACCGGCCGCTTCATGGAGCGTGTAGCCCTGTTAAACGAACTGAACGGCATAATAGAAGCGCTCTTTAAGCAATTTTTGGAACTGCGTCTATCAGCGGCCTGGAGCGAAAAAATCCTCCCCGACCTAAACCGCTGGCTCTCCACCAGGGCATAGCCAGGGCATAGCCCTGGACCCACGGATGCTCGCGCATCCTTCGTCTAGGCAGCCCTTTCCCGTAATAGTTGATTTTGGCGGCCATCATCGTATTAAGAATGCGGCCCTCTTGGCTATGGCGTGTCGTCAGTCCTGGGGGCGGAGCAGTAATTCTAATTATGGCCGACGCCGCCGCATAAAGCCGGGGTCGAGCGTAGCGAGACGGAGCGCCAGCGACTGGTTTTGACGGAAAAATAGCCGCTCGCGAAGCAAAAACCACGCTTTTTGCGTAGCTGCGAATCAATAGTTAAAGGAAGATGCCATTTTTATATGAAAGCTATAAAAAACAACCCTATCTTCAGGTTCTGCTATGTCCTGTGGTATGTGCCCGTCTTTGTGGGCCTGACCATTGTGACCGCAGTCGTCTGTCTGGTGGCCAGCCTTTTTTCCACCCGCGCGGCCCGCTACATCACTAACAAGGTCTGGGGGCACATTGTGCTGGACCCGGCCGCCATTCGTCTCGTCACCACCGGCCGTGAAAACCTCCCCGGCCGCGACGACGACGGCCCGGACGGCACCGGCGGCTTCATCGTCTACGCCAACCACACCTCGCTCACCGACATCCCCACCATTTCCCTGGCCGTGGGGCGGCCCGTCTCCTTTGTAGCCAAAGCCTCTTTGGGTAAAATACCCTTTTTCGGCTGGGCCATGGTCAAGGCCCACATGCTGGTCAACCGCGAAGGCGGGGCCGAAGCGGCCAAGCAAATGGTGGCCGAAGCCTCCGAGCGCATTAAGCGCGGTGAAATACTGGTCATCTTTCCGGAAGGAACCCGTAACAAAACTGATGAGCCTCTGTTGCCCTTCAAAAAAGGCACCTTCATTCTGGCCAAGCATACCCAGGCCCCTATTGTGCCCATAGCCATTAAGAATGCCCGGCAAATCTGGCCTTCCGGCAAATTCTGGCCCAGGCCGGGCACTATCAGAATAAAAGTCGGCGCTCCCCTTGAACTCAAACCGGGGGAAAACCTGAATTCATTAACCGCGCGCGCCCAATCAGCCCTGGCCGACATGCTGACCGACGAGAGCTGGTAAGCGCCGCGCCTCAGGAAAGGCGGCTGAAATGATCAGAATCACCACGGCCGGCAACCGTGAAGATTACGAGCTTTGCGCCGATATCTGGCTGGAGACATCCCTGAAAGCCCATGATTTCGTCTCTTCCCAGTTCTGGGAGGAGCAGCGGAAATTCATGATTGAAAAATATCTTCCAGAATCCGTCGTCTTTATGGCCACGTTGGAAAACGGTCCGGCCGTAGCTTTCGCGGCCCTGAGCGGCAGCCAACTGGCCGCCCTTTTCGTCAGTCCGCTCTATTGGGGTCAGGGGGTGGGCGGCAAGCTTCTCCGCCATGTTTTCACCCTTTATGACGACTTGAGCCTCAAGGTTTATGAAAAAAACAAAAGGGCCATTGCCTTTTATGAGAATATGGGGTTTGTGGAAACCGGCCGGAGCCTTTGCGGTCACAGCGGTGAAGAGGAATTGGTGATGCAATTGAAAAGCCCCCGCTGACTGTTTGAATCAGCGGGGGCGAAAATGGTCGGGATGACTGGATTTGAACCAGCGGCCCCTGCGTCCCGAACGCAGTGCTCTACCAGGCTGAGCCACATCCCGAAGTCCGACGAATCGGCACTAGGGTGTTATACCCCCTTTCAAAAAAAAAAGCAACCCCTTTATGCCGGGCAGGGCCCGGACCCCACGTCTAGGCGGCTCTTTCCCGTAATAGTCAAGTCCGGCGGCCATCATCGTATTAAGAGCGATACCCCCTTGGCTGATACTTAAATTATAGTCGGGGGGCACCGCTCTTAATACGATGATGGCCGCCATAACAAACGCCCAGGGAAACCGCCCCCCAGACATAGCCCCGTGCGGGCCACGCACTAAGGATTGACGTAGATGATCAGCCAACTTCCCCAGCCCCAATTTCTGCCGACCACCCGCAAGGAAATGGAGACCCTGGGCTGGGATGAATTAGATATCCTTTTAATACAGGGCGATGCTTATATCGATCACCCGGCCCAGGGGCCAGCCCTTTTGGGACGCTGGTTGACAGCCCACGGTTTTCGCACCGGCCTGGTCTCCCAGCCTGGCTGGAAGGATTATGGTGATTTAACTGTTATGGGCCGCCCACGGCTTTTCGCGGCTGTCAGCGCCGGGTCAATGGACTCGATGCTGGCCCACTATACCGCTTTTCGCAAAAAAAGGTCCGACGACGCCCTCACCCCCGGCGGCCGGGCCGGGGCCCGGCCCAACCGGGCCAGCCTGGTCTATACCGGATTGGCGCGGGCCGCCTTCCCCGGACTGCCGGTGGCCATTGGCGGCATTGAGGCTTCTTTGCGGCGGCTCAGCCATTATGATTTCTGGCAGGACAAATTGCGCCGCTCAGCGCTGTTGGAATCCAAGGCCGATATTTTGGTTTATGGGCCCGGCGAGCGTCCGCTTCTGGAACTGGCCCGCCGCCTTTCCAGGGCCGACGGGTTTTCTCGTGATGCTATTTCCGGCATAGACGGCACAGCTACGCCGCTAAACCCCGGTGATAATATTGACGGCCAGTGGCTGGAGCTGTCTGGCCACGAAGCCATTGAACAGGAGCCTCGGCTGCTGGTGGAGACCACCCTGGCCCTTGAACGCCTGATACACCAAGGCGGACGCACAGCTTTCCAGCGGTCCGGCGGACGCGGGATCGTCATGCGGCCTCCGGCCGAAGCCCTCAGCACTGAAGAAATGGATTTCCTCTATGGATTGCCCTTCACCCGCAAGGCTCACCCCTCCTATAAGGAAGCCGTTCCGGCCCTTCAGGTGCTGGGCTTAAGCATCACCACCCATCGCGGCTGCGGGGGCGGCTGTTCTTTCTGCTCCCTGGCCGCCCACCAGGGACGGCGCGTTGTTTCCCGCTCCAAAGAATCCATCGTGGCCGAAGCGGCCAAGCTTTCGGCCAGGAAACCAGCCGCTTTGAGCGATGTGGGCGGGGCCACGGCCAACATGTGGAACGCCGCCTGCCTGACCAAAGGTGAGTGCGGACGAGTCAGTTGCCTCTGGCCCTCGCCCTGCGTCCACCTTTCAGCCAGCCAGGCCGACTGGCTGGACTTGTTAAAATCGATAGCGGAACTGCCGGACATTAAGCAGGTGCGCGTAGCTTCCGGTGTTCGTTGCGATCTGGCCATGAACGATGAAAAGGCGTTGAGAGAGTTTCTGCAAAACTTTGTCGGAGGGCAGCTTAAAGTCGCTCCCGAACATCTGAGCGAAAGTGTTCTGAGGCTCATGCGCAAACCCGGCCAGGAACTTTTTGAAAAATTCCTGTCGGCTTTTGAACGTTTCCGGCCTGATGGACAGTTCCTTGTTCCCTATCTCATCAGCGCCTTTCCCGGCTGTGCGGACAATCATATGCGGCGTATGGCCGAATGGTTCCGGCAGCGCGGCTGGAAGCCCAGGCAGATCCAGGCTTTCATCCCCACACCCGGCACCGTGGCCGCCGCCATGTTTTACGCACAAACGGACTGGGACGGGCGCCCCATCTTCGTGGCCAAAACCGACCGCGCCCGCCTGGGCCAGCACAGCCTTCTGACCGAAGGCCTGACAGACTCCAGACCCGGCCCTAAGGCAGCCCGGAATAATAGCAGGTTCAGGCGCTCGGGCCGGTAAAGTCGCTCGCTTGCCACTTCTGTAGCAATGACCGGCACTTCTTTAGTGCGCCATCCACCTTTTTAGTTGTCGGCGTCAAAAAAGGAGTGGTCGCAATCAATTCACGGATAAGCGTCAGATTGATGATATGCTGCTGTAGGGTCTCGAGAACATCATCTATGGCTTCCAGGCTCCGGGAATCCATCACTCCCTGATAGGAGTTCACCTGCATCAAGGCCAGCTCCGAATTGCACAGAAAATAATCACACAGCTTCAAATATGGGCTTATCTTTTTCTTGGCCTGCTCAGGATGGTCAGTGACGCAGCTCTTTATGGAAAACGGAACCGTCTGCCCGAGATAGTGGGTGGCGGTGGCGCTGCCCAGCCTCTCGCCGCAATGCGGGCAGAGCACCGGAAATCCATCCAGCGGCTTCTTGCAGTGCTGGCATCTGACCTGCGGCACCGCCCCAGGAAGTGGGGCGCCACAACAGGGGCAAACCAACTCCATCCCGTCAAATTCCTTCTGACAATGTTGACACCGTATTTTTGACATGGAAAATCCCTTCCATATCGCCTTTCGCGGCGATTTTTTTAACGGCTTTGGCCGTGATATGAGGGAAAAAATAATAACCCGGTATCGGCCAACACACATAGTGTTGGACCTGCCCGGCTGCTTCTGGGCACCACTATAACACCAATACAATATTTTCGCATTATTTGAGCACGTTTTGGTCCTAATTGCAAGAGCCATTATCATGATATTTTCGAGAATGTCAGGAAACATTTGGTGGCTAACAAATCACACTTTAGACAATATAAGGTTTCTGTTCACGATTATCACCATTTTTTATCCAGAAAAACTTGGGGCAAAAGAAAACCAACTAAGCGGCAAAACATCTTATAAATACCAGCTTATAAATATTAACTTGATCAAAAAATGCAATCGATTCATGGTCAATTGAAGAATTAATTAAGCTTCTTTGCTTTCATCGCACCTTGACACATACCTAACCTTTGCTATACAATGAATATTTTGGTCATGTTGTGGCGCTTGGAGGAACAGGCGGCCGGTCAAGGCATAATGCCGTTGACAGTAGCGTTACGCTGTTCTGGCGGACATGCTGAATGCGATATCCCGACTGCCAATGGCGGCTCGCGGTTGATCAATTAGTGTGATTTTTACCCGGCGATAATCTGTTTGGGCCTCAAAGCCCACAGCCGTCGATCCGTATCATCCCGTGACTGGCCTGCTGTTTTGATTTCACGTCGGCGTTGGGACAGGCCGCTGTTCCGGCAGCGATTCTAATTATGGCATTTTCCCTTGAACTGGCAGCCCGTAGCTACACAAAAAGCGTGGTTTTTGTTTCGCGGGCGGCTAATTTACTGTCAAAACCAGTCGCTGACGCTCCGTCTCGAAGACTCGACAGTCGTTATAGGTGGCGGCGAAAGCCATAATTAGAATCGCCGCTGTTCCAGCGCTCTTCTTGCCATGGGCGACTGTTCTGTGTAAAAATACACCTCAGTAGCCTGCTTGCCGCAGTTTGGGCAAAATTTTGAAAATATGGAAAAAGCAACAACATGACTCGAAGCTTCAAATTTGAGATCGAATCAAAAGATCCGAACTCCCTGGCCCGGGCCGCGGCCATCACCACCGGCCACGGCCGCATTCCCACGCCCATATTCATGCCGGTCGGCACCCGTGGCACGGTGAAAGCCATTGCCCCGGATGACCTGATGAACATCGGGGCTAAAATTGTTTTGTCCAACACCTATCATTTAATGCTTCGGCCCGGTGAGGAGCTGGTCTCACGCCTGGGGGGGCTCCATAAGTTTATGGGCTGGCCCGGCCCCATATTGACCGACAGCGGCGGATTCCAGGTCTTTTCCCTGTCAAAATTGCGCAAAATGACTGAAGAGGGGGTGACTTTCCAGTCCCCTTACGACGGCAGCCGCACTTTTTTCAGCCCGGAACGCTCCATTGAGGTGCAGACGGCCCTTGGGGTGGACATCATGATGTGTCTGGATGAATGCACCGGCTATCCGGCCACCCGGGCCGAGGCGGAGAAGTCGATGGAACTGACCCACAAATGGGCGGCCCGCTGCCACGCGGCCTGGCTGCAAAACGACACTGATCAGGTTTTGTTCGGAATTTCCCAAGGCAGTTTCTACCCAGATCTCAGGCGCAGGTCGGCCGAAGCGATATCTGAATTGGATTTTCCCGGCCAGGCTGTGGGCGGCTTGGCCTTGGGTGAGCCGCTGGAAGACCGGCTGGCGGCGCTGGAGGCGGCCCGCGAAGGCATCAGCGAGAATAAGCCCATGTACCTTATGGGGGTGGGCACGCCCATTGACCTGATTGAGGGGATAAAGCGGGGCGCGGACATGTTCGACTGTGTTCTGCCCACCCGCAACGCCCGCAACGGGCAGATGTTCACCCGCCTGGGCCGTCTGGTCATCAAGAACGCGCGTTTTAGGGAAGACGAACGGCCGCCGGACGAAAAGTGCGGCTGCTATACTTGCCGCACTTTTTCCAGAGCCTACCTCAGGCACCTTTTCCAGAATGAGGAACCCCTGGCCATGAGGCTGGCCAGCCTCCACAATCTCCACTATTATCTTGATTTGGTGACAGGGGCCAGAGAAGCCTTGCTAAATGGGGCCTTTTCAGGGTATTATACAGAGTTTTACGAGAATCTGCGTCAGGGACGCGAAGAGGGCTTTTCCAAAGCCTGATACGCAACTAATTGAATTACTGGACTTTTTAAAGGGTACAAAGCCGTGCGCGGCCGATTTTGAACAGGCCGCCAAAAAGACGGACAGCCTCAGGGCTGTGCCCTTATTTTCAGCGACGACATATCAAACGTCGATAACTTTCAGGAGAAAATCAGAATGATCAGCCACCTTACTCTTGCCAACGCCGTGGCCTGGGCCGCCGATGTGGATCCCGCCGCCGGTGGTTCACCCAATCCTATTATGAGTTTTCTGCCCATTATCGCTATTTTCGCGGTGATGTATTTTTTGATGATCCGTCCGCAGCAGAAGAAGCAGAAGGAGCATCAGGCTATGTTGAGCGCCATTCAGAAGGGCGACAAAATCCAGACCAGCGGCGGCATCATCGGCACCGTCACGGGCCTGGACACCAATGATTTGACTGTGGAAATTGCTCCGCAGGTGCGGGTCAAGGTTGGGCGCGGCTTTGTGGCCCGTGTTATCCGCCCCACCGTGGAAACCCCTCCCCCCAGCAAATAGCCGCCGGGCAGGGCCCGGACCCCATGTCTAGGCGGCGGTTTCCCGTAATAGTTACTTGCGGCGGCCATCATCGTATGAAGAGCGTGTCCCCCTCGGCTGTGCGGTTTGAAATGAGGACCGCGGCCGGAAAATAAAATCGCGGCTTACAGCCGCTCCGGGCCGGAGTGTTCGCAGTTCCGGCTTCGGGGCGGCTTGTGGCTGTTTATGAGGATGAGGCCAATCCCGCCGCATACCGCCGGTGTCGAGCGCCGTGAGACGGAGCGCCAGCGACTGGCTTTAAAGCCGGGCCTTTGACCGGCTACGGCAGCATTTTCAAGGTAGACGGCAATTTAAAAAATAGCAGGTCGCCCCGTAGGGGAGACGGAGCGAAGCGACTGGTGGTCACGTTAAGTGGTTACTCGCGAAGCAAAAACCACGCTTTTTGCGTAGCTCCGGGCAGCCTGTTAAGGGAAAAATGGAGTGTTTTTATGAGGATGAGGCCAATCCCGCCGCATGCCGCCGGGGTCGAGCGCAGTGAGACGGAGCGCCAGCGACTGGCTTTAAAGCCGAGCCTTTGACCGGCTACGGCAGCAATTTCAAGGTAGACGGCAATTTAAAAAATAGCAGGTCGCCCCGTAGGGGAGACGGAGCGAAGCGACTGGTGGTCACGTTAAGTGGTTACTCGCGAAGCAAAAACCACGCTTTTTGCGTAGCTCCGGGCAGCCTGTTAAGGGAAAAATGGAGTGTTTTTATGAGGATGAGGCCAATCCCGCCGCATGCCGCCGGGGTCGAGCGCAGTGAGACGGAGCGCCAGCGACTGGCTTTAAAGCCGGGCCTTTGACCGGCTACGGCAGCAATTTCAAGGTAGACGGCAATTTAAAAAATAGCAGGTCGACCCGTAGGGGAGACGGAGCGAAGCGACTGGTGGTCACGTTAAGTGGTTACTCGCGAAGCAAAAACCACGCTTTTTGCGTAGCTCCGGGCAGCCTGTTAAGGGAAAAATGGAGTGTTTTTTTATGGATAATAAGTCGCTGAAATGGCGAATTGGAGTGGTGGCGCTGGTTCTGCTTTTCTCCACAGCCCTGGTCCTGCCGACCTTTGTGGACAACCTGCCGTCCTGGTGGCCTAAAAAGAAAGTGAGCCTGGGGCTCGATCTTAAAGGCGGCATTCATCTGGTTATGGGCGCCGATCTGAACGTGGTTCTACAAAATACGGCCGCCCGTCAGGCCGAGGAACTGCGCCGGGCCCTGGCTGAAAAATCCATCACCGCCATCAGTGTGGCCAAGGGCGAAGGCCTGGAAATAGCCGCCGAATTTCCCGATGAATCCGCCATGAAAGAGGCCGAGGCCCTCCTGAAAGACAACTTCGGCAACCTGACTATTTTGCGCCGTCCCGCCGCAAACCGTCTCGTTCTGACCATGACCGAGGCCGAAATCCGCACCGTCAAGGAAATGACCGCCCGTCAGGCCCTGGAAACCATCCGCAACCGGGTGGACATGTTTGGCGTGGCCGAGCCCGATATCCGCCCCCAGGGCGAAGACCGCATCGTCATTCAACTGCCAGGTATGGACGACCCCAAACGGGCCGTGGCCCTTATCGGGAAAACGGCCCTTTTGGAATTCAAGCTGGTCGATAGGGACCGCACCCCCGAATGGGCACAGGTCAATGGAGTGCCGGCCGGCATGGAGCTTCAGTATGGGCGGGAAATCGCCCGTGACGGCTCGGAAGTTCGCGTGCCTTACCTCTTGAGAAAACAATCGCTCATGACCGGCGAAGGTCTGGTGGACGCCAGGGTCAGCCGGGGCCAGTTCAACGAGCCCCAGGTGGCTATCACCTTCGACAGCCGGGGCGCCCGCCAGTTCGAGCGGGTCACCGGCGAATATACCGGTTACCGCATGGCCATTGTTCTGGACAACATGGTCTACAGCGCACCTAACATAAATGAAAGAATCGGCGGCGGCCGGGCCGTCATCAGCGGCGCTTTCAGTGAAGACGAAGCGCGCGACCTGGCTGTGGCCCTCCGGGCCGGAGCCCTGCCCGCGCCCGTCTCCGTTCTGGAAGAACGCACCGTCGGCCCCACCCTTGGCGCTGATTCCATACAGATGGGGCTCCGGGCCGGGGTTATCGGCCTTGGGCTGGTGCTGGTCTTCATGGCCGTTTATTATCGCTGGTCCGGCGTGGTGGCCGACGCGGCGCTGTTATTCAACTTCCCCATTATCCTGGCCGTCCTGGCCACCTTCGGGGCCACTCTGACGCTGCCGGGCATATTTGGCCTCATACTGACCCTCGGAATGGCTGTGGACGCAAACGTTCTGGTTTTTGAACGCATCCGCGAAGAAATCAGATCGGGCAAAACCCCCAAGGCCGCGGTCGGGGCGGGTTTCGGCCGGGCTTTCTGGACGGTCTTCGATTCGAACCTCACCACTTTGATTACGGCCCTGGTGCTCTATCAGTTCGGTTCCGGCCCGATTCGCGGCTTTGCCGTGACCCTGTCGGTCGGTATCCTTTCTTCCATGTTCACGGCCCTGTTCTTCTCCAGGGTGGTATTCGACACAGCCTTGAGCGGCCGCCGGGCCGAACGGCTCAGTATATAAAGGAGCGCCCAGATGTCATTTGAACTTATCAAGCCGGGCATAAATATAAACTTCATGGGCAAGCGCTACATCTTCCTGGGCCTGTCGGTCGCGGTGATGTGCATTTGCCTTGGGGCCATTGCTTTCAAGGGTCTGACCATGGGCATAGATTTTGCCGGAGGACTCCTGATTCAGGCCCGTTTTACCGAACAGGTCACACCTGACAACATCAGGCAGGCCTTGGATGAAGCCGGGTTGCCGACACCCAGCGTTCAAGGATTTGGCGAGGACGGCGACAACGAATACTTGATCAACCTTCAGGGGGATGAGGAACTGGAAAGTGACGTCGCCCGTGAATCGACCCTCAACCAGAGAGTGACGGACAGCCTGATGTCTTTCTTTGGGGAAGACAAGGTGGAAATTCGCCGGGTGGAGATGGTCGGCCCCAGAGTCGGCCAGGATCTGCGGCAGAAAGCCATGAGCGCCCTCTACTACAGTATCCTTATGATTCTGATATATATCTCCGGCCGGTTTGAACACAAGTGGGGCACTTCGGCCGTTCTGGTCGGGGCTCTTCTGGGCGCGCTCTATGTTGCGTCGCTATTGGGCATCAGTATGGTCTACCTGATCATTCTGGCCGTGGTGGTGACGGTCATACTCTGCTATACGCTCAAGTTTGAATACGCGCTGGGGGCCATTCTGGCGCTTCTGCATGACGTCATCATAACCGTGGGCGTATTCGCCCTTCTGGATAAAGAGATTACGCTGAGTTTCGTGGCCGCCATTCTGACCATCGCCGGCTACTCCCTCAATGACACGATCATCATTTATGACCGTATCCGCGAACATGTTCAGAAATCACGCAAAGGCGACTATGCTGAAATCATCAATCGCAGCGTCAACGAAACCCTGTCGCGCACGGTGCTGACTTCCGGGTCCACCCTTATGGTTGTTCTGGCCTTGTATCTTTTCGGAGGGGCTGTCAATCAGGATTTCGCCCTGGCCC
The DNA here is from genome assembly GCA_023525915.1 of Acetispira formosa (nom. nud.). GTDB lineage: Bacteria > Desulfobacterota > Desulfarculia > Adiutricales > Adiutricaceae > Adiutrix. The sequence continues at coordinate 1,939,535 of CP026657.1, read as the reverse complement.
TCTTGATTGGTATCGGCGTGGGTACTTGGTCATCGATCTTCGTCTCGGCCCCGGCTCTCCTTTTTTGGAGCCGCCCACCCAAGGCTGACGGCACAAACGGCGCACCGGCCGCCAGCGCAGCCTGATTAATAAAATGAAGCCGCCGTCCGGGACCACTGGACGGCGGCTGGAGTTTTGTCATGAAACATCTCGCCAAAATAATGACCTGGGAACAGGCGGCCGCCCGTCGCCAAGAGCTGGCCGGCGAAAGCCGCAAGGTGGTTTTCACCAACGGCTGTTTCGATCTTCTCCACCCCGGGCATCTCCGCTATCTGGCTGAAGCCAGGGATTTGGGAGACTATCTGATAGTCGGCCTCAATTCCGACCGCTCCATCACCGCGCTGAAAGGCCCCGCCCGGCCTATCTGCCCGGAAGCGGTGCGGGGCGAGATGCTGGCCGGCCTGGCCGCGGTGGACGCGGTGGTCGTCTTCGATCATGATACGCCCCTGGACCTGATCACCCTCTTGAAGCCGGACGTGCTGGTTAAAGGCGGGGACTGGCGGCCGGAACAGATTGTCGGCGCGGATGTTGTGCTGGCTGGCGGCGGGCAGGTCCGTTCGCTTCTTCTGGCGGAGGGATTTTCAACAACCTCACTTATTGAGCGGATCAGACAATGAGCGCGGTCAGTTACAAAAAAGATCTCCACGCCATTCTGGGCGTGGACGAGAAAGCCGGGCCGGATGAGCTGCGCAAAGCCTATCTGAGCCTGGCCGTAAAATATCACCCGGATCGCAACCCCGGCGACACCGCCGCCGAGGAACGTTTTAAGGACATCAGCCAAGCCTACGCCATTTTAAGCGACCCGGCGGCCAGAGCGAGATATGAGCGGCTTCGTCCGAAAAAATCGACAGCTTCCTCAGGTGCTTCGGGCAGCCGGTCCGGGGCCTCCGCTTCAAGCGGGCCGGGCGCGTCGTCCCGGCCCGGCCCAGGCCCAGCCGGGGCCAAGGGCCGTCCATCGTCGGCCGGTCCGTCCGGCCGTGCCGCCGGGGCGGGCGCGGGGGCCAAGCCCGGCTCCGGTTCAACTGGCGCTTCAGCCTCTTCCTCATCAGCGGGCAAGACTGGAGCCGCCTCCGGTGCGGCTGGCGCTTCAGGCGCCTCATCGGCCCGGACTGGAGCGGCTTCCGGCGGTTCGGCCTCAAAGGATTCCGCATCGGCTGAAGCGGAGGCCAAAGCCAGAGCTTCCAGCGCCTCCCAGTCGGAAACTCGCGGTGAGGCGGCTGACGGCGATTTCGATGAGATTCTGAGCAACTTTTTCAAATCCGACAAGGGCCGGGAAACGCTGCGTGACCTGGAAGGGGAACTGGGCAAGGCCGGGGTAAAATTCAAGCCGGAAGATTTTGCGGAATGGGTTCGCCAGCGGCGGAAGCCAGCCAAACAGCCGACTGATGAGGCCCCCAAGTCCTTCCTGGAAAAGCTGACTTCCTGGCTGCCTGGAGCGGAAGCCCGGGCCAGGAAAAAAGCCGAGCGTTATGACATCTCCTATCAGATAACCATCACCCCCCAGGTGGCGGCTATGGGCACCACGGTGGAGATATCGTATCAGCGGGATGAGGCTTCCAACCGTCTGTCAATAAAAATTCCGGCGGGCATTAAGGATGGGGCCAAACTCCGGCTTGGCGAACAGGGTCGGCTGAAGCCGGATAAAAGCCGCGGCGACCTGATCCTTACCGTCCAGGTCTCTCAGCCGCAGACCGTCGCGGATCTCTGGAAATAGTGCGCGGCCCTTACTGGACTGCTAGATAGTCAATGTTTTCTAAACCCATTGACCCGCCGGAAGCCGGGGATTGTTTTTGTCCTGGCGAGGTGAAGGGGGTCTTTAGTCACGGAGCCAGGACAAAACTTCCGGCTTCCGGCTCCCACTTCAGCTATGTATACTTTCCAGGCCGGGGGAAAGCTGACCAGGCAGCCGCCGGGAGAAATGTTTTTGCCCGGCTCTGGTGACTAAAGACCCCCGGAACCAGAGCCGGGCAAAAACATTTCTCCCGGCGGCGGTCCCCCGCTTTCCCACTATTGGCTTAATTCCGTGTCTGGTTCGGGTGGAGAGCTTTAATTGGAGTCTGTTCGTAAATACACGGACAGGCTCTTCAGTTTCCAAACGGCCGATTTTTGTTCAAAAGCGTTGAATGTAGTATAATAGTTTGAATGAAAGGAGTGTCCCGGAACAATGGATGATAAGAAAAAGGCCCAAGTGGAGAAAATCCGGCTGTTGGCCAAGGCTAATAAAGTTGAGATTCTGGCCCACTTCTATCAGCGCGAGGAAGTACAGAAGGCGGCCGATTTTGTCGGCGGCAGCGCTGAGGTCGTGGCACGGGCCTTTCAAAGCCCGGCAGAGGCGGTAATGGTCTGCGGCGCGTCCTACATGCTGGGTGAAATCGAAAGACGCGGCGGCCTGTGCAAGCCGCTTCTGGTTCCACGCCTTGATATTTCCTGTCCCCTCTCCGACGCCGTGAGCCTTGATGAGGTTAAGGAAGCCAGACTGCGTCATCCTGATGCCCTGATTGTGGTCGACATCCGGGCCAGCCGGGAAATCAAGGAACTGGCTGATTTGGAAATCAACCCCTCAAACGCTCGTGAGGTTCTGGCCTCCACTAACGGACGGCCACTAATAGCCTTGCCTGGGCCTCAGTTGGTTGATCAAAGCGGCTTTGGGTCTCAGGTAGTCAACCGTTGGGACAAGGCGGTCTGCAAAGTGCATGAGCTGGCCCTGCCTGAGGAACTGGCGGCGGCCAAACAAGCCTGGCCGGAAGCTTTGGCGGCCGTGCATTCCCTCTGCCGCCCGGACCTGTTGCCCATGGCTGATTTTGTGGGCGATTCATCGGCCATACGCCGTTTCTGCTCTGAAAGTTCCGCCTCTGAATTCATCATACTTAGTGAAACTGGGCTGGCCGGTTATCTGGCCGAATCCATGCCCGAAAAAATCTTTTATGAGACTGAGGCTGAAATTTTCTGCCCGAACATGAAGCTGACCAATCTGAAATCCATCATCAATTGTCTGGAAGATTTTCAGGAAAGGCGCCAAAGCCGCACGCTGGCCGGAGGCGCCGGCTCCCACTGATATGATCACAAAAGGAGTCTGACATGATTTATCTGGATAACTCGGCCACTTCCTTTCCCAAGCCGCCTGAGGTAATTGAGGCTGTGGCGGAGGCTCTGGCCGCCCCGGCCAGCCCCGGCCGCAGCGGGCACGCCGCTTCGCTGAACGCCTCGCGGTCCATTCACAAGGCGCGTAAAGGCGTGGCCAGGCTTTTTGGCATAAAGGACAACAGCCGCATAGTTTTTACCTGCAATATCAGTTGGGCTTTGAACATTGCCCTGGAAGGCTTGCGTCTGAAGCAGGGCGACCATGTGATATCAAGCTCGCTCGAACACAATTCCGTGGCTCGTCCGCTGGCCCGGATGGCCGCCGCGCGGGGCATAATCTGGGATCAGGCCCCCATTGATTCCAACGGCCTTACCGACCCGCAGGAATTCCGCAAGCTTCTGAGGCCGACCACCAAACTGGTGGCCATGACCCATGCCTCCAACGTCACTGGAGCGCTGCTGCCGGTGAAAGAGGTGAAAGCCCTTATCGGCGATATTCCAATTGTGCTGGACGCCGCCCAGACGGCGGGGGCCATCCCGATGGAAGACGTGACCACCTGGGCTGATATTGTGACTTTTACCGGCCACAAGGGTTTAATGGGGCCCACCGGGACGGGGGGCTTGTGGGTGAGACCGGGTTTGGAGCTGCGGCCTTTGGCTGTGGGCGGCACAGGCAGCCGTTCGGAAAGCTTGCGTCAGCCGGATTTTCTGCCGGACGCCTTGGAGGCCGGGACCCCCAACACCCATGGGTTGGCCGGTCTGGCCGCCGGATTGGATGTGGTGCTGAAAACCGGGGTCGACCGCATCCGCGAACATGAAATGAATTTAACCATGCGGTTTTTGGATGGATTGGGGAGTATACCTGGTCTCCAGGTGCAGGGGCCGACCAAGCGTGAGCAGCGGGTATCAACTATTTCCGTGACGATTGACGGCTGGTCCTCATCCGACCTTTCGGCCGCCCTTGAGGCTGATTACGGGATTCTCACCAGGTCGGGTCTTCATTGTTCACCGCTGTCGCATCAATTTTTAGGGACCTTCCCCGGCGGCACGACCCGCTTTTCCATCGGCCTTTATAATCTGGCCGAAGATGTGGATACGTCAGTCAAGGCCCTAGAGGTCTTGGCCGCCGGCAAACGTTAAGACATTATTGGGTGCGGCCTCAAGGGCCGCATCCTTATTTATTCCCGGCCGGGCTTGCGCCTTAACCATTTGGCCAGGCTGGAAAACAGCTCCTGGAGGTTGATCGGCTTATTAATATGGTCGTTCATTCCGGCCTTCAGGCTCAGCTCGCGGTCACCGCTCATGGCATGGGCGGTCATGGCGACTATCGGCAAATCCTTAAATTCCGGCATGGCCCGAATTTCTTTGGTGGCGGTTATGCCGTCCATTTCCGGCATCTGGATATCCATCAAAACCAAGTCGTATTTGTTGCTTTGCAGTTTCTCAATAGCTTCAAGGCCGTTATTGGCAATCTCCACCACCAGACCGGCGTTTTTCAGGATGCGGCTGGCCACCAGCTGATTGACCTCATTATCTTCAGCCAATAAAACCCTGGCCCCGGCAAATTCCCGCACAGCCGCCATTTCATGGGCTTTTTTGAGCTTGGATGTCCTTTCCGGCAGACCCCGGCCAAAAATATCAACCAGAACATTCAACATGGTGGAGGGCGAAAGCGGCTTGGTCATAACGTTGCGAATGCCGCTCTGGCGGGCCAGACCCAAAACATCGTCGCGGTTATAGGCGGTGGCCATGATTATAACCGGAAGCTGGGCGGCCGGTATGATCTCATGGATACGGTTGGAGGTGGCCACACCATCCATATCCGGCATTTTCCAATCAAGGAAAACCAGATCAAAAGTGTGGCCTTTTTGGGTGGCCTCAGACAAAATGGAAACCGCTTCCTGCCCGGTGGTGGCGGTGGAGACGGCAAACCCCAGGGTTTTAAGGAAATCGCTCAGAATTTCCAGGGCGATGACGTTGTCATCAACGGCCAGAGCGTTGAGGCCGCGGAAATCCTTGCGCCGGGAGACATAACGCTTGCCGGAGGAGTGGAGCCCGAAAGTGGCCGTGAAGCCGAACGTGCTGCCTTTGCCGTGCTCACTTTCACACCAGATATTGCCGCCCATCATCTCCACCAGCCGCTTGGATATGGCCAGCCCCAGCCCTGTGCCGCCAAAGCGGCGGGTGGTCGAGGTGTCGGCCTGGGTGAAAGCGGCGAAAAGGTTGGAGACTTGCTGGGGGGTAAGGCCGATTCCGGTATCCTCAACCAGGAAACGCAGGGTGACTTCCTTGGGGCTTTCCTTGACTGTCTCCACCTTAAGGGCCACCTGACCGTTCTCAGTGAATTTGACCGCGTTGGAAGCCAGATTGCTGAGCACCTGGGCCAGGCGAATTTGATCGCCCACCAGCCCGGCCGGGGTGTCCGGGGGCACCAGCACCAGAAATTCCAGGTTCTTTTCGTGAGCCTTGGTGGAAACCATGTCCACCACGTTTTGCAGCACATCGGCCAAATGGAATTCCTCTTTTTCCATTTCCATCTTGCCGGCTTCTATTTTGGAGAAATCCAGAATATCATTGATAATCCGTAAGAGCGTTTTGGCCGCCCCCTCGGTTTTTTGCAGGTATTCCTTCTGAACATCGGTCATTTCCGTCTGGAGAACCAGATGAATCAGGCCTAGAATGGCATTCATGGGGGTGCGGATCTCATGGCTCATGTTGGCCAGAAATTCACTCTTGGCCTTGGTGCTGTCTTCAGCCGCGTCGCGGGCTTTTTTCAACTCCAGGGCCTGCTCATTCAACTCGGTCACATCCATCAGCCAGCTCATGACCCCGGTCTCGCCGTAATACTCGGTCTTGAAAGCGTTCAGGAGCATGGTGCGGACCCGGCCGTCGGCTCTCTTGACGTTGAGCTGCCGCCAGTTGACGAACTTGCGCTCTTCTATTTCTTCGCAGACAGCCGCCCAGCCCTCTTCCTGTTCAAAAATTTCCGCGATCAGGTCGCCGCTCTGGCGGCCGGTAAAGTTGCGGGCAAAGGGCGTGATGAACTTGATGACCCCATCCACTGTTATGGTGAAGCAGACGGGGGTGGAGTCCATGATTTTTTTCAGGAGCTTGCGCTCCATGTCCCGCTCGGCCTGGGTGGCTTTCAGCTCCCGGAGGTCGCGGGTGTAGCCGGCCACGATGAAAGCGTCGCGGCGAGCCACGCGCACCAGGGTTATTTCGCAGGGCACGGGGGTGCCGTCAGGCTTCTGGTGCATCCATTCGAAGACGCACGAGCCATCGCGAAAAGCTTTGGTGACGTTCTCAGCGGCCATGTCCGAAGAGGGGCGGCCGCCCGGCTGGTATTCGGGCGAAAGTTCGAAGAATCGATCAAGGTAGGATTGTTTGTCGGGCAGGTCGAAGAGCGTTGCGGCGGCCTGATTGCAGTCAATATTGTGAAATTGGTCGTCCCAGAAGTTACAGGCCAGGGGCATGGCGTCAAGCATGATTCTGGTGCGCTCGTCGGCTTCAAAGACGTCAGTAACGTCGCGCAGAGTTTCAATACGGCCGACGTCACGGCCATTTTCATCAATCAGGACAGAATTCTGGCCGGTGTAGAAACGCCCGGAATCAGGCATGAAGCGGTTAAACTTCATGGTTTCGCGGTTATCACCAGCCACGATAACATCGGTATCGATGTAGTTGTCCCTTTCCGCCACGTTCGGTTTGCCCAGATAGTCTTTTATGGGCCGTCCCCCGTGAACGTCGGCGCCGGGCTGGTTTAGATAGGCCCAATGGCCCCGGCGGTCAAAGACGGCCACTGGAAAGGGCAGGCTGTCCAGCACCGCCTTATACCAGCTCATCTGGGTGGCCAGAAAGGAAAAGGCCCGGTTGAGGTATCCGGCGAAAAGACCGGTTTCACCTTCTTCATCAAGGGTCAGGGCCAGGGACGGGTCCAGGCTGGCCTCTTTGCTGCCGCCAAATGTTTCACCGGATTTTTCAATTATGCTCTCCACCCGGTGACGAACATCCTGCAAAAGCTGATTCTTCTCGGCCATTTGGGCTTCCAGGAAGTTCTTTTGCTCGGCAATGGTCTTAAGCGCGGCCAGCTGCTCCTCTTCCAGATGCTTGCGCTCATTGAAATCCAGATGAACACCCACCAGGCGGCTGGCCCGGCCGTCTTCATCATATTCAACCACTCGGCCTATTTCATAAATCCACACATAATGCCCATCTTTATGGCGCATTCTGGTTAACAGTGAATAGGTGCTGTCGCGGCCGCTGAGAGAGTTTTCTTCAACCATTTTGGCCGTTTGCCGGTCATCAGGATGAATAAGATCATACCAGCCTTCGGCCAGGTTACCGCTCTCTTCCGGGGTGATGCCCAGAAGATCGTAAAAAACCACACTTAATTCTGTCTTTTTCTCACGGACGTTCCAGCTCCATAGGCCGATTTTGGCGGCGTTGATAACCGTATCCAGATAGTCCTTGCTCCTGGCCAGTTCCTGATGCGCCGCTTCCTTTTCAATTAAGACACTTTTCAGCTTTTCAGACGCCTGTTTGCTTTCATCGATATTTTGAATGAAGCCGTCTATGGAGGCCACCCGGCCGCTCGAATCGCGTTCGGCGACATCACCGAAGGTGCGAACCCAGATCTCATGGCCGGGAGAGGGGAGTATCCGGTGTTCATAGCTGAAATTTTCGCATTCGCCATTCATCAGGCTTTTGATTAGGGCCAGAATTTCAGGGCTTTCGTGGTCGGGCAGGTAGTCGGCCAGGTATTCTTTTAAAGGAATTGAATGTGCGCCGAGCTTCTTCAGGCCGCTGGCGGTCAGAAAAGTTTCGTCAAGGTTTATGAGCAGTTCATCGGTGTTGTCGCGGGTAATCTGCCAGAATCCGAGGCCCCCGATAGTCAGAGTCTTTTTGATGCGGCTCCAGGGCAGTTGCATATCCACGGTTTTCTTATTTCTGGCCATTCATTGTTCCCTGACTCATAATATAACTGGCTGGGCATGCTGTTCACTAAACAGTATTTTTACCGGCGAACTGTCATCATGCCCCGGGACAGGCCTTGAGGCCGTGCGTACCGGTATACAGTAAACAATCATTTGCGTAATATTATATAATATTATGCGTGTAATTTAAAAGCGGAATATTTCCGGCGGCCGTTTCAGGCCCGTGTGCCGTTTATGTGTCTGCTTCATTTTGGATAGTTGGAATATAGGTTTTTTTTAAGATACTGCGAGCCAATTGTTTCAAGGAGCGGTCCGCATTTTGAGATGTGATTCGCCAGTCTTGTTTCAGCGAAAATTATGACGTGGAAGAATTTGAGGTATTTATTTGTATTTATTTAAGATTTGGTAAAAAATTCTGATTGATGGCCAAGTCTTTAATCCATCGGAATATAATACCATCTTGCGGGTTTTTTTTCCAGAGGACTTTATATTAGACAGTTTTACCTGAGTAATGTTATGGCTGGTGGCCACTCTTGTAAAATGCTGAAAGTACTTAATCCCTGCTTTAAGAGTTGTATCAAAACATTACAAAAGTAAAACTCTCTTATATTAAACCGCTAGAGGACTTCATTTTATTGCGCCTTAGAGCTGCCCAAGACTATTGATCATATTTTTAAAGATAGAGGTCTTGAATTACCGATTGGTCATCGGGGTCTTAATAAGGTGTTCTGATTGGCGGGAGGGGGAGTCAGGAAAAGATGCTAATAAACATTCGTTTGCAGTGGGGAGCTATTCGGGCACCAGAAGCAGATTCCGGTGCCCTGTCATTCTCCAACAGACTGTTTGCGGTCATATGGTGCGAAAACATCATCAAGGCGTTTACGGCAAACCATACTGTTTCGGTTGGCGCAGCGGGAACTGCTGGTGCCTACTTTTTCAAACCAATAACAGCAGCTGGCCTGATCACATTCCGGTTGAACGTGGCTATGAGAAGTTTCGGATGATAAATTTATTGCGGTTGCCATGATGCGCCTCCGAAGCCGTCGGCCTGCCTTTCCAGGGACGGGATCAGCCACCGGGCTTTTCAGCCTGGTCGGCCGTTGATTTTTACTTGTGGGGAAAATGCCCCTGTTGCCCGGATTCGACGTACGGCCTGACGTCGCCCGCGGATTCACTCCCGAAAAGGCCTTTGTTTTAAAAGGCCATCCAGTTTATTCCGCCGGATAGGCGGAACCTGATGACCTTTTAACAAGCAATTATTCAGCCAACTTTTTCTCCACTCCCGGGGGGACTCTGAACTGATAGCTCCCGGATAGTGAAGCCGTGCGGATATGAGGATTCAACAGCCTCAACTCTTTGTAATCACAGCCCAGTTTTTTTGCCAGAGCCGGCCAGGCAATGGCGGTTTTAAAATCAACAGTTTTTTCAACATAGGCGGCCGGCTGATAATGAGCGCGGGGGACCGGTGAAGACAGCCCATACCCTGCACTATTTTCCATCACCACTTTAATGGCGGCGATGCGGTATACATATCTTTCAGTTTCCCGTGGCAGGTCCAGCTGATAATAATCATTGGTGCCCTGGGCGGAAACGGCTCTGGCAATGCGTCCGTCGCCGGCGTTATAGGCGGCCATGGCCAGAGACCAGCTGCCGAATTTGCCGCGCAGGGAGCGCAGATATTTCGTGGCGGCCGTCAGTGAAGTCTCGGAAAGCTGACGCTGATCAATTTTCGGGCTGACAGTCAGGCCGAAATGCCGAGCGGTGGCGGGCATGAACTGCCAGATTCCCAGTGCGCCGGAGGGTGAAACCACCCAGGGGCGGAGGTCGCTCTCAGCCATAGCCAGATATTTCAGGTCGTCGGGGAGACCGGCCGCTTTCAGGCCGGCTTCTATTTTGGGGAAAAATATGGCCGCCCTTCTCTGCCATAGCGCCACTTGGGCCGGATGATTGACTATGCGAATGAATTCGTTGTCCAGCCGTTCATAAACCGAGCGCTTTTGCAAATCCAGGCTTTCACCGCAAAGGGTGACTCTGGCCGGCAGGCGGTAATCAAGACGGCGTTCCACCGAGGCGGCCGGGCCGGGGACATCCGGTGCGGCTGAAATCGGCTTTTCGACGCCGGGGTCATCAAGGCTGATGCACCCGCCGGTGAGGCATACTGCCACAAAGATAAGCAGCTGCCGGAGATGTTCAAGTATAGTTGTCATAATTTGCCCGGATTAACCGGTATTTCTTATAAATGTTATCGATAAAATCGATAAAGGGTTCACTTTGTCTGAAAAATCTTCTTGGCGGCCTGCCTGTTTGGGATAAATCTTGTGCCGCTGGGAAAAACCTTAAGTCGTATCTTTGATCTCTCTTTTTTTATTTATGGGGATTATAAACCATAAGTTTTTCAAATGGCAAGCTGTTTTTTGCGTTGTACAAGTCGCAACATATAGATTTTATTAGTTGATATCCAGAATATTTGTCACGCAATGTGAATAGCTGAAGGCTCAACCCGGCAGCTTTTTCCCCGTTCATAGGCGGCGTGAAAGGTATCCACCAGCCGCATTTCGTGCTCCAGGAGATATTCGGAAAGGTCCAGCATGGCTTCGGCGCGGGTTCTGTTTTGAATGTAAAGGGAGGGATATTTTTCCCTGTCCCATTTGAAAAAAACCTCCGCGAGAGCGTCGGTCAGATATCGGCGGGCCAGGGTGATGGTTATGCCTCTGAGGACGGCGGGCAAGAGGGTCAGGTCCTGGGTGGAAAGCGGCAGGCCAGTTTCCGCATAGCCCTCTACCACGGCGGCCATATTTTCCAGGTGAATGGCCGAGGCGGGGCATGGCTCAGGCGCTTTCCCCCAGGAGCGGAGCATTTCCGCCACATCGGTCAGCACATGGCCATAACGGAGATTGTCCCAGTCGATCAGGGCCAGAGCGTGGCCGTCGGGGGTGAAAATGAAGTTATCGGCTTTGGGGTCCCCGTGGATGACCACCTCATTAAGCTGGAAAGCGCAGAGGAAGGCTGGAAAGCTGGGCAGCTGCCAGGCGGAGTCCGTCCCTTGGGCGATGAGGTGGCGCAGGGCATCAAGGTGGGGGTGGCGTTGGTAATGGATGGCCAGTATTTCAAAATCTTCCGGCCGGGTGAGGCGTTGATTGGTCAGTTCGCCCTCCGGGGGCGGCAACAGTTCAATTGGGGCCGGGTTATTCAAAAGGCGGTGCAGGGCCCCGGTCAGGCGGGCGGCCTCACGGGCGCCCGGCGGATCGATGGAGGCGGGCAGCCCGGCGATATAGGACGTCAGCCGCCAGTAGCCGCCGCGAGTGGGTGAAGAGGGTGTGAACTGACCGTCCAGGCCGGGAAATATATCGGGGACGGGTTTTTGCAGCCAGCCTTCAGCCCTGGCGGCCAGAGCATCGCGGAGGCTTTTCCAGTTGAGGCCGAGAGAGGGGCTGCCCATAAAGATATCATTAAGTTTTTGCAGAACAAAACGTTCATGGCCGTGTTCGACCATAAAGCTTTCATTGACGCGCCCCCCGGTGAGAGCCGTAATCCTGATATTATCGAGGCCGAAGCAGCCTTGGGCCGCCTCTGCGGCTTCATTTATCAGAGCGGCAGCTGGAGAGGGGTTTGACATATTGACCCTCGGAATCCCAGGGGAACAGAATCCAGGTATCCTGACTGACTTCTGTGATAAAGGTGTCGACTATGGGCCTTCCGGCGGGTTTGGCGTAAACGGTGGCGAAGTGGGCTTTGGGGAGCATTTCGCGGACGATTTTGGCGGTGGAGCCGGTATCGACCAGATCATCAATAATTAGGTCGCCCTGGCCGTCGCCGTCAATGCCTTTGAGAATTTCGGGCTGTCCCTGATTTTGCCAGTCATAGCTGGCGATGCAGAAAGTTTCAATCAGGTGGATATCGAGTTCCCTGGCAATGACGGCGGCGGGCACCAATCCGCCGCGAGTGACTACAATCAGTCTCTTGAACGGACCGAGGTCGAGCAGGCGCCAGGCTAAGGCTTTGGCGTCGCGATGGAGTTGGTCCCAGGAGATTGGGTAATGTCGCTTGTAAGGGGAACTCGAGGACATGCGGAGGTTCTTTCTCGCTTAAGGCGTTATTAATTATGCGGGGTTTAGCGTGGCGCAGGGTGGTTCGCTAAACTTTTTATACTATTTGCGGCATATAATCATGATTGCCGGCCTCTGTCAAGTCAGGAGTGCGTCCCAAAGGGCCGCGTGATTAAAATCTGAGTGGTTGCATTGCTCACCAAGGAGTTCCACCCTCTGGCCGGCCTTTCAGGCCAAGTCCTTTATCACACGGCCAGAGGCCGTTCTCCTTATTAGTCGCCGCCGCCGCCCAACGTCTCCCCTTCAGGCAGGTGGTTGAAATCTGATTCATAATCCGCTCCCGTCACCCCCAAACCCGCGCCATCTTCAAAGTCTCCGCGTAAAAAATCATCTGTCGGGTTTGAGGTGGTGATGGTTTCCGATATTCCTGTCCCCACTGTCCCGGCTTTGTAACATATGCCAAAAGCTCCGCCGGGGGCTATCTGCGCATCAGGCGGCACAATGAATTCCTTTATGGGCAGGTCTTTCAGCACCTCTCTCATATAATAAAGGAAAATCGGGCCGACGGCCTTCCCCCCCACTTCGCCTACCGCTCGCGGACGCTGCTGATCCGTGCCCATCCACACGGCTGTAACCATCTCGGGCGTGAAGCCGATAAACCAGGCGTCGGAATAATCATTGGTGGTGCCGGTCTTGCCGCCCACCGGCCGGTTCAGCGGCTTGACCACCGTTCCCGTCCCCTGAGCCACCACGCCCCGCAGCATCCAGGTGACCGCACAGGCTGTGCCCGGCTCCACCGCCTGGGCTTTGTCGGATTCAAACGTCGCCACCACTCTGCCGTAGCGGTCTTCAATGCGCGTGATGTAGCGCGGCTTCACCCGCACACCCATGTTGGGAAAGGTCGAATAAGCCGTGACCAGTTCCGGCATATGAATACCGTGCGAACCCAGGGCCACCGTCAGGCTCTGGGGCAGTTTTTCGGTTATGCCCATGTTTTCGGCCGTCTGCTGGAGGGCCTCAAAGCCGATACGGTCCAGGATTTTAATGGATATCAGGTTCCGTGAGCTTATCAGGGCTGAATAGAGCGACATGGGGCCACGGAATTTTAAATCCGAATTCACCGGCTTCCAGCGGCGGCCGCTGCCTTTGTCGTCAATAACCAAGGGCGCGTCATTCATAACCGAGCCGGGAGTGAAACCGTGGTCCATAGCCGAGGTATAGAGTATCGGCTTAAATGAGGAACCCGGCTGGCGCTGGCTTTGCACGGCCCGGTTGAACTGGCTTTCACCAAAATCACGGCCGCCCACCATAGCCTTTACATCGCCGGTTTCAGCCTCCATGCTGAAAAGGGCCGACTGGACGTCGGTGCGCTGTTCCAGGATCATGTCATAGGTCTGAAGTGAATTTTCCTGATTGGCGATTATAGCCGACAGATCAATGGCCAGGCCGGAGGTTTCGTTTTCAGCTGTTTTCTTGTCATCCGCTTTAGGTTGCTCATCCAGCCTCACCCAGATAACGTCGCCGCGCTGGAACTGTTTATTAATGGCCCCCTTGGCGGCCCAAGCCAGATTCTTTTTGACGATCTTGCCGCTGTAAGGGCCTACCCGGACGCTCAGGGCGGTATTTTTCGCGTCAACTTCCGTAATCACCGCCTGATAGAGGCGGGCCGGAATCAGGCCCTCGGGCGGCAGTTCCTTTTCAGCGGACGCGATGAAAGCGGCAATCTGCTCTTCGAGATCCAGATGCTTTATGGGGCCCTTGAATCCCCGGCGGCGGGCGTATTCCCACAAACCCCGGGCCACGGCCGCGTCAGCCGCCCTCTGGGCTTCGATGTTCACAGTGGTATAGACTTTCCAGCCGTCGTTGTAGAGGCTGTCTTCGCCAAACTGATCCACCAGGAGGCGGCGCACATGCTCGGTGAAATAGGGGGTGACTTCCGTATTGGGATTGGGCCACTCACCACGGATGTGAACCACTTCGGCCCTGGCGGCCGCGGCTTGCTGTTCGGTGATGAAACCGACGGTCAGCATGCGGTTGATGCCGTGCAACTGACGGCGGCGGGCGATATCAGGGGTGTTGACCGGGTTATTGTTGGGGGCCTGGGTTATGCCCGCCAGCATGGCCGCCTCGGCTATGCTGAGGGCGGAGACGTTTTTGTCATAATAGGTTCTGGCGGCTGCCTCAACGCCGTAGGCTCCCCGGCCGAGATAAATCTGATTGAGATAGAGATAGAGTATTTCATCTTTGGTCAGATTGCCTTCAATGCGGAAAGCCAGAATCATTTCGCGGATTTTGCGGCGATAGGATTTTTCCGGGGTCAGAAGAAACGAACGCACCACCTGCTGGGTGATGGTGGAGGCCCCCTGGGTATTGTCGCCGGATTTGAAGTTGGCCAGGGCCGCCCGGATGACGGCTTTGGGGTTCACGCCCAGATGGTTGTAGAAGTTGGCGTCTTCCACAGCCAGAAAGGCGTTCCTGACCGTGTCGGGTATTTCCGCCAGCGGGACGACGAACCGGCGTTCGTGGGAATATTCACCGATGACCCGGCCGTCGTCGCTGTAGAAATAGGTTACTGTCGGCGGGGCGTAGTTTTTTAAACCGGCGGTCGACGGCAGATCCTGGGCGAAATAGGTATATATGGCAAACAAGGCCACCAGCCCGGCCAGACCACAGCCCAGAGCGGTCCAGAAGAGGCCGATCATGAAACGACGGAAAGCTCCGCCCGTTTGGGGAGCGGGCTTTCCGGTTTTTTTCGGGCTCTTTTTAGCTCTTTCAGCCGGGGGCTGTTTTTCCTTCAGGGCTTTTCTTCTGACGGGTTGCTGTTCGGGCTCGTCCCAGGCGGCAGGGCCGGCTAGGTCGAAATCAAAATCATCGTGATTGTCTTTTCTATCAGTCATTTCAGCACTTGCACAAAAGGATTTTCCGGCGCGTTAAAACGCCTTTAGTATGGAGCATATTGTATAAACTCCAAAAAGTAAAATGGAGTTTGTGTGGATTAAATGCGGAGGCGGGTGAAGCGCGACCCTATGAATCATATTAAGAGCCGCATTCTCCCGCCTATGCAAAACCGGTCGGTGGGTGAATGCGGCCTGCGGCAAATGTTCAGCCCCGCCAGGCGGGGCCAAAAGGTTCGTTTACTGCACACTGACACGCACTGCTTCCCGCTTGTTCGGGGCGTGTTGGGCAGTGCGCCCGTATAAGGTTAGTATTTGTTTATGCCGGAAAGATCGAGGTCGTTCAAGGCCTGGCTCAGGGCTTCGCTCAGAACCGAGGCTCCGCCGGTGCCGCCGATCAGCTTGATACGGTTGCTGGTGGCTCCAGAGCTGCTTTTGGACACGGCCGAGGCATCGCGATAAACCTGGGAATTGAGGAAAACGCGGGCCACCAGGTCGCTGCCTTCGGTATCAATGTTCATCTGTTCGATGGTGATTTCCACCGTCAGGTGGGCGCTGGCTCGCTGGTTGGTCGTGCTCGCGCCCTGGGTGGCAAGCTTGCGGCTGACCGACTCCCTCACCGCTTCCACCGGAGTGAGGTTGGTCATGGTCACTTTCGAGCCGTTGGGCATATCTATCTTCAAATCAAAACGGCCGCCGCGCAGCTCTTCAAAGAGACCGCGTTCGCGCGCTTCCGGGCCGACCAGTTCCTGATATTTACGCTGGTCATTGACCACCAGATACACGGTGTAATCTTTAAGGGACACGCCGGAGCGGAGGGTGTAGGTCACTTCCATCGCCTTGGCGCCCATGCAGGCGGTCAGTATCAAAAGCGACAGGACAATAGCCGGAATTTTTATTCTGCTCATTTCGCTCACCTCATAAAGCCTTGAAAAATTAGGGTAAATCAGCCCAAACCGTCAGCAGCCTTTTTCCTTCATGAAATAGAATGATATGGCGGCCGACATAATGGCATGGTCGATTTCACCCCTCAGCACCATGCCGGGCAATTCTTTCAAATCCACCAGAACCAGCTCTATATCCTCATTCTCATCGAATTCGGTCGAGTCGGTCAGACGGGCCTTTTCCGCCACGAAAAAATGGGCGGTGTTGGTGTTGACGGCCGGGTTGGGCTTAAATGACGCCATATGCCGCCAGCTTTCCGATGTGTAGCCGGTTTCCTCACGAAGTTCGCGTTGCCCGGCCTCCAGGGGTTCCTGGCCTTTTTCGATCACGCCGCCGGGCAGTTCCAGGCTGAGGGCGCGAGTGCCCTGCCGGAACTGGCGGACCAGGACGGCCCGCCCATCTTCGGTGATGGGCAGCACCTGGACCCAGTCCGGGCAGTCCAGCACAAAAAAGCCCTTGTCCTGCCCGTCTTTGGGGGATTGGCAGACATTGCGCCGCACTTCAAATATGGGCGTTTTCAAAACTGATTCATCTTTTACCAGAGGCCAGACTACCGGGGTCATGTCAGGCCACCTGAATCTTTTTATAGCGTTTTTTGCCCGCCCGCAGGGTCACTTCGCCAGCCGCCAGCCAGGAAGCGCCCTTCACCGGCTCATTTTCCGCCTGGGCCGCGACCTGAATTTCATCGACATAGGCCCCGCCGCCACGGATCAGGCGGCGGGCGTCGCCCTTGGAATCGGCCAGACCGGCCAGCATAAACAGCTCGGCATGGGTGGCGGCTTCAAGGTCGGCCAGCTTGACCTTTACAGTGGGGATGTCGGCCAGGGCGTCATCCTTGGTCAGTTTGGCCACGGCCGAGCTGGTCTTGACCTCACCGGCCGGGTCGGCCGGGCCGAAGGTGCGGATTGAGGCCAGATAGGCCTGAGCCGCTTCTTCCGGGGTGTGGCACATGGCCGTGACCTCATAGGCCAGAATTTCCTTGGCCCGGTTGACCAGGTTGCCGGGGAGCGAACCGAGATAAGTGGTCTCTTCCAGGGGCAGGAAAGTGAACAGGTTCAGCAGGCTCCCGGTCTGCTGGTCATCGGTGTTGCGCCAGAACTGATAGAAATCATAAACCGAGGTCAGTTTTTTATCCAGCCAGACCGCGCCCGCGTTGGTCTTGCCGAATTTGGCCCCGGTCTTGGGGTCCAGGAGTAGGGGAATGGTGGCGCCATAAGCCTCCCCGCCGTTGACCCGGCGGATCAGATCGACCCCGGCCACGATGTTGCCCCACTGATCCTGGCCGCCCATTTGAAGCTTGTTGCCCTCTTTTTCAAACAGGTAGAGAAAGTCATAGGCCTGCATGACCATATAATTAAATTCCATGAACGTCAGGCCGTCTTCCAGGCGGCTTCTGTAGCTTTCGGCCGACAGCATCCGGTTGACGGAAAAATGCTTGCCGATGTCGCGCAGGAATTCGAGATAGTTCAGGTGCATCAGCCATTCGCTGTTGTCCAGCATCAAGGCTCTGCCGCCCTGATGGAGGCTGAGGAACTTGGCGGCCTGGGGCCGTATGCCCTCCATGTTCTTGAGGATGGTTTCGCGGGTCATGAGTTTGCGCGCTTCGGTGCGCCCGCTGGGATCGCCGATCATGCTGGTGCCGCCGCCCATCAGGGTTATGGGCCGGTGGCCGGTGCGATCCAGCCAGGACAGGGCCATCATGGGCAGCATGTGCCCCACATGAAGCGAATCAGCGGTGATGTCGAAGCCGACATAGGCGGTGACCACTTCCTTGTCGAACAGTTGAATCAGGTTGGCTTCATCAGTGCACTGGTAAATGTAGCCACGCTCGGCCAGAACTTTATAAGTATTCAGCTTTTCCACAACAATCCTCTCTAGTAAACCATGGGGCAGGCTTAGAACTTGTTCGTAAATAGTGATTTTGCCCCCTGGCGTCGTTGCTCGCGTTTTTTAATGCTCGAAATATTAGTATATTACTCCGCTTAAAAAACACTCGCGCCTAGCCAGGGAACAAAATCCCTTATTTACGAACAAGTTCTTAATCGCGCCTGATCGGCGGGCGGGCTTTTTCAGCCGCGCCCGGCCGAGATATCTCATCATAATTCTTAATGCTTGTGATCGGGGTCGCCGCAGCCGCACCCACAACCGCAGCCGCACCCACAACCGCAGCCGCTGTCATCGCCGTCGTCATCACCGCAGACGCAGCCGTCTTCTTCCTGGATCATGCGCTCCTGGGCCTTGGCGTAAAGCTGCCAGGGATACATGGTGTCGCCGTCATCTGGGTCGTCCACTTCCTTCACCAGCTTGGCGCTGGTTTCATCATTTATGGCCGCCAGCACCTTCTCCCGCTCGGCCACGGCCGCGCTCATCTCTTCACCGTCTTCAGCCATCATGCATTTCTCCGAAACGCCCACCAGAGCTGCCCTCTCGGTCATGGCCAGGCTGGTCTGGGAGAGCCATTCCATGAACTCACGGGCGGCCTGGTTATTGGTCCAGATCTCGCCGCCCAGAAGCTCCACATAGGCCATGTTCTCATGGTAATCAGGCGGCTCCGGGCCCTGTTCCCAAAAAATGTTGGGCGCGGTCAGGCGGCCGGTCAGAAAATCCACCGAATAGGGGGCCAGCACAAAGGCGCGGCGCAGAAGGGTTATGGCCCTGGCGTAATCGCCGTTCTGAAAGGCCAGAAAGCCCAGGCTGTAATTGGCGGTGGGCATGAACTGGACCTGTTCGCTGAGGATGCCGGCCGCTTCTTCGGGCTGCTCGGCCATAATGGCCATTTCACCCAGGTCGCGGCCGCGATCGAACATATCTTCAGGATCGAATGTCAGTTGGCGATGAGAGGCGGCCAGGGCGGCCTTGTATTCGCCCTTGGCGGCCAGGGCTTCCACATAACCGCTGTGACAGCGCATAAAGCACTGGACATCGGGGTTTTCCATATCCATGGGGCCGTTAAAATCTTCGGGTATTATTTTCAGGGCCGCCTGACAGCCGTTGACATGCCATTCAGCCGCGCGGGGTTCGTCATCAAGGTCAATATACATTTCCGCCAGCATGGCGTAGCCCCGCAGAAACAGCGGATCTTTGGTGACCATGGCCCTGATGAGCTTGGCCGCCTTTTTGAGGCTGGTTTCATCATTTTCAATGTTTCCGACGATTTCCCTGAGCTCCTCAAGCTGGCGGCCGGAGATCTTTTCATCGGCGATAAAGGTGCCCAGGTTTTCGTCATTAATTTGGAAGGTAAGGGACATTGTTTACTCTCATTAAGTAAGGCGGCCAGGCCGCCTGTTTTTTACCGCGAGCGCGGCGCGGCTATTTATTACAGGGTGTTAACTTTCAAATGATCCATGCGTAAGGCCACGGCTTAACTACCTGAATTCGCTTGCTGACGAAAGCATCGGATACGACACTGGCATTCCTTGCTTAGAAGTCATTTCATAAATATCTTTTTGCTCCCTGGCGTCGTTGCTCAGCCTTTTTAATGCTCGAAATATGTCGAATATTGCTGCGCTTAAAAAGTCTTCGCGCCTAGCCAGGAAACAAAAATCTTATTTATGAAATGACTTCTAATACTTTCATTTATTATGCCCCATATGGTGGGAATCACCGGGACGGTTAATGAAATGATAGGCGCCCATAGCCGCTCTGGCCCCATCGGCGGCGGCGGTGACGACCTGCCGGAGGTCGGTGTCTCTGACGTCGCCGGCCGCGAAAACGCCGGGTTCGCTGGTGACCAGATGGTGGTCGGTAATGATGCTGCCGTCCCCGGCCAGTTCCAGGAGGCCGCCCAGAAAGCTGGAATGGGGGGTTGTGCCCACGAAGATGAATACTCCGGGCGCTTCCAGTTCCGTTTCCTGACCATCACGGACATCGCGAAGGTAAAGGCGGGTGACTCCGCTGTCGTCGCCGGCTATTGAGGAGACCGTCGCGTGAAGGTGAGGGACGATTTTTTCCTGGGCCAGGATTCTGTCCACCAGGTGCTTTCCGGCCCGGAACTCGCCCCGGCGGTGAATCAGGTGAACTTTGGAGGCAAAGCTGGTGAGGTATTCAGCTTCCTGGAGGGCGGTGTTGCCGCCGCCGACCACGGCCACTTCCTGATTGCGGTAAAAGGGGCCATCGCAGACCGCGCAGTAACTGACGCCGCGCCCGGTGTATTCAGCTTCGCCCGGAACGCCAAGGAGGCGGAAACTGGCCCCGGTGGCCACGATGACCGTATCGGCTTCAACTTCTTCCGCGCTGGTGATCACAAAGCGCTTGTTATCCCTGATATCCAGACCGACCACTGTGGCCGAGAGAAATTCCGTGCCCACGCTTTTGGCGTGTTCATAAAAAGTTGAACCCAGGTCATAGCCGTTTATTTCCTGAGTGCCCGGCCAGTTTTCCACTGAATTGGTCAGCTTTATCTGACCGCCGTGGGAATCCCTTTCCACCACCAGAACCGTCATTCCGGCCCGCCGCCCATAGATGGCGGCAGTCAGTCCGGCCGGACCGGCGCCTAAAATTACCAAATTGTACTTTTTCATATATAATAGCTCCGCTAGCTGTTTTGGGGGGACCGGAATCACTTTTGAGCGGCTACGGTGAGCGTCTGAAAGCGCCCCGGCAATTGCTCTTGTTATGTTACCATATCAGTTGATTATTTGAAACAATAACGTTTTCGTTCGGAGACAGCAATTCTCAAAGTAAACTTTTTCCCCTGAACTTGTGGCGTGCAGCTACACAAAAAGCGTGGTTTTTGTTTCGCGAGCGGCCAAGGGCCGCCGCCAACGCCGAGGCGGCAGCCCGTCTGAGTGTAGAGTAACGGCCGGGAAGCGGCCTTCAAAGAGTTTGTTACTTATAAGTTGCTATTTTACCGTAAAAACCAGTCGCTGGCGCTCCGTCGCCCCTGTGGGTCGACCTGCTATTTTGAAATTGCCGTCTACTTTGAGAATTGCTGGTTCGGAGAATCCAACGCTTTTCACCTGAACATTCGATTTTCCGGTTCAGGTTAGAAGGGTTCTAAAATGGAATAGCTGTCTTTAAGTCGTCTTTATAAGTAGCTTTTGTTAATGGCTTTTTTACCCGGCCGGGAACTGTTGGCGCGGCCGCTTGCGGCCGGGCATGTTGATTTGTTGAGACAATGTTTGCCAAAACAGGGCAAGGCATGGTAACATGGTGCAATTAAGGGTGCCTTATCATCCATGTGTTGTTGGCCCAATCCAGAATACACAACGGTTGTCAGATATGAGTAATGAACTGTTAGACGAATTCATCTTTGATTCACGCGATCACCTGAGCACCGCCGGCGCCCAGCTTTTGGATCTGGAGAAAAATCCGGATTCATTGAACGCTTTGAATGCTTTGATGGGCACAATGCACACCATAAAGGGCAACAGCGGCTTTCTCGATCTTCAGAATTTATACAAATTGATGCATCATGCTGAAAGCCTCCTGCAAACAGTGCGTGAAAAGCAATGTTCCTGCCCCCAGCGGATGATTGATCTCTTGCTGCAGGTTCTTGATACGGTTGAAGCTCTGCTGAGCCGCCTGGAAAACGGCGATGACGACAGCGTTGAATGGCTGGGCGCACTGAACCAGGCCCTTTCCGAAGCCGAAACCAGCCTGGAACGGGAAGGCGAACCGGAACCGGTTGTCCAGGCGGCCAGCCCGGCCGCCGCTCCGGCCGCTCGGGAGGCTTGCGCCGCCCAGGCCCTGTCTGGCCCGAATCCTGTCGTTATTGATGAAGATCTGACCGGCCGCGTCGATATGGTGGCCATTGGCGACGGTCAATTGGCTGATGAGGGCGACATGCTGCCTTTTAAGGTTGAGGCCATGTTTCAGGCTGGTCTGTCTGGCTTGATTATCGATCTAAGGGGGCTTTCCAGCGTCTCCGGCCGTGAGCTCAAATCCCTGATGTCGGCAGGAAAAAAGAATCCGGAAAAAACGGCCTTTATTCTGGACCAGAAAAAACAGGAATCGCTTTTCCGGGTTTTTCAGGTCCTTCATCTTGACGCTTTCATGCACTTCTTTGCCGACCCAACCAGGGCCAAAGCTTACATCAGCGACCGGGCGGAGCCCGGACCCCACGTCTAGGCGGCCCTTTCCCCGACCGGGCGGGGCCCGGACCCCACGTCTCGGCGGACCTTTCCCCGGGCGTTTGTTTTGGCGGCCATCATCGTATTAAGAGCGTTGCCCCCTCGGCTATGGATATGGCCAGAGGACAGGGGCGGCGCTTTTAATATGATGGTGGTCGTCGTGTTTTATTTACTATTACGGGAAACCGCAACCTGGACATGCGGCCGGCAGCAATTCTAATTATGGCTGACGCCGCCACATAAAGCCGGGGTCGAGCGCCGCGAGACGGAGCGCCAGCGACTGGTTTTGACGGAAAAATAGCCGCCCGCGAAACAAAAACCACGCTTTTTGTGTAGCGGAGGGGCCGTAAGTTCAAGGGAAAAAACCATAATTAGAATAGCTGTGCGGCCAGGTCCTGCCTGGCACACAGAGGGAGAGGCCATGCTTAGAAAAGATCGTCCACTGGTGTCGATAATCGGCGCGGGCTACTGGGGAAAAAATCTGGTGCGCAATTTTTACCGTCTGGGGGCCGTGAAATCGGTCTTCGACGCCTCCCCGGAAACGGCGGCCAATATGGCCGACGAGTTTCCAGGCATAGAAACCGCCGCCTCTGTTGAAGATATCCTGAGTGATGAAAGTGTCTCCGGCGTAGCTTTGGCCACCCCGGCCGTGACTCACTATGAATTGACGAAGAGGGCTTTGGCGGCCGGAAAACACGTTTTGGTGGAAAAACCCCTGGCCATGTCGCGCCGGGAAGGCCGGGAACTGGTGGACATGGCTGAAAAGCTGGGCCTGGTTCTCATGGTGGATCACATCCTTCAGAATCATCCGGCCTATGTCAAACTCCGCGAACTGGTAAAAGCCGGTGAATTGGGACGCGTCAGGAATATCTACTCCCGCCGCCACAGCTTCGGCAAGATCAGGCAGGAGGAAAACGTCCTGTGGTCCTTCGCTCCCCATGATGTTTCCATGATTATTGGCCTGTTAAATGCATGTCCTGAAAAAGTGGCCGCTTTCGGCGGCGACTGGGTAACAAATGGAGTGGCTGATTCGGTTGAGGCTCAGCTCGTTTTTAAAGACCAAGTCCGGGCTACCGTTTCTGTCAGTTGGCTCAATCCCTTTAAAGAGCACCGGCTGGTAGTGGTCGGCGAGAAAAAAATGGCTGTTTTTGACGACACCGCCCCCTGGCCGGAAAAACTGAAGCTCTATGTCCACAGGATTCAGTGGCCTGAGCAGCGGCCGGTGGCTGAAAAGGGTGCGGCGGAAAATGTGGTCATTGAGGAGGCGGAACCACTGAAAGCCCAGTGTCTGGACTTTATTGAGGCCATGGGCGGTGAAAAAACGCCGGTCTCCGACGGCCGTGAGGGCCTTAGGGTTCTGACCGTACTGGAAGCGCTGGAAAACTCAATGCAAAAAGGTGGCCTTCCCCAGCCGCTGGTGGACGAAACTGATTTTTTCGCTCACCCCACCGCCATCATTGATGACGGCGTGACCATCGGTCCCGGCACCAAAATATGGCATTTCTCCCATGTGCTTTCCGGCTCGGTCATCGGTGCGCGATGCAGCCTGGGCCAGAACGTGGTGGTCGGGCCAAAGGCGGCCATTGGCAATGGGGTGAAGATACAGAACAACGTCTCCGTCTACGAAGGCGTTACTCTGGAGGATGACGTTTTCTGCGGCCCCAGCATGGTTTTCACCAACGTCATCAATCCGCGCTCCAATATCGTGCGCAAAGATGAATACCGTTCGACCCTGGTCCGGCGCGGGGCCAGCATCGGGGCCAACGCCACCATCGTCTGCGGGCACACTCTTGGGGCCTGGTGCTTTATCGGGGCCGGGGCGGTCGTCACCCGCAATGTGCCTGATTACGCCTTAATGGTCGGGAGCCCGGCTGTACGGCGGGGCTGGGTCTGTCAATGCGGGGTGAAGCTGCCGGAAGGGCTTATATGTGAGGCTTGCGGCAAAGTTTATGAAGAGTGCGGAAGCGGCTTGAGGCTCAAAGAGTGAGCGAGGAACCGGCCGCTTACCGGCCGAAACCCCGGCCAGCTGTAAAGACCGCCTTGGAGCTGTTCCGTGCGGGCTAAGCACAAAAGGAGTGAAATAATGATCCCGTTCATTGATTTGAAAAAGCAATATCAGGCGCTGCAGAATGAAATAGAGGCCGCTGTGGCCAAAGTGCTGGGCGCGGCCCAGTTCATCAACGGCCCGGAGGTTCAGGAGTTTGAAAAGGCTTTGGCCGAATATGTCGGAACGGCCGAGGCCATAGCCTGCGCCAACGGGACTTCCTCAATGGAAATGGCCCTGATGGCCGCCGATATCGGCCCCGGCGACGCCGTCTTCTGCCCGGCTTTCACTTTTATCGCCACCGCCGAAGTGGTGGCTCTGCGTCGGGCCCGGCCGGTGTTTGTGGATATCGATCCTCTGACCTACAACATCGATCCGGTTGATCTGGAAGTTAAGATTGAAGCCGTGAAAAGGGAAGGGCGGGACATGCCCCGCGCGGTCATTCCGGTGGATCTTTTCGGTCTCCCGGCTGACTATACAGCTATCGAAGCTGTAGCCGCCGAGCACAACCTGATGGTCCTGGAAGACGCGGCCCAGGGTTTTGGCGGCGCTTTGAACCGCCGCCGGGCCGGTTCCTTCGGGCAGGTGGCCAGCACCAGCTTTTTCCCGGCCAAGCCCCTGGGCTGCTACGGCGACGGCGGGGCTCTGTTCACCAATGACAAGGCTCTGGCTGAAAAGCTCAGAAGCCTCCGCGCCCACGGGGCCGGAAGCCACAAATATGAACATGTGCTGATCGGCCAGAATTCGCGTCTGGATACTATTCAGGCCGCCATTCTCCTGGTGAAGCTGCGGGCCTTTCCCAGGGAATTGGAAGAGCGTCAGCGCGTGGCCGCCCGCTATACGGAAAATCTGCGTGATCATCTGATCGTCCCCCATGTTCCTGTCGGCGGCCTCTCTTCCTGGGCCCAGTATACTGTGCGCATTCCGGCCGGCCGTCGTGAAGAGGTTATGAACAGCCTTAAAGATAAAGGCGTCCCGACCATGATCTATTATCCAAAACCATTGCACCTCCAGCCCGCGTTCCTTCATCTTGGCGGGCAAATGGGCCATTTACCGGAATCGGAAAAGGCTTCGGCCGAAGTGATGAGTCTGCCGATGCACCCCTACCTCACCAATGAAGAGGTCGATTTCGTCAGCCGTGAGGTTATTGCGGCCATAAAATGATCCTTTTACCGGCGCACGGTCAACCTGCCGTTAACCGGCGGCGGCCAGTGCATATAGGTGTTCAGTAAACGATGGAGAAGATGAGTATGCCCGATTCCTATGAAGAATTGTTCCTGAAAAAAATTGAGGATAAAAGTATCCTGGTGGGAGTGGTGGGGCTCGGCTATGTGGGGCTTCCGTTGATACTCTCCTTCGCTGAAGCCGGGTTCCGGGTGCTGGGCCTTGATGTTGATGAAGAGAAGATTCGCCGGCTGAATGAAGGGCGCGGCTATATAGCCCACATCAAGGATGAGCGGATTAAAAAAGTGACCGACAGCGGTCTGATGGCCGTGACCACAGACTTTTCCCGCGCCTCAGAAGCCGACGCCCTAATCATCTGTGTGCCCACTCCGCTGAGCTGTTACCGCGAGCCGGACCTTTCCTTTGTCACCGGCACCATGAACAGCCTGGCTCCCCACCTCCGGCCCGGCCAGCTTCTTTCCCTGGAAAGCACCACCTATCCCGGCACAACCGATGAAGTCTTGCGCCCGGTCATAGAGGGCCGGGGACTGGCCATCGGCCAGGATTTTTTTCTGGTTTATTCTCCCGAACGGGAAGACCCGGCCAATCCAAGCTTTGAAACCAAGAGCATTCCCAAAGTGCTGGGCGGAGCCACGGAGGCCTGCGCCAAAGTTGGCCTGGCCCTTTATGGTCAGGTGGTCAACCGGATGGTGCCGGTCAGTTCCACCCAGGCGGCCGAGTTGACCAAGCTCTTGGAGAATATTTACCGGGCGGTGAATATCGGGCTGGTCAACGAGCTGAAGACCGTGGCCGACAGCATGGGGCTGGACATTTTTGAAGTTATACACGCCGCCGCCACCAAGCCTTTCGGGTTCACTCCCTTTTATCCCGGCCCCGGCATCGGCGGCCACTGCATACCCATTGATCCGTTTTACCTGACCTGGAAAGCGCGGGCCTACGGGCTTCATACGCGCTTTATCGAACTGGCCGGTGAGATCAATCAAAGCATGCCCCGCTGGGTGGTCGATAAACTCATCCAGGCCCTGAACGAGCGCGGGCAGGCTGTAAAAGGGGCTAAGATCCTGATACTGGGCATCGCCTATAAAAAGAACGTCGACGACATGCGGGAGTCGCCCTCCGTTGAGGTTATGGAGCTTCTGGAAGACATGGGCGCTGTGCTGAGTTACAACGATCCGCACGTTCCGGTCTTCCCTCGGATGAGGCGGTTTTATTTCGACCTTCATAGTGTTGAACTGACCGAGGAAACTTTGGGGGCGGCGGACGCCGTGGTGATGCTGACCAATCACGCGGCTTTCGACATTCCGTTCATTGCCCGGCATGCCCGTCTGATTATTGATACGCGCGGAGCTTTTCCGGCGGCGGGAAATGTGATAAAAGCCTGAGACGGATTAGGCAATGGGCCGGGGCGGAGCCAGGGTTTAAAAATCTTCTTGCCATTGTTTTAGCGCCACATGACCCAGCCCAGACAAATGGCGCTAAAATAGTGGCTCTCCGCTGAAAAATTTTAAGCCCCGGCTCTTATGGTGTTGGCCGTTTGGCCTGAAGAGCGCGGTCCGGCTGGGCTATTGTGTTAATGTCGGCTATTCGTCCAATATACTTAGCAGATATTGGCCGTAGCCGCTTTTGACCAGCTCCTGAGCCTGTTTTTCCAATTGCTCCGCCGTTATCCATTTATTGCGGAAAGCTATTTCTTCAGGGCAGCTTATTTTGAGGCCCTGGCGTGTCTCAAGAGTGGCAATGAACTGGCCCGCCTCCAAAAGGCTCTGGTGGGTTCCAGTGTCCAGCCAGGCATAGCCGCGCTTCATGACTAGAACGTTCAGTTGCTTTTTCTCCAGATACAGCCGGTTCAGATCCGTTATTTCCAACTCACCCCTGGCCGAAGGTTTCAGAGCGGCGGCCAGATCGGCCACCTGGTCATCGTAAAAATAGAGGCCGGTGACAGCAAAGTTAGATTTCGGCCGGGCCGGTTTTTCCTCTAAACTCAACGCCGAGCCGTCCGGGCCGAACTCCACCACGCCGTAACGTTCCGGGTCGCTGACCCGGTAAGCGAAGACAGTGGCTCCGGCCCGCTCGCCGACACTATTTTTTAAAAGCTGCGAAAGATCGTTGCCGTAAAAGATATTATCACCGAGAATCAGGGCTGATGGACGGCCGGCAATGAAATCGCGCCCGATGATAAAAGCCTGAGCCAGACCCTCCGGTTTGGGTTGTTCGGCATAAGTTATATTCAGGCCCCACTGGCGGCCATCGGCCAGAAGATTCTTGAACAGCGGCAAATCCAGTGGGGTCGAGATTATCAGGATGTCCCGAATACCCGCCAGCATGAGAGTCGAGAGGGGGTAATAGATCATGGGCTTGTCGAAAACCGGCAGTAGCTGCTTGGAAATGGCCAGCGTTGCCGGATGAAGGCGCGTTCCCGCCCCTCCAGCCAGAATTATTCCACAGCGTTCATTCATTACCGGCACATCCTTTCCGAAATTATCCCACAATTTTTAAAAGTTTTTCAAGCGGCAGGTGCTCTTCCACCATGTCGGCCAGGCGATCATATTCTCTTTCCTTAAACTCGTCATAGGTGGCCGGTCCTTCACCGGATTCAGCCGCTTCAAGACCCTTGGCGCGGCGGATGTTATTGATGAGATTTCTGGTGAACTCAAGGTTGTCAAAAAATCCGTGAAGGTAACTGCCAAAGACGTTTCCGGCCCGATTGACCGCCCCGGCGGAACGTTCCTCAGCCAGAGGTGTAACATCTGGCCCGACTTCGGTTTCACCCATGTGAATTTCATAACCGCTCAAAGTCTGTCCGCCGCATCCTTCCAGGGGGCCGGGGAGGCTTCGCAATTTCAGGCTTGATTGAACGGTATGCTTATCCTGGGCAAAGTGAGTTTCCACGTCCAGCAATCCCAGGCCGCTTATTGAGCCCAGTGGGCTTTCAACCCCGTGGGGGTCGTGGATCATGCGGCCGAGAATCTGAAAGCCGCCGCAGATTCCCGCGATAACACGGCCGGAGGCGGCCAGCCTTTTCAGCTTTTCGGAAAATCCACTCCGCTCCAAATGCTCCATGTCTTCAATGGTGTTTTTGGAGCCGGGGATAATAACCATATCGGCCTGCTCCAGCCCGGCGGCATCGTCGGCATAGGTCAGGGAAACATCCGGCAGGCTGTCGAACACGGCGAAGTCAGTGAAATTGGAAATGCGCGGCAGGCGCAGCACAGTGATATTCACGGCTCCGCCCCGGCCGCCGCATGAAAAACGGTCAGTGAGGCTGTCTTCCTCATCAATGGCGAATTTGCCGTAGGGAATGACGCCCAGCACCGGAATGTTCAGCAATTCCTCAATCTGCCGCAAGCCCGGTTCCAGGATTTTGACGTCGCCTCTGAATTTGTTGATGATCAGCCCTTTGATTCTGGCCTGGTCATCGGGCGGCAGAAGCTTGACTGTGCCGTAGAGAGAGGCGAACACCCCGCCTCGGTCGATGTCCCCGGCCAGCACCACGGGTGCGTCGGCCATAGCGGCCATACCCATGTTGACGAAATCGTTATCCATCAGGTTTATTTCAGCCGGGCTGCCCGCGCCTTCAATAACCACCATATCGTATTGGGCGGCCAGTTTATTATAAGCCTCCATCACCTGGGGGCGGAGGTTGTCCTTAAAGGCGTAATATTCAGTGGCCGACATGTTGCCATAAACTTTGCCGTTGACTATGACCTGGCTTTTACTGTTGGTGGTTGGCTTCAGGAGGATAGGGTTCATGAGGGCGGAGGGCACCAGCCCGGCGGCTTCGGCCTGGGAGACCTGAGCCCGTCCCATTTCGTGCCCTTCAGGTGTCACGAAAGAGTTCAGGGACATATTTTGTGATTTGAACGGAGCCACCGTGTAGCCGTGGCGCTTGAAAATGCGGCAGAAAGCGGTCACCAGAAGGCTCTTGCCGACTGATGAGGCAGTGCCGACTACCATCAGGTTTTTAGCGGTCATGAACTATCCTTTCGCCGCCGGGAAGCGGCGTGTTTTTTGAAAGCGTCCGGGGTGGGGCCGGAGGTGATATTAAAAAACGGATTATAGCACGGGGCAGAAAGGGTAGCAATTGCCGCTTAAACTGTGGCAGGGTAATCGCTAGAAACGGCAAAGGTAAAACCCGGAGGGCGGGGCGGTGAGATATCTCCATAGTGGAGCGATTTTAATTACGGCATTTTTCCTTAAACTGGCGGCCCGTCCGCTACGCAAAAAGCGTGGTTTTTGCTTCGCGAGCAGCTTTTATGGCCTCAAAACCAGTCGCTGGCGCTCCGTCTCCCCCACAGGGTCGACCTGCTATTTTTAAAATGTTGACTTTTCCCTTAAACCTGTACCTGTCCGGGGAGCAAAAATCGTGGTCCCCTCTGGAGAAATCTCACCGCCCCGCCCTCCTGAACATGGTCGGCTCGCAAAAGAAGACCGGAACCGTCATCCTTATCAAATGCCGACCCTGACCAGGCCGGGCGGGCGAAAAATTTTCTGTAAGTCGCTCGTAATTTTGCTCCCCGGACGGGCGCGGACCTACAAAACTCCGCTACTGTCACCCGGCCGGGAATCAGAGAAAATTACGAGCGACGTCAGAAATTTTTTCGCCCGCCCGGCCGGGTTTTACCTTTGCCGTTTCAATTGCGGCTATTGCTGTAGGTCGGACTTGCGGTCATAACTGGGGGCGTGACCGTAAAACTCCTTATAACGTTTGGCAAAGTGCGAACTGTCGGAAAACCCGCACTCCTGCGCGATGTCGGTTATGGTCCGGCGGGTGTGGAGAAGCAGCCAGTTTGCCCTTCGGAGGCGCAGCTTGCGAAAATGTCCGGCGGGGGAATCTTTCAGCAGATCCTGAAAGAGCCTCTCCAACTGTCGGGTGCTTATGCCGGCTTCCCGGGCCGTGTCTTCGCTGGTCAGGTTGGCGGTGAGGTTCTGTTCCATGAAGAAGACCGCCCGGCGCACTCGCGGATCGTTGATGTCGTGATACTGGTCCAGGCCAGGAACATTGGTCCGGTCCTCCGGGCGGTTCCAGTCCAGGGAGCGCCGCCGGAGTATTTTGGCCATCAGTTCCGGGCCGTAGAATCTTTCCATCAGGCCCATGACCAGATCCGCCGATACCGAGCCGCCGGGGCAGGTGATGACGCCCCGGTCTTCCACAAAGGCTTTATCAACCTGGATTCTGGCGTCGGGATAGAGGTTTTTGAATTTCTGATAGTGGGGCCAGAAAACCACACAGCGCCGCCGGTTCAAAAGGCCGGCCCTGGCCAGGACGAAAATGGCCGACCCCAGGCCGATCACCGGCACCTTCAAGGAGACGGCTTTGGCCAGATAAGGCGGAAAAACCTCAGAAATTTTTTCCGAGGCTATTTTGCCGCCAATGGCCACAACATAATCAAAGGCTTCCGGGTCACGGAGAATTTCATCCGGTTCGACCACCAGTCCGCAGCTGGCCTTGATGGGCATCAGGTCATGGCCCATGATGGTCCATCTGGCCCAGGCCGTTTGGCTGAGGTCGCCGAGGTCGGTGGCCTGACGCAGGTTTTCCACAAATCCGGTGAACGACAAGAGGTCAAATTCCGGCAAAAGAATGAATCCTACCTTTAATATGGTGCTGGCGCGGGTCAGTTTGGTATCGGGAGACATAAACATCCTGTTTTCCGCCCGGCGGAAAAAGAGTTAAATTGAGCGCCCTGTATAGGGCTGAAACATTTACATTTTTATTGTATCTTGTCACAGCGGAAGCTCCGCTGTCAACAGTTTCAGGGTGCTGACGGGGTTGACGAAAAAGGGCAAAAAGTGTATATTTAACACCATAACGTATTGCGAGTCATTGTTTTACAATGCGAGAAATGAGCCGGGTCTAATTACACCCAAAATTATGGCATTCCTTTGCCAATGCATTTTCCACTGAAGCCTGAGGAGGCAGAAAAATGGCTAAGAAAAAATCCTTGTTTGATCTGTATTCAATGAAAGAAAAAGGCGAAAAAATCGCTTGGCTCACTTCCTATGACTACCCCACCGCCCAGTTCGCTGAAGCGGCCGGCATGGACATGATCCTGGTCGGCGATTCCCTGGGCATGTGCGTTTACGGTTACAACGGCACTGTGCCGGTGACCATGGACCAGTGCATCGTTCATAGTGAAGCCGTGCGCCGGGGCGCGGCCAACACCTTTGTGGTCGGCGACATGCCTTTCCTCAGCTATCAGACCAGCGACGCCGACGCCGTTTACAACGCCGGCCGTTTCCTCAAGGAAGCTGATGTCGACGCGGTTAAGCTGGAGGGCGGCGTGCGTATCGTTGATCGCATCAAGGCCATTAGCGACGCCGGCATCGTGGCTGTGGGCCACATCGGCCTCACCCCCCAGTCCTCCGGCCAGTTGGGCGGGCACAAGGCTCAGGGCCGCACGGCCGAAGCGGCCAAGATGACCGTGGAAGACGCCATTGCCGTTGAAAAGGCCGGTGCGAAGCTTCTTCTGGTGGAAGCCGTGCCCCCGGAGGTCACCGCCTACATCACCAAGACCCTGACCATCCCGGTTCTGTCCATCGGCGCGGGCCTGCCGTGCGACGGCCAGCTTCTGATCGTCAGCGACATGATCGGCCAGTTCCAGGCTTTCACGCCTAAATTCGTCAAAAAATACGCCAACGTGGCCGAGGTTGTGACCAACGCCATGAAAGAATACGTCAAAGATGTTAAGGACTCCAAGTTCCCCAGCGATGAGTACACCTACAAGATGGTGGCCGGTGAGGAAGAAAAGTTCCTTAAACTGATGGGCGAGAAATAAGCCCTTTCTCTAAACGTCGCGCAAACGGAATGGGTGGGAGCTTGGCTCCCGCCCGTTTTACTTTTGGAGTGGAAAAATGAATGAGCAGCAATTCGCCCTTTTGATGGATGAACTGTGCCTTCTGCGGGCCGCCATGGTCAATAACACTGTCAAACAGGTGGAAATACAGTGTGTCAACCGCATCGGGCGGGAATTGTCAGCCGAGGAAAAGGATCTTATCCACCGTGATTGCCTCCAGGAAATGGAAGAGGTGGCGCATATGATAAATAACCGGTGCTATTGAATGGAATAGTCATTTCGTAAGCTTCTTGGAAAGTATACGGGCTGAAGGAGATAAAGATGGAGATGAAGGATGTTCTGGTGCTTCTGACGAATAAGTGGGCGGATTGGGAAGCGGCTTATGCAATAGCGGAAGTAAATTCAGTTCCTGAATATGCGGTCAAGACCATAGCCCTGGATAGCGCTCCCAAAGTCTCCATAGGCGGTGTGAGAGCGGCGGTTGATTATGAACTGAGTCAATACCGGGATTTTAGCCGGGCCGCCCTCTTGATTCTTCCGGGCGGTTTTTCCTGGGGTGAAAGTAAACATGAGGAAATCGCCGCCTTTATCGCCAAGGCGATTGAGGCCAAAGTGCCGGTGGCGGCCATTTGTGGCTCAACCATTTTCCTGGGCAGGCATGGTTTTCTGGATAAAGTTAAACACACTGGCGATGATTTGGATTTATTTTTAAAAGAGCCAGGCTATGGCGGAAAAGATTTTTATGTTGCCGCCCAGGTTGTGACTGATAAAGGCCTGATCACCGCCAATGAAACCGCCGCCGTTGAATTCGCTTATGAAATATTCAAACTTCTGAAGATTGATGAACCCGCTGAACTCGATAGATGGTTTGATAATTTCAAGCGAGGAATGGCCAGAGAGTGTCCAGAATGACTCTTTCCATACAGACAGAAATCAATGGAGCGGTTGCGGCCAAGGGCCGCACTCCATAATAGAAGTCATTTCATAAATATCTTTTTGCTCCCTGGCGTCGTTGCGGGAGCCTTTTTAATGCTCGAAATATGTCGTATATTGCTGCGCTTAAAAAGTCTTCGCGCCTAGCCAGGAAACAAAAATTTTATTTATGAAATGACTTTTAATCACTGCCTGGATGAAGCCGCCTTTTCCCGGCCGGAAATCAACTCCACCAGCTCCTCCACCATGGTGTTCAGGTGGGCGGTTTGGAGTGAGAGTTGGCTGACCGCGGATGCTGATTCCTCCGCATTGGCCGCATTTTGCTGGGTAGTCTGATCCAACTGCGAAATAGCCAGACTGATCTGCTCCACCCCTTTGGCCTGCTCGCCTGAAGATTTGTCAATTTCCTTGATCAACATCGTGATCACTTCAGAGGATTCCTGAATTTTAGAGAAAGAAGCGCTCAAATCCTCCGTCACCTTGACCCCGGCCCGCACATTGGAAATAGTGCTCTTGATCAAATCCGTAGTGCCGTGCGCCGCCTCAGCCGACCGCTGGGCTAGATTACGCACCTCTTCAGCCACTATGGCAAACCCGGCCCCCGTCTCTCCGGCTCTGGCCGCCTCAACAGCCGCATTCAGGGCCAGAAGGTTGGTCTGAAAAGCAATTTCTTCAATAGTCTTGATGATCCGGTCAATCTTTCCGGCCGAATCGTCAATCCCGCTCATGGCGCTGGTCATGCTCTCCATATGTCCCGCACCTTCATTGAACAGCTTCAAATTCTGGTCCATGGTGTCGTTGGTCCTGGCAGCATTGTCAGCGTTGTGTTTGGTGGAGGACGACATTTCTTCCAACGCGGCGGAAGTCTCTTCCAGCGAGGCGGCCTGCTCAGTCGCACCCGAAGCCAGCAACTGGGAAGAATTGGATATCTGCCCGGCCGCCAGGTTAACTTGAGAAGAAGCGTCTTCAAGCTCCTCAACAATGTGATTCAAAACTCTGGTGACCTTGGAAACCATGAAATACAACAGAATGATGACGACCAGAATCAAAACCACTCCGATGCCGCCAATCAGAAAAAGCCCGGAATAGACCGGAGCCATAACTTCAGCCTTGGGCGCGGCCAGCATAGTCAGCCAGGAGGTTTCAAGATCCGAGATAGAAAAAGGCGAAATAACGAAAATGGTATCAAGCCCGGTTGTTTTCGATTTGGCTTCCAATGTCTTGGGCCGCTTGTCGCGATACACTTCCCTTATGGCGGCCGCTACCTCATCGGTCACATATTCATAGATGGATGCCGTCCGCAGTCTTTCATCGGGATGATGGACGATGGTTCCAGTGTGGTCCATAAGTACGGCATAGCCTGTATCCAAAATTTTCAACTGCCCAAGGTTGTCACAGACCAGCTTTAGGTTGAGGTCGGCTCCAGCTACCCCTATTACAGCATTATTCTGCCGGATCGGAACAGCGGCCGAGGCCACATAAACCTCTTTGCCGCCCGCCGTGTCCAGATAAGGGGAGGAAACCATCACCCGGCCGCTGTCCCGGGGCTCTTCGTAATACTCGCCGCCTTCATAGTCGGCCAGCCATTCCGTGCCCTCCTGGCCATTCACTTCATAAACATAGGGCGAAAAACGGCCGTTTTTTTCGTCGCCGTACAGCTTGCCCCGATACTCAGCGTCCCGGCCATCCCACTTGTCCGGCTCAAACACTGTCCACAGGCCGAAAAAGCCCTTGTTGCCTGCGCAAATCTCCCTGATGATACCCAGATACCGCGCCCGGTCGGCCTCAGGCGAGCCGGCCACCCTGGAAAGGATTGTGGCCAGAGCCTTGATACCGCTGAAGGAAGAATCCAGATCGGCTTTTATGGCATTGCCATATCGGTACGACTCGGCTTGAAGGTATTTCTCCATATTGTCTGTAACAGTTTCAGAAAAACGAAGAGAGATGAAAGTGGCCATCAGGCTGACGCCGATACAGACAACCAGGGCGATGGGGATAATTATCCGCCACTTAAGGCTGAACCCGCTCATTAAAGACTCCATGAAAGATACTTTTGGATTTTAGAATTAATAAAAATAATGAATATATTTAAGGTTTACTGCCAGCCATTTTTCGCGGCGGGTTAGTGGTGTGACGGTGAAAGTTTATTTAGCCAAATATCCTCCAGAAAACAAACAGAGAAATCACCAGGCTGAGAACCCGGAAACCCTGATTGCAGAATATCAGAATCAAACCGAGCCTGACCTGGAAAAAACCAAGAAAAGCCGCCAGCTGCCAGCGCAAAACGCGGATGGGAGTGGAGATGATATTACCGAGCACCAGAGCCGCCGTGGCCTGGGCGAAGGTTAAAGTCGAATTTTGGATCATGGCCCCGGCGGCCACAAAGCCGGATGAAAATTCCGCCATCACCGAAAAAATTACCAGGGTGGCCGCCTCCACCGGCAGGAAGAAATCCGGCAGGTGGCTGGCGGAAAAATTTTTGACCATCTCGAAAAATCCCAGATCGGCCGCCATGGTAATCAGATAATAAACGGGCGCGGCCACACTGATCAAAGTGGTCAGGCGACGCGCCAGCCGCTGGCGCAGTCCGGGCCAGATTTCGCGGAGGCTCTTTTTGGCTTGAGCGTCTTCCTTGAGGGAGGTGTCCATGGGCGGCAAAATCAGGCGGCCTAGTATGGCGGCCCCGGCCAGACGAAGGGTGGCGGCCGTGAACATGATTGAGGTGTAGGCCAGCCCGGCCCGGCCCGCGAAGGAAGTGGCTATAACCAGCGTCGAGGGCAAATGGACGATGAAAGCGGGCCAGGAACCGTTTAGGAGGTTGGCCACCGCCAGGGCGCGGGGCGTTATTTCGCCTTTGTCCAAAGCTTCAGAGAGCATGCCGTTGGCCGCCGGATTGGAAACCAGGGCGGTAGTGAAGCTGGCCGCCGCGACTTTGGGCAGGTGGGCATAAACAGCCAGAGGACTGGCCAGACGGCCCAGCCGCACTGTCCAGCCCAGAGCTTCGATGACCATAGCCAGACTCAGGCCCAGAGCCATGAAAAACATAGCTCTGGCCATAGGCCACACTACCTTGTCGACAAGATGGGTCAGATTCAGGAAACCCTTCATGGCTTCGGGCTTCATGACCAGAAAAAGGGCCGTCAGGCCCAGGGCTGTCAGGGTCGGAATCCAGATGGATTTCTTTTTTTTAAGAGAGCGAGATCGTGACTGCGACAAGCCCGTTCCTTTGCTATTAAATATGGTTATTTCCCTTAAACTTACGGTTCGTAGCTACGCAAAAAGCGTGGTTTTTGCTTCGCTGCCAGCTGTTTCCTCGTCAAAACCAGTCGCTGGCGCTCCGTCTCGCCATCCATGGCTCGACTGCCGTTATATGCGGCGGAGCGGACTTGGAATTGCCCACTGTCAAACCCATTAAGAAAGCTGACCAGGCAGCCGCCGGGAGAAATGTTTTTGCCCGGATTCGTGACTAAGACTTCCGGAATGAATCCGGGCAAAAACATTTCTCCCGGCGGCGGTCACCCGCTTTTCCGTGCTTTTAATATTGACCGCACACCAGTCGCTGAACGCCCCGTCTCGCTGTCGTTTTCAGCGTCGGTTGTTTTTTACGATCATCAGTGAAAGATAGGGCGGTTCAGTGATAGTCGTATTTTCCAGATCGCGGTGGATCTCCTCATCGGGCAGCCCAACTTTGGAATAGAGGGTGGCGTTTTGGGCCAGCCCCTTCTTTTTCAGCATATTCATTATCTTTTCAAATGAACGATAAGTTTTAAGGATAGCCACATTATCGGTCTTATCCAGCAGTTCGCCCAGCGTTTCAGGATCTTCCACTCCGCTCATGATGGTCAGCGATTCCAGTCCGGTGACCAGGGGGGTGTTCAGGCGCGAAGCCGCCATTTGATAAGAGGTGATGCCGGGAATGGTCACCACCGCCTCCGGGGGAAGCGTTTCGGCCAGATATGGCAAAACATAGCCGTAAGTGCTGTAGGTCAGGGAATCGCCCAGAGTCAGGAAAGCGGCCGAACGGCCGGATTTGAGCACTTTTGCGATTTCCTCGGCATTGGCTTTCCAGGCTGAAGTCAAAGTCTCTTCATCACCCACCATGGGAAAATTCAGCCGCCGCACTTCAATGCCCGGCTTCAGATGCGGCCCGGCAATCTGCTGGGCTATGCTGTAATCGTTGCCGGGGGAGGCGGCGGTGAACACCAGATCCACCTCGCCCAAAATACGGGCGGCTTTGATGGTCAAGAGTTCCGGGTCGCCAGGGCCGACGCCGATCCCATAAAGGGTTCCAATTTTTTCAGACATTCGAGACTTGCTCCTTTTAAAGGTTCGTTTACTGTACATCGACACGCACTGCCAACCACCCGTTTACAGCATGTCGGCCATGCGCCTGTAAAAAAAATCTACTGTTCACCGATAAGCACTTGGCTGCCGTTTGTTCTCAGCCTTATTCAACTGCTTCAACCGGGGGCGTGTCTTTGATTTCCAGACCGGTCCATCCGGCGATCATTTCCAGCCCGTCCAAAAGTGAAGGCGTAGGGCGGGCAAAAATGTTCTCAGGTATTTTGTAGACATGCCCTTCTCGGAAGGCTTTGAGGGGCTGATAAATATTGCGCTCCTTCACCTTGTCCAAAGTGTGCGGATTCATAACGCCGATCTGGGAAACAAATATATCGACCTGATCAGCCTTGGCCAAGAGGCGCTCCGGGCCATAGTTGGCGATAATCAGGCCCGGCGACGAAGGTCTGGCGTCATCGGCCACGTTGCGGCCTCCGCCCAGCTCCACCAGCCAGACCGGCAGGGAATCCGGGGTGAAGGTTTTCACCTGATCGTGTATGGCTTCGATGAACACGCCGGGTTTGTCCTTTTTGGCGCTGGCGGCTTCATGATAAGCGGCAATTTTGGAATCGAAATCCGCAATCATTTTTTCCGCTTCATCATCACGCCCCACCAGGGCGCCCAGACCGCGCCAGTATTTGTATAGGTCGCCCGCCCGGACCACCTGGGCCGAATAGACTTTGACTCCGGCGCTTTCCAGAGTGGCCACCAGACGGCTTCCAGCCGCCATATGCATGGGGCGCACCAGAACCAAATCAGGTTTGGCGGCCAGAAATTTTTCCACATCGTCGCGGATGGAAAAAACCGGCGGCTCCCAGTTTTCGGTCTCCGGGCCGGTATAAGTCTCCTGGCCGGAGACGCCTATAATGTTGTCTTTTGCGCCCAGACGCAAAAGCACCTCGGTGTGGGCCGCGTAAAGACTGATAACACGCGGACGGCCTTCTTCGGCCGCATGGGCCCGGTGGTGGCAAGAGGCCAGAAGGGTCGACAGAACAAAGGCGGCCAAAGTCATGATCAGAATTTTTCTTCGCATACTTCCTCCCTCGCGGACTGCCCCTCGCCGGCCTGCCGCTTCCGCGAACTTACCATCTGTTCACGGGTTGCACAGCGATTCTAATTATGACTTTTTCCCTTGAACTTACGGATCGTAGCTACACAAAAAGCGCGGTTTTTGTTTCGCGAACGGCTATTTTTCGTCAAAACCAGTCGCTGGCGCTCCGTCTCGCGTGCGCTCGACCCCGGCTTTATGCGGCGGCGTCGGCCATAATTAGAATTGCTGCGGGTTGTACCCCAAAGGCTCCAGCCCCGGAGTCCGTTTACAGCCTGAATGAGGCTGCCAGCCCGTCGCTGAAATCATCAGGGCGGACTCTGGCCTCGGCTTCATAGACATCAGACAAAATTTCATCAGTAAAAGTCCGGTCAGTCGGGCCGGCGGCCACTACCCGGCCCTTTTTCAAAAAAACAAACTCATGGCCAAAGGCGGCGGCCAGATTCAAATCGTGGGTCACCGTAATCACTAACAGCCCCTCTTCCGCCTTGCGCCGGGCCAGCTTCATCAGGGCCAGGGCGTGGGCGATGTCCAGGCCGGAGGTCGGCTCGTCCAAAAGGATAATGGGCGTCTCCTGGGCCAGGGTCCGGGCCGCCACCGCCCGTTGGCGCTCGCCGCCGGAAAGGGCCGTCACCGGCTTGTGGGCCAGCGCCTCCATGTTGACGGCGCTAATGGCCCGGTCCACGGCCGCGTAATCATCCGGGCCGAGTCTTCCCCACCGGCCCAGATAGGGGCGGCGGCCCATAGCCACCACCTCACGCACGGTGAAAGAAAAATTCAGGCGAAACTCCTGCGGGGCCAGCGCCAGAATCCGGGCCAACTCCAGGGGAGAATAGTCATCCATATCTCTGCCTTTGACTATTATGCCTCCCTCGGCCGGTTTTTTCAAGTTGGCCAGTAAATCCAATAACGTGCTTTTACCAGCTCCGTTGGGACCAGCCAGAATGTAATGACGGCCCGGCCGGAATTCCAGCGACACATCCGCCAAAGCGGCCTGACGGCCATGCC
Source organism: Acetispira formosa (nom. nud.) (assembly GCA_023525915.1). Classification (GTDB taxonomy): domain Bacteria; phylum Desulfobacterota; class Desulfarculia; order Adiutricales; family Adiutricaceae; genus Adiutrix. The sequence continues at coordinate 1,900,175 of CP026657.1, read as the reverse complement.
GGAAAGTCAGGCTCCGCGCCTCTATCCAAGCTCCGCTAGTCATGGGAGAGCCGTCCCATGCGTTTGCGGAAAATGACCAGAAAGACCGGCCCGGCCAAAAGGGCCGTTAAAACGCCTACCGGTATTTCGCCGGGCAGGAGCACACGAACAGTGGTGTCGGCGGCCAGGAGCAAAAGCGCCCCGCCCAGGGCCGACAGCGGCAGAAGGCTCCGGTGATCCGGTCCGGTGATCATGCGCACCAGATGGGGAACTATCAAACCCACAAAGCCGATGACCCCGGCCACCGACACGGCGCTGGAAGCGGCCAGAGAAGCGGCGGCCAGAAGCTGGAAGCGGACCCGGCGGGTGTTGACCCCCAAAGTCTCGGCCGAACGCACGCCCATGGTCATGATATTCAGATCCACGGCCGACCACAGGGCCACGGCCAGGGCCGGGATGAAGAATGAAAAAATGATGAGCGCGTCGGTCCAGGTGCGGGCCTGAAAGCTGCCCAGAAGCCAAAAAATAATGGAACTGACCTGGTCACCGGCCAGATACTTGATGAAGGAAATGGCCGCCGACAGAATGGCCGACATGATCACCCCGGCCAGAATAAGGTTGGTGGGCGACAGGTGCTTCTGCTCGTCGCGGGCCAGGGTGATGACCAGGGCCAGGGTGAAGGTGGCCATGAGAAAAGCCCCGCCGGTGAGCGTCCAGGGTTCCGACAGGAACCACACTCCGGGCATGATAATGCTCAGGATAATGACAATGGCCGCTCCGCAGGCCGCGCCGGATGAGACTCCCAGAGTATAGGGATCGGCCAGCGGATTCAGGAGCAGCCCCTGAAAAATGGCCCCGGAAAGCCCCAGGGCCGCCCCGCTCACGATAGAGGTGGTGAGGCGCGGGAGCCTCACCTCCCACAAGACCATGACCCGGTTGTCGGTCAGGGTCATTTCGCCGCCGCTCAGTTTGCTCCAGATGACTGATAAGATTTCCCGCGCGGTGAACGGCATATAGCCGGAGTTGACCGACAGGGCCAAGACGGCCAGAAGCAAAAAGGCCATGGCCAGCCCCAGGCTGAAAGGCGAGCGCCACAACGGGCGGGTAGGCGTAAAGTTATCCACAGTCATCAAATCAGGACCAGAAAATCTTATTGGCCTCTTCCAGATGCGGAAGGTTCAGCCCCAGGTGTTTGGCCGTGAGATAGGCGGAGTGGATGGAGAAATAGCCGGTGCACCAGGGGTCCGGCCATTTTTCCGACAAATCAGTGCGGGCCGGAACCAGTTCCCCCGGTGCGTTATCGGCCTTCAGGGCGTTGAGCCACGATTGGGACGGCACCGTGCCGCCCATGGAACGGACGATGAATTCCGACATCCAGGCCGGGTTATCCGATTCGAAAGTCTGCGGCTGTCCGCCCAGAGCCAGGGCCAGGCTCTTGGCCTCGGCACTGACTTCACGGATAAAAGCGGCCGTATCCAGGGGTGAATTACGGATCTTCTTGCTGCGGTGAATATAAAGGCCGTAAAGCGAATAAGCGTCGGCCAGGGCCGCGGCCATTTGGACGCCGATAGGATCGGGGCTGGTGTTAACCTTGAACTTGCCCCACTTGAACAGAAGGGCCTCAGAACCGCGCCCGCTCTTGACCGGCCCGGCCAATGTCCAGACCCCGCCCTCTTCGCCCACCAGGGCTTCCGGGGAGAAGGGGCCGCTTAAGGCCAGAATGCTGATCTTGGGCCGCCCGGCGGCCACGGAGGCTTCCCAGGCCATTTGCATGGTCAGGCGGTGAGATTGGGGATCAAACCCCCGGCTGGCAATTATCAGGCTCCGCAGCTCCCTGGCCTCGCCCAGGATTATTTTCAGCATCTCGTCTACCCGGTCGGGCGAAACGGCCACGACGACTTCGGTGGCTTTGCGGAAAGCGGCGGTGTGGTCATGGGTGGGAAAAATGTTTTTGGGCAGACGGTAATCGGGAAAAGTCCCCTCCATTGTGCGCTCGTAGGCCAGCGCGGCCATGGTCGCTTCGTCGCGGTCATAGAGGGTGAGGCTGGAATTATTGTATTTCTTGTCTCCCAGGGTACGACGGCCGAGATAGGAAACCAGTCCGAAGGCCCAGGGGCCGGAGCCGCAGACTACGAAATTCTCCTTGGCCGAAGGGCTGTAAAGCCGGCGGTCGCCGTGGGTGGCGTAGTATGACAGGCCGTGCGGCGATTTGATTTTCGGCAGTTTCTTCCTGAAGGGTCGGCGGCCGATAATGTGCCTGGCCCTCAGAGACTTCAGCCCGTCTTCCAGCGATTCCTTCAAACTGTGTTCGTGGATATAATCCTCAAAATCGGGCGTACATCCGAACGTCCGCTGGTGATAACTGGTTATTTCCTCAATAGTGCTGGCCGCCGCCTCTTCCAGATCGGGAATTTTTTTGGTCTTACCGAGGGCCCTGGCCGTCATCTGGGTGGTCATGACCTTTTTATCACGGGCAATTTCCTTAATGGCGTAAAGGGAGGCGTATTCGTCGATGGTTAGTTCACTGGCCGTATCAGCGGCCAGTTCCTCATTCAGTTCCGAAACCAGTTTACCCCGGCCAAAGCCGACGTAAGTGCGGCCATACAGATTTTTCAGGCCGCGAATGGCGCTCTCTTTGGGCTGCCAGGGTTTTTTCAAAAACTCTTTGATCATGTGGTGGCCGTTGAGCCAGGAGGCCAGGCTGCGTCCCTCCGACAGCCCCAGATCCTCCGGCACCCGGCTATAGCTGATAACCACCGGCTGAACCAGCACGTCATTACGGGCGGCCAGCGCGCCCTGAAGGGCTATCAGGCGGCGGGGATAGCGCAGACTGCCGTCACGGGTGCGGGCTCCGCCGGACCAGGCTTCCAGAAAGATGCCCTGTTCCTTGCCCATTTCGCCCAGAGCCTGGCAATAATGAAACAGGGTGGAGAGATAAGCCCGGCTGGCCCCGGAGCGGACGATGACATAAGAGCCGAGCATAAAAATTTTGGTCAGGCTGGGCGTGGCCATCATATTCTGCCCGGCCGCGAAAAGGGGCAGAGTGAAGCCGTTCTGATCGAGAAAGACGTTGAAGATAAATTCATCCCAGTGGGAGGAATGGTTGATAAGATAGACTATGCCGCGCCCTTCGGCCTTGGCTTTCTGGAGCGGCCCGATATTATCCAGTTCCCGCAGATCACGGGAGGTGAACATATGGCAGGGATCGGCTGATTCGAACAGGTGTGAGATAATATTGACTCCGGCCGCCCGGAGCATTTTGTGGAGTTCGGGATCGTAGCGGCAGGAGATAATGGCCGCCTGGCTTTCCAGTTCCTTGCGGTTGACGGGTTCGCCCTTTTCGGCCAGGGCCCTCTCGGCCAGATCGACGGCCAGGCGGGCGATTTCTTCTTCGTCCATAAAGGCGGGAGGCGGTGAATCCGGGTTCTCGGCATAGGAGGCTCCGGGCTCGCGCCTGGCAAGGTTTTCCATAAATTTAACGAAATCGAAGCGTCTGAAATAAGCCTTGGCCGGTTTACTCAAAAGCCCCATAAATCTATTCTTCATCCCATTCCCCCCCCCGGGCAGGGCCCGGACCCCTACGTCTGGGTATCGGTTTCCATGTGCGTTGGTTTTGGTGGCCATCATCGTATTAAGATCGGTGCCCCCTTGGCAATATCAATCTTCACAGGCAAGGGGGCCACACTCTTAATACGATGATGGCCACCAAAACAAACGCCCATGGAAAAGGATACCCAGACGAAGGATGCGCAAGCATCCGTGGGTCCAGGGCTACGCCCTGGTTAGTCGGAGGGGCTGGAGCCCATTGGGTCTATCCTGTATTCGGCCATGCCGTCCGGCAGTTTGTCGAAAACGAGCATGAAAGGCACTTCCTTGCCCGGCTCAATATTCATGTTCTGTCCGTTTTGTCCGCCCTTGATGGACAGGCGCGAAAAAATCTCACTTATGGGCAGACTTATCAGCTCTTCTTCAGACACCAGATTGCCGGCATAGGAATAGCGGTCGGCCAGGGTGGAGCCATCGGCCGAAATGAGGCGGCCGCGCAGGTGGATGAAACTGCGGCGCTCAGGATAACTATTGCGGACCCGGCCGGTGATTATCAGAATGGTCCCTTCTTTGATATTTTCGCGGAAATAGTGATTCTGATTCGTTTTGGTGAAAGTGATTCCTTCCGTTCCGCCGGGATCGGATAAACCGGCTTCCTGGGGCGGTCCGTCCTGTTCGACAGACTGGTCACCAGTGGAAAGGGCCATTGGTTCAGGCCGGTTGGCCATAAAATATACAGCCGCCAAGAGAGCGGTGGCCACGATAGCCAGGGTCAGAAACAGCCGTGAATTTTTGCCGGAAACGGATTCAGCCGCCCGTATGGAGGTTTTGCCCTCATGTGGCGCGGCGGCAGCGCCAGCCGCCGCGCCAGCCCCGCCGTGAGCGGGATCGGCCGACAGCCCCAGTATATCTTTTTTGCGCTCTTCAAGCGGCTCAGGCAGTTCGTCCTCTTCGTCCGCTACGGAAAGATCTTCAAATTCATCTTCCAGGCTGTCATCAACATCATCCCCGGCCGCGGTTCCCCGGCCCCGCCTGAGCGGCGGATGGGAAGGTTCATCACCGGAGTCAGCCTCTTCATCGAAAAAATCGTCCAGGTTGTCGTCAAAGGTGGATTTACCGGGCTCATCTTCAAGATCGGAATAGAGACGCCGACGGCGTTCACGGCGCTCCTGCGGAGACTCGCTCCGTTCAGCGGGGGTGGATTTGGGGCTTTCGCGCCTTTCGGATAAATCTTCGAAAAGATCGTCAAGGTTATCAGCGTCGGCCTCATCCCGAATTTTACCCGAACCGCCCAGACCATCATGGAGGTCGGCCTCTGGATTTTCGGGTGTGCTTTTCATAGCCTCCAAAAGGTCATCCAATGGATCGCGCGCCTCTGCGGCGGGGGGCTCTGGAATCGGAGCCGCCGGGCGCTGGGGCCGGTAGACCGTGAAAACATACTGGCAGTTTGAGCAACGGACTTTGGAGCCGGTTTCCTTGATCTGTTCGGGTGCGACCTTGAATTTAGCCTGACATTGTCCGCAGGTAATAATCATTAACAACTCCACCGCCGGGCGGGGCCCGGACCCCATGTCTGGGTTACCTTTTCCCGTAATAGTTAATTTTGGCGGCCATCATCGTATTAAGAGGGTGGCCCCCATGGCAATATCGATCTTCACAGGCAAGGGGGCAGCGCTCTTAATACGAAGATGGCCACCAAAACCGGCATCCAGAGAAAAAGCCCCAGTGACGAAGGATGCGCGAGCATCCGTGGGTCCAGGGCTATGCCCTGGCTAGCCCTGGGTTACTACTTGGTGGATGGCGGAAAGGTTGCGGTATTTTTCCGCGAAATCCAGGCCGTAACCTACCAGGAAACCATCGTCGACGCTGAAGGCCACATAATCAAGACTGACGCTCGTTTCACGGCGGGCCTTTTTATCCACCGCCACCGCAACCTTTAAAGAGGCTGGCTGGCGTTTGTGCAGAAATTCCAGGAGCCAGTTCAGGGTCAGGCCGCAGTCCGCTATATCCTCAACGATGAGAACATGACGGCCCTTGATTTCCTTTTCCAGATTTTTGGTCATAACCACTTCAGATGAAGAAGAATCTTTGTCCTGATAGCTGGAGAGACGGATAAAATCCACTTCCACCGGCAGCTCAATTGCCCTGATCAGGTCGGCCATAAAAATAAAGGCCCCATTGAGCACCCCTATGGCCAGGAGCTGCTCACCGGGAGCCAGAACCTTTTCATAATCTTTTTTAATCTGGTCACCCAGTTCGGCCACTCTGTCCGCAATCTGTTCAGCCGTATAAAGAAGTTTTTTTTCCGCCATAAATTTTCTCCAAATATCAAATGGTGATGCGGTATATGAGGGCGTGAAGCCGCCCCGGCGCATGGAGTCGTCAGTCGTCACAACTATTTGGCCAAAGACTTTTGAGGCTGTGAGCAAAACCCTGACAAACCGTAAATTTTGCACATAACTCCGTTACGAAATGGTACTCTAATAAAAGTATTTCGTCAACAAAATGCTGCCAATAGGTCTGTTCAGAAAGAGATATTTTCAACCTCTTAAAAATCAGCGTCGGGCTTAACCAGATCACCCATGACCAGACACAGGTCACGCAGGTTGGTATTCTGCTTTTTAAGGGAGGAAACCACCTTGTTTAACTGAGCGATGCGCCTGAGGGCCCGCCAAATCATAAACGCCCCCAAAACAGTTAAAACGCCGCACAAGCTGAGCAGGGGGGCCAGAAAATACATCACGTCCGATGGTTCATAAAATTTGGAAATGGCTACCAGCACGCTGAGGACCGAAATAGGCAAAGCCAGAACGGCAATGCCCGTTCGCATAACAGAAAGGGAGGTGCGTTTTTCAGCCAGAACCAGATTGATTTCATTGATCAGCATGCCTTCCTGCTGCAAAACAGCGTCGGAGGGCATATTATCGGGATCTCTTATCAAGAGCTTTTCACCGGAAAACAATTTTTCGCGGATAATATCAGGGTGTTCTTCAAGAGTAGGTTTATAAATCAGCCCCATATGGTAAAAACCTCAATGTTTTATCAGGCCTTGGGCAGCTTCTGACGAAAAGCGGAAATAGGCCCCAGAATATTCATCAACTCATCGGCATCGCCCGTTTTAAGACTGCGGCGGATTTCGCCCAATAAATTCATCAGCGCGCCAATATCATCCACCAGATTGTCGGCGTTTTCCATGGCGATTTCCACCCACTTGGCCGGGGCCGAAGCTCCAACTCTGGTGGTGTCCTTAAAACCCGTCCCGGCCCAGGGCAGCACATCTTCGCCGCCCAGCCGGAGGGCCGTCCCGGCCAGGGCCGACGCGGTGAGAAAAGGTAAATGGCTGACCAGCCCATAAAGACGGTCGTGATCAGCGGCCGACATTATCCTCACCCGGCAACCCAGAAGGTCATGAAGAGCCTTGAGTTTCTTGGTCAGGTCCATCACTTCCGGGCCACCGTCCTCAGGCGGAGTCAGAATATAAAGGCAGCCCCGTATCAGGTCGGCGCTGGAATTGGCATAACCTGAAACTTCACGTCCCGAGATGGGGTGGCCGCCGCAAAAAGTCAGCCCAGCCCTGCTGGCGGCAGCGGTGATGGGGCTTTTGGTGCTGCCGGCGTCGGTGACCGGGTAATCTATGCCTTTTTTGGCCATCAGATTAACCAGCTCAACATTGCGGCGCACCGGCAGGCACAGATAGGCCAGATCCAGCGGCCAATCAATAAAAGTTTCAGCTTGATCAGTCACGGCCGCGAAGCGGCGCACCTTGCGGGCGGCCTCGACGGTTTTGGGATCGCGGTCAAAAACATAAAGCTCCAGCCCGCCAAAAGGTATGAGTGCTTTGGCCAGCGAACCGCCGATAAGCCCCAGCCCGGCGATACCGACCCGCTTAAACGGAAGTTTCGGCGGCAGAGTTATTCTAGGCATGGTTATTCCTGCATTAATATGTAATTTTTCCCTTAAACTTGCGGCTCACAGCTACGCAAAAAGCGTGGTTTTTGCTTCGCGAGAAGCTATTTTGCCGTCATAACCAGTCGCTGGCGCTCCGTCTCCCCTCTCGGGTCGACCTGCTATTTTCAAACAGCCATTCGCTTTAGCAATGGCTGTAATGCATCCACAATAAAGCATATCTTTACTATGTTACAACATTTTCCCCACTTTTACCAGTTCAGACCGGGCGGAGCCCGGACACCACGTCTGGGTATCGATTTCCATATGCGTTGGATTTAGCGGCCATCATCGCATTAAGAGCGTGTTCCCCTCGGCTCTGGCCGCATTATCAGCCAAGGGGGCACCGCTCTTAATACGATGATGGCCGCCAAAATTAACTATTACGGGAAAGCGCCCCACAGACAAAGGATGCGCGAGCATCCGCGGGTCCAGGGCTCCGCCCTGGTTAGTCTTCGTCGATCAGGTCTACGCCTTTGGGGGGCTTGAATTTGAAGATGCTGTCATTCAGCTTCGGGTTTTCCATGAATCCGGTTAAATAGAAATCCGTGGTTTCTCCCGTGGCCGCGTTGAGCCTGAAACCAGTGAGATTGAAGCCGTCATCACACCACACAGTTATACCGTTGACATTGCCGTCACGCACTTTTGGCTTCAAAGCCAGGCCGTGCTGGCCCATGCGGCCGGGATCGGCCTTCGCCAGACTGATTTCAAAATTAGCTCTCAGGGAATCCAGGCCGGACAGAAAATTAAGAAGGGGGCGCAACTGACCGGCCACATCCATGTTGCGATAACGGTAAGCCAGCGATTCTGATGGGATATACCACCAGACAGTGGAGCCGTCAGTGACCATCGTTTCCGGCTGGGGAGATTTTTGGTCCAGAAGAAGCTTGGCCGGGCGCGACCAGCTGAGAAGGCCGGTAGCCATTTGGGAAGAACTGTTTTGAAAAATTTTGTCCGTCTTGGGGGTGCTGGCAACCCGGCTGTAGCTGGCGGAAATGGAATTAATGCCCTGATAACGGCTGGATATGCCATTGACTATGGCCTCCTGCGACAGAGGTGCGGCCTGGGCGGCGGCGGCCAGGGCCAGGGCGGTAATCAGGATAATGGGTAAAAGTATTTTTTTCATAAATTCTCCAGATTTGGGAGTCTCTTACCGATACACCACTTGCACGGATGTACCACAGACGATAATTTATAACTGGGTGACATCACACCCTTTTTCCTTCAGACGCGTCAATACGTTTTTAGGGCCGACCAAGTGGCCCGCGCCTATCACTATAAAATAAGGTTCCCGCGAGGGCCGCGACAAAAGCTTCTTAATACGGGCGGCCATTTTGTCATTACGGTGGAAAACAACCTTGTCCAGCACTGGAACCAGCTCAGGGTAGGCGTCATACTCCTGAAAAAAAATATCTCCGAATCCGTCAGCGTCACCCTCCACCCAGGCGTCGAACATGGCGTTGATTATATTGGGCAGATTTTTCAGCTCCAATATGGTGGCCCGAAAAAAAAGGTCGGATTCCTCCTCGGTCATATTAACCAGCGGCTCCATCTGCTCACCAAGCGTTTCCAGTTCTATTATCGCCAAGCCCCGCGCCTTGGCCTCGGTCAGGAAAAACCTGTCCAGGCCGTATTCCTCATCATAGCCATATTGGTGCATCACGTCCAGTTGCAGGGCCAGAGCGGCCATCCAGGGTTTTAAAGGATTTAAGAGCGCGGTCTTAAAACCGCTCTGTTTCAGGATACTGCGGGTTTCAGGGCTAAGCCGTTCCTCCAGGGTACGGTTATCCGATGAAAAACCGTGCTTGGCGACATACCGGGTCATTTTTTCGTGGTCAATAGCCTGAACATCCAGCTCGACCACCAGTCTCCCGGAGCGATGAAACGCCTCCATAATACGGTCACGCAAGGGATAGAGCCCTTCCTGGGCCAGATGAATGGAACCAAGGACATAGGCCTGCCCGCCCTCTTTTGATGTGACTTGCCACAAAAAATTGGCGGCCGTCAAAGGCGACGTCAGAACCATGACAAGGAGAGCTGAAATTATGACGGACATGACACGCAGCTTGAGATTCATCTGGCAAAACCCCTTATAATAAATACATAAATCAAATCAGCATCACTATTAGATAAGGTACTCTTTCGCAAGTTGGGGGTCAATAACAAAGTTCCGGTGCGGCCCCTTTCGAACCTGAAACCTCCCCGAATAAAGTTTAGGTGCACGGAAAGCTTTTCCGAAAATTCATTGCCATCGGTGGCCAAAACGTGAGATCGACATTGCTATCGAGAATAACATATTGATATAAAAAGATAAAAAATTTATTTTGGCAAAATTGAAAAACATGGCACACTATCTGCTTTAGCACAAGGGCAGGAAAAGTTTTTAACTTTCTTCCAATCAACAGAGCGCCACAGTGCGCCTAACCTTCAGCCTAAGAAATAGGCACATTTAAAAGGAGTTTTGTAATGAAGCAGAACAAAAAAGGCTTTACCCTGATCGAACTTATGATCGTTGTCGCGATCATCGCCATCCTGGCCACCATCGCCGTCCCCATGTATCAGCGCTATATCGAACGCGCCCGCAACAGTGCATCTCAGAGCCTTTTGAAACAGTTGGCCTTAGCTGAAGAATCTTACAATGTGGATAACCAGATCTACATTACTAGTTTGACTGACAATGTCACCCCCATCGGTGGTAATGCAATGTCAGGCTTGGCTGCTTTGGCTGAATATGGTTTCCGTCCTGACCGGAATGTCGCGTTCTATGTTACGGGCCCTGGCGGCACTGCTGTTGGTTATGTGGCATTTGCAGTTCATAACAGTGGTGGTTCGGCTGTCTATGCATATGATACTGTGGGCTCCACTGGTGTGCAGCGCGTTAGCAGTGTTGCTGACCCGGCTGATCCTGCTTCCGTTGGTAGTAAGTTCGGTGACGGTTCGGTTGAATTTACCTTTGCAAATTTGCAGCTTTGGAACATGGTAGACGGCGCGCCTGTGGTACAAGCTGCCACCGCTATGAAGCTTGCTGGGGTTGATAGCGAAGGCAAAGTCATTGGAAAATAAGTAAATTTTACTACATCTGAATTCAAAGATACGAGTCCTTCCAGCTAAATAGTTGGAAGGACTCGTGCTTTATAGTATAAGAGCCCAAACTCCGTGATAAAATCCCCGCGATCAACCTTGGCCCGCAAAGCCTCCAGCACCGCGCTTACCGTATCGGTCGGCAGTATCCGGCACATGGCCATCACACCGGTGGTGACCATGACGGTAGGGAGGGTATCCAGCCCCTCTTCATCACCGGCCGCTTCCAGCTCCTTGATCAACTCCAGTGTTTTATCAAAAAATTGGCGGCTGATTCTTTCGTTGGCCTCCAAAAACGGTCCGTTTTCATTCATGATTGTTCTAATATGCGGTATAATAAAATGGAAAGGGAATGGGCCGATGAAAACCTATTTGGACAATTGCTGTTTCAACAGGCCGTTTGATTAGCAGTCATCACTGGTCATACGCTTGTAAACAGAATCAAAATTGTATGTGCAGGATTTAATTCGGCAAGGAAAACTTAATTTAGTCTGGTCATTTATTCTGGACTATGAAAACGACGCCAATCCTTTCGTGGAAGCACGAAGCTAAATTGCGGAATGGAAAAGCTTTGCCGCCATTGATTGAGGCCCATCTGATGAAGTGTCCGCCACGGCGGGAGAGATGATGAAAATTGGTTTACGTCCCAAAGATGCGGTTCATATTGCCTGCGCGATTTATGCGGCGGCGGAATGTTTTTTGACAACGGACAAGAAAATTCTCAACAAACCGATTGTCGGGATTCAAGTGTTGAACCCGGTCGATTTCATAAGGAGATATTTAGATGCGGAGTGATGCACTGCTCAAACATGAGGGAATGCGCATTCTGTCTGAACAACTCGGTCTGGTTGAAGCCGAGCGTTTCATTGCGCTGATGCGCCGCGAAGCATTCGATTATACGGAATGGCAGCGAGATCTATTCAAAGACGTCCCGCTTGACAAGCTTTTGAATGACGCGGCGCGACATCGCCAGCAATCGCAAGAGTGAGTATTGACGATTGTGTGTGTACCTTATAGGTGAAAAGAGTGAAACCAGTTTAACGGGTTTCACCCTATCGTAATAGATGAGGCCCTATTCCTCCATCCCGCGCTCACTGGTGAAATCCCCGCGATCAACCTTGGCCCGCAAAGCCTCCAGCACCGCGCTGACCGTATCGGTCGGCAGTATCCGGCACATGGCCATCACACCGGTGGTGACCATGACGGTAGGGAGGGTATCCAGACCCTCTTCATCACCGGCCGCTTCCAGCTCCTTGATCAACTCCAGTGTTTTATCAAAAAATTGGCGGCTGATTCTTTCGTTGGCCTCCAAAGACGGTCCGTTTTCATTCATGATTGTTCCATTTCCGGGAGTCGCCTCCCATTTGATTCGGAGAATATAGTCACATAGTTGAAAGATAGGGCACACTGCATTGGCGGCAGGCTTCTATTTCTTCATAATGGCCACTAACATGAGCCGTGCGCAATCTGCGATATGCATCGCCGCGCCAGATCTCAGCCAGGCTGGTGTCCCTGGCGTTGCCCATCACCAGGCGACGCTCCCAATCGCCGCAGCAAGGGCCAACCGGGCCGTCCCAGAAGACGAACATCCGGCGGAAAAGATCGGGGCAGATGAAGCCAGGGAAAAGCCCGAATTCTTTTTCATAATCCAGCCCCATGACTGAAGGCAGCCCGAAGCCGATTTCAGCCACCTTCAGGTCGCGGAATAGTTTTATGTAATCGGCCTTGATGGTCTCCAGTTCATTTTCGCTCAAATTTTCCGGCAGCACCATTGAGGCCCTGGTCTGAACGCCATTGCAGCCCATTTCATCTTTGATTCGCATAAAATCACGGATGTTGGCCAATGTTTTTTCATATACCGCTCCGACTCTGACCTTTTCATATTCATCTTTATATGGCGAATCAAAGGAGAAAAAGATATCGGTGAGACCGGCTTTCAACAATTGCTCCGAATAATCCGGGCTTAGCAAGGTGGCGTTTGTATTGATCATTACCCAAAGACCGGCCCCGGCCGCCACCTTGACCATATCGACCAGCCTGGGATAAACTAAAGGTTCACCCAGAAAATTGAGTTTTACAGATTTTAAACCATTAGCCCGCCCCTCTTCAATGAGCTTTTCATAAAAACTGAAATCCATCTCGCCAAAACGCCCTTCAGGGTTCCAGCCGCTCATGCCCTCCTGTATATAATAGGTGCGTGGGCACATGGAACATTTCAGATTACAGCGATTGGTGGGATCAATATCAAGATGGAGGGGAAAATCACCAGCCTCTTTCCGGCGGGGCCTTTCGTCCCATTCCCGGCGGTATTCACGCCAGTCCTCATTGCGGTATTTTCGCCAGTCAAGCTCCGGCGGGGCGGCTAATTCATAATAGGTGGGGCTGCGATAGCTTATATCTTCTTTCATTATATATAGCGCCTTTCATGGGTTTCTTTAAAGATGTCCCTGGCGGGAAAATATTCGTCATTGTAACGCTTTTTTAGACAACTGACCAGCCGTGAAGTTTCTATGGCTCAAAAAAGCCCACATTGACGAAGGGAGGACAGTTGAAGTATAATGCTTCGGTAGCGATGAAAAAATATCCTCCAACAAGAAATGAGGGAATTATGTTCGCTAAAGTTTCCACCTTCAACCCAGTTCCTCTGGTTCTCACCGGCCCCGGAGCCCTTAAAAAGGCGGCGGGCCGACTGCGTCAAGTTGGTTACAAACGTCCACTCCTCGTTACCGACAAAGGCGTTGCCAGTCTCCCCTTCTTTAGTGAATTGATTGACAAACTGAAGGAAGAGAAAATAGATTTCGTCCTCTATGACAAAACCCAGCCCAACCCGCCGGACACTCAGGTCAACGAAGGCGCGGCCATCTACAAAAAAGAGCGCTGCGACTGCCTGATAGCCTTTGGCGGCGGCAGCCCCATTGACTGCGCCAAAGCCATTGGAGTGCTGGTCTCCAACGGCGGCAAAATCCAGGATTACGCCAAAGCCTTTAATACCGTTCCCAAGCCCATTCCCTATCTGGCGGCCATTCCCACCACGGCCGGGAGCGGCTCGGAATGCACGGCGGCGGCTGTGGTGACCAATACGGAAGGCCACCATTACAAGATGACCATAATGGACGCCCACCTTCTGCCTTCAATGGCTGTGGTGGACCCTATGATCATGCTGGATCTTCCGCCGTCCTTAACTTCGGCCACCGGCCTGGACGCCCTCACCCACGCCATTGAGGCCTACATAGCTTTAGAGGCCAACGACTACACCAACGGCTTGGCTTTGGGGTCGATCCGCCTGATCTTCAAATATCTGCCGAGAGCCGTGGCCAACGGCCGCGACGTGGAAGCGCGCGAACGCATGGCCTATGCCCAGACCATGGCCGGGCTGGCTTTCAACAGCGCCGGGCTGGGCCTGGTGCATGCCATGAGCCACCCGCTTTCCGCGACATATAATATTCCGCACGGGCTGGCCAATGCCATGCTGCTGCCTTGGGTGATGGATTTTAACCTCATAGCCTGTATGGAGAAAATGGCGGACATTGCCATAGCGGCCGATGAAGATATTCACGGCCTGTGCCCGCGTGAAGCCGCGGCAGTGGCGGGGCAGGCGGTGCGCCGCCTGACCGATGATTTAGGCATTATAGTCAATATAAGCGAAGCGGCCGCCGCCAGCGGGACTACCGCCGATTTTGAAAAAGATATTGCCCGGCTGGTGGAAGACGCCATGAGCGATGTGTTCCGGCCCTTTAATCCACGCAATTCGTCTGCAGCCGACATAAAGGCCATTTATTCCAAATGCTGGTCATCGAATACGCTGGAACTTATTGAGAAGCTTAAATCCTGTATGTAAAAGCCACGTAACTATTCAGCCGGTAGGTGGCGGGGTGCTCAGACTTTTTCCGCCATGCGTCGCCCACGGCCTTTTAGGACAAGGGGATGACCGTAAAGGTCTATCCCCTTGTCCTAAAAGGCCTCCGCCTAGCGCGCACGAAAAAATTCTTCGCGCGGGCGAGACAGGATTTGGTAAATAGCTGATTTTATTACGGCACATTTTTGCATTCTAAAATGGGCTGAATAGTTACAAAGCCAAAGCGGAGTGCCGCATCACAGTGCAATCTTTTTTGGAGGCAGGCCGGAGGCGGAGGAAATGCGGCAAAGTATTTTTCTCTTCATGGCCCAGTTCTGAGGTAGCGGTAGTTCTCCTCTGAACTGGAACCTTATTTGATCGCAGGCCAGCACAGCAAATTTTAGCAATCACATAAAACGTGCGCCAATTCCTTCTTAGGAATTGGCGCGGGGTCAAGGGGGAACCCCTTGTGGGGTGGAGGGGCAAAGCCCCCCTCTTCATTTCAGATAGCCGGCTATGGCGCGGTCATATTCGCTGGTGCGCTGGTAGACTTTTTGGGCCAGATATTTGCGCGTCTCCAGCGTGGTCTCGCCATTGGCTTTTAACTCATCTATCACCTTCGAGTAGTCGGCGCTGTCGCAAATGACGGTGACTGAAGCGAAATTCTTGGCTGAGGCCCTGAGGAGACAGGGGCCGCCGATGTCGATATTCTCAATGGCCTCCTCAAACGACACGCCTTCTTTGGCAATGGTGGCCTCAAAGGGATAGAGGTTGACTACCACCAGGTCAATCGGACCAAAGCCACGGCTCTTCATCTGCAAAATATGATCATTAAGGTCACGGCGATAGAGAATTCCGGCGTGAATTTTGGGATGCAAGGTTTTTACGCGTCCATCCAGAATTTCCGGCGAACCGGTATAATCCGCCACTTCCCGCACCCTTATTCCACCCTCGGTGAGGGCTTTGGCCGTGCCGCCGGTGGAGAGTATTTCCGCACCCAAACCTGAGACGGTTTCAGCCAAGTCCATCAATCCGCTTTTATCAGACACGCTGATCAAAGCCCTTTCAATCCTCGCCATTGTTTGTCCATTTCCGGCTAATCAGCCTTTCCATAAACTTGTGTATTGAAGCTAAAAAGTGTGATCTTTGCTTCGCGTGCAACTGCTTTGATCTTAAAAACCAGTCGCTGGCGCTCAGTCTCGCTACGCTCGACAACCGCTCAATGGAAGAGCATGGACTTGGAGCTGCTGTGATACTCCGCCGAAGCCGCGTTCCCCCATTATGGGCCGGATATCAAGCATTATTGTCTTGTTCACACCTGAATTTACTGATCTGATTCCACATCGCCCATTTCAATTCCGTCAACCCCTGCCCTGTGGCTGATGAAAATGGGTAAAATTTGGTGCGCGGACGGGCCTTTTTCAAGGCGTTTACAGCCTCTTCACCTTCAGCCAGATCCATCTTGCTGATGGAAATCAACTGGGGCTTTTTGGCCAATTCCTTATCAAAGGCCTTGAGCTCCTTTTTTATTTTTTCCAAATCCCTGGTTGGATCTTCAAGGTCAAGACGCAAGGGGTCCAGCACATGCACCAGAACCGCGCAGCGTGAAAGATGCTTTAGAAACTGGTGCCCAAGTCCCGCACCTTTGGCCGCGCCGTCTATCAGCCCGGGGAGGTCGGCCAGGACAAAAGAATGCCCGTCGTAGGCTCTCTCACCTTCCACAGCCACTACTCCAAGATTCGGGACCAAGGTGGTGAAAGGGTAATCGGCGATTTTTGGTTTGGCGGCTGAAAGCTTTGAGATCAAGGTGGACTTTCCGACATTGGGATAGCCAACCAGACCGGCATCGGCCAGAAGGCGCAATTCCAGCCGCAAACGCAGACTCGCGCCCTCTTCACCGGGCTGGGCATATCGCGGAGTGCGATTGCCGCCGGAGGCGAAGTTACTGTTGCCCAAGCCGCCGCGTCCGCCTTTGGCCGCGATGTAAACGGAACCCGGCTCGGCCAGGTCGGCCAACTGTTCACCGGTGTCGGCATCAAATATTACAGTGCCCGGCGGAACGGCCAGGCGAACGTCCGGGCCGGATTCGCCGCTGCGGCGGCGGCCCATGCCGGGACGGCCGTTTCCAGCCTTGAAATGCTGATTCAGGTGAAAGCGCAGAAGGGTCTCCTTCTGGCTGAGGGCCTCAATAATGACGTCGCCGCCGCGGCCGCCGTCGCCGCCGTCCGGGCCGCCTTTGGGAATATATTTCTCCCGGCGGAAACTGACGCATCCGGCGCCGCCGTGTCCTGAACTTATATAAATTTTCGCCTGATCTACAAATTTCATAAAAACTCTTTTATTTCAACCAGATTTTAGATCTATCAGAATTTTGTGCCGAAATGGCGTCAACCGGCCAGCCCGGTCATGGTCATGGAATCATCAACTTCAGGCTTATATTGTCCGTTAGTTAAAATATCGGCCGCCCTCAGAAAGACCATTTCCGGCGTTATGACCGGAGCCACCTGCCAGGGTCCGTCTGAAGGCTTCAATTCAAAGCGCTCCAGTGCCCATTCATAGCACATCAGGTGGGCACGCGGAGACTGCGGCGGCCACAGGGCCGGGCTGGTCCAGATAAAGATACTGAGCAGCGGCGTTTCAGTCAAGGCCACCAGATGGGAAGTGCCGGTGTCGATAGTGATGAAAAGGTCACTGACCATGGCCAGCGACACCACATGGGGCAGGCTGGTGCGGCCGCAGAAATTGGCCACCGGCACCCCGGCCTCCTTAGCAAGGGAATCCGCCAGAGGTCTTTCGCCCGGACCGCCGGTAACAAAAAGGCGGGCGTTGAAAGCCTCCCACAACTTGCGGCACAGCTCCGCGAAATTGGCCAGGGGCCACGATTTTTCATACTGCATACCATGAAGGGTCAGGCCGATGCGCGGGCCGGTCCCTTCAAGTTCACCCAAAAGCGGGGCTATGGGGCGGATGCTGCTGGAATCCAGGGCGGGCATGGGCGGGCGAAGCCCTGGGTCCGGGGTCAGGCCAAGGGCTCCGGCCACCATCTTCTGGCCGCGCATGGCCTGAGAATCCAGGCGCGAAGACTCACTTTCAATAGCGACATTCCGGGTGTAGAGAGGGGCGGAGCGTCCCAGAGGATAAAGCCCGGAAGAACCAATCCGATTTTTGACGCCGGCCGTGCGCGCAGTGATGATGGAGCGGGTCTGGCCATCAAAAACGAAAGCCGTCTCAAAACGTTTTTTGCGAAGAATTTTGGCAATCTGCCAAAAATGCTTGAATCCGGCCTGGCGGTCAAGAACGATCACCTCATCCACCCAGGGGTGGAGCGCGGCCAGTTCAGCCACTTTGGGGGAAACCACCAAAGTCAGCTTCTCATCAGGCAGGTTCTTCTTTATCAGCCCCAGAGCCGGCAGAGTCATCAGGAAATCGCCAATATGCTTCAGTTGAAATCCGATAAAAGGCCCGGCCGGTATGGCTGAAGATTTACTCATCATCCCACCGCCGCATTGATAAAAGCTTCAAACAGGCTGCGGACATGAGGCGCGGAGGTCTGCCCTTCGGGATGCCACTGAACGCCGATGACGAAACGGGCCGAAGTGTGCTCCAGAGCTTCAATCAGGCCATCGGGTGACTGGGCGGCCACAGCCAGGGGAGCCGCCACATCCCTGATTCCTTGATGGTGGCCGCTATTGACCATAATCTCATTTTCCCCCCATATTTTCGCCAGCCGACTGCCCGCAATGGCTTTAACCGGGTGGCTGGGGCGGATGCGGGGGGTTTTCTGCGCATGATCCACCGCGCCCGGCCGTTCGGTGGGGAGGTCGGCCCAAAGGGTGCCGCCAAGGGCCACATTCATAAGCTGCACACCCCGGCAAATACCCAAAACAGGTTTATCCTTTTCCAGAGCGGCGGCCAAAAGAGATGATTCCCAGATATCGCGTGATTTATCCACCAACTGGTATTTACCGGGCTCTGAAGCCGTCGGCGGCGGAGCGACGTCACCGCCGCCGGACAGTATCAGTCCATCCAGATAATCCATATATACACCCGCGTTTTCACGCAGGGTGCCAGGGCCGCAAGTCACCGGCCCCAAAGAGTCGTCTTCATCCAATTCCAGAGGAAAACGAACCATCGGCAGGATTAGCGGCAGGCCGCCGAACTCGGCCACCGCTTCACTATAAAGACGCAGAACTCCATCGCGATCCAGTTGAAAGCGGCTGTTGTCCCAATCCGCGGTCGGGAGATTTGAGGCAGTTATGCCAATAACCGGTTTTTGCTTTATTTGAATTTTCACTATTTTCCCCTAACCGGCGGCCCACAGCCGGGCAAAAAATGTGATTTTTGCCCGGCGACTGTGGCTGTTGGCCTTAAAACCAGTCGCTGACGCTCCGTCTCCCTATCGGTCGACCCCCACTTTAGGCGACATGTTTGTAATAATAGCGGTCCCAGCTTCTCAGCGCACCAGCACTACGGCTGTGCCGTCCAGCACCACTTGCCCGGCCGGGTTTTCCACCCAGGTGCGGAATTCAACTTTTTTGTGACGGTCATGCTTTTCCATGACTTTTACTTTGGCGGTGATGGTCTCACCGATATTAACCGGGCGTTTGAATTCGAAATTCTGGCTCAGGTAGATGGAGCCCGGCCCTGGCATGCGGGTGCCGAGTATGGCGCTGATGAGGCCGCCGGCCAGCATGCCGTGGGCAATGCGTTTTTTGAAAAAAGATTTGGCCGCGTATTCATCATCGAGATGAACGGGATTGGTGTCGCCTATCAGATCGGCATACTGACGCACCACCGCATCGGTTATTTCCAAAGACAGCGACTCTTCCGCGCCAACATTCAATTCATCATAAGAGTAGGTTTTATTCATTATTTTTCTTTAATTCCACCAAGTTAAGAGTAGCGGACGAAATCGACATGGAGCTGGCCACCAGAGCCCAGTTCCGATTATCCAAAGTAAATTTCATACTGCCGCCGGAGCCTATATTTTCGGTGACCAGCCTTTCCTCTTCCAGAAAATTCAATTGAATCAAGGCTCTGTTCTCTGTCCCGGCCACCTGAAGCAGGGTCACCACCAGTTCTCCGTCAAAAATGATCTTACTCTGGCCGGAGCGAAGCACCAGCCTCTCCACGGGCGGCGGCGGAGTAGTCTCAACCGGAGACGACACGGGAGCGGCGGCAGCCGAAGCGGTCATTTTTTCCTGAGCGCATTCAGCCAGAGCGGAACGGAGACGCATAATTTCGCGGCGCTGAACTTCCAGTTCCTGGGCTGCCTCCTGCCTCAAAGAGGCGAGGTCCTTATTAATGGCGTCGCGTCCGTGATCATAACTAAAATAATAAACCAAACCGCAAAGAATTACCAGTGCGGTTCCGCGCCAAATTTTATCGCCAGCATCTTTCTTCCCCATAATCCTCCCCGCCGGGCGGGGCCCGGACCCCACGTCTAGGTGGCGGTTTCCCGTAATAGTTAATTACGGCGGCCATCATCGTATTAAGAGTGTGGTCCCCGTGGCTATTGCGTTGCACCCGCCACTGAAGTCAGTTATTTTTCTTAATGACCAGTTCTGAGGTAGCGGTAGTTCTCCTCTGAACTGGCACCATATTTGATAGCACGCCAACAATAAAAGTTATAGCGCCCCCAACTAACATACCGCAATTCCTTCTTAGGAATTGCGGTGGGGGTCAAGGGGGCCTTGCCCCCTTGTGGGGTGGAGGGGCAAAAGCCCCCCTCTAATAATAGCCTCTTCTCCTTACAGCAAAAGGCCCAAGGCTACTCTGGAGATAAAATTTATCTGGTCGCTCTGGCCGGAGGGCTTGATGATGCAGTCGTCTACGCCGTTGCCGGGAGCCATTACCTTTGATACCTTATCCTGATTGGCCGTGCAGATGATAAAGTAGCAGGGAATCAGCTTATTGGTGAATTTCAAGGTCTGGCAGAATTCGAGACCAGTCTGCCCTTCAAGCTCCAAATCACTGACCACTATGCGCGGACGCTCTTTCATGGCAATGGCCAAGCCATCGGCGGGGTTTGAAGCGGTGAGAGTCACAAAGTTATGCTCTTCCAGGAATTTTTTCAGAAGCTCCAATTGATAAGGCGAATCTGAAACCACCAGAACCTTGCGGTTCTGGGCGCTGACCGTTGTGCTCAGAAGGTAGGTTACCAGCTTCTGAAATGAGGAGGTTTTGATCCGCATATCACCCAGCGTTTCTTCAAGGTGGGCAATGGCGGCTCCATTTTCCTGCGGGCTGGCGCCCTTGGGGCGCAGCCGACCGGGGCCGGAAATGGCCCTTTCCACATAGCTGACCAGGGCGTTGGGCTTGAAGTCGTTGGGCAGAAAAGCGCGGGCTCCCTCATTGATGGCCATGAGAACCTGCTCACGCTCAGTATCTTCTCCCACACCTTCGATGAAAATAAATTCCGGCCGCTGAACCAGATCAATCACCGCCTGCATGAGCTTGACGCTGGCCGCGTCATCACTCCAATAATCCAGAATGATGACTTCAGCTTCCTGGGCCATAATCTTGTCGGCCACGGCTGAAAAGCCCTCGGCCGGATCGAGCGGCTCAATAGTGATCACTTCATGCTTGGTCTCAGCCAAAGCCTTGGTAACTATATCGCGGATTTGTTCGTCAATCAGACTAACTATTACCCGGGCCATTATTACTCCATACGCATGTTTTCAAACTCGGTCACGTTATAATACTTGACCAGTTGTTTTTCGAAGAAACGATTAATTTCGTCCAGCGAATAGGTTGAGGAGAACATTATTTTCAGCTTGTCGGTGCCCAGTCCGCGCTCGACTTTATCCAGCGGCGGCACTGTATCCATCAAATCACCCACCTGAGCCAGTCGCTTCAAAATCAGATAAACCACCAGGGAAGGGTCCTGGAAGGATTTGCCGATTTTGATGAAGGATTGGAACACGCCCACCCCTTGCGAAGTCAGCTTGGCGTAATAGAGGATATTGGCCAGGGGCGAGAGGTGGAAAGTGCCGCTGTCGGCGTCTTCATCCGTCGATTCTTCCTTGGTTTCCTGGCGGCGATATTTGGCCACGTTGGCAATCAACTCGGCGTCGGTCACTTCATAGCCGCGGCCCGCCCGGATTTGGGAAAGGCCCATTTCCAGGTTCTTCACCGAATCCAGCAAGAGGTCGATAATGTCCTGATCGACGCTCAGTTCCTTATCGCGGATTCGGTCAAGCACAGTTTCAACTTCATGGACAAAGCCGCCCACGTTGGTGAAGCCGGTCATGATGAAGTTGCCCTTGATGGAATGGAAATGGCGGAAAATCGTATTAACCCGGCGAATGTTTTCAGGGTCTTTTTCCAACTGGAAGATGTCTTCGTTCAGCTCATTGAGAATGTTCTGAATTTCAATGAAGAACTCTTCAGCCACCGATTCGTCCAGATCCAGGGAACGTGAAGAATCAGCCGCGCCGTCATCAGGGATTTCAGCAACTGTTTCCACTTCCACCGGGGCCTCCACCTGACCATGTTCCGTGGGGGCCATTTCGAAATCACTATCAAGGGAAGCCCCCCCGAAAGCGCTGTGTTCATCGCCGCCCTCCAGGGTGCGGCCGGTGGCCAGAGCTATGAGCTCAAAGGGATCGAGCACCATGCCCAGTTGGTTGCCGCCCAGAATAGTGGTGCCGGAAACGCCCCGGACATTAAAAATCTCCGGCAGCGGAATCAGAACCAGCTTCTGGGGCTGGACAAACTGTGAAACCTTAAGAGCGATCCGGCCGTTTTTGGCATCAATGATAATGACGGGCAGGGTGTCCTGCACTTCGGTCAGAGGCGCGCCGCTCAACAGGCCGCGCAAATCGTGCAGCGGAATGATGGAGCCGAGATACTGAATGCTTTCAGTGCTCTCCATCGTGGTAATGACCTCTTTGGGGTCAATGGCCTGAGTGGCCACCACATTCCCGATCGGCACGGCGCAAAAGGTTTCGCCGGTGCGGATAACCAGGGCGTCGGTAATATTGACGGCCGAAAGCTGGGGGATTTTATAGGTAAAAACCGTTCCCCGGCCGAGGGCCGTTTCGATGATCACCTCACCGCCCAGAGTTTCCACGGTGTTTTTGACTACATCCATGCCCACGCCGCGGCCGGAAATTTCTGTGGCTTCCGAATTGGTGGAAAAGCCGGGCTGCATGATCAGGTTCCAGCATTCAGACTGGGAAATGGCCGAAGCGGCGGCCGGGGAAAGGAAACCCTTTTCCACCGCCACCTGACGGATTCTGGTCTCGTTCAGGCCCCGCCCGTCATCGCTGACGGAAACATAGGTGAACCCTTCCTTCTTATAGGCCGTCAGCACCAACAGGCCGGTGGGATCCTTGCCGCTGTGTTTGCGGTCGAGCGGATCTTCCAGGCCGTGGTCAATGGCGTTGCGAATCTGGTGGGCCAGGGGCTCATAGAGCTTTTCGGCCACGGTTTTGTCCACCAGGGTATCTTCGCCGACGATTTCGAAATTGACCTGGCGGCCCTTCTTTTTGGCGATATCGCGCACCAGACGGCGAAAACGCAGAAAGGTGTCCTTAATGGGCACCATGCGGATATCCATGACCAGATGATGAAGGTCGGAGGAGATGCGGTTGGCGGTGAGGGCCGCGTTTTTGACCATCTCCATGGAGTTCTTATCAATACCGGCGGAGGAAGTGGACAGGTGGCGCTGAAGGATGGAAATATTGGAGGCCGTGATGATAATTTCACCGGTCAGACCCAGAAGGCGGTCCAGATGGGAAATTTTCACAGCCATGCGGTCTATTTCCGGCGGAGCGCCTCCCCCGCCATCTTTTACTTCGGCCGGAACCTGCGGAGCTTGGGCTTCTTCATTACCAGTCATGGTCAAAAATCCTCGTAAGTACGGAGTTGATCATTTCAGCCGTGGGCGGCTTGGTGAGATAATCATCCGCCCCCAGTCTCAGGGCGCGGAAAATATATTTGGAATCGGCGTGGGTGGAGATGATGACCACCGGTGTCGGCCTCAGGACCGGATCATTTTTAATGGCCTCGGTCAGTTCGAAGCCGTCCATTTCCGGCATGACCAGGTCGGTGATGACCAAGTCAAACTTATTTTCCTTCAGGAGTTCCTGGGCTTTCAGGCCGTTTTCGGCTTCGGTGGGGACCATACCCAGAGTCTGAACCAGCTCCTTGATGGTTTTGCGCACCGCCAGATAGTCATCGACCACCAGGACTTTTTTGCCATGCCAGGGAGTGCTTTGAGCCATTTCTTCTCCGCCAGAGGTGCATGAATTGAGTTGCTTGGGGCAACGAGACTGTTAACAATCAGCCGCAATGGTATCAGAGCGGCGTTTTCGAAGCTGAACCCTTAGCGCCTTTTACCAAAACATCACTATCAAGCCGACCGGCCCGACAGGCGAGTTTTGGTATGTTCGGCTACACCATACTCAATAGTAACACTTTTCAGTCAATCATTCAAGTTGATTAAGGGTGATCGTATTTGGCGGCGGCCCGGAGACAGGGGCTGTTTTATCAGAAGAATTCCAAATACGATCCCCCCTGACCAAATGATTATTTCTTCGGCTTTTTCTCTCGGGGCCCATCACCCTCAGAGTGCGGAGGCAGGCCGTCCCTGGGGAGATCGGCCGGGCCGGGTTCACGGGCCAGAGCCGGATCGGGTTCGGCGGGAGAAGCCACCCGGCGGCCGTCGGCGGCCGGTTTCCATTCAGGATGATAGGCCTTGTAAAGCAAGATGCTTTCCAGCTCCGCCGCCGTCATTTTGGCATAAATATCAGTGAGGGTCTGGTGGGCGGCGATAACGTCCTTTTCGTTATAATCAGCCTTTTCCCGGCCCAGAACCTTGGCCAGTTCACTGTTTTTCTCGCGGATTTCCTTGCGGATATCCTTGATTTTCTTGCCAAGCCGGCCAATGGCCTCATTATAGGCGGCCACAGCGGCCCGGTCGGCATCGGAAATTTCAACGCGGGCGGTTTCGCCCTCCTGGGCCAGGGCCAAACCGGCGGGACAGATCAACGCCGCCGCCACAAATAACAGAAAAAACTTACGCATAGCAACTCTCCGTAAACAGTTTAAAGTATGCCAAGATGAACATTGCCAAGGCATTATCAATATTGTGCGACAATCGTTAGCATAGCCTTATTTTTCTAAACCGGCAACCCTTTTGTGTCGGGCATGGCCAGGCTCCCACATCCCGGCGGCTCTCTGGTCGGCTTTCTTAAAAGCTGTGAGCCGGGCCGAGTGGGAGCCTGGAGCCGGGGATTGTTTTTATCCCGGCTCCGGTGACTAAGACTTCCGGAACCGGAGCCGGGATAAAAACAATCCCCGGCTCCAGGCGGGTCAATGCTATTCCGAATTTACAACCTTGACTGCGTACTAGGCTCCGCTTCTGGGGTCGAGCGCGTCCCTTAAACCTTCACCGACGAGATTGTAGCTAAGGACAGTCACCAGAATCGCCAGGCCGGGGTAGAGGCTCAGCCACCAGGCCCGGCTGAGGTAATCCTTGCCGTCAGCCAGCATGGCCCCCCAGGTGGAGGTGGGCGGCTGAACGCCCAGCCCAAGGAAAGACAGCGAACTTTCCGTCAATATGGCCCCGGCCACCCCCAGAGTGGCGGCCACCAGCACCGGGGCCATGGCATTGGGCAGGAGGTGGCGCCAGATGATTCTAGTGTCGGAAGCGCCCAGGGTTTTGGCGGCCAGGGCGAAATCGCGGTTCTTCAAAGTTATGAACTCCGCCCGCACCAGGCGGGCCACCCCCATCCAGCCGGTCAGGCCGATCACAATCATAACATTCCAGACCGATGGCTCCAGAATGGCGATGACGGCCAAAATCAGGAACATACTGGGAAAGCACAGCATAAGGTCGCAAAAACGCATGACCGCGCCGTCCACCAGCCCGCCGTAGTATCCGGCCGCCGCCCCCAGGGCCAGCCCGATAGCCGTGGCAATGCCGACCGCCACAAAGCCGACCTTCAGACTGACCCGGCCGCCCCATATCAGGCGCGACAACACGTCCCGCCCCAGGGAATCAGTGCCCAACACATGCTCCGGCCCCGGAGCCTTGAGGCGCAGACGGGTGTTGACATGATCGGGGTCGTGGGGGGCCAGCCAGGGGGCCAGCCCCGATATGACGAACAAAGCCAGCACCAGGACCAGCCCGGCCAGGGCCAGGCGGTTGCGGGCGAAGCGGCGCATGAATATTTTGGCGTTCATATATTTCTCTCTTATGTGAGTATGTGCCTGGAGACGGCCACCGCCAAGGGGGCGCCGCTCTTAATACGATGATGGCCGCCGTAATTAACTATTACGGGAAAAAGCCACCCAGACGAAGGATGCGCGAGCATCCGTGGGTCCAGGGCTATGCCCTGGTGAAGGCTGAATCTCTGACTCTGGGATCGACCCAGGCGTAACCGAGGTCGGCCAACAGGTTCCCCGCCAGGGTCAGCACCGCGCCGATCACCAGTCCGCCCATGACCAGCGGATAATCACGGCTCATAACCGCCCCGTAGAAAAGCTGGCCCAGCCCCGGAATGGCGAAGATGGACTCCATGATGACCGAACCGCCGATAAGCCCCGGCACCGACAGCCCCAGAATGGTGATGACCGGAATCAGGGCGTTGCGCAGGGCGTGCTTGGTTATGACTATCCTTTCCGGCAGACCTTTGGCCCTGGCCGTGGTCAGATAATCCTGACGGATGACCTCCAGCATGTTGGAGCGCATATAGCGCGACAGCCCGGCCAGCCCGCCAATGGCCGAGATAACCAGCGGCATGACCAGATGCCGGGCCAGATCGGTGATCTTGCCCCACAGGCCAAGCTGGTCGTAATTGAGGGAGGTCAGGCCGGAAATGGGCAGCCAGCCCAGTTCGACCCCGAAATAGCGCATGCCCAGAAGGGCCAGCCAGAAGGAAGGCGCGGCAAAGCCGATGAACAGCAGCACGGTGAAAATCCGGTCAAAGGCCCCCCCGGCCCGCACGGCCGACCATATGCCTATGGGGACTGATATGGCCAGAATAATGGCCAGCGAGGCCACATTCAGGGCCAGAGTCACCGGCAGCCTTTCCAGTATCTTGTCCAGGACCGGCCGCCGGTCCGGAGAAAAGGAGCGCCCGAAATCCAGCTTCACCAGCCGGCCGAGCCAGTTGATGTACTGCTCGTGAATGGGCTTGTCCAGCCCGTAAAGCTCCACCAGCCTCTGCTTGGCCTCCAGGGTCACCTGGGGGTTCATGTCGGTCATCATGTCCGTGGGCTGGCCGGGGGCCAGGTGCATAACCACGAAACTGACCACAGTTATGCCCAACAGGGCCGGAATCATCATCAGAAGCCGCTTGACAGTATATTTCAGCATTTTTTAGCTCTCAAAAAATTCAGGATTTTTTAGTCGCGGTACTTGACAGGCTTGGTCACATGCTTATTTTCTTTATTGAATCAGAGAGGCCCATTGGGCGATATATCAATTTCACAGGAGGCGGAATATGTCCATATTCAAATTTTCTCCAAGAGGGGCACGCTTTGGGGTTCCCTTCTGGGAACTGGAAAAGATGCGCGACCACATGGATTCCATCTACAATGCCCTGGCTGGGAGTGTCTCCCAGATCCGTAAAAATTATACCGGAGTTTTTCCGCTAGTCAACCTCAGTGAAGACGATGAAAACTTGTATCTCACGGCCGAACTGCCTGGAGCCGTGAAAGACAAACTTGAGGTGTCCGTCAAAGGCGACACCCTCAGCCTCAAGGGCGAGGTTCGCCAGGCCGAGACTGAAGCGGGCGAAGAGCAGACCTATCACCGTCGCGAACGCGAGAGCGGCAGCTTCCGCCGCAACATCGACCTGCCGGTGAAAGTCAACATAGACGGCGTGTCCGCCGGATTCAAGAACGGCGTTCTGACCGTCACCATGCCCAAGGCCGCCGAGGCCAAGGCTCACCATATTGAAATCAAGACTGAATAAGGAGGCGCCCCATGAGCAACGATTTGAATGTTCGTGAAAAACAGGAGGTCAAGGTGGGGGCGGCCGAGAACACCAGCGACAAACCCATTTTCAGCCCGATGGTCGACATCTGGGAGACCGACAAAGGCCTGATGCTGGTGGCCGACATGCCCGGCGTGTCCCCGGAGGATCTCTCCCTGGATCTTTCCGACAACACCCTGACCATCAGCGGCAGGGTCGCCCCGGCCCCGGAGGGCCGCAAGGCTTTGTTGAAGGAATATGAGGAAGGCAATTATTACCGTCAGTTCTCCCTGGCTGAAACCATAGATCAATCCCAGATAACGGCCGCCCTCAAAGACGGAGTTCTGAAGCTGGAGCTGCCGCGTGTGGCCCCCGCCCAGCCCCGCAAAATTGAAATCAAGACTGAAGACGACAGCGCTCCAGCAGGCAGCTGTCCGCACGATAACGGCTGAACAATTCTCCTCAAGCGACATCGCTAGTCAGCCCCAAAACTCCCGGCCCCCCCGCCGGGAGTTTTTTGTGTGACGAGCAGGGAACTCGTTTGAAGCGGCAAAGGTAAAACCCGGCCGTGCGGGCGAAAAAATTTCTGACGTCGCTCGTAATTTTCTCTTATTCCCGGCCGGGTGGCTTCATAAGAGGTTTGATTGTCCGTGCCCGTCCGGGGAGCAAAATTACGAGCGACTTACAGAAAATTTTTCGCCCGCACGGCCTGGTCAGTGTCGGCGTTTGGGCAGGGTGATTTTGCGGTCTTCTTTTGTGAGCGAACCAGGACTAGGAGGGCGGGGCGGTGAGATTTCTCCAGAGGGGACCACGATTTTTGCTCCCCGGACGGGCACGGACAAGCAAACCTCTTATGAAGCCGCCCGGCCGGGAATAAGAGAAAAATCGGGGGCCACTATGGAGATATCTCACCGCCCCGTCCTCCGGGTTTTAGCCTCAACCCCTTTCCAGAGCAGTCCCCAATCACCGCTTGGTAATGCATGAAATGTATGCTATACTTATAATTTCGTGTAAATTGTGTAAAAAGTTAGCCATTTCCAACCCGGCCAGAGACATCCGCATGGATTACCAAAAACATTTCAAATTGAACGAAAGCCCGTTTAAGAGCGCCTCCGACTCACGCTTTTTCTATAATCGTAAAGCGGCGGCCGCCATTTTCGCGGCCATTGCCGATCAGGATTGCCCGCCGGTAATCCACTTGATGGGACCGGCCAAAGTCGGCAAAACCGCCCTTTTGAAAAGGTTGCCGGTGGAATTGCGCGAAAAATATAAAGTTGCGCTGATATTGAATCCGCACCTGAAGCTGTCTGAAATTTTAAGACAGGCCCTGACGGATTTCGGTCACAGCCATAAATTTAACCTTCATACGCCTGAAGAGGAACTGCTGGGTTTCTTTCAAAACGCGGTCACCGATTACGTTGAGGAAGGCTTCCGTATCCTTCTGGCAATGGATAACGCTGATGAATTGCCGCCGGAAACTCTAAGCGACCTCTATGGCCTGATTGAACTGGAGCCGCAGTGGAAAGGCCGGGTGATCCTGCTTTTAAGCGGCACGCCCGAAGCAACCTGGCCAATGGTCCCCGATATAATGACGCCTTTGAAAGATCTGGAACTGCCCGCTCTCACCGATGATGAAACCACTGAATATGTCGCCCATCGCCTCAAGGCCGCCAATGGGGATATGTGCTTCAATCGCCAGGGCCTGAGAATGCTGGCCGAATACGGCCAGGGCCGTCCCGAAATCATCAATCAACTCGCTGAAAGGGCCATGATTGCCGCCTGGTCCGGTGGGCAGTCCCAAGTTGGGGCCGAACACCTGAAAGCGGCCAAAGCCAGTATCGATAACCCCCTCACCTATAATCCTGAGGCGGCGGCGGCTCTGCCCGGCGGGCAGGTCGCTCCGCCGCCAGAGAGAAAATTGGCCGCGCGTTCCCGAAGGGGGCCGCTGTTTGTTTTTCTGACCCTGGCCCTCCTGGCCGCCGTTGGCTTCTGGAAACTGGCCTCTGAGCAGAACGCGATCCAGACTCCCCTCCCGGAAGAGCCGCTCATTCTGGAAACACCCGAAGAACCGGTGGAAACCGCCACACCGGCCGGTGAAAATCTGGCCGCTGAGGATTCCGGGGCTCCAGCCCTGCCAACGCCCCCACCCCAATTATTGCGGCTGCCGCAGGGCACTCCGGTCATGGTCATTGATCTCGACAACCTGACCGGCCGCCTGTGGCAGGGTGGCCCGCGCGGAGCCGGCCTCAAAGCGGAAGTGGCCTCGCCAGAGTTTAAAGCCGTTGGCCTTTATCTTTTTGGCCGTCCACGCGGCCAGAATACGCTGGTTTTTCAATACCCGCCGGCCCGTGAGATTCCCCTGGAAGAGGCCCGGACCCTCTGGCCCCGCATTTCAACGCTTCTGCCGCAAAATATGCTGCCGGTCATCATTGGCCGGGGCAAGGATTTCGGGCGGCCCAAAAATGAAGCCTTTGAGGAAGCCATCAGCAACCGGGTCAAGGCCTGGGTGCAGTCGCAGCAGTATAAATTCGCCGACACCACAGCCGAGCTTTACGCCGGAAGCTTTCAATTTTTTGAATTGGGGCAGCCCGCCCGCACGGTCAGCCGCGATGATTTCCGGGCCGCCCTCCACTCAGAGTCAAGCACCTCCGGCGACGTGAGTCTGACCGTCTCCCAGCCCTTGATAATGCAGGACCCGGCCAATAATAATATCGTCTGGGCGGTTTTCCAGCTTCGCTATGAATCCCGGCTGCGGCACGATATGGGCACCAGGGTGCTGGTCTTTGAAAAGGGTGTCCTAAGTCAGGACAACTGGCAGATCGCGGCCGAGCTATGGCTGCCGGAAAAAAGCCTTCGGGGCGACTGATGTCTGAAGAAGTTTCCAGGGGCCTGTCGACGGTCTTCAAGCGTAGTTTTGTCACCAGCTTCTGCATGGGGTTTACCTCCGGCGCACCCCTGTTGATTCTACTGACCCTTATTCAGGCCTGGCTGACCGACGGCGGCATAGATGTGCGGGCCATAGGGGCCATGGCGGCCGTTGGCATTCCCTACAGCCTGAAATTCCTGTGGGCTCCCTGGCTGGATTATTACGACCCGCCCTTGATCGGCCGTCTGGGCCGCCGCCGGGGCTGGCTCCTGATCAGCCAGATTGACCTGATGCTCGGATTGATCATTCTTTCCTTTATAAACCCGTCCAACTTGACCCTGGTGGCCGTGGTGGCCTTTCTCATTTGTTTCGCCTCCGCCACTCAGGACGTGATTGTGGACGCCTATCGCCGCGATGACCTCAGCGATGTGGAGCTGGGCGTGGGATCGGCCTATTATCAGTGGGGATACCGCCTGGGCATGCTGATAGTTTCCGGCGGGGGCTTATTGGTGGCCGACCACATCGGCTGGCCGTGGGTTTTCCGCTCGGCCGCCGTGTTGATGCTGGTGGGGCCTCTGACCCTTCTTTTCAGCCCGGAACCCAAAGTGGAACGCCCGGCCGCCCCGGCCAGCCTGGCGGCCACCGTGGTGGAGCCTTTGCGCGATTTCTTCCAACGCCCGGCCCCCTGGCTGATTCTGCTTTTTATCTTTTTCTACAAATTCGGAGACCAACTGGCCAGCAGCCTGACCACTACATTTTATATGCAATTGGGCTACACCAAGTTCACCATCGGTTCAGTGGTGAAAATCTTTGGCACCTGCGCCACCCTGACCGGAGTTATGATCGGCGGCTGGGCCGTCTTGAAATTCGGATTGCGCGTCAGTCTCTGGCTCTTTGGCTTCCTTCAGATGGTCAGCACCCTGGGCTTCGCCGTCCTCTACTATCTGCCGGTCCACCCGGCCGCGCTGGCCGTGGTCATCAGCCAGGAGAACCTGGCCGCCGGGGCCGGAACCTCCGCTTTCGTGGCTTTCATGGCCGGGCAGACCAATCGCACTTTCAGCGCCACCCAATACGCCCTCCTGTCGGCCCTGATGGCCCTGCCGCGCACACTTCTGTCCGCCCCGGCCGGGTTTCTGGTCAAGGCCCTGAACTGGCCGAGCTTCTTTATCCTCAGCACCGTGATGGCTCTGCCCGGCTTCTTCATTCTCTATCACCTGACCCGCCGCCGTGTTTTCGCCTTTGAGGAAAACGGCCCGGGTTCAGATTAACAAAGCGGATAATTACTGTGCGTTTCGACATTATCACCATATTTCCCGACCTCTTCACCTCTTTCCTGTCAGAGTCTCTAATGGCCAAGGCCATTGAAAAAAAGGTGCTGGAGGTCAAGCTCCATACTCCGCGAGATTACACCAGCGACCGCCACCACACGGCCGACGACCGTCCCTACGGCGGCGGCCCCGGCATGGTGCTGAAGCCGGAGCCCATGGCCGCCGCCATTGAGGCCGCCGGGCGCGGGCGAATCAAACCCTGGCGCGTCTATATGAGCCCTTCAGGCACCCGTCTGACCCAGGACAAAGTGTTCGAATTGGCCGGGAAAAAACGCCTGATGCTCATCTGCGGCCGCTATGAGGGCCTGGATCAGCGGGTCATCGACCTTCTGGTCGATGAGGAAATCTCCATAGGGGATTATGTGGTCAACGGCGGCGAAGTCCCGGCCATGGCCGTGATGGAGGCTGTGGCCCGGCTTCAGCCCGGCTTCATGGGCAAGCCCGAATCGGCCGATGAGGAAAGCCACCAGTCTGGCCTCCTGGAATACCCCCACTACACCCGCCCGCCGGTTTTCCGGGATTTGGAAGTGCCTAAAATACTCCTGTCCGGCAATCATAAAGAGGTGGCCGAGTGGCGCAGACGGGCCGCCTTGGCCCGCACCCTGGCTCAGCGGCCGGAGATGCTGGCCAGGGCCGAGCTTCCGCCGGAGGCGGTCAAGGCTCTGTCGAACATCCACACCTATGAGCACCAGGTGAACGAACGCGGCGCCGGAAAAAAAGCGGGCTCTTGATCGGTCGAGTCTTCGAGACGGAGCGCCAGCGACTGGTTTTGACGGCAAAATAGCAACCCGCTACGCAAAAACCACGCTTTTTGCGTAGCTCCAGGCAGCAAGTTCAGGAAAACAGATTCCACTTTTACTTGCTAAACAGATTCCACTTTTTACTTGCTAATCGGAGCCGATTCGGATATATTACCCTTTTGTATCCCCATAAGGCCTGGTAATGGCTTTGGGCCATAAAAATTACCCTAAAATATCAGCAATAGTTTTGAGGAGTTACGACCATGGATGCCATTCACCACATTAATCAGGAACAACTGAGGCTTGATCTGCCCTCTTTCAGAGTGGGGGATACCGTGGCCGTGTCCGTGCGCATTAAAGAAGGCGACAAGGAACGTATTCAGGTATTCAAAGGCGTGGTTATCCGCCACCGCAAAGGCACCACCGACGCCAGCTTCACCGTGCGCAAAATTTCCTACGGCATTGGCGTGGAACGTATTTTCCCGGCCAATTCGCCCAACATCGATAAAATCGAAGTCATCACCGAAGGTAAGGTCCGCCGTTCACGCCTGTATTATCTGCGCGAGCTGAGAGGCAAAGCCGCCAAGGTTAAGACCAAGAATAAATTTTTCACCTCCGCCAAGTAATTGGATTTCAATCGCGGCCCATTGCCACACCCCGTGCCGCGCTTGATTTAAGGTTGATGAAAAAGGCCCTCTCGGCCGATACTTGTATTTGTAATTAATTGATTTATAATAGTACAGGAGGCTGTCATGCCTAAGATGAAGACCAACCGCGCCGCGGCCAAGCGCTTCAAAGTTACCGGAAGCGGTAAAGTCAAGCGCTCCAAAGCCTACGCCCGTCACATTCTGACCAGCAAAAAGACCAAGGTGAAACGCGGCCTCAGAACCGCCACCACCGTTGATTCCGCCAATATCGGCTCAATGAAAAAGCTTCTGCCTTATCTGGGCATTAAATAATAGAGGGGTGGAACGATGCGTGTCAAAGGCGGCGTAAAAACCAGAAAACGTCATAATAAATATATGAAGCTGGCCAAAGGCTATCGCGGCGGCCGTGGTGTGCTCTATCGCAGCGCTCGCGAGGGCGTGGAAAAAGGCTTGTGTTACGCCTATCGTGACCGTAAGGTCCGTAAGCGTGAAATGCGCGGCCTCTGGATCGTCCGCATCAGCGCGGCGGCCAAAGAGCTGGGCACTTCCTATTCCCGGCTGATCGACGCCCTGAACAAGGCCAACATGATTGTTGACCGCAAGATGCTGGCCGAGCTGGCCGTGAGCGATCCCAGCGGCTTCGCCCAGTTGGTCAAGACCGCCCAGGGCGCGGTGGCAGCCTGAGTTCTGACAGGTTTCAACCGTCTTAACGGCGGTTGAAACCTTTGACTAAACCTGAACATGATAGTCCCTCATCAAGGGTTTTAACTTAAGGATAAACCATCTGGTATTCATAAGCTAAAACCTTTACCGGGGCTTCTCCGGTACCATCCGCCGACAGGCGGGCAATATACGGGCTTAAAAAGCCAGGGTTCCAAAAGAACCAAATGAGGACATTACCATGTTCAGAAGACCATCAGGGCCAATGGGTTACACGGGCGGCAACGACCGTCTGGGTCTGTGGGAGTTTCAAACCGAAAATGGGGCGACTGAAAGGCTCCAGAAACGCGAATCTAACAACGACTATGCCGGGCCGGCGGCCGAAGCTTCGGGAACATTCCGACGCGTGGCTCCCAACAATGCCCGTCCGATTGACCTGGATAAATAATATTTGGAGCGAGTTTAATGTATTTTACCACCTCCATAGCCGGGGCCTGATGCTCCATAATTTCTTGCCCGGCATGTGGACGGGTCTTTACAAGGCCGTTCGGGCACCCCGAACGGCCTTTGTGTGCGCCGGGCAGGGCCCAGACCCCATGCCGGGCAGGGCCCGGACCCCATGCCGGGCAGGGCCCGGACCCCATGTCTAGGTGTCCTTTTCCCGTAATAGTTAATTACGGCGGCCATCATCGTATTAAGAGCGGTGCCCCCTTATCTATGGCCTCTGCCTGATCCCGTATGTAATTATTCACCTGCGGGACTCTTCAAGGCACAACAGCTAACAATGTAGGAGGCGGGGCTGAAAAATTTCTGTAGAGAACCATTGTTTTGCGCCACTTGTCTGAGCCCCAGTCTTGTGACGCGAGTTGTGGCGCTAAAACAATGGTGAACGAAAGAATTTTTTCAGCCCCCGCCTCCAGGCCACCGCCAACCGAGATCGCACGCATCCCTCCACAATCCAGGCCCAGCCCGGACTGTGTAACATTCGCATAAGAAATGGCAGCGACAATGAGTTCACAACAACTGATTGAGAGAATTAACGAAGCTGAAGCCAAAGCAGTGGCCGCGTTCAAAAGCGCCGCCACCGCCGAGCAGCTTGAAGCCGCCCGCATTGAATACTTGGGCACCAAGGGTCTGTTCACTGATTTAATGAAGGCCCTTGGCTCCCTCCCAAAAGACGAACGCCCCCAGGCGGGCGGCGCGGCCAACAAAGCCCGCCAATCGGCCACCGAAGCTCACCAGGCGGCCAAAGAGGCCCTGGAGTCGGCTTCATCCCGCGACAGCTTTCTGGACATAACCCTGCCCGGCCGCCGCAAGCCGGCCGGTCACTGCCATGTCATCAGCCGGACAGCCGCCGAGATCTGCGAAATTTTTGCCAAACTTGGCTTCAGTATCGCTGAAGGCCCGGAAGTCGAGACCGATTATTACAACTTTGAGGCCCTGAACTTCCCTCATGACCACCCGGCCCGCGATATGCAGGACACTCTCTTCGTCAGTCAGGAACTTCTTCTGCGTACCCACACCTCCCCGTGCCAGGTGCGCACCATGGAAAAATCCCAGCCCCCGGTCTGGGTGGTGGTGCCAGGCAAAACCTATCGCCGCGATTCCGATATCAGCCATTCGCCCATGTTTCATCAGGTCGAAGGCTTGGCGGTAGACAAAGGCATTACCTTTGCCGACCTCAAAGGCGTTCTGACCGCTTTCGCCACGGCCATGTTTTCGCCGGATACCAAAATCCGTCTGCGGCCCAGCTTCTTTCCCTTCACCGAGCCTTCGGCCGAAGTTGATATCGCCTGCGTTCTCTGCCACGGCCAGGGCTGCCGCCTCTGCAAGGGGACAGGCTGGCTGGAAATTCTGGGCAGCGGCATGGTTGACCCGGCTGTTTACGGTTTTGTGGATTACGATCCTGAAAAATTCAGCGGCTTCGCTTTCGGTATGGGCATCGAGCGGGTGGCCATGCTGAAATACGGATTGGACGACATCAGGATGTTCTACGAAAGCGACCTTCGCTTCCTCAAACAGTTTTAACCGGGGGTCAAACGGCTTCAACGCCTCTTTCCCTCCCCGGCTTCAACGAGGTTCAAACACGCCCCAAGCGAAAGAAAGTGTCATGAAAGCAAGCATCAACTGGCTGGAAGATTATATAGATTTGAGCGGCCTCTCCCCGAGGGAAGTGGCCGATAAACTGACCATGGCCGGTCTGGAAGTGGAGAACCTTTCCGACCGCTTCGCGCACCTGAATCAAGTGGTTTCGGCCCGTCTGGAAAAAGTCGAGCCCATGCCCAAGAGCGACCACCTGAATATCTGCCAGGTGAACGCCGGTTCCTTTGGGCATTTTCAGGTGGTCTGCGGCGCGCCCAACGCTCGCGTGGGGCTGGTCGCCCCGCTGGCTCTGGTGGGAGTGACCCTCCCCAGCGGCCTGACCATTGAGAGCACCAAACTGCGCGGCCATGATTCTTATGGCATGCTCTGCTCGGAAGTGGAGCTTGGCCTGGGCGGCGCCTCCGGCGGCATCATTGAACTCGATAACGTCGAACCCGGCCGCACCATGAAAGACGTCACCGGCCGTGAGGACTGGGTGATGGAAATAGGCATCACCCCCAACCGGCCGGACGGCCTTTCCATCATCGGTTTGGCCCGTGACCTGTCGGCCCTCCTGAACCGCCCCATGAAGACGGTTGATTACAAGTTGGAAGAGACCGGCCCTGACGTAAATACACTCGGTCAGGTCACTATTGAGGCCCCGGAGCATGCCAACCGCTATGTGGCCAGGGTCATCACCGGCCTGAAAATCGGCCCCAGCCCCCAGTGGATGGTGGACCGTCTGGCCGCCGTGGGCATTCGCTCCATCAGCAACGTGGTGGATGTGACCAACTACGTGATGATCGAAATGGGTCTGCCCCTCCACGCCTTTGACCTTGATACGGTGGCCGGCCACCATATAATCGTTAAAACCTATCCCAAAGGGGTCCACTTCACCACCCTCGACGGACAGGACCGCGAGCTGAAAGCCGATGTAAACCTGATGATCTGCGATGGCGAAAAGGCGGTGGGCCTGGCCGGGATCATGGGCGGCCTCAATTCCGAAATCGAGAGCACCACTACCAATATCCTTCTGGAAGGCGCTTATTTCAATGCCACCACCATCAGGAAAGCCTCCAGGGCCTTAGGGCTGTCCACCGACGCCTCC
Source organism: Acetispira formosa (nom. nud.) (assembly GCA_023525915.1). Classification (GTDB taxonomy): domain Bacteria; phylum Desulfobacterota; class Desulfarculia; order Adiutricales; family Adiutricaceae; genus Adiutrix. The sequence continues at coordinate 1,863,429 of CP026657.1, read as the reverse complement.
TACCGCTTCGAACGCGGGTGCGACCCGGAAATCTGCCCGCGGGCCGTAGACCGGGCCATTGCCTTGATGGCCGAACTGGCCGGCGGCAGTGTGGCCAAGGGCCGCATCGATTGCTATCCCAAACCCTTCAAGCCCACGATAGTTTCGTTCTCACCGGAGAAATGCAACGCCTACCTGGGCACTGAACATCGGCCGGAAGACATGGTGCGGGTACTGACGGCCATAGGCTTGAAAGTTGAAAAAGCGGCCGACGGAGCCTTATCGGCCACTCTGCCCTCCTGGCGGCCGGATCTGTCGCGGGAAGTGGATGTGTGGGAAGAAGTGGCCCGTCTCCTGGATTTCGACCAGCTTCCGGCCACTCTCCCGGCTCCCCCGGTTAAACGCCAGAGCCCGCCCCCGGCCTGGACCCTGCGTGAGGCCACACGCGCTCACCTGGCGGCCCAGGGTTTTTCCGAAAGCATCACCTATTCGTTCATTAATCGCAATTTCGCGGATAAACTGGGCCTTTCCGACGATTCGCCCATTCGTCAGCGCATTCTGCCGCTCCTGAACCCACTGAGTGAGGAACAGGGCGTTCTGCGTCCCCTCCTGGCTCCGAGTCTATTGACCGCTCTCCGCCTCAACCAGAACCAGGGCCAGAAGGAAGTGGCCATGTTCGAGCTGGGCGCGGTGTTTCTGTCCAACGGTCTGGATCGTCAGCCGGATGAAAAACAGACCATCGGCGGTTTGTGGGCCGGTTTCACCGGCAGCGGCAACTGGATCGAACCGGCCAGAGCGGTGGATTTCTGGGACGTCAAGGGTGTGGTGGAATCTCTGGCCGAGAACCTGAACCTGAACATTTCATTCTGCCGGGGCGAAGAACTGCCGGTTTGGTACAATCCGGCCGAAGCGGCCCTCATCAAGCTGGAAGACGGTCGCCTTTTGGGCCACCTGGGCCGCTTGAACAAAAAAGCGGCTAAAGGCTTTGGCCTGAAAGAAGTGTTTGGCCCGGTCTACCTCTTTGAGCTGGACGGGCAGGAAATCCTGAAAACCGGCTTCAGCCGCAAACCTTTCCAGGGCTGGAGCAAATTCCCCCAGGCCGACCGCGACATGGCCCTGGTGCTGGATAAGGATGTCCCGGCCTCCAGAGTTATTGAGACCATCAAGGAAGACGGGGCCATCCCCCTGACCGATGTGCTGCTCTTCGACCTTTATGAAGGTGATCAGCTGCCGGAGGGCAAAAAGAGCCTGGCATTCCGACTGACCTTCCAGACGGCGGAAAAAACCTTGACGGACGATGAAGTTAATGAGTTTTTCCAGACCATCACCAGCCGCCTTGATCAGAAACTGGGCGCGGCCCTAAGGTCGTAATGGCGGACGAACCGGAACACACGCCGACCACCAGGCGGGAGATAGGCGAGCGCCTATCCCGCCGCCTGGGTCTGTCGGCCCGCGAATCGAATTTAATTCTGGAATCCTTTCTGGAAGCGGTTGCGGGACAACTTGAGGCGGGCGGCGCGGTCACGTTAAGCGGCCTGGGCCGCTTCTCCGTCAGAAAAACTAAACCGCGACCCGGCCGCAATCCGGCCACAGGCGAAGCGGCTTTAATTCCCTCCCGCCTGAGACCGGCCTTTACTCTCAGCCGGTCTTTGCGTAAACTGATAAAGGACGAAGAAGAGACGCCATAGCAGTTCTAATTATTCGCAAGCGGGCAAGGCCCGCCGCCAACGCCGAGGGGCGGCCCGTCTGAGTGTACAGTAACGGCCGGGAAGCGGCCTTCAAAGAGTTTGTTACTTATAAGTAAAAAGACGTAAACAATCGGCCGCCCGGCGGTATCGGATAAAAAATGGCTGTTGATCCAGAACAGATTTTTTTTAAAATCAGCGAGTTGTCTGAATTGCTCGGTGTGGAGAGCCATGTCCTGAGATTTTGGGAAAAGGAATTTTCCCAGATCCGCCCCATGAAGATGGGCCCGCGAAAAAGGCTGTACAGACGTAAAGACCTGGAAACCTTTCAAAAGATCAAGCGCCTCTTGTATGAAGACAGGTTCACCATTGCCGGGGCCAAGAAACGCTTGGAGCGGCCGGATATCGATCAAGGCGAACTGTTTGAGGAAGACCGTCTCGGCCAGCCTTCAGAGATAAATACGGCCAGAGAACTGGCCGACATGCGTGAATTGTTGGATGACACCCGCCGCGAACTTCTTAAAATCAAAGATATTCTTATTGCCAACAAAAATACCAAACCCGACACCAAGGATTTTAATAAAGATGAACACGATTCCGATAACGGATGAAACGCGTCAGCCGGAGGCTGAGAAAAACGCTGATCTGATATTTTTCGACCCGCTGGCCCAGAAAGCCCAGACTCTTTTTGGAGTGGCTTTCACCCCATCGGCCCGGTTGAGGCTGCTGAAAGCCATGAAGGCTCGTCAGACGAAGCTGAATATTGATTCATTTTCTGAATATGCCGCCCTCCTGCGGCGCGACAATGAGGAATGGAACCGCCTGTGGCCGGTGGCCCTGGCTTATGAGGGGTCTTTTTTCCGCCCGGCCGCCCAGTTTGAAGTAGCGCGGGAATTGTTGGCGGAATGGTCCATCATGGCCCCGGAGCGCACTCTGCGGGTTCTTTCCCTTGGCTGCGGCGCGGGGTTTGAGACTTGTTCCCTGGCCATGATGCTGGAGGAAACCGGTCTTCGAGCCAAAAACTGGCAGGTGGAAATTTATGGCCTTGATCTCAATGAGGAGGCCGTGGGTCAGGCTGGTCTGGCCGTGTTCACGGAAGCCGATCTGGAATGGCTGACCGAGGCCCAGCGCAAAAAATGGTTTAACCCGCGCGGCGGCGGCTGGTGTTTTAAGAGTGCTCTGGCCCCGCCCGTCAAGCTGGCGGCGGGCAATATTTATGAGCCGGAGACCTGGCCGTGGGCGGAACTGTCGGGGGCTTTCGATCTTATTTTCTGCCGTGGAGTGTCCTGGGAAGCCCCGCCGAGAGCGCCGCGCCAGCTGGCCCGCATACTGAGGCAGTCGCTGGCGCCCTCCGGTTTTATCTTCACCGCTCCGGGCGAGTTTCTGCCGGACAATTCCAGCGACCTTCATCTGGAGGAGCGAAGCGGAGTAACCTATTACCGGCAGGGAGTCAATCGTATCAAGGTTAATCGCCACCATGTTTCCAAAAAGCAGAAATCCGGGCGCGGCGCGGCGGCCGGGACGCGTCAGGATAATATGGAGGGCTTGCCTCCGCTGGATTTACGTGAGCGCACCCTGATGGAAGAGGCGGGCCGCAAGCTGGCGGCCGGGCAGCCGGAAAAGGCGCGGGCCCTTCTGATTGAAGTTATGACCACCCAGATGGACAATGGGCGTTCCCAGCCTGAAGCTTGGGAGATGATTGTTAAAATAGAAGAGGCCTTGGGCCGCCCTGATATCGTCAAGGCTACGGCTGAGGTGGCCGGACAATAAGGATAGCGGCCTATGGCCGCGCGATAAAGGACTTGGCCTTATCGGCCAACCAAAGGGTTCCACCCTCTGGACTCCGGCTGGGGGAGGGCCCACGCGGGCCCTGCCCCAGACCCCACCCGCGCCAGGGGGGCGGAGCCCCCTGGACCCCCAAGAGGTCAGGGTCAGATTCAACTTTCTTCTTCCCGCATCGCCGCAACTCGCTTCGAGTACGAAGCTCAGACAAGCGGCGACGCTTCATACCCTGTCAGCTTCAACCGCTGTCGCCCGCTTCACGTCGCGTCCTTACTGTTTGCGATAGGCAGCTTCATTGAATGATTGCTGCTTTACGTATGTTCGGCTGAATATTCCTTCCCACCTAAAGTTTTTTCCAGCGTTGCAACCGGTGAGACTTTTGCGTCATTTTTTAAATGAGCAAGTCCACAATAAAGCGATAGGCGGCGGAGAGACGCACAACCAGCACTGGAAAGAGCCTTTAAGGGGAAGCTGATTTAAGCCGAACATACGTAAACTAACACTAAGCCCATGAGGCCACCTATAGCAAACAGTAAGGAGGCGACGTGAAGTGGGCGACAGCGGTTGAAGCTCATGCGGTAAGAAGCGTCGCCGCTTGTCTGAGCTTCGTACCCGAAGCGAGTTGCGGCGATGCGGGAAAAGGAAGTTGAAGCTGACCCTGACTTCTTGGGGTTCCAAGGGGCTTGCCCCTTGGCGCGGGTGGGGTCTGGGGTAGGGCCCGCGTGGGCCCTCCCCCAGCCGGTGTCCAGAGGGTGGAACCCTTTGGTTGGCCATCAGGCCAAGTCCTTTATCGCGCGGCCCCTTGGGCCGCATTCAATGCTCTTTTTTAATGTTGGTAGACAGCCTTGGAAAAAAGATTAATAACCAACACCCCCAAAACGATCAAAGCCAACCCGGCGATAGCCGCCCCATCCAGGCTTTGCTTAAAAACAATCACCCCGATAACCGCCACAAGAATAATACCCAACGCACACCAAATGGCGTAAGCCACCCCCAAACTCATATGCCTGAGGGTCAGTGACAAAAAATAATAAGAGCCGATATAGCAAACAACCATGGTCAGGGTGGGCCACAGACGGGTGAATTGTTGCGAAGCTTTCAAACTGGACGTGGCCACAGTCTCCAAAACGATGGCCGCTCCCAAAAACAAATAGGTTTTCACCATTATCGACACTTCACCCCTCCATATCCCGACAAATCCCATGCTGGGGACAACTCACCAGATGATCATTGACCAGCCCCACCGCCTGCATATAGGCATAGCAAATCACCGGCCCCACAAATTTAAAGCCCCGCTTAATCAAATCGCGGCTCAAAGCTGTGGAAAGCTCAGTCGAGGCCGGAATATCTTCAGGCCGCTCCCAGTAGTTGACAATCGGCCGATCATCAACAAAAGCCCATAAATACTTGCTGAACGAACCAAACTCATCCCGCACCTTAAGGAAAGCCGCCGCATTCTTTGCCAGCGCCCCAACTTTAGCCCTGTTTCGCAATATTCCGGGATTGCTCAGCAGTTCCGCCTCTTTCACCTGCTCATACCGGGCCAGCTTCAATACGTCGAAACCATCAAAAGCAACCCTCATATTCTCCCGCTTGTTTAAAATAACAGACCAGCTTACCCCGGCCTGCATCCCTTCCAGAATGATCATTTCAAACAGTTTGCCGTCATCCCGCTCCGGCCTCCCCCACTCCTTATCGTGATAGGCAATTTCCAGCTCACTCCTGGCCCAGGGACATCTTTGCTGTTCCATAAGTAAAATCCTTGCCGCAATAGTGCGAGTTTAACTTGAGATGAAATCAGCCCCATTGGCTGACAGGCAATCATCGTCCCGGCTGAGACGCGGGCGGTATATTTAAAACATCAGGTTGACGTCCCGGCTGAGGCGATTCTCAAAGCAGACGGCGATTTAAAAATAGCAGGTCGACCCGAGAGGGGAGACGGAGCGCCAGCGACCGGTTTTGACAGCAAAACAGCTATTCGCGAAGCAAAAACCACGTTTTTTGCGTAGCTCCGAGCCGTTAGTTTAAGGTAAGCCGCCTATTTTCAAAACAGCAACAGCCTGACCACCCCAAATGCGCGTCTTCAGGACCCGCCAGGGAGCGATCAATTCTTCCGTCCAGGTTTTCAACGTTTCCGGGGCTTGCTCCCAAACCGCCACAGCGCCCGGTTCGGCCAAAGACCTCTCCGACACCTCCCTTAAAAGGGTCAGCGGCAAGCTTTGATTTTCATAGGGGGGATCAAGCAGAAAAAGATTGAAGGGCGGAGCGTCAATAAGCCGGTCAAAACCTTGCGGCCACCTGGCGCGAATTATGGAAATGTCCGGCTGGGGCTTCAACAGGGCCGCATTGCGGCGAATAACTTCCAACGCGTTGCGGTCGGAATCGGCCATCACCGCCGCGCCCGCCCCCCGGCTCAGCGCCTCCAGGGCCAGCGCTCCGCTCCCGGCAAAAAAATCCAAAACCCTGGCCCCCTCCATTTCAAATGGCAGGCTCACCAGCATTGAAAAAACAGCCTCTTTAACCTGATCCGCCGTCGGTCTGGTGGAGCGCCCTTTGGGGCTGCTCAGTTTAAGGCCCCGATACCGGCCGGCAATGATTCGCGGCATGGCCGGATACCAGCGCCTGCCTCAGGCCAGCTCGGCGGCCACTTTGGCGGCCGCCTCCACCGGATCGGCCGCATCGCGGATAGGCCGTCCGATCACTAGATAATCCGCACCGTCACCCACCACTTCGGAAGGCGTGGCCGTGCGCTTCTGATCATCGCCCGCCACCTGTGACCAAGCCGGGCGAATACCAGGGATGACCAGGCGGGGAGTGGGACCGAATTTTCCCCGCAGAGCGGCCACTTCGTGGCCCGAAGCCACCAGGCCGTGGCACCCGGCCGCCAGAGCCCGCTCGGCCAGAAGGCTCACCAGACCGCCGGGCTGACGGTTTTCCGGGGTAAGCTCATCCATTTCAGCCGGATTCAGGCTGGTCAGAACCGTAACGGCCAGAACTTTAGTCTCCCCCGCCTTTTCCAGGGCCGCTTTCATCATCGCTGGGCCGCCTTGGGCGTGAATGGTTATCATGTCCGCGCCCAGACGTGCGGCCGCGCTCATAGCCAGCCCGACAGTGGCCGGAATATCGTGAAGCTTCAAATCGAGAAAGATTCTGGTGTCCGGGGCGATGTCCTTCAAGCGGGCGATCACCGGCGGACCTTCCGCTATGAACAGCTCCAGCCCGACCTTATACCAGCCCACATGCCCATTGAGCATACGGGCGAATTTTTCAGCCGTGGCCCAATCAGGCAGATCCAGAGGGAAAATTATGCGTTCCACGGGTGTCAGGGCTGTCGTCATCGCTTTCTCCTAAGCTGATTCGATTCAATTCAGATTTTTTTATCAAGATCATCCAGGTTGAGGTCGTCCACCAGATTCGAAAGGTCATCAAAGTCCGAATCACTGCTCGGAGGCGGCGACACCGGATGAGTCTCTTCAGCCGTCAGGTGCCGTGTCTGGGGGGTGGGCGCTTCAACCGTCTCCGCCAGGGGTTCGGCAGCCGGAGGCAGCCCCGCCCCCTGGGGGACAGCCGCCGACTCAGCCATAGGGGCTGGCTCCGGCATAGCCTCAACGTCAATAATATCAGCCTCTTCCGCGTCAGGCTCTTCCTCGGGCCCGACTTCAATGACTTCTACGTCCACAGCCGGGGCTTCCGCCTCTTCCTGGCCGCCGATCACATAAGCTTCGGCCGAAATCTCCTCCGCCTCCTGGATGTCCGCTTCAGGCAAAAGCTCGTCTTCATCCAGGTCCGGGTCCATAGCTTCCAGCACAACCTCGGCCTCAGCTTCCGGCTCAATAATAACTTCCATTTCGGGTTCGGCTTCAATATCTTCAAGATCTACAGATGATTCCAAATCCCCTGTGGACTCCAACGCGTTTTTTATCTGGGTCAGGGCCGCCTCCGCCCCCGTCGGTGGTGAAGTTACAGCCTCCGGCATGAATTCACCGGTTTCAGATTCCGGCTCAAGAGCTTCAATATCATCCAGCTCAATTTCAATCTCTTCGTCGACTATGGGGAGGTCCTCCGCTTGCGCAGCGGCCTGGGCCGCTGCCAGATGAGCGGAAAAACCGCCCTCATCGGCCAGCGGGGTTATATCTTCCGGTTCATCATCTTCCGGGAAAATGTCGTCTATCTCATTATCGGAGGCCGCGTCAAGAGGGGTGATATCTTCATCCTCATCGTCCGTAGCCGCGTCAAGGGGGACTATGTCCTCATCCTCATCATCAGGGGCCGCATCAAGGGGGGCAATATCCTCATCATCGTCTTCCGGTTCGATGTCTTCAAATTCGTCCGCCGGTTCAATGTCATCGGCATCGATTTCCACTTCCTGGATTGGCTCGGCCACCGGCAAAGGCTGGAGGTCGGGCTCCGGCTTCATAAGGTCTACAGGTTCGGGAGTAATTTCCGCTTCCGCCAAAGCGATGGTTTCTGGGGAAACCTCCGCTTCCAGGAGATCGGCGGGTTCAGGCATGAGTTCCAGTTCGGCTTCAAGAACAGGTTCCGGGTAGACGGCTCTTTCGCTGGCTGTCCGGAAAAAATTGATTCCTCCGGGCGAAGGGATTGAGAGGTTCAACAGTCTTCTGGTGGCGGTCAGATCCTTATGACATTTTGGGCAGGTCAGGTTATGGTCAAAGCTATTGAATCCGCACTTGGGACAGCGCATGTTCCCCCTCCGGGTTGGGTTCTTTGGGACGCGTAGAGTCCTTAGGCGGATGAGCCTTTGTTATCGGGCGCGTCGATGTTGTTCTGGCCAATGGGATGGACGACTGGGCCGGGGCTTTTTCCGGCCGGACGGACGGAAAGCGGCCAAAAGACCATCAGTTATTATAATACAATCAACCACAAAAGAAAATAGCGATTCTAATTATGCAGCAATTCTCAAAGTAGGCGGCGATTAAAAAAATAGCAGGTCGACCAGCAGGGGAGACGGAGCGCCAGCGACTGGTTTTGAAGCCCAAACGGTCACTCGCGAAGCAAAAACCACGCTTTTTGCGTAGCCGCGAGCTGTAAGTTCATGGGAAAAAGTTTACTTTGAGAATTGCTGCTAATTATGGCCTTTTCCCATGAACTGGCGGCCCTCCCCTTGGCCTGCCGCAACATTAATATTTGAGTGGGCCACGCTCTTAATACGATGATGGCCGCCATAAGCCTCGCCTAGGGAAAAAGCCACCCAGACATGGGGCCCGGGCCCTGCCCGGCATATTTGTTGTTGACTGATGGGGGGATTTAGGGTAATCATAATTGTTTTATAGATATCTGGTCCACAGCCGTTCTCATGCGGGACGGCCAGGCGGCTGAAGCCGCCGACAGTTTTTTTCCAGGACATTACACCTCGGAGGTAGAAAGATGCGTAAATTTGCGGTGCTCGTAATGGCCATGGTCATGGCTATGGGTTCCACCCTTCTTTGGGCCCAGGACGACAAGGAAACAATCAAAATCGGCTTCGGCGGCGCCCTCTTAGGCAACCTCGCCTCCTATGGCCTCTCCGGCTTCTATGGCGTTGAATACGCCGTTTTGAAAACCAACGCCGAAGGCGGCCTGTTGGGCAAACAGATCGAAATCGTCCGCGAAGACGACGGCTGTGATCCGGCTCTGGCCTCCAGCGCCGCCACCAAATTGATGGGCTCCGGCCTCACCGTTGTGGTCGGCCACACCTGCTCCGGCGCAACCCGCAGCGCCCTCAGCGTCTATGGCGACAACGTTCTGGCCATTTCCCCTTCAGCCACCGAAGTCAGCCTCACTGAAGACGGCAAGAGCCCCTATTTCTTCCGCACCACCCCCCGCGACGACGCTCAGAGCAGCCTGTGGATCAAGCTCTTGAAGAACAAGGATTTCAAAAAAGTCGCGGTCCTTCATGACAAGGGCGACTATGGCAAGGCTCTGGCCGATCTGGCCAAGGCCGAAATCGACGCCGACAAAGACAGCGGCATTGAAATCGTGCTTTTCGAAGGCGTGACCAGCGGCCAGGTTTCCTATGATTCCATCATCTCCAAGGTCAAAAACAGCGGCGCGGACGCGGTGCTGTGGGGCGGCTATTACAACGACGCCTCCAAGCTGGCCATTCAGATGCGCAACAAGAAAGTCGATACCGTCATCATCGGCGCCGACGGCCTTTATGATGACCGCTATGTGAAAATGGCCGGTGAGGCCGCCGAGGGTTCCTACGCCACCGGTCAGGTCGACCTGAGCCAGAACCCCATGGCCGTGGCCGCTGTTGAAGATCACAAGAAACGTCACGCCGAAGACACCGGCACCTATTTCCTCTATTCAGCGGGCGCGACCCAGGCTCTTCTGGCGGCCATTGAAAAAACCGGCAACACCACCGATCTGGCCACCATTAAAAAGCACCTTCAGGAAGACACCGTTGAAACCGCCATGGGTCCCATCCGCTTTGACGAAAAAGGCGACGTGATCGGCGCGGGTTTTAAAATGTATGAAATTAAGGGCGGCAAGTTCGTCGAAGTCGAAATGTAGCCTTTAGCGATTCCCGTGAATCGCCGCTTGAATGAAAGTGTTCCGGGCCACGGCCCGGAACACTTCACATGTCAGTTAACTGATTTTTTGAGGTTAAGGCGGCGGCAATTCTTCAAGTAGACGGCTATTTTCAAATAGCAGGTCGCCCCACAGGGGAGACGGAGCGTCAGCGACTGGTTTTGAAGCCAAAATGGTCACTCTCGAAGCAAAAACCACGCTTATTGCGTAGCTGTGAGCTGTAAGTTCATGGGAAAAAGTTTACTTTGAGAATCGCTAAGGCGGCGGCAGGTCGCTTGACTTTTTTTATTCAGCGCAAAATTGGCTGTGTTCCGGTAAAAATTTGTTCCATTAAAAATAGTTTGGGCATTATATATGGATTATTTTCGTGACTTACTCATCAGCGGACTGACCAAGGGCAGCATCTACGCCCTTATCGCCCTGGGCTATACCATGGTCTACGGCATCATCGCCCTGATCAATTTCGCCCACGGCGAAATATATATGATCGGCGCATTCACCGCCCTCATCGCCTCCATGGTGCTCTCGCAGCTGGGTATGGCCGGCTGGGGACTCCTATTGGCCGTAGGCGCGGTGGCTGTTGTTTACGCGGCCATGTATGGCTGGACGGTGGAGAAAATCGCTTACAAGCCTCTCCGGCAGGCCTCACGCCTGGCGCCATTGATCAGCGCCATCGGCATGTCCATTTTTCTTCAGAATTATGTGCAGCTGGTCCAAACCCCCAACTTCCTGACCTTTCCCGACCTTATCCCGGAAATCAGCTTTCTGGAGCCCATATCCCATATTGTCAACAAAACCCAGTTGGCCATCTGGATCATCACCGCCCTGATTATGGTGGTGCTGACCTGCCTGATAAAATTTACCCGAATGGGTATGGCCATGCGGGCCGTGGCCCAGGATAAGGATATGGCCCGCCTGACCGGCGTCAATATCGACAGGGTCATCTCCACCACTTTCGTTATGGGCTCAAGCCTGGCTGCGGTCGGCGGGCTTTTGATCGGCTGCTATATGCAGCAGATCGATTTTTATATCGGCTTTCTGGCCGGCATGAAAGCCTTTACAGCCGCCGTCCTGGGCGGTATCGGCAGCATTCCCGGCGCGGTGCTGGGCGCTCTGGTGCTTGGCTTTGCGGAAAGCTTCGCCGCCGGCTACCTCTCCAGTGATTATGAGGACGTGGTGGCCTTTGTTCTCCTGATTGTTATTCTCATTGTCCGGCCCGGAGGTCTTCTGGGTTCGTCGCAGACTCAGAAAGTTTGACCATGCCCAGAGACTTTACAACTGGAATAAACTGGGGCCGCGAATTCAAATCTTCCTTTGCCGCCGCCCTTTGGATGTGTCTTCTGACCTGTCCGATGGTGGCTTTCAAGATTAACGCGGCTGAAAACACCATTGACTACCGCTGGAACTATTTGATTTATGTGGCCGCGGGCACTTTTATCCTCTCCGGGGTCTGGCGTTTCATGCTGGCTCGCCGCGACTATATCCGCCAGAGCAAGGCTGAAGCCGAATTTGAAGGCCCGGCCCCGGATGCTCCGCGCGGCCCGGCCAAAACCTGGGTCGATGTGGTCATGAGCTCCAAATACCGCAATCAGGGCATTGGCGTCGGCCTTTTGGTCCTGGCCTCCCTCCCGCTGTGGGCCTCGCCCTACACCATCAACATCCTCATCACCGCCTTGATCTATATCTCTCTGGGGCTGGGGCTGAACATCGTGGTCGGGGTCAGCGGGCTTCTGAATCTGGGCTATGTGGCTTTCTACGCCATCGGGGCCTATACCTATGCCCTCCTGAATCATTATTTCGGGCTGGGCTTCTGGGTGTGCCTGCCGCTGGGCGCTCTGGCCTCCACGCTGATGGGGCTGATGCTGGGTTTTCCGGTGCTGCGTCTGCGCGGCGACTATCTGGCCATTGTGACGCTGGGCTTCGGTGAGATTGTGCGGCTGGTGCTGGTCAATATGGGCGACATAACCATGGGGCCGCGCGGCATCAGCAATATTTCTCCCCCCAGCCTGTTCGGCCTGGACCTCAATAAAGTGGTCAAGCCCGTGCTCCTGGAGTGGGTGCCGACCATGAGCCCCAATCTGGACCTGAACAAGGCTTTTCTGTTTTTCATCATGATGGCCGTGGTCATCATTACCATAGTCGTCGTCTTCCGGCTGGAGAATTCGCGTCTCGGCCGGGCCTGGCTGGCCATGCGTGAAGACGAAATCGCCTGTCAGGCCATGGGCATAGACCGCACCCGCGCCAAGCTCACCGCTTTCGCCCTTGGGGCCACCTGGGCCGGGCTGGCCGGGGTGGTTTTCGCCGCTCAGGTCACCTTCATCAACCCCACCAGCTTCACTTTCATGCAATCAGTAATGATTCTGTCAATCGTGGTGCTGGGCGGCATGGGTTCCATTCCCGGCGTTATCATCGGCGCTCTGGTGCTGATACTCCTGCCGGAATACCTCCGGGCTTTCTCTGATTACCGCATGCTCATCTTCGGGGCCCTGATGGTGCTGATGATGGTTTTCCGTCCGGGCGGCCTGATTCAGAGCGTCCGCGAAACCTATGTCTACAAGCCCCTTGAGGGCGGAGCTGGCGGGGAGGCGAAAAAATGACAGAAAACGTCATGAACAATCCGGCCAGCATCATCGAAACCCAAGATGTTTCCATGATTTTTGGTGGTCTGGTAGCGCTTGATGAGGTCAATTTCCGGGTGGAAAAAGGCTCGATCACCGCTCTGATCGGCCCCAACGGCGCGGGCAAGACTACATTTTTCAACTGCCTCACCGGCATATACACCCCCACGCGCGGACGCATTCTTTTCAAGGCCCCGCAGCCGGAGGGGGGTGACCAGGTAGTGCCTCTTCGCGGCCTGAGCCCGGACAAAGTCACCACTCTGGGTGTGGCTCGCACCTTTCAGAATATACGCCTGTTCAACAACCTCACCGTTCTGGAAAACGTTCTGATTGGGTGTCACTGCCGGATGAAAGCGGGCCTGTGGGGGGCTTTGTTCCGGGATAAAAATACCATGGCCGAAGAAAACGCCATGGCCGAATACAGCTATCAGCTTCTTGAAAAATACGGCCTGAGCCGGGCGGTGAACGATCTGGCCAAAAACCTGCCCTATGGCGACCAGCGCCGCCTGGAGATAGTGCGGGCGCTGGCCACCCGGCCCTCTCTTTTGCTTCTGGATGAACCGGCGGCCGGGCTGAATATCAATGAAACGCGTGAATTGAAGGATTTGATCCACCTGATCCGGGATCGTGAGAACCTGTCGATTCTCCTGATTGAACACGATATGAGCCTGGTTATGAGCATTTCTGAAAAGGTATATGTCATGGAATACGGCCGGGTCATCGCCCAAGGCGGACCTCTGGAGATTAAAAACGACCCAGCCGTCATCAAGGCTTACCTGGGAGAGGAATGATTAGGAACTCGCCGGCCTCGCTCTGTCGATTCACAATCACAGGTCGAGCGCCAGCGAGACGGAGCGTCAGCGACTGGTTTTGAGGCCAATGTCGTTGCTCGCCGGGCAAAAACCACGCTTTTTGCCCGGCTGCGGACAGTAAGTTTATGGGAAAACATAAAATTGGAATAGTGAATGATGCTTAAACTAACGGGTATTCATACCTATTATGGTAATATTGAGGCCTTGAAGGGCATAAATCTGGAAGTCAAAAAAGGCGAAATCATTGCTCTTCTGGGGTCCAACGGCGCGGGTAAAACCACTACCCTGGCTTCCATTTCCGGGCTGGTGCCGCCCAAGCGCGGCGAGATCGTTTTTGACGGCGAAAGCATCATTAACCAGAGCCCTGAATCCATTGTCTCCAAAGGGCTGATTCAGGTGCCGGAGGGCCGCCACATTTTCCCGGACCTGACCGTTCTGGAAAACCTCAAAATGGGGGCCTATCTAAGGCGGGATAAAAAGGGCATTGCCGACGATCTGGAATATGTGATGAGCCTCTTTCCCATTCTGGCCAAAAGGTCGACCCAGAGCGGCGGCACGCTCTCCGGCGGCGAACAGCAGATGCTGGCCATTTCCAGGGCCCTGATGGGGCGGCCTCGGATGCTGCTTCTGGACGAGCCGTCTCTGGGACTGGCGCCGTTGATCATCAGAAATATCTTTGATATAATACGGCAGATCAATCTGGAGCAGGGCACGACCATCCTCCTGGTTGAGCAAAACGCAAATCTGGCCTTGAGAGTGGCCCACCGGGCCTACATTCTGACCACCGGTTCGATCACCCTCAGCGGCGTGGCCGATGATCTTCTGGCCGATGAAGGTGTACGCAAAGCTTATCTGGGCGGCTGACCGCCGGGCAGGGCCCGGACCCCATGTCTAGGAGGCTGTTTCCCGTAATAGCTGGTTATGGCGGCCATCATCGTATTAAGAGTGAGGCCCCCGTGCCTGCAGCAATTCTAATTATGGCCGACACGGCCGCATAAAGCCGGGGTCGAGCGTAGCGAGACGGAGCGCCAGCGACTGGTCTTGACGGAAAAATAGTTGCTCGCGAAACAAAAACCACGCTTTTTGTGTAGCTACGAGCCATAATTAGAATCACCCCCGCCCCTGTGGATGGTTTGTCGGTGTTCGATTCGCGGGGTAAGGTTCCCGGCCGCAAACCACGGATAATAAGAATTTTTGATCTGTTCGCACACGCAAGCGGTTTCCGTTTGAATAAGGAAAGATTCCCCAAAAACAGCTCTTCAGACAAGAGCACCCAGGAGTTCAAAATCATGATCAGAAAAACTTTAGCTGTCGCACTCGGCCTGATGATGCTGACCCTTTCCGCCAATGTGGCTCTGGCCCAGATTCCCGGCGGCGCGTCCATTCCCCCGGAAGTGCTGGACGCGCTCAAAAGCGAACCGCCCCTGAGCCAGGCCGATGTCGACGCCTATCTCAAGATCATGCCCGATATGCCCAAGGCCATGAGCGATCCCAGCGCCCTGGTCAAGGCCTATGAAGCGGCCGGCCTCAGCGAAGTCCGTTTTTCCTATATCGTCTCCAAAATCGCCCTGGCTCAGGCCATGAACATGGGCGCCACCGCCGAGCAGCTTAACATCAATCAGCTCCCGGATGTTCTGCGCCCCACCGACGCCGACAAAGAGCTGGTCAAAAAGAACATGGACGCCCTCAACAAAGCCGCCATGGAAATGACTCAGGCAATGGGCCAGTAACTAGCGGCTCTCCGGTCTGATAGTATTTACCGCAATGAGGGCCGGCGCGTTGCGCCGGCCTTTTGCGATGAAGAGGGGATGACTATGGCAATTTTTCAAATTAAGAATAAAGCCCGGCCCTTATTTCCGGTTCTCACGGCCATGTTGACGGCGGCTTTATTTATCATGGCCCAGCCCGCCTGGGCTATGGATGAGGACATGTCTCACCTGTCACCTCTGACCCAGGCCGATATTGACGCCTATGTTGAAGTGTTGCCGCGCCTGACCCCTGAAGTCACCCGCGATGCGCCCCGGGCCAACAAATTGCTGATAGACGCCAAAATCAGCAAAAAAAGGCTGGTTTATGTCGGGGCCAAGGTTGCCATTGCCCAAGCCATGGCCATTGGGGCCATGAACGCCCAGCAGTTGACGGATAACAATGTGCCGCTTTATCTCCATCCCTCACCGGAGGAAATTGCGCTGGTAACCACGAATCTCCATTCCCTTAGTCTGGCCCAGGAAACGGCCCGCCGGGCGGCGGCCGGGATTGGCCAGTAGTTTCCCAGACAGAAGCGGCCCCGGCGGCCGCGCCACAACTTCGATATGAGCGGCCAGGGGCCGCCGCCAACGCCGAGGCGGCAGCCCGTCTGAGTGTAGAGTAACGGCCGGGAAGCGGCGTTCAAAGAATTTGTTACTTGTGAGAGTTGAAATGAATAAAAACTACTCAAAATTGCCCGTCCTTGTCATGGCCGCCACGGCTCTGGCTTATATACTGTCTTCTATCTTCGCCGCGGAAACGGCCCTGGCTCAAACCAAGGAAAAAGCCCGCCTCAGCCGCGAACTTCAGCGCACCATGTCCAGGGAGACCCCGCTGGCAGAGGAAGATTACCGAACCTACATGGCCAATCTGGAGGCTATTTTCAGTCTGCGCCAGTCACCTGAACGCGCCTCGGAAGTGGCGGCCGCTATTCCCGGCTGGTCGGAAAGCCGCTTTGCCTATGTCACCACTAAAATGGCCGTAGGCATGTCGATGCTTTTGAAGCCCGATGATCCCCGCAATGCCGCCGCTCCCGATTTCGCCAAACCGGACACTCGCGAAATGGCCCTGATCAAGCGCCATAAAGATGAACTGGTCAAGGCCGTGGAGAGCCTTCAGGCCGCTCAGGGCAACTAGGGTTCAGATGCAAGGCCTTTTTGACGTAAAGCCCGAAGCTCCGCTGGCTGAAGCTCTCCGGCCCCTCAGTCTCGATGAGGTGGTGGGGCAGAGTCATCTTTTGGGGCCGGGCAAGCCCTTGAGGCTGGCCTTTGATTCGGGTGATCTGCAATCCATGATTCTCTGGGGGCCGCCGGGCGTGGGCAAGACCACCCTGGCCCGACTGACGGCCCAGGCCGGAGGGCGGGAGTTCATTTCACTGTCCGCCGTTTTTTCCGGAGTCAAAGATATTCGTTCGGCCATGGATATGGCAGAGCGCAATTTGGCCTGGGGCAAGCGGACCATCCTGTTTATCGATGAAATTCACCGCTTTAACAAAGCCCAGCAGGATGCTTTGCTGCCCTACTCGGAGTCCGGCCTGGTGACGCTGATAGGGGCCACCACGGAGAATCCGTCGTTTGAGGTCAATTCGGCCCTTCTGTCCCGCGCTCAAGTTTATGTTCTCAAATCCCTGACTGAGGATGAAATGAAGCTCCTGTTGGAGCGGGCCATTGCCTTTGGCGCTTTGGAGGGCCTGACCTACACTGATGAGGCCGTGGACGCTCTCACCGGCTATGCCGACGGCGACGCCCGCCGCTTCCTCAACTTTCTTGAACAGAGCCGCTCGGCCGCCAGAACGGCCGGAGTCGCGGAAATTGACGGGCCTTTTATTCAGGAGGCGCTGTCAATGAATGTGCGGCGCTTTGACAAGGGCGGCGATAACTTTTATGATCAGATATCGGCTTTGCACAAATCAGTTCGCGGTTCCCACCCGGACGCGGCGCTCTACTGGTTCTGCCGGATGATCGACGGCGGGGCCGATGCGCGTTATCTGGCCCGCCGCATCGTGCGCATGGCCTGGGAGGACGTCGGTCTGGCCGACCCCAGGGGCGCGGACATCGCCATGCGGGCGGCCGAGACCTATGAACGGCTGGGTTCGCCTGAAGGAGAACTGGCTTTGGCCGAGGCGGTGATATATCTATCCATCGCGGCCAAGAGCAACGCCGGTGAGGTGGCCTATAACCGGGCCATGAGTTTTGTCAAAAATGATAAATCGCGGGAAGTGCCCATCCATCTGCGGAACGCTCCCACGCGGCTGATGAAGGAACTTGGCCATGGCCGGGAATACCGCTATGCCCACGATGAACCGCATGCCTACGCGGCCGGCGAGACCTACATGCCCGATGGCATGCGGGAACCTGGCTGGTATAAGCCGGTCAATCGCGGGCTGGAAATAAAGATTCAGGAAAAGATGGATTTTCTCAGGGAGCTGGATAAAAAAGCCCGTATGGGCAAGACCAATAGCTGATTACATAGTCAAGAGTGTAATTAAGGAAAAGCGGATGACCGCCGCCGGGTCAATGCGATTCTGAAATTATAAGATTGACTGTGTATAACTATTACGGGAAGGTATCACCCAGACGCAGAGCCTGGGGTCCGGCCCGGCAAGGAGGTGGGGGATGAGGATTGCTCTCTTGCAGGGACGGGTACGCAGTGACCGCCCGACCGATAATTTGGAATTCATCAAAGCCGCGCTCAACAGCAAAGAACTTCATGGCGTGGAGTTGGCTGTCTTTCCGCAGTTATGCCTCAGCGGGAGGCTCGGACGGTCAGCCTTGGAGCGCCCCGGCGTGGAAATCCAATATGAAAAAGCCTGGGAAGACCTCCTGGAACTAAGCACGGCCAAGGGCGGCATCGCTCTGGCCTCCACCCGCATCCGCTTTCATGAGGATGGGCAGGTGACAGAAGAAGCTTTCGTCGTCAAAGGCGGCAAAGTTATGTACAAAAAGAGCCGCCCGTCCGACGATGATGAAGACTGGCCCCACCTTTTGCTGGGCGGTCTGAAAATCCGTCTCGTCCCCGGCCGGAAAACATTGCCGCCGCAGGCGATGAATGGAGTGGATGTGGTTATCTCTTTCCGCACCCGTCTTTTTCAGGGCGCACCCTTCATGCCGCCCGCGCCGGGACCGGCCGCCTGCTGGCGTTTGAACGTCTCGGCGGTCGGCGGGGACGGGCCTTTTATTTATGACGGCGCGACCTGCGTTTTCGATCCGGCCGGTGAGCTTAAGGGCTGGGCCAATGGCTTTGACAACACCACCATTATTTTGGACACCAATTCATCATCTTTACCCACGATCAAGCCGCTGCCGGTTCGCGAACCTATTGAGGTTCTGTATAACGCCTTGAAGACCGGCCTCCGTGATTACATCCGGGTCAATTCTTCGGGCAAAGTGGTGCTGGGCCTTTCCGGCGGCATGGATTCCGCCTTGGTGGCCGCCCTGGCTGTGGACGCGCTGGGGGCGGAAAATGTTCTGGGTGTGGCCATGCCTTCGGAATACAACGCACCGGAGAGTTTGAATCTGGCCCGGGAGCTGGCCAAAAAACTTTCCATCAAATTCATGACCATCCCCATTGACGGCGTCCGCGAAGCATTTACCCGCTCTTTTATGCTGGTCCCCAAGGGAGATGAGAAAGAAGGCAATCTGGCCGATGAAAACATTCAGGCCCGGATTCGCGGCGTGCTTTTGATGTATATCTCCAACCGTGAGGATCGCTTCGTCCTGGCCACGGGCAACAAAAGCGAAGCGGCCATGGGCTATGCCACCCTCTATGGAGACACCTGCGGGGCCATCGCCCCCATAGGCGATGTCTATAAAACCAGGGTATATGAGTTGGCCGAATACATAAACCGTGAAAAGGAAGTCATTCCCGCCGGCATAATCACCCGGCCGCCCTCGGCCGAGCTTCGGCCGGACCAGAAGGATGAGGATTCCCTTCCGCCTTATGACCTCCTCGATGATATCCTCCATCGCCATCTGGAAGGCAAGCAAAGCGGTTCGCGGGTGGCTAAAGAGGGCGGACATTCGGCCATAACCGTGGCCTGGGTGCTCAGTTCTTATAAGAAAGCCGCCTTTAAACGGGCCCAGATGCCTTTCGCCCTGGTCGCCTCCACCAAGCCTTTGTCCGGCCTGGATTGGGTATGATCAGCGATTTTTTCAGTCCACAGGCACGTTAGGGAAAAGTATGACGAATAAAAAAGGTGCATCAATTAAATGGCTGCTCAATAAAATGGTGTTCTCTTTCGCCCTGGCCATTTTTGGTTCCTGGGGTTTGATGGTTTTTCATCTGGAAGAGATTGAGGCCTTGAACAACCTGATTGAAGGCAACGACATGTATGCTTTCTATATCGATATGGTCCTCCGCACCCTGACCTTTCTCGGTTTTTTCATGTCGGTTTATTATTACGTCATGCTCAGGCCCCGCTTGAAGCGGGTGGCCGAGCTGGTCGGTGACCGCTGGTGAGCGTGGTGAGAATGAAATATAAATGGCTCGACGGCTACCTCCTGAACCGCCCCGGCGCGGTGAAGGAGTTTCACGAATCATTCCAGGTGGACCGCTATCTGGTGGGCGGCAAAATGTTCGCCATGTGGGGCGGCGACAAGATGGGCCGCCCTATTCTCACCCTCAAGCTCGATCCCCTGCGCGGCGATGATTTGCGTCAGCAATATCCCGGCGAAATAGTGCCCGGCTATTACATGAACAAGCTTCACTGGAATTCGCTGTATCTGGAGGGAGATGTGCCTGACGAACTGGTGAAATCCATGATCGACGAATCGTATGCCATATTATTGAATTCGCTGCCCATAAAAGCCAGGGCGGCCATTATGGGGGAGGCCTGAAATGCTTCACATCGGCTGTCACCTGTCTTCATCGAAGGGTTTTCTGGCCATGGGCAAAGAGGCCCTGAAAATCAAGGCCGACACTTTCCAGTTTTTCACCCGCAACCCGCGCGGCAGCAAGGCCAAGGAGCTGGACCCGGCTGACGCGGCCGCCTTGGTGGAGCTGATGAAAGAAAACCATTTCGCTCCGGTCATGGCTCATGCCCCCTACACCCTGAACCCGGCCGCCAAGGACGGGCGGGTGCGCGAATTCGCCCTTGAAGTCATGGCTGATGATCTGGTGCGCATGGAGCACCTGCCGGGGGCTTATTACAACTTTCATCCCGGCAGCCATGTGGGGCAGGGGCTGGAAAAAGGCCTGGAACTTATTGCGGGGCTTCTGAACAATATCCTTAATGGCAAGCAGGGCACCCTGGTGCTATTGGAGACCATGGCCGGAAAGGGTTCTGAAATCGGCGGACGCTTTGAGGAGATTCGAGCCATTATCGACCGGGTGGAACGGCAGGAGCAACTGGGCGTATGCCTGGATACCTGCCATGTGCATGAGGCTGGATATGACATAGTCAATGATCTGGACGGGGTGCTGAAGGAGTTTGACGACATAATCGGTCTTGCGCGACTGAAAGCCATTCACCTCAATGACAGCCTGAACGGACCGGGCGCACACAAGGATCGCCACGCCAAAATCGGTGAAGGCCAGATTGGGCTTCCGGCCATTGTCCATGTGATCAATCACCCGGCGCTGCGTCATTTGCCTTTCTATCTGGAAACGCCCAACGAGCTGGATGGCTACGCGGCTGAAATAAAACTGCTGCGCGAAGCTTACCAGGAGCAGCGTTAAAGGGAGAGCGGATGTATAAAAACTGGGGTGAGGTGATGAGCCGGGTTCGCCTGGGCGGCGCTCCCAAGCGGGTGGTGCTGGCGGCGGCCCATGATGAGCATTCCCTGGAGGCCGTGCGCGACGTGGCCAGGGATGGTTTGATCAGGCCTATTCTGGTGGGGCATGAAGCCCGGATAAAAACGCTCTGCGAAAAGCTTGGCCTGGATATGTTCGGGGTGGAAATTCATCATCAGCCTGATCCGGCCGTGGCCGCCTCTGTTTCTGTTTCTTTGATCAATCAGGGCTTGGGCGACTTTCTGATGAAGGGCGCGCTGGAAACGGCCGTGCTTCTGAAAGCGGTGGTGGATAAAATTTATGGGCTGGGCTGCGGCCGGGTGATGAGCCATGTGGCATTGCTGGAAGTGCCGCGCTATCATAAAATGCTGGCCGTGACTGACGGCGGCATGATCCCCCATCCCACGCTGGAACAGAAGCGTGATATCGTCATCAACGCGGTGGGGCTTTTGTCCTCACTGGGTTATGAGCAGCCGCTGGTGGCGGCTCTGGCCGGGGTGGAGCACGTTAATCCTAAAATGCCGGAAACCATTGACGGTGACGCCTTGAAAAAAATGAACCAGGAAGGCGTTATAACGAATTGTCTGGTGGAGGGCCCCATTTCAATGGATCTTTCCCTTTCCAGGGAGAAAGCGGCCATAAAGGGCTACAGCAGCCTGGTGGCCGGAGAAGCCGACATACTGGTTTCGCCTGACCTATCTACAGGCAATTGCGTTACCAAGGCTATGGTGGAAGTGGGGCAGGCGGAAATGGCCGGGCTGATCATGGGTGCGCGGGTGCCGGTGGTGGTGACTTCGCGGGCTTCCTCCGCCAGGGAGAAATACCTTTCCCTGGTTTTAGCCGCCGCCGGGTGCGGACAGGGGCTGGATCTGTGATTGCTGCTGTCTCCAAATAGCACATAGTCAGTCTTATAATTACGGAACCGCATTGACCCGCCGGAAGCCGGAAGTTTTGTCCCGGCTCCATTCCGGGGGTCTTTAGTCACGGAGCCGGGACAAAACTTCCGGCTCTCACTCGGCCAGGCACACAGCCTTTAAGAAAGCCGACCAGGCAGCCGACGGGAGAAATGTTTTTGCCCGGCCCTGGTGACTAAAGACCCCCGGAACCAGGGCCGGGCAAAAACATTTCTCCCGTCGGCGGTCAACCGCTTTTCCGTAATTTTTATATTGACTGCGAACTAAGATAGTGAACCAATAGCTCCGCCGGATGACTTCAGATAAGGATCTGATGTCATCCGGCGGCTTTTTTATGCGATATCACAGAACCTCCACAATTGCTCCGTATCACTTTGACATGAATAATCTATAAAGATAATGAATAAGATTGCACAAAGCAGTTGCGGGGGATTTATCATGGTGAGATTTTGGTATTTTTACCTTTTGATTCTGACAGTAACGGTCAATGGCTGCGCGGCCGGCCTGCCGGGGCCGACGTCAACCTGGCCTTCAACAATGTCGAATGGCTATCGCGCCAATGAGGCCGGTCAGTATGCTTTTTTCAGCGGCTGGAAAGGCCCGGTTTATTTCACCTGGAGCGGCGCCAGCGATCCTGATACGGGCCTTATATCCGGCCAGGGAGTGCTGGAGACGCATTCCGGCTATGATGGCATGCTGTTGCAGCGATATGAGGGAGAGATGAAAAACGGCCGTTATGACGGCCGGGGGCGGCTGACCTCTTTTTACCGGGACGGAACCTTTTCCGAATATGAGGGCCCGTGGGTCCGTGACCTAAAGGGTACGGGGCGGGGCCGGATGGTCTATACGAACGGCGACGTTTATGAGGGGGAATTTAAAAACGGCTACCGGCACGGCCGGGGAGTTTATCACTGGCGCGAAAGCGGCAATAAATACGAAGGGGAGTGGCGGGATCACAAAAAGAACGGCCGGGGCGTTCACTATAATTATGGCGAGTTGGCCTGCAATCCATATTACCGCTATGAAGGCGAACTCAAGGACGACCTGCTGCACGGCCAGGGAATCCAGTATGACCGGGAGGGGCGGGTTATCAGACAGGGCCTTTGGTTTGAGGGCTGCCCATATTGCGGCAATTTGGATGAATGGCAAAAAAAAGACCGTCTTGTACGTCAGAAATCCGGCCGTAAAAATTATGAGCTTCTTGACCGCATTGACACATTGTCATTCACCTTCCAGATTGCCTCGGTTGAAGGTCTGATGGTTATTTTGCCTGACCATTCCTGGAACGCGGTGATAGAAGATGCTCAGGGGCGGCGTTATCAAGGTACTGAGGATATTTTTCATGATGATGAGGGCCGGGCCTATTCGCGGGCCAGCCTGAAAATTGAAAGGCCAGCCCAAGGTGAAATTTTCACTGTGACTTTCCTTCTCTACGGTGAGCCTTTGATGTTCAGATTCAAAATCTTTGAGGCGGGTATTCTACAAGTGGAATAGGTGTGAAAACAAATGTGACCTTCTCATGATCGGCCGATTCTAATGAAAGTTATCATGCGTACACAAAACGCGCGCCAAATCCTTCTCAGGATTTGGCGCGCGTTCAAGGGCGGCCTTTAACAGGTGCTGAAGCCGCAGCGGTCACATTTGCGGCAGGAGCCTTCGCGGCGCATGGTCAGTTCGTGGCACTCCGGGCACAGGTCATAGCTGCCGCGCTCGGCCGGGACTTCGTCGAGCTGGCCTTTACGCAGATATTCCCGGCGCAGGGTCATCAGCCGGCCGATGACCTGCGGGAGGCTGTTGCCCACTACGGGCGTTTTGCACATCCTGGTGTGGACTATGAAACGGTCACCCATGCCGACCTTGTTGAGCACCTTCACCAGGCGGTCAAAGAGGCCGGGCACTTCGCGCAGGGCTACGGAAATGATCATGCCCAGGGCCGTGAAAATAGAATTTATGGAGGCCCCTACGTCTCCGGCCGAGACAAAAACTTCACGGATGTTTTTCTGCTCATCGTGGGTCAGGGTTATGTGGGCGGTCAGGTTGTGGCTCTTGGCTGTGAAAGTCCGGCTTTCACGGTCGCCGCCGATGTCGATCATGGAGGTGGACTGCTCCTGCTTCTGCTGGTCTGCCACGGAGATGATGCCGTCCAGGGAACTGTCGCGGTAGACGGTGAAGCCTTTGAGGCGCAGGTCGCGGCTTTCGATGATCAGGTTTTCTATGTCTTCGGTGGTCGCGTCGCTGGGCAGATTGATCGTTTTGGATACGCCCGTGTGGCAATGGCGCTGGAAAGCGGCCAGCATGCCCAACTGCTCACGCGGGGAGAGCTTCAGGGCCGTCTGGGCGGCGGCGCGTTCCTTGAAATCGGGGAACTGTTTGAACAGGTCAACCAGTTCGACAGGCTCGAGGACGAATTCGGTCCAGCCCTTTTCACTATCGCGCACGCGGCGGTTGACTTCCAGTGCATAGAAAGGCTCGATGCCGGTATCGATATTGCGCAGGAAAACGGAGACACTGCCGGTGGGGGCCTGGCTGGTGGTCAGGCTGTTGTAGAAACCGCCCCTGGCTTGGACCCAATCTGCCAAAATGTCGATTTCCACGCGTGAGTCTTCATCGGCCGGGGACTCGGCTATGGTTTCAGAAAGTTCTTTGAGGTGAGTCGACCAATAATTGCGGTTCTCATAAACATGGCCGGTGAGGTCGGACAGTTCGGCCGAAAGCTTGAGGGTGCCCATAGTCAGGAAAGCCTGCGTGGTGCGGGCGAAATCCTGGGCTTCAGGTGAGCCGTAGTCAACCCGGCCACGGAAAGCCAGAAGGAGCGCGGTATGGAAACCGCTCATGCCCACCCCCACAGGTTTGATGGATTGGGTTTTCTGACGGATTTCCTCCAGCGGGTAGCCTTCATCGAATTCCAACACCAGATTGCCGAGAAAGCAGGCCAGGGCGGAGGTTTCCGAGAGGCGCTTCCAGAAACGGCGGCAGAATTCATCGCTCCACTGGGGCTTTTCGCTCCAGGCGAAGCCGCCGTTCTGTCCGGCCATTTCGTCAAAGACTTCGCGGGCCAGGCGGGCCGCGTTAACGGTGATGAGGTTGCAGGCCGAACCGGCGCTGGCCAGATATTCGCCGCAAGGGTTGGAGAAGCGCGGTTCGTCTTCGGCCCGCAAAGGCGAATATTTCAGCATGTTATCGATAAATAGCAAGCCCGGATCCCCGGTGGCCCACATGTTCTGGGCGATGAGGCCGATCAGCTCCCGCTGCTCCCAGAAATCGCCAAAAGCGTTGACCGAGATGTTCATGTTGGAAAGGTGGGGGCTTTGGGCCGGGCGCTCCTCGGCGGGCAGAGTCTGGATGAATTTATTGAGGCGGCTGTTGAAGTTTTTCACCTTCACATATTCAACGATATCAGGGTGATTCCAATCCATCTGAACCAGAAGGGCGCCCCGGCGGCGGCCGCCCTGATTGGTGGTGCCGGTGACCGCGTCGAAATCCGGCAGGAAACCCACCGGGCCGCTGGCAATGCCCTGCCCGGCGTCCACTGGCGAGCCTTTGGGGCGCAGACGAGAGAGGTCGATTCCCGCGCCGCCGCCGGACATATAGATGGTGCGCATTTTATGGCGCATGGCTTCGATGTCGGCCAGGCTGTCCTCAACCCAGCCCAAGGGGTAGCAGGAAAAAAAGCCGGGGCGGCGGGTATAGGGGTTACCGAAGGCCATCAGGAAGGGGGTGGCCGGGATCAGGCGGCGCTCTTTCAGGGCGGTAGTCAGTTCATCCAGCCGCTCATGGTTCATTATGGGGCTTTCCAAAGAACGCAATTTGGGGATGATGCGCTTTTCAACTATATCCTGAAAGTTCTTTTCAATGGGCGCGCCGTTTCCCGGTTCCCGCACCGCATAGCGGGTCGAAGTCAGATATTCGTCAATAGTGCGCCAAGCCTGTTCCACTTTATTCATGGAAGCCTCCATAAGTTTAGCTTTTTATTTTTTTCCTGGGGGGAGATAAATATAGCGAGGGAATGTGTTCCCTCGCAATGAAGCTACAATATATAGTAATTTTTAGGGGAAGGGAAGGAGAAAAAGAGAGGGCGTTCGCTGGAATCAGCGAACGCCCATGAGTGGCGTGGAGAAAAAATTTTTGTGCGTGGCCCGCACCGGGCTATGTCTGGGTGAATCCTTCCCGTAATAGTTGATTTTGGCGGCTATCATCGTATTAAGAGCGGTGCCCCCTTGGCTTATACATGTTGCTTCAGCCGCTGAAGCAACGTATTTTTATAGCTTTTTTACTGGATCAGCTTGGGCGCCGGTTCCTCGAAATCACCTTCCGGCACATCCGGCTCAGACTCCGGGCCGCCGCCTTCGGGAATGCCAAAGGTCAGGCCGTCCCCGGCCGCGTTGACGATAACTTCCAAGTGCTGTCCGTCGATGATTTCCCCGCTCAGAAGCCCCATGGCCAAGGGGTCCATCAACTGCGTCTGGATGGCCCTCTTCAGCGGCCTTGCGCCATAGACGGAATCAAACCCGGCCCTGGCCAGGAAGCTGATGGCTTCCGGCGACAGGTTCATGGTCAGTTTGCGTTCGGCCAGTCGGCCGGCCAGTATGGCCACCTGAATGCGAACGATGCTTTCAATCTCCTTCTCGGTCAGTGAGTGGAAGATGACGATATCATCCACCCGGTTGAGGAATTCCGGCCGGAAATGGCTCCTCAGCGCCCCCATGACCCGGTCGCGCATAACTTCAGGATTGCGGCCCTCGTCATCGACGATGAACTGCGAGCCGATGTTGGAAGTCATGATAACCACGGTATTCTTAAAATCCACCGTGCGGCCCTGCCCGTCGGTGAGGCGGCCGTCATCCAACAGTTGCAGAAGGATGTTGAACACTTCCGGGTGGGCCTTTTCCACCTCGTCAAACAGGATGACGCTGTAGGGCTTGCGGCGGACAGCCTCGGTCAGGTAGCCGCCCTCTTCATAGCCCACATAGCCCGGAGGGGCCCCGATAAGGCGGGAGACAGCGTGCTTTTCCATGAATTCGCTCATGTCCAGGCGGACCATGGCCTGCTCGTCGTCAAACAGAAATTCGGCCAGGGCTTTGCCCAGTTCGGTTTTGCCCACGCCGGTGGGCCCCAGGAAGATGAAGGAGCCAATTGGGCGGCCCGGGTCGCCGATACCGGCCCTGGCCCGGCGGACGGCGCGGGAGACGGCCTCAATAGCCTCTTTCTGGCCCACCACCCGGCGGGAGAGACGCTCTTCCATAAAGACCAGCTTTTCTCGCTCACCTTCCAGCAGGCGATTGACCGGAATACCGGTCCATTTGGCCACTATGGCCGCGATGTCGTCGGCGTCGACTTCTTCCTTGACCATGCCGGCTGAGGACTCGGCCGAATTCTCCAACTCGGCCAAGAGGGCCGGGAGGCGGCCATACTGAAGCTCGGCCGCCTTGCCCAGGTCGCCCTCCCGCTGGGCGGTTTCAATTTCCGCCCGGATATTCTCGATTTCTTCCTTCAGGCTGGCCGCCCTGGTGATCACGTCTTTGTCGGCCTGCCATTTGCGGGTCATTTCCGCGTCCCTGGCTTCCAGGGCCATGATTTCGGCCTCCAGCTTGGCCAGACGTTCCTGCGCTCCGCGATCATGCTCTTTTTTCAGGGCCTCCCGTTCAATGGAGAGGGTCAGCACCCGGCGCTTGATTTCATCAAGCTCGGAGGGCAGACTGTCGATTTCCATACGCAGGTGGCTGGCCGCCTCATCGACCAGATCAATGGCCTTATCCGGCAGAAAGCGATCGGTTATATAGCGGTGCGACAGGGTGGCGGCGGCCACCAGGGCGCTGTCCATAATGCCCACCTTGTGATGGACTTCATACCTTTCCTTCAGGCCGCGCAGGATGCTGATGGTGTCCTCCACGCTGGGCTCTTCGACCAGCACAGGCTGAAAGCGCCGCTCCAGGGCCGGGTCTTTTTCAATATTTTTGCGGTATTCGGTAATAGTGGTGGCCCCGATACAGCGCAGTTCCCCGCGCGCCAGAGGCGGCTTGAGCATATTCCCGGCGTCCATAGCGCCATCGCCCTTGCCCGCGCCCACCAGGGTGTGCATTTCATCAATGAAAAGAATAATTTCTCCGCTGGAGGATTCCACCTCTTTGATGACGGACTTCAGCCGCTCTTCAAACTCGCCCCGGAATTTGGCCCCGGCAATGAGCGCCCCCATATCCAGGGACAGCACGCGCTTATTCTTCAGCGTCTCCGGCACGTCGCCGGAAACGATACGGCGGGCCAGCCCCTCGACAATGGCGGTTTTGCCCACACCGGGTTCACCGATGAGCACGGGGTTATTTTTGGTGCGGCGGCTCAGAACCTGCATCACCCGCCGGATTTCCTCATCCCGGCCGATGACCGGATCGAGTTTTTGGCGGCGGGCTTCATCGGTGAGGTCGCGGGTAAATTTCTGAAGGGCCTGATATTTTTCTTCCGGGTTCTGGTCGGTCACCCGCTGGTGGCCGCGCAGTTCCTGAAGAACTTTGAAGACTGTATCACGGCTCAAGCCATTATCCATGAAAACCCTGGCGGCCGGGGTATCCTTCTTGGCCAGAATGGCCAGGAGAAGGTGTTCAGTGGAGACGAATTCATCGCGCATTTTTTCTGATTCAGCCAGCGCGATATCCAGCACTGCTTTCAGGTCCGGGCCGACATAGCCGGTGAGGCCGGTGCCTGAAATTTTGGGCAGTTTTTCAATCTCTTTATCCAAAGCCTCCATGATCATGGGCACCTGAACGCCGGCCTTGGCCAGAATGGGCCGGACGATGCCTTCGGGCTGGTTTACCAGGGTATAGGCCAGATGCAGGGGAGTTATTTCCTGCTGGCCTTTTTTATCAGCCAAGCTTTGCGCGTCGGCCAGAGCTTCCTGGCTTTTGATGGTAAATTTATCATAACGCATATGGCAACCTCTTTTAAAACGGTGGCGCGAATAAAACTATCCACGCCCCTTGATTATTTCTATCCAGAGATTAAAGTAAATCCTACCCCCCCCCTTGTCAACCAGGGCAGAGCCCTGGACCCACGGATGCTCGCGCATCCTTCGTCTAGGTGAGGGTTTCCCGTAATAGTTGGATTTGGCGGCCATCATCGTATTAAGAGCGGTGCCCCCTTGGCTATGTGGAATTTGGGGGAGGTTGGGGTTTTTATTGTTTGATGATTTGGATATGTGCCTCCAGCAAGGCGCAGGCGATAGTCATTCTGTCATGGTGCCATTCCAGGTCTAAGAAGAGCTTTGGGGCCAGTTCATTATGTTCCAGTATATTATAAAGGCGCATAAGGGCCGGAAGTCGTTTGTCCGCCACAGTCTGATTCAGTATATTGAGTGAAGAATGTTTTTCCAATTTTTGAATGCTATAGAAGACTGACTGGAATGAACCCTTGAAATGGGCATGATTTTTTCGGAGAGTGCCAAGAATCGCTTCGAATTGCACGGTGTCTTCCCACATGGCAGGAAGCCGTTGGGAGGCCAACTGAATATTAATAGCAAGAGGTTTTTCAAACGGGGACATGGTGGCGGCTCCTGAAATGTTATGGAGACCGTTAAAAAAACGGCCGGGCGCCACAAACGGCCCACAGAGAGACCGCGGACCTTATTCCCCCCTAAGGAGTCTTTTATTCGGACCACACCCGACCATACCGCGTGCCAGTTGGCAAACAGTACAATCTGTGTGGAGTCCTCTCTGTGGAAAAGACCCACGAAGCGTCTGTGGAAAAACCACGACGCATATGTAGGGCGGGTATTTGTGGTACCCGCCAAAATTAAATCATGCCTGTCAATAAATGTCAAGGTAGAGCAATGAGTCGCAGCAATTCTCAAAGTAGATGGCATTTTTAAAATAGCAGGTCGCCCCGCAAGGGGTGACGGAGCGCCAGCGACTGGTTTTGACGGAAAAATAGCCGCTCGCGAAACAAAAACCACGCTTTTTGTGTAGCTACGAGCCCGTAGTTTATGGGAAAAAGTTTACTTTGAGAATTGCAGAATGAGTTGTTCTGGGCAATCGCTTGGAAAGGGCAAAGGTAAAACCAGGCCGTGCGGGCGAAAAAATTTCTGACGTCGCTCGTAATTTTCTCGTATTCCCGGCCGGGTGGCAGTGTCAGAGGTTTGTAAGTCCGTACCCGTCCGGGGAGCAAAATTACGAGCGACTTACAGAAAATTTTTCGCCCGCACGGCCTGGTCAGTGTCGTCGTTTGGGTGGGTTGACAATTGCGGTCTTTTTTTGTGAGCCGCCATTCGGGTTTTACCATAACCCCGTCAAGCAATTACCCAGATGAGTTATTCAATGAAACAAGGCGGCGTAGCTGCACCGGTCACAGCGCTGGAAAAAAAATTTTGAGGGGAAGATAATATTCAGCCGAACATACGTGAAGCCACAATCATCTGATGAAGCTGCCTATAGCAAAATGTAACAGCCCAACGTGAGGCTGGTAACAGCACTTAAAGCTGACGCTGTATGAAGCGTCGCCGCTTGTCTGAGCTTCGTACCCGAAGCGAGTTGCGGCGATGCGGGAAGAAGAAAGTTGAATCTGACCCTGACCTCTTGGGGTTCCAAGGGGCTTGCCCCTTGGCGCGGGTGGGGTCTGGGGTAGGGCCCGCGTGGGCCCTCCCCCAGCCGGAGTCCAGCAACGGTGTCAGAAGTCAAGCAAAAAAGTAAAAAAGTTTTTACGTGATAGAAAAAGGATGTTTTTGAATATCCCACGTTGAATTTGAAATGAGCATAGCCCTCATGACCATCAACAGTTTTCTGACACAGGCGATGACGGCGACCTTATAAGCCTTGCCCTTGGCCCGGAAACCTTCATACCACTTTTTTACCACCGGGTTATGAATTAGGCAGGTGCGCATGATGCAATACAAAATGTTGCGCACCTTCTTCCGGCCGCCACTGATGTGCCGCTGGCCTCTATATTGCCCGCTGTCACGGTTGAACGGCGCCACCCCGGCCAGGGCGGCGGCCTGCTTCCGCCTCAGAGAGGTCAATTCAGGCATTTCCGCTATTATTACCGCTGCCGTTATAGGGCCGACTCCAGGAATGCTTCGCAGTATTTCATCGGCCCCTCTGGTCTCTTCGGAAGCAACAACCAATTGCCGAATACCTTTATCCAGTTCCAGTATTTGCGATTGCAGCATTTTAATGTGCTGGTCTATGCTGTTTTTCATTGTCGGCCTAGTATTTTCACGGTGCCCTTTTTCCATGGTGATCATGGTGATGAGCTGCTCCCTTCTAAGAAGGAGTTCCGATATTTGCAGCAGTTGCGGGGCTTTGGGCTGGTCGGGCTTCAGTTCGCGTGATTGTGCGAAACGTGCTATAATTTCAGCATCGATAGAATCAGTTTTTCCCAGACGGCCCAACGATCTGGCGAAATCTCTGATCTGTTTTGGGTTGGCCGCCTTCAGGGGTATGCCGGCCTTGAAAAGGGCCTCAGCCAGTTGGTTCTGGTAACCGCCGGTGGCCTCGAAGATGACCATCTCAGGCTGATCGTGAGCCAGGGATTCAATGAAAGCATTGATGGCCCGGGGAGTGTTTTTGATGGTTCCCTTGGTTGCCGTGGGCAGCTTGTGGAAATCAAGGGTGTCCTTGGAAACGTCAATTCCGATAACAGTTTGAAAAGACATGAAAAACCTCATCCTTGTAATACGGGCTCAAAGTCCCTGGCAACGGTTCGAGTTCTTTTCATCGCTTGGGCGGCGGCCACGTCTAGACATCGAGCTTTAAGCTCAGGAGGGCGGACGGCCTGCCAGCCCGTGCCCGGTGGTGTTCACACCACCGGGCCTTTTTATTTATAACCTTAAAATAGATTGTCAGCAATTGGGGCAGCGGGCTGTCACGGTTGTTGCTTCCCGCTGGCTTGTTGGGGGTCTGCTCGCAACAACCACGCCACCCCTTTTTCCTTCTTCTTTTTCGTGCTTCTAATATACAAGAGGGCGGAGCCCTTTGGTTGGCCTTTCAGGCCAAGTCCTTTAAATAGCGCGGCCAAAGGCCGCACCACATTATTTCTTCAATATTTGTCAGACTTCCAAAGTCATCCCTTCAATGGCCAGTTCAATGGCCATTTGGGCCCTGCCACTCATCATGGTGTGATAGGCGCGGGTTTTCTCAAGGTTGGCGAAGAGCTTGGCGTCATCATGGGTGGGATCGTGGTGGAACATGTAAAACGCCGCCACTCCCGCCCGCATGGCCAAATCCATGGCCCCGAAAGAGGTGGAGTGCCCCCAGCCCTCACGGGCCGCACCTTCCAGATAGGTATATTGGGTGTCGCTGATAAGAAGGTCGGCGTTTTTGATGAAATTAACGAAATCCCCCGCCTCATCGCTGTCAATGGACGAGAATTCATAATCAGTGGCATACACCATCGATCGACCCTCAGCCGTGATGCGAAAAGCCAGACTCCCGCCGGGATGGGGCACCGGCATGGCCTGTATGGTCAGGCCACCGATGGTCAGGCCTTCAGCCGGGAAGGTGTTGAAGGATATTTTCGAACCCATGTCACCAAGGGCAATGGGAAACATAGAAGGCGCCATCTGCTGGATTTCAAACGCTTTGGCCAGTTCTTCATCAGAGCGCCCATAAATGGCAATAGTAGTGTCCGGGTTGTAGGCCGGAGTGAAAAATGGAAAACCCTGAAGATGATCCCAGTGGGTATGGCTGATCAGAAAATTCAGGTGAATGCCGTCATAGTCGATTTCGCGGCGTTCATATTGGGTCAGTTTGTGCCCGGCTTCTATGGCCAGATACAATTCACTTTCACTGAAAACAGCATCCTTGTTCAACTCCAGTCCCAGAGGACGTAACCCGGAACCGGCATCCAGAACGATTAAATCATCACCATGACGCACTTCCACACAGGGGGTGTTGCCGCCGACCGGATGTAAAAGATAGGGCGGCAGTTCGTCAATGAATTTTCTAATGGACTTGTTGTCTTCGAGCCTGGCTTTCAAGGCTGAATTTATAATTTTTTCCAGCTTCCAGACACTGTCCGTGGAGTGAGCGGGTGTTGGGATAGACCCCCGCACCCCCCAAAATTTTACTTTCATTCGCCGCCCTTTCAGCTCGAAAAGTCAGTTCCCCATTTATCAGGTTTGTTTCAGTTGTTGAGTGATACGCGATGCTGTTTTTTAAGTGGTGTACAAATCGATATACTAATTTTAAGTGCCGCATTTTTTTACAATTTAATACTATCACATTATAATATAATAAAATGATGTTTTCAAATCTTTAATACATGGGCAATGCTCCCGCGCAACCATCGGTTGGAAACGCCTGTTGATGTCACAAACGCCGGGACTCACAAGAGCCCCGGCGTTTATTCATCTGGTGTGTTTATGGCTGTTGTAGCGCGTCAACCCTGAATTAATAGGGAAGAAACTTGCGGCCGTGCTGTTCGTGCAGAACTTCCGCCATTGAAAGATACATGGCTGATGCGCCGCAGATAATGCCGACATAGCCAGCCAAGGTGCCAATGGCCGAGCTGCCGAGAAAATCGCGGAGGGCCAGAAGGAAAAAAAGGATGGTCAGAGACAGGAAGACGAAGCGGAGCACCGGGCTGCCCTTCAGGGTGCCCAGAAACATGAACATGGTGAAAATGCCCCACAACAGGAGATACCAGCCCATGAACGCTTCCGAGGGCGCCGGGGACCAGCCGAGAACAGGCAGCACCCAGATGGCCACCAGGCTCATCCAGAAAAAGCCGTAAGAAGTAAAGGCGACCGTACCGAAGGTGTTGCCTTTGGTGAATTCCAGGATGCCCGCCACCACCTGAGCCATGCCGCCATAGAAAATTCCCATGGCCAGAATGACCGATGTGGTGGGGAAAAACCCGGCGTTGTGAAGGTTGAGGAGGATGGTGGTCATGCCGAAGCCCATCAGGCCGAGGGGGCCGGGGTTGGCCTGTTTTGTTTCAGTGGACATTTTCGCTTCCTTTCTGTCCATTGTTTAAAGGGGTTGATTTATGAATAATTCAACTCCCCGTTTTTTATCAGGCGTACGGACTCGCTCCTTCGTTCGCCGCCTCGGCCAACGGAGATCATCCGGGCGTTTGCCCCGGCCTGATATTGGATAAAATAGAGTGGTTACATTATTATTAAAGTTATCTGTTTCGTCAAGTTTATTTTGATGGGACCCTTTGGGGAAATAATCTGAGGGGTTCGGCGGGTGGGTGCGGAATCGGCTAAATGATGGGAGGCTATGGGACAGAAGCTAAAAAAGCCCCGGCGGACGCGAGTCCGCCGGGGCAGGCTGTTTATTGATTATCAGCAATTCTAATTATGGCCGATGCCGCTGCATAAAGCCGGGGTCGAGCGCAGCGAGACGGAGCGCCAGCGACTGGTTTTGACGGAAAAATAGCCGCTCGCGAAACAAAAACCACGCTTTTTGTGTAGCTATGAGCCGTAAGTTCAAGGAAAAAAGTCATAATTAGAATTGTTCAATGATTATTCCAGAAAATCGTCACGCCGGGGAGAGAAGATATCCAAGAGGCGGGTATCTTCAAGCGCCTCCATGGCATGAGGCACATTTTCATCCAGAAAAACGGAATCGCCGGGGCCGATTTCGTGAACTTCACCGGCCACATTGGCCCGCAGCCGGCCGGATACGACATAGCAGCACTGATGGTGTGGATGCTGGTGCTCCGGCACTTTGGTGCCGCCGGTCAGGCGCACTTCACAGGTCATAAGCTGGGGGCTGTGAGAGAGAATTTTGCGCTCCATGCCTTCAAAAATTTTTTTGGATGGAACTTCACTGTTAAATACAAACATTCGGCAATACTCCTGGCAAGTGAAAGCGTTCGACTTCAAGACCGCCGCCGGGTTTGACCCGGCGGACAGTTTTTTTATGGCAATTCAGTCAGAATCTGGTTGAAATCAGGCTGTTCATGTATCTCATGGCGTTTGCTCCAGATGACTTCTCCATCGCCGCCGATCAGGAAGTTGGAGCGGCCCGACATGCCGGCTTTGGGAATAAAGCAGCCCAAAGCTTCGGCCAGCGCGCCGTGGGGCCAGAAGTCGGCCAGAAGCTGAAGCTTGGTCAGCCCCAGAGATTCGGCCCAGGCTTTTTTAGAATAGAGGTGGTCAATGCTGACGCCAAAGGGCAGAATGCCTTTTTCAATGAATTTGTTATAAAGGTTGTCCAGATCCTGCATCTGGCGGGAACAGACCGGCGTCCAGGCCAGAGGATGGAACGACAGCAGATATTTCTGTCCCTTCAGTGCCGCGAAGCTGACTTCATTGTCGTTCTGGTCTTTCAGGGTAAATCCGGTGATTGACATAAAATACTCCTTCCAGGTTCAATTTGGTTGAAGCGGGGGGCTGAAAACAATCGGCCTCAGTTAATGTACCACAATAAATAATGTGTTGACAGCTATAATTTGGGGTGAGAAAGTGTTGCCTCATCAGTTGTTTTTTTGAAAGAACAGGAACGCGGCTTTCAGCCGCGCCGCACACCTTCGCCGCTATATTATTTCGCCATTCACAAACAAATCTGCTATAATAAAAAATATAAAGGATATTTAATGAAAGACACGTTCAAGCATCAAACTGTGGCGGATCGGGATGATTTGGCCATGTATCTGCGCGCCCTGGCCGATGGGCTGGAACGCGGTGAACTGCCTGTGGCCGAAAACGGCCGCAGTTTCAGCCTCAATCCGCGCGGGCTGGTGAATCTGACCATCAAGGTCCGCCGCAAAGATGGGCGCAATCGCGTGAATCTTGATCTGAACTGGGCTGAAGAAAACATCCCCACCCCCCTTCTGGACGATCTGGAGACCGGAGAATCGGAATGACCGCCATGGCTGGAAAAAATCGCCAGGGCGATTTGAAGCTTCTCTTGGCTGAAGTCATCCAGCATATTGCCCAGGTGCGCGATTATCTGGTCGATCCGTCACCTTCGGCCATGGCTGATCTAAGACATAAGGTGGCTTACATCAATACTTTGGCCATGGTGGCCCGCAATCATAACTTTGACCTGGAAAGCGCTGAAAGCGACGACGAAAAAAATAAGCGCCTCTTTCATGGACTGGCCGCCATAACCTCCCATCTCTTCCGTATCGCCGAACTGGCCCTGAACGTGGCCCGCCAGTATGACCACCTCACTAATCCCGATTTCCTTGATGACTATGACCTGGACGTATTTTTTGAACACATAGATTTCGGCCTCAGTCTGATCCGTCCGGCCCTGGAGCAGAAAAAGATGAAGCTGGTGGTGCGGCTGTGTCAGGTTGAGGAGCGGCTCGATATCCAGTATTCCATCCGCTTCGCCCGCCTGATCAAAGAGCTGGACCACGGCTGCGGCAATCCCGGCAACCGGGTCACCGCCCTGATGACCATTCACTATCTGGAACGCATCGGCGACCTGATTATGGAAATCGGCGAAGAGATGATTTACATCATTTTGGGCCACAATCTTAAGTTCTCCCAGTATCAGGCCCTGGGCGTGGGCCTCCGGGCCAGCGGACGCGACGGCCGGCTGGCTGACATCGGCGGCTTTCACAGCATCTGGAGCGGCCGCAGCGGCTGCCGCATCAATGTGGTGGACGGCGACGCGGCGGATGTGAACAGGGCCGAGCCGGTGCTCTTCAAACACGGGCCGGTCGCCAAGATGGAGGAGGAACGCAAGAGCCTCACCACCTGGGCCGCCCTCTGGCCGGGGCTGCCGCCGGCCATTCAGGCTTTTGTCCCGGCCGGTCCCGGCGGCGAAGCCGGGCTGCTGCTGGAATACATTCACGGCGAAACCCTCTATGACATGATGATGGGGCCGGATGACGTCCGGGCCAGAAAAGAGCTGACCGGGGCCCTTCATCTGATGGCCAGCATCTGGAAGGAAACGCGGGTGGATGAAGAGGTTTGCGCAGGCTTTGTGCGCCAGGCCGAGAAAAGGCTGGGGCCGGTCCGTACCCTTTACCCGGAACTGATCAATGTCCGGGGCGCCTTTGGCAACATCACCATAAAATCCATTGATCACATCCTGAACATGGCCCGCGAAATCGAGCGTGAACTGGCCGCCCCGTTCAGTGTAAGGATTCATGGGGATTTCAATCTATCCAATGTCCTGCGTGACGACAAGGGCTCCTATCGCCTTATTGATCTCCACCGCAGCCGCCTTTTCGATTATGCCCAGGACATTTCAGTGATGATAATGTCCATACTTCGTCTTCCCCTTTCCTCCGTGGAAGAGCGCGAAAAACTCTCCAAAGCCGCCCGGCTGGTCTGGACTTTTGCCAAAGACTTTGCCGACACCGCCGCCGATCCCACCATCGAAGCCCGGCTGGCTTTTGGCCTGGCCCGTTCCTACCTCACCTCCGCCCGTTTCGAGCCCCGCCGGTCGCGGGCCGCCACTTATGTCGGCTACAGCCGCTATATCTGGGAATCTCTGATCAAATTTAGTCAAAAAAAATGTCCGTGGGACGACTTCAAACTGGACAAACGTCTCCTGTATGTATAAAATAAATGGATATTTGAGTGCGACAACGCTTGTTCGCTGATCAGGTTTTTGTGTCCGTATTCGAACACAGAAATCCGTCACCATTTATTGCCATATGAGACATCAATTCTAAAGCCATAGGCTTAAATCGTCGCCTATGGCGGGGTCGAGCACCGCGAGACGGAGCGCGAGCGACTGGTATTGACGGCCAAATAGCAACCGGCGAAGCAAAAACCACGCTTTTTGCGTAGCGGAGGGGCCGCAAGTTTACGGCAAAAAAGCCATAATTTATATCGCCAGCTACGGGAGGCAATAATGTACAAAATAGTCAAACGGCAGGAAATGGCCCAGGGAACTGTGGTGCTTAACGAAATCGAAGCTCCCCAGATTGCCAGAAAGGCT
Source organism: Acetispira formosa (nom. nud.) (assembly GCA_023525915.1). Classification (GTDB taxonomy): domain Bacteria; phylum Desulfobacterota; class Desulfarculia; order Adiutricales; family Adiutricaceae; genus Adiutrix. The sequence goes on along the minus strand of CP026657.1, from coordinate 1,825,799 downwards.
CTGCCCGGCCAGTTCGTCATCCTCAGGGCCAACGAAACCGGGGAACGCATTCCCCTGACCATGGCCAATACCGATCCGGAAAAGGGCACCATCACCATCATTTATCAGGTGGTGGGCAAATCAACCAAGCTTTTCCGGGATCTGGCCGAAGGCGACAGTTTTGTTGACGTGGTCGGTCCGCTGGGTCAGCCCACCGATATCAAAAAACAGCCCGGTCTGGTGCTGATTGTCGGCGGCGGCACGGGGGTGGCCGTGGTCCATAATATCGCCAAAGGCTTTAAAGCCGCGGGCAACAAGGTCATCTCCATTATTGGCGCGCGCACCAAGGATCTCTTGATTCTGGAAGACATGATGGCCGCCGCCTCCGATAAGCTGGAAGTCTGCACCGACGACGGCAGCTACGGCCACCACGGCTTTGTCACCAATATCCTGAAAAACTATCTGGAGGGCGGGGAAAAGGTCAGTGAAGTGGTCACGGCCGGTCCGGCTCCGATGATGCGTTTTGTGGCCAAGATAACCGAGGAATATAAGGTGCCGACCCTGGCCAGCCTCAACGCCATTATGATCGACGCCACCGGCATGTGCGGCTGCTGCCGCGTTTCCGTGGGCAAAGAGACCAAATTCACCTGCGTTGACGGCCCTGAATTCGACGCCCACCAGGTGGATTGGGATGAGTTCATGCAGCGTTTGACCGCCTATAAGCCTCAGGAGTTCATTTCCGCCGAGCAATATGACGCCCATCGCTGTAACATAGGCCGTACTGACCGCTAAAGAACAGGCCATCCCAAATCTCCCCGTTTAGCGGAGGTCGACCGGAGGGAGACGGAGCGTCAGCGATTGGTTGTTAAGCCGACCGGATTGCCTGCGAAGCAAAAATCACATTTTTTTGCGTAGCTCCATCCCTTTGTTTAAAGGTAAAAAGCTTTTTTAAAAAGGTGTAAAATATGAGTGAACAAATTCCCCGCCAGCCCATGCCCGAACAGCCGGCCCAGGAACGCCGCCACAACTTCAAGGAAGTGCCGCTGGGCTATACCCCGGAAGCGGCCCAAACCGAAGCGGGCCGCTGCATTCAGTGCAAAAATCCGGCTTGCGTCACCGGCTGCCCGGTGGGCATTGATATTCCCGGCTTTATCAAACCCATTAAAGAGGGCGACATGCCCGCTTCCGTGGCCAAGCTGGCCGAGCGCACCGCCCTTCCGGCCGTCTGCGGCCGGGTCTGCCCCCAGGAATCACAGTGTGAGGCCAGGTGCGTCCTGGGCAAAAAGGGTGAACCGGTGGCCATCGGCCGTCTGGAACGCTATGCCGCCGATTGGGCCCGCGAGAACAATCACAGCATCATCCCCCCCAAAAAACCGGCCACCGGAAAGAAGGTAGCCGTGGTGGGCAGCGGCCCGGCCGGGTTGACTGTGGCCGGTGACCTGATCCTTAAAGGCCATGAAGTCACGGTCTTCGAGGCCCTTCATCAGGCTGGCGGCGTTTTGGTCTATGGCATTCCCGAATTCCGTCTCCCGAAAGCCATTGTCCAGCGCGAGTGCGACAACCTGGCCGCTTTGGGCGTCCGTTTCGAGCTCAACAGCGTCATCGGCCGTCTCCAGACCATTGACGAGCTTTTGGAGGAATACGACGCCGCTTTTATTGCCGTGGGCGCGGGCACCCCTACCATGCTGAACATTCCGGGCGAAAACCTGGTGGGTGTTTTCTCGGCCAATGAGTATCTGACCCGCTCAAACCTGATGAAAGCCTATCGTTTCCCAGAATACGACACGCCCATGTATCAGGGCAAGCATGTGGCCGTGTTTGGCGCGGGCAACGTGGCTATGGACGCGGCCCGCAGCGCCCTGCGTCTTGGGGCTGAAGACGTCAAGATCATTTATCGCCGCAGCCGTGAGGAAATCCCGGCCCGGGCGGAAGAAGTGCATCACGCGGAAGAAGAGGGCGTGGAATTGTGTCTCTTGTCGGCTCCCTTGGAGTTTATTGGCGACGAGCAGGCCCGCCTGACCGGCGTTAAACTCCAGAAGATGGAACTGGGTGAACCAGACGCTTCCGGCCGCCGCCGCCCCGTGCCCCTCAAGGGCTCCGAGTACACTATCGAACTGAATCTGGCCGTGGTGGCTGTGGGCACCGCCTCCAACCCGCTGATTACCGCCACCACTCCCGGATTGGAAACCAACAAATGGGGATATATCCAGGCCGAAGAGGCCACTGGCAAGACCAGGAAACCCTGCGTCTGGGCAGGCGGCGACATCGTCACCGGCGCGGCCACAGTTATTCTGGCTATGGGCGCGGGCCGAACGGCCGCTGATTCCATCGATCAGTTCCTCTCCTGGGGCTGGTAACCGTTACTGAAAGTCAGTTTGCGGGCAACGGATTCTGCTTGTCCAAAGCCCGCAAACTGACCTTGGTATCAATTGTTCGTAAACGGATTTTTTACCAAAGTCCAATCGCCAAAACCTATTTGCTGTCCTGCCCCGATAACATACCAAAATTAGTAAACATTATTTTTTCAGGGAAATTGGCATAGTTTAAGCTTACGCTTTCTTCGAGATAAATTGTGCGGAACTTTAAAGAATCACTCGATCATTTGACTTGGCAGATATTTTACAGACATTGACAACAAGCGGATATTCAGAATAGCGATTTCTGGTTGGGAATCATTTCCCTTGGCCCCAGCAAAAAAACCGATAGAAGAGAAATCTTCCATCGGTTTTTTTGTGGCCTGACAGGAGGGACCGTTCAGGCCGGTATTTTTTCAAATCAGCGGGTCGACCCATCGGGGAGATGGAGCGCCAGCGACTGGTTTTGTGGGCAAAGTGGTGGCTTGCGGAGCAAAAGTCACATTTTTTGCCTAGCCGCTAATCGCCGGCCCAAGGGAAACAGCTCACATTTAAATCGCCGCGTTCAGGCATAAAAACTGAGATTGGTTTTTCTTTCGTTGAGATAATCGACATCGCCGGCGGCTTCTTTTTCATCACCTTCATAGGCATTGGCCTTGTTGGCCTTATCAGCTCCGCCTTTGTCGATTTTCTCGCCGCGTTTGACCAGGGGCCGGCCCTTTTCGTCTTTTTTGGTGGTTCTGGTCTGGCTGTGTATCCAGGCTAAAAAATCGGGATTTACCAGCATGGCGGCCTCCTCTCCGGTGTGCGGCCACAAAAAATCAGAGTCTCCGGCGCACAACCGTTCTTACAATACCTATCGGCCGACCGGACTTGGAACTTGAATCGTTTTTCAGATAAATCTGAAAAAAAACTCAGAAAAACCTAGAGTAGAATCTTGGTTTCAACCAGTCCTTCCCAGGAGCAGGCCCGCAGTACATTTAAAAGGCTTTTCACCACATAATCCTGCATTTCCGGGGTGATATCCGGGTAAAGGGGTAAACAGATCTGCCGCGCGGCCACCATGCGGCTAATTGGCAGGAACTCCAGCGGCCCGGCCAGATATTCCGGGTGATTGTTCCAGAGCGGCTGATTGTCACCCGAAACGGCATAGACTTCCCCGGCCAGACTTACCTGGAATTCTTCCTTCAATCGTGCTTTGAGGGCACTTCGGTCCACGCTTTCCGGCAAGAGGGCCATGTATTTGTAATAAGCGGGTTTCTGTCCGGCTGGGGCCAATACTGGCGAAATCTCCGTCCCGGCGAGCAGCTCATCATAGACCGCGGCGGTCTCACGTCGTCGGCGCAGAATCCAATCGGCCTTTTTCATCATGGCCAAGCCCAGAAGGGCGTGAATCTCCGATGGCCGATAGTTGAGGCCGAACCGCTGATGGATATTGCTGCCGGGACGCTCCTGCCCGTGCTGGCGAATGGCGGACATAGCCTCATACAGCCCCTTATCGGCGGTGGTGACCATGCCGCCTTCGGCTGTGGTCAGCACCTTGGTGGGGAAGAAAGAAAAGGCGGCCGCCCGTCCCAGGCTCCCGGCCCGTCCGGCCGTCACCTCCGCCCCGTGGGCGTGGGCCGCGTCTTCAATGAAAGCCGCTCCGTTTTTCTCGGCAATATCCCGGATGCGCTCCCAGGCGGGCGAAACTATGCCCCCGATATGCACCAGAAGCACCGCTTTGGTATCGGGCCTGATTTTACGTTCCAGATCGTCCGGGCACATCTGAAAGTAAACGGGATCGCAATCAACCAGGATAATTTTGGCTCCGGCCGCTATGGGAGCCATAGCCGAAGCCATGAAGGTGTTGGCCGGAATAGCCACCGAACCGCCCTCCACCTCCAGGGCCCGGAAAATCAGTTCCAGAGCGGCTGTTCCGTTGGCACAGCCCAGCGCCAGGGGCATACCGCAGAATTCCGCGAACTGCCGTTCAAAGGCGGCTGAATGCTCACCCATGGCCAGCTTCCCGCCCAGAAGCATCAACTTTAAGTTATCGCAAATGAAATCGGCGTCGACTTCATCAAATGGTATCTTCAGTATAGGCACTTCCATAATTTCATACCTCCCTGTTTTCTTCACTATATTACCACATTTCTCTTTTCACCACCCACGCCCTTGCGCGAGCGCGGCACCAGTGGCATATAAATTTTAAACTTTCGGGAAATCGCTCTGACCCGCCGGAAGCCGGGGATTGTTTTTGTCCCGTCTCCGTTCCGGGGGTCTTTAGTCACGGAGACGGGACAAAAACAATCCCCGGCTTCCGGCTCCCACTCGGCCAGGCAAACTTTCCAGCCTTTAAGAAAGCCGACCAGGCAGCCGCCGGGAGAAATGTTTTTGCCCTGGGTTCCGTTCCGGGGGTCTTTAGTCACGGAACCCAGGGCAAAAACATTTCTCCCGGCGGCGGTCACCCGCCACTCAAACATCGAGTCCGCTCCTTGCCCGTCGCACATAAAAGGCTTTTCAAATGGGTAGTGATCTGGTATATTACTACCCATCCACATATACACCTGACGTGCGTCGAAAAAGGCTTGGTGCCTCTTGACTTTCGGCGTCTGAGAAATCCGGCCGTCCGGCTTCGGGCTCTCCGGCCATCCTTCGGGGCGCGGGGCGTTGTGGCAACCAGAGGCGTTTTATCAGCGTCAAACACTTGTGCCGCTTGAAAAACCCTCATTAATTCAAAGGAGTTCATATGGAACGGGAACCCAAAAAATTCTCATCCCCGGAACCCATCAAGGTCAGTGACAGCGATCCTGATTTTCCACGCCAAGTGGCCAAGCTCGCCGGCACCGACCTCAACGCCTGCCTCACCTGCATGAGCTGCTCAGGCGGCTGCCCCATGTATCAATACATGGATTACGGCCCGCACGGCATCATGAGGCTGGTGGTTCTGGGGCTCAAAAGAGAAGCCCTCACTTCCAACACCATCTGGCGCTGCCTCGGCTGCCACACCTGCGCGGCGGTCTGCCCCATGGCCATTAACATCGCCTCCGTCATGGATTATCTGCGTCAGGAATGTCTGGCCGAAAAACTTCCCGTCGGCGACAAGCCCATCTGGGAGTTCCATCGCTGCATGATGAATTCAGCCCGTATGTTCGGCCGCACCTATAAAGTGGGCCTGATGGCTGAACACAAACTGCGCACTCTCGGCCTCGGCCCCAAAGCCTGGTTCCAGGACGGCCCCTTAGGCACTAAGATGATCCTTATGGGCAAGCTCCACCTCAAACCTTCCAGCATCATGAGCACCGGCAAAGCCCAGGTACGCAAGATTCTGGACGCCGCCCCCTGGCGCAACTATTGATAAGGAGGCATGATAATGAGTAAATACTTGCTGGAAGCCTCTTACTTCCCTGGTTGCACCATGAAGACCGGCGCTGAGGAATCGGGTGAGCCGATGATGCTGGCTCTGGAAAAAATGGGCGTGAAGCTTTATGAGTTGGAAGACTGGAACTGTTGCGGTTCCTCCTCCGGCCACGCGCTGGGCCACGATATCGCCACTTCTCTGGGCGCGCGCAATCTTTCGAAAGCGCCTTTGGGCCGCCCCATAGTGGTGCCTTGCCCCAACTGCTTCCGCAACATCGCCACTGCCCGCCACCACTTGATAGAAGATCAGGAGACACTGAAGAAAAACGAAGCCGAAGTCGGCCGCATCAACGTCACCGATCCTATCTTGAACATCTATGATGTCTATCATCATGTGTTCAATCTGGCCCGCATGAAGACCTATGAGCTCCCGGAAACCCGGCCCCTGACCGGCCTGAAAGTGGCCGCCTATTACGGTTGCGGCGCCATGTATCCCAAGGTGCTTCGCCCGGCCGGCCCTCCCCGCGATTCCATCGAAAGAATTCTTCTGGAAATGGGCGCGGAAGTGGTCACTTGGCCTTGGCCTCACAAATGCTGCAGCGCCTTTGTCTCGGCCGTCTATCCTGAAATCGCCGAGGAAATGATCTCCCAGATCGTCTCCGGCGCGGTGGAGCAGGCTGCCGACATCCTGGTCACCAGCTGCGCTATGTGCCAGATGAACATTGAAATGCGCGAACACGCCATGACCAACAAAATGCCCATCATGCACCTCAATCAGCTTGTAGCCCTCTACATGGGTGAAAAAGCCAAAGACCATACCGACTGGTGGAAGCTCCATCTGGTCGACCCTACGGAAGTCCTAAAAAAGCGGAATCTGTGGGACTAGCTAAAGAGAAGAGGGGGGCTTTGCCCCTCCACCCCACACAAGGGGTAGAACCCCTTGACCCCACCGCAACTCCTAAGAAGGAGTTGCGGTTCTTTTTGGGGAGGAAGGCAATATGCTGTGTGGGTAACGTGAAATAGAATAGAAGCTGATCAGGGGGTAATATTGACGATCTCTGAACTTGATTTGGAATAAGGGTTCGTAATCTAAGTAACTTATAATTTGAGATGTCTATTGTTCATGCTGTGGTGGTTGACATAACTGCTTATTGTAATATACCACTATCTGTGAGTGCTCCAGTGTGGAGCATTCACAATGATTTATTCAGGAATTCCTTATTTTGTTATGTGAAGCATCAAATTAGATGGAAAGCCTAAAAGCGATACAGAATAGATCTTGTAATTAGTTATACCGATGTCATGGCATAATTTGATCAGATCTTTATGGCTCAACAAGTTCAGATTTGCTTCAGTGGCTAAATAATCCAGCTTAAAAAGCTTTAAAATGTGCCTATGGATTTTCTTGGGCAACCAATGAATAAAAGGCAATACCGTATGGAATTCTATTGGGTGCCAGCGGTTGGGAGTAGTCAAAAATACGTGTCTGCGAGCAACTCTATAGCACTGAGCTATAAAAGCCATCTGATTATTATAAGATCCAACATGCTCTATGACGGCAGACGAAAAAACAACATCAAACTTGTTGTCAGTGAAAGGCAAATCAACTCCACTGCCTTGCACAAATGTCAATCCCGGGTATTTTTTTTCCAACCATTCAGCATTTTGGTTTGAAAGAGCGGTTATTTGGTTTTTATGTGGATAAAATTCCTCAAAATAATTACTTGAGATTTGTGCTTGATCGCTGGTGACACCCACATCAAGCACATTCCACGTTGGTTGAAATGCTATTTTTTCACATAGGATTTTAAACATCTCAAGGCGTTTCTTTAAAGTCATTCTATCGGCAAAGCTATGAGGCACAGATGTAGAGTAAGTTGCCTCACTTTTTATAAAATGGCACGAGGATTGCTCTCTCTCTCTCTCTCTCTCTCTCTCTCTCTCTCTCTCTCTCTCTCTCTCTCTCTCTCTCTCTCTCTCATGTTTGTCCCCCTCTCTTATATTTGTCTTTCCTTTCTTGTAAGTCGCTGTAACTAAATCAGTAAAGCCGCGTCAATGCGTTTGAGGGTTTTTTCCGGGCCAAGGATGTCCAGAATTTCAAAAAGACCAGGGCTGGCGGTTTGCCCAGTCAGGGCCACCCGCAGAGGCTGGGCCACCGCCCCCAGTTTTATCCCGCGCTCTTCAGCCAGGCGGCGCAGAAGCTCTTCAAAGCCTTCGGCTATCAGGGGTTTATCGAGAATGCCTTTCAGGCTTTTCAGCATTTCCTTGTTTTCAGGGGTCAGGAACTTGGCGGCCGCTTTTTCGTCCAGCGGCGGCAAATCTTGAAAATAGAAATCAGCCTTTTCAGCCAGTTCAACCAGAGTCTTGCCGCGCTCACGCACGGTCAGGATGATTTTAACCAGCGTCTCCCCATCAGGTTTGGCATAGCCTTTGGCTTCAAGGTACGGCCAGACCAGTTCAGCCAGCTCGGCCGGGGGAGTTTCCTTAATATAATGGCTGTTGAGCCAATTGAGCTTTTCCGTATTAAACACTCCCGCCGAACTGCCCACATGTGACAGATCGAACAACTGCTTCATTTCCTCCAGGCTGAAAATTTCCTGATCGCCGTGCGACCAGCCCAGACGGGCCAGATAGTTGATCAAGGCCTGCGGCAGATAGCCCATTTCTTTATAAGCCATAACAGAGGTCGCCCCGTGGCGTTTGGACAGGCGGGTCTTGTCCGCCCCCAGAATCATGGGCACATGCCCGAATATGGGCAGAGCCGCGCCAATGGCCTTGTAAAGCAGAATCTGCCGCGGGGTGTTATTGACGTGGTCATCGCCCCGGATGATGTGGGTTATGCCCATGGTCACATCGTCGACTACCACGGCCATGTTGTAAGTGGGCATGCCGTCGCTTTTCAGGATAATCAGGTCGTCCAGTTCGCGGTTGTCAAAAACCACCGGGCCTTTAATCAGGTCGTCCCAGCCGGTTTCACCGTCTTCAGGGCCTTTGAAGCGGATCACCGCGCCAGGGGCCGGGCCTAAATTCTTTTCCCGGCAAAGGCCGTCATATTTAGGCTTGCCGCCGGAGGCCAGCGCTTTCTGGCGGCGTTCTTCCAGCTCTTCGGGCTTGCAGTGGCACCAATAGGCCTTGCCTTCGGCCACCATGCGGTCGATATATTCGCGGTGCAAAGCCAGCCGCTGGCTCTGATAAACCGGCTCGCCGTCCCAATCCAGGTTCAGCCAGGTCATAGCCGAGAGAATGGCCTGGGTAAATTCATCGGTGGAGCGCTGGGCATCGGTGTCTTCAATGCGCAAAACAAAGCGGCCGCCCTGCTGGCGGGCCAGAAGCCAGTTGAAGAGGGCGGTGCGGGCGCCGCCGACGTGGAGATGGCCGGTGGGGCTGGGAGCGAATCTGGTAACTATCTGAGACATGGCAACCTCTTATTTAATATATAGACGACTATATTGGCCTTTATGTCAGACCTGTAAATTTTCTAAATTATCATATAAACCACAACCACGCAAGCCGGGCTGGGCCCGGACCCCACGTCTGGGTTTGTTCTTCCCGTAATCGTTAGTTATGGCGGCCATCATCGTATTAAGAGCGGTGCCCCCTTGAATGGTAATTCTAACTATGGCTTGTGCCGCCGAATATCTTGTGGTGTCGAGTCTTCGAGACGGAGCGTCAGAGACTGGTTTTTAAGTGAAAAACGTCACTCGCCGGGCAAAAACCACGTTTTTTGCCCGGCTACGGGCCGCAAGTTGGTGAGAAAAGGATATAATTATAATAGCTCCCTCTCCACTATGGGCGTTGCATCCGTTGCTGATGTCTGTTATTGTTTCCCTAAAGTTAAGTGATGGGGTAGTTTGAGCCTGCCCTTTGAATTTGCACCTCTTTTCACAGTAGTCACTTTTATGGCTTCCTTGTCGCTATCATACCGAATTATATAATATTTTCCCATTTGGAATGTTTCAGTGAAATGTGAATGTTGCCTGGAAGGAAAATTTTCAATCTAGAGTTAATTTTTTAATTGACAAGAAACTTTATTCCTGTTAAATTGTTTCCTAACAGTTAAAGAAGCCAGAGCGCTCATCAAGTCCATAAACATTTTCAACACCGTTGGTGAATGGCAATTGATAACAACCGGTAAACGGCCTGAAATGGCCGAGTGTTATAGTTTTGCCCATTCACGGAAGTTGCGTACCCATTTTCAGTCCTTTGCGGATGAAATACGGCGGAGCTTTACCCTGACAACAATTTTTTAACAGCGCACAGCCAAATTTGCCCAACCGGCATTAACAGTGCGCATAGCTAGAAGTGTAACATTTTGCGGCTTGTTTCGAGCCGCCGCGACCAGCATTCTAATTATGACTGACACTGCCCCCTATAGCGGCAGTCGAGTCCGCGAGACGGAGCCGTAGGCGACTGGCAGCAACGCCGCACCAGCCGCCCGGCGAGCAAAAATTACATTATTTTGCTCGGCTGCAAGCCATAAGTTGAAGGGAAAGAGCCATAATTAAAATCGCCGAGCCGCGACAAAACAGATTGGACTCATTATAAGCTGGAGGTAGTTCCAATGGTAGCCCTGTTTTCTTATTTTTCCGATTCCGAGATCGAATCCATCAAGAGCGAAGTTTTCCGTGTGCTGGCGGAAGACGGTGTGAAACTCGATCCTCACCCGCAGCTTTTCCCTTTGCTGACCAAAGCCGGTTATCAGTTGGACGAAGCTTCCGGCATGCTGAAGATTCCTGTTGACCGTATGAAAGCCGCCTTGGACGCCGCCCCGAAAGAATTCGTTCTGGGCGCCAGAAGCGAAAACCGTGTTTTGCCTCTGCCCAAGCCCGGCGGCGGTTTCTATTCGCGTACCTGCACCGGCGGCCATGCCTGGATTGAACCCGATGGCACCTATCGCCGCGTAACTCTTGACGACGTGGGCAAGTGGAGCCGCCTGACCAACGCGCTGGATGAAATCAGCTTCGTGCCCTTCCTGTTCGCGGATGACGCCCCCGTTTATTCGGCCGACGTCCATTCCATGGTTCAGGTGATGAAGAACACCGATAAACACGTCTGGGTTCAGCCTTATGAAGCCAAAAACATGGATTACCTGGTGGAGCTGGGCGCGGTCGCGGCCGGCGGCAAAGACAAGCTGAAGAAGAACCCGGTGATGAGCTTCATCGCCTGCTCGCTTACTCCGCGCGTCTTCAAGCATATGGACCTGGAAATAGTGTACAAGGCCGCCCTGGTCGGCGCGCCCATCCAGGCCTGTTCACTGCCCGGCGCGGGCGCGACTTCGCCCGTCACCGGCATCGGCACCATCATTCTGGTGGCCGCCGAGCTTCTGGCCATGGTGGCCATGGCTCAGGCCGTTCAGCCCGGTTCCCCGGTGGTGGCCTGCCCGATCATCTTCTCCACCGATATGCGCTCCGGCCGCAGCCTTCAGAGCAGCGCCGAAGCCATTAGAAACGGTTCGGCCGCGGTTCAGTTCATCAAAAAAGCCTTCGGCCTCCCGACCCACAACTATGGTCTGGGTTCCGATGCGGCCGCCATGGGTCAGCAGACCATGGCCGAAAGAGCCATGCTCCTGACCGCCAAAGTCATGAGCGGCCAGGACATCATCGGCGGCGCTGGTCAGTTGGAAGTGGCCGTGGCCGTCAGCCCCCTGCAGCTCATCGCCGACAACGAACTTCTGGCCATGGCGCGCGTCCTGGTCTCCCCCTTTAATATTGATGACAATGAAATGGCCATGGCCACCATCAAGAAGGTCGAGCCCGGCAAGGAATTTATCTCCCAGGCCCACACGGCCAAGAACTGCCGTAAACTTCTGCCCCAGCGCAACTTCAACCGCATGACCATGACGGCCTGGCAGAATGCCGGTTCGCCTGATCTTAACGAAGCCCTTCTGGCTGATTACAACAAAATCATGTCCGAGCCCAATGAAGGCGCGGCCAGCCCCGATCTGGCCAAGGCTCTGGACGACGTCGTCAAGTCGGCCGACGCGGCCCTCAAGGCGGCGGCCAAGTAATTCGGAAGTTGCCCGGCGATTGACGACAATTGCCGGGCGCGGCGGAAATGTTCCGGCCGGGACGCGGCCGGAACCCTTGGCGGGATTGTCCCGCGCATGAGGAGAATTTATGAAAAGACTCATCACTCTGATGTTTGTGCTGCTTCTGGCCGTTCCGGCCTCCGCCTGGGCTCAGGACGACAAGGTCTACGAACTGACCGTGGCCTGGAATGATATCTGGGGACCGAAGTTCAGGGCTTCTCAGGTCTATCGCCCCGGCGGTGAGCTGGAGCGTTTGGTTTATGAAAAAACCAATGGCCGCGTCAAGCTGAAAATCATTTCCAAGATGTTCCCCACCGAGCAGCTTCTCCAGGCCGTAGCCACCGGTAAAGTCGATATCGCCGATGTGGCCATGCCTTGGGAATCCAGCACCTATCCACTGTGGAACTGGGGCGAAATACCGGGCATCGTCAGCTCCAACCCGGTTCAGGGTTTGTCTGAAGAAGAAGCCGTCTATCGCGATCCCAAGGTTCGTGAGCTTTATGACAACAGCATGTCCAGACTTAACATGAAGTTCTGGTTCGTCACGCAGTGGGATCCGGCCAACGGCATCTGGAGCAAGGAACCCATTAACAGCCTGAACGACCTGTCGAACATGAAAATCCGCGCGGGCGGCTATTTCCCCACCGTGGGCTTGAAAGCTATCGGCGGCGCTCCGGTGACCGTTTCCGGCTCCGAGCTTGGCCCGGCCATGATTTCAGGCACCATCGACGGCGTTCTGACCAGCCTTGGCTTCGGTTATTCCATCGGCCTGGCCCAGATTTCCAAGCAGTTCACCCTCACCCCGCTGTCCCCCACCTGGAGCGCGGTGACGGTCATCAACAAGAAGAAGTTCGAATCCCTGCCGCAGGACATTCAGGACCAGCTGATCGACGCCGGTTTGATCGTGCAGCGCATGGTCTGTCTCTCCACCACGGCTGAATATGTGCTCAGCACCGATATTCTGGCCCTGGCCGGTGTGAAGGTTACCGAGTTCCCTGACGGCGACAAGGCGAAACTGGCCGAAGCCAGCCAGGCCGTTGAAAAAGAGTGGCTCGACCAGACCGGCAAAGACGGTGAAGAGCTTCTGGCGGCCGTGCGGGCGGCGGTTGAAAAATACCGCGCCTTTGGCAAATAAGCCGCCGTCGTATGCAAAAACGGAGCTGAACCTGAGACAAGTCGCGCTTTGAAATTACCGGGTTCAGCGTCTCAAGACACCGGGCCGCCGCCTCCGGCGGCGGCCCCCACTGGAAAACCCTTCGCCTTCATGGGGTAACATATGAACGGTATAGAAAAATTCGTCAGCGGGATAAACAGACTGACCGGCATAATCGCCCAGATATTTTCCTGGATGGTTTTCGCCCTGATGCTGTTGATCCTGGCCGATGTCATCACCCGGTATCTGCCTTTTCTGAAGCCCCTGGCCATGAGCGACGAGTTCGGCGGCTATGCCCTGGTGGCCATCACCATGGGCGGCCTCGGCTACGCCTGGCAGCAGGGCGCGCACGTCAAGGTTGAATTCTTTCTCAACATACTTCCGCCCAAAGTGGCCTGGATACTGACCAACATCACCACCGTGGTCGCCCTGGCTTTCACCCTCGTCATCACTTATGCCGCCTGGGAGCACATTCAAATGGCTTTCATGTTCAAAGTCCGCAGCAACACCTGGATGAGAACTGTGGTGGCCTATCCCCAGCTGAGCATTATCATCGGCCTGATTCTTCTGGATCTTCAGCTTGTCGCCGAAGTCCTGTCCCGCCTGGTTCTCGGTAAAGACAAACCGTCCGCCCTGCCGGTCGATGAAGCCGCCACGGAGGTTAACGCATGAGCCCGGAAGTAATCTTCGCCATTGTCAGTGTGGCCGGACTTTTATTTTTCCTACTGATGGGGCTGGAAATAGCCTGGTCGGTGGGCCTGGTCTCTGTTCTGGGCCTGATCTACCTCGGCCAGCCGCTGGAGCAGGTGGCCTCGACCATCTGGACCTCAACCAACTCTTTCACCATGACCGCCATGCCCATGTTCATCTTTATGGGGTGCCTTTTGGGCAACACCGGGGTCAACGAATACCTTTTCACCGCCGTGGACCGGTGGGCCGGGCGTCTGCCGGGCGGCCTGGTCATCTCGGTCATTTTGGGCAACGCGGCGTTCGCGGCCATGTGCGGCTCCTCAATCGCGGCCGTGGCCACTTTCGGAAAAGTGGCCTATCCGGCAATGGAAAGCCGTAGATACAATCCCAGCTACGCCTTAGGCTCCATCGCGGCCAGTTCCGTTCTGGCTCCGCTGTTTCCTTTGAGCATTCTTTTGATCATCTATGGATCGTGGCAGGGCCTTTCCATCGTGCGTCTTTTGGCGTCCGGCATTGTGCCCGCCCTTATGCTGACCGGCCTTTTCGTGTTGGTAGCCATTATGCGGGTCAAGCTGAACCCCACGCTGGCTCCCGCGCCGGTGACCTATACGATGTCCGAAAAAATTCAGGCCCTCCTGCACGTAGCCCCCTTTGGCGTGTTGATCGCGGCCGTGGTCGTGGCCATCTTCGGCGGTTATATGACCCCGACCGAAGCGGGCGCTCTCGGCGCGGTCCTGAGCCTGGTTCTGACCATTCTTTACAAGCGCCTGAACTTCGGAATCCTGCGCCAGAGTCTTCTGGACACCCTGCGGGTAACTTCCTTCGCCCTTTTCATCATGGCCATGGCCAGTCTGATGAGCCATGTATTCAACGCCACCGGCGTGGTGCTCCTGGTGCGTGAGGCCGTTCTGGGCCTGGATGTGAACCGCTATGTCATTCTGGTCGGCATCCTGATCATGTATCTGATCATGGGCTGCTTCTTCGATTCCTGGTCAATGCTGTTTCTGACCTTCCCCTTCGTTATGCCCATTATGTCCAGCCTGGGTTTCGATCCTTTCTGGTGGGGCATCGTCTACGTCCTGGCCGCCGAGCAGAGCGCCATTACGCCGCCTTTCGGACTGAGCCTGTTCGTTTTGAAAGGCGTGGTCAAGAAATACCCGGTCAGTACCATTGTCTGGGGCGCGATTCCGTATCTGGCCGCCATCTATTTCCTGGTCGCCGTGCTGATCGTTTTCCCTGGAATCGTCAGTTGGCTCCCCAACATGATCTTGAACTAATCGGCAGTATTCACTCAAAATACTGAAAACCCTGGCGCCGCCGGGAACCCGGCAGTTTCCGGCGGCAAAACCGGCCAGCAATTCTAAACTGGTTATAAGCCCCGTTTTTTGGTAATCTGTAAATTGGATGATTATGTAGAAAAGTCAACTTTGGAGCAATCATTATGTCAAACGATTTACAGATCGGAAGCGTGGTCAGGAAACTGAGAGTGGAGAAATGCCTGACCCTTCAGCAATTGGCGGACAAGACGTCCCTGACCGCGGCCTACATATCCAAACTTGAAAATGAAAAAGTATCGCCATCCATACATACTCTCAAAAAGTTGGCTGACGCGCTGGAAACATCAATAACTGATTTTTTTGAAAATGATCTGATTAACGATCCCTGCATCAATCCGCCGGAATCCTGGACGCGCAAGCTGGTCACCGGCTGGAAAGCCGATGTGCGGCAGATGGTGAAGCTGGTGGGCAATAAGAAAATGCAGCCCTTCTTCACCACCATCCCCCCCGACGGCGGAGCCCATGATCATTATGCCCACCCCGGCGAGGAATTCGTCTATGTGCTGGAGGGGGTTTTGACCTTAAACCTCAATGGTGAAACCACCGAGCTTCAGCCGGGGACTCTGGCTTATTTTTCCGCCCTGGTGCCCCACACCTGGGTCAACAATACTAAGAGCGCGGTGAAAATGATCTGGGTCTGTTCACCGCCAAGCTGGTAAGGTTTCTGAAATAATCTGACCTGCCTGAATAATGCTGATTAATAACAACGTGCTCGAACGCTGCGTTGTAGTGGATATTTTTGTCCCGAATTCACCGGGGCGGCTGAATATAACGGCCGGGCGAGGCCGACAAAATAAGGAGCGATGAACCATGGAACTTCAAGTCAGAACTTATTATGTAGTGACCGATGAATGCCTGATCGAAGGCGGGAAAAAAGTTGATAAGCCGACCCGCCGGGCCGCCGCCGCCGCTGTGATCAAGAATCCTTACGCCGGAGTTTATCAGGAGGATCTGAGCCTTCTTTATAAATGGAGCGAAGATCTGGGCGAAATTCTGACCAAAAAGGCTGTGGCCGCTCTGGGCATTAAGCCTGAAGAGGTGGAAAGCTATGGCAAGGCGGCCATTGCCGGGATGAATGGTGAGCGCGAACACTGCGCGGCCCTGATGCATCCGGCCCTTGGCAAGCCTATTCGTGACAACGTCGGCGGCGGCAGGGCGCTATTGCCTTCGGCCAAGAAAATGGGCGGCCCCGGCACAGCCATTGACCTGCCGCTGGGCCATAAGGACGCCGCCTTTGTGCGTTCCCACTTTGACGCCATGGAGATCCGCATTCCCGACGCTCCGGCTGATGATGAACTGGTGCTGATTATCGGCGTCACGAATTCCGGCCGTCCGCACCCCAGGGTCGGTGGGCTTCAAGTTTCCGAGATTAAGGGCGAAGACGGCTTGCGCTGAGTGCCGCCGGATCGCGCCTGATTTATTTATAATGCAAGGCCCGCCTTTTCCCCTGTGGGCGGGCTTGGAGGCAGATATGAAAATTACCTTTACCCTGAACGGACAGACTGCCAGCGGCGAAGCCGCCCCGGCCCAGTCGGCGGTGCGGTTCCTGCGCGACGTTATGGGCCAGAAGAGCGTAAAAGAGGGCTGCGGGATTGGCGAGTGCGGAGCCTGCACCGTCATTGTGGACGGCAAGGCCGTCAACTCCTGCCTCATGCCCGCGGCCCAGCTTGAGGGCAGGGTGGTGGAGACGACCGAAGGTTTGGAGAAAGACGGCCAGCCTCATCCCCTCCAGACCGCCTTTGTCAAGCATAACGCCATTCAGTGCGGCTATTGCAGCCCCGGTTTCCTGATGAACGCCAAGGCCCTTCTGGACCATAACCCCGCACCTGAAAGGGATGAGGTGGAGAAAGCCCTGGCTGGAAACATCTGCCGCTGCACCGGCTATCAGCAGATTGTCGACGCTGTGCTGGACGCGTCCGAAGTGATGCGCAAGGGGGAGTAGTATGAGAGAGCACATCGAATACTTCCGGCCGACCACAGTTGATGAAGCCGTCGCCGCCCTTACCGACGAAGCAGGTATTATCGCCGGTGGCACCGACATGATGATCGATCTCCGCTCCGGCTCGTTCAAGGGCAGCCGCCTGGTGGACGTTACCGGTATTGAGGAATTGCGGGTGCTGAAAGAAGAGGGCGATACCGTCATCGTCGGCGCGGGGGTGAAGATAGAGGAACTGCGGAGTAACGAACTGGTTCGCACAAAGCTGCCCGCTCTGGCCCAGGCGGCCAATAAGTTTGCCGGTCTTCAGGTCCGCAATCAGGCCACCATCGGCGGCAATGTGGGACATGCCGCCCCCTGCGGCGATACCCACCCCCCACTCATTCTTTATGACGGAGTGGCCGAGGTGGCCGGGCCTGGCGGGCGCGAGATGCGGCCGGTGGCCGAGCTTTTTTCCGGCCCTAATCGCTCGGCTCTGAAAGCGGGGGAGCTGTTGGTGCGTTTTATCCTGAAACCGGACACAGCCGCGTTGGTGGATTTTCAGAAGATCGGCCGCCGCAAGGATTTAGCCATTTCCCGCGTCAGTCTGGCGGTTTTGGCGGATAAGAATGACAAGGGCCTCATCAGCCGGGCCAAGGTCGTTTTGGGGGCCTGTATGCCCACGACCAGGCGCATGCCCAGAACTGAAGAATTTTTAAATGGCCAAGCCCCCTCGCTGGCTGTTTTTCGGGAAGCCGCCGGGCTCATGGCGGCCGAAATGATTGAAGTCACCGGACGGCGGCCCTCCCTGGCCTACAAGGAACCGGCCATTCAGGGGCTTTTAATGAGGATGCTTCTTCCATTGATCAGGAGGTTCTGATATGGAGCCGTTGAAATATATAGGCCATGATCATGTTCACCCGCGCGTCTGGGAAAAAGCCAAAGGCGAGCCGGTTTTCGCGGCCGACATGGCCCCGGACAATTGTCTGGTGCTGAAAGCGCTTCGCGCGGGCCGTCACCATGCGGAGATCGTCTCCATTGATGTTTCCGAAGCGGAAAAAATTGAAGGTGTGGCCGGTATTTTTACCTCAGCCGACATCCCCGGCCGCAATTTAATGGGCATCATCAATAAGGATCATCCCGTGCTGGCGGTGGGCAAAATTCGCTCCGCCGCCGACGCGGTGGCCCTGGTGGCGGCGGAAACGGAAGAGATAGCCCAGAAAGCCGTTGACGCGATCAAGATCGAATGGAACGATCTTCCGGCCCTGATGACGATTGAAGAGGCCCTGGCCCCGGACGCCGCGAAGATTCATGAAAAGGGCAATGTGCTGTTCAACCGGGTCATCCGCCGGGGCGATGTTGACGCGGCTTTCGCCAATGCCGCCCATGTGGTGGAAAAGGAATACGATACCCCCTGCATCGAACATTGCTATATGGAGCCCGACGCCGGTTACGGTTTTATCGATGACGACGGCGCGCTGGCCATTGTGGTCTGCACCCAGAATCCTCATTATGACCGGGGCGACGTGGCCGCTTTGATGGATCTGCCGGAAGAAAAGGTGCGCATCATTCAGGCCGTCACCGGCGGCGGGTTCGGCTCCAAGCTGGATATTTCCGTGCAGGGTTTGATCGCTGTGGCCCTCTATCACCTGAAGCGGCCGGTGGCCTATCGCTACACCCGCGAAGAGGCTTTCCTGGCCACCGGCAAGCGCCACCCCATTAAGATCATCATGAAGACCGGTGTGGATAAGGATGGAAAACTCCTGGCCATGCACGCCCGTTTTCTGGCCAACGGCGGGGCCTACGGCTCTTACGGAATAGCCGTGGTCACCCGCGCGGCCGTCCACGCCACCGGACCTTATGAAATCCCCAACGTGGATATTGAAGCCCTTGAGATTTACACCAATCACACCTTCCGGGGAGCTATGCGCGGATTTGGCACACCCCAGGCCGCGTTCGCCTCTGAATGCCAGCTTGATCTTCACGCTGAAGCGCTGGGGATTGATCCGATGGAGATAAGGCTCCGCAACGCCTTGAAGCCTGGCGCGGTCATCTGCACCGGACAGCGGCTGGATGAAAGTTTGGGCATAATTCCCTGCCTGGAAGAAGTGAAGCCTCATTATGAAAAGGCCCTGGCCGAATGGCTCAAAGAGCCGCCCGCTATTCCGACGCGCCGCCGGGGCGTGGGCCTGGGGGCCATGTGGTATGGCATTGGCAACACCGCCGCCCAGAATCCCTCCACGGCCCAGATTGAGCTGGGGCTGGACGGCAGCCTGACGCTTTTCACCGGCTGCGCGGATATCGGCCAAGGCTCCACTTTGATCTTCGGTCAACTGGCTGCGGAAGTTTTGGGACTGGAACCCGGCCGCATCAAAATCGTTTCGGCCGACACCAAATACACCACCAACGCCGGAGCCACTTCGGCCAGCCGCCAGACTTACATCTCCGGCAACGCGGTGGTTCGGGCCGTCAGTGAACTGGCCGACATGCTGCTGACTCGCGCGGTGGACCGCCTGAAAGTGGCCAAGGAAGATCTGGAATTGATCGACGGCACGGTCCGTTCAAAAAAAGATCACTCCAAGTGCCTCACTTTCGAGCAACTGGCCAAAAACCTTCACCACATCGGTCTGCCGCTGAAATGGCAGGGCTATTTCGACCCGGACAGCACTCCCCTGGATGAAAACGGCCAGGGCCGCCCCTATGGCGCCTATGCCTATGCCTGCCAAATGGCCCAGGTGGAGGTGGATGTGCTCACCGGCGAGGTGGAGGTTATCCGGGTAGTTGCCGCCCATGATGTGGGCCGGGCCATCAGCCCTATCAATCTGGTCGGCCAGATTTGCGGCGGAGTGGCCATGGGCGTTGGCTATGCCATTGTGGAGGAATTCGATCCCGGCAAAACCGAATCATTGAAGGATTACCATCTGGTCACAGCCACGGACATGCCGGAAGTTCTTCCCATCATCGTCGAATGCCCGGAACCCAGCGGACCCTTCGGGGCCAAGGGCATTGGCGAACCGGCCCTGGTGCCCACCGCCCCGGCCGTCATTAACGCGATATACATGGCTCTGGGCGCGCGCATTTACAGCCTACCGGCCAATCTGGAGCGGGTGATGGAAGCCAGCCGCGAAGCGGGCTGGTTCGAGCGTGACGACTGGTTTGAATAAGTTTAAGGCACAATGACACGCATGGTGGACACTCTGCCACGGCATGTTGACCGTGTACCGGTAAAAAATCCCTAGAGGAGCAGATATGAACGTTTTATTAAAAAACATCGGAACCCTGATCAGCGGCGACATTGACAAACCAGTACTGACGGCCGACTCCATCTATATTGAAGACGGCCTGATAGCTGAAATTGGCAGCGCCCTGAACAAAGAAGCGGACAAGACCATCGATTGCCAGGGCGCTACAGTCTCACCCGGCCTTTTCGATACCCATTGCCATGTGGTGCTGGGTGATTTCACGCCGCGCCAGAGCCAGTTGAATTTTATCGAAAGCGCTCATCACGGCGGGGTCACCTCTTTTATTTCAGCCGGTGAAGTTCATCTGCCAGGCCGCCCGACCGATCGGGCCGGCACCAAAGCCCTGGCCACTCTGGCTTATAAGTCGTTTCAGAAAGTTCGTCCCGGAGGGGCCAAAGTTCTGGCTGGCGCGCTGATTCTGGAAAAGGGCCTGAAAGAGGAAGATTTCAAGGAACTGGCCGCCGAAGGTCTCTGCCTGGTTGGTGAGGTTGGGCTGGGTTCGGTCAAGAGCCCGGAAGACGCGGCCCCCATGGTGGCCTGGGCCAAGAAATACGGCTTCAAGGTTATGATGCACACCGGCGGCACTTCCATCCCCGGCTCCAGCACGGTTACGGCCGATATGGTCATGGCCATCGACCCGGACATCGTCTCCCACATCAACGGCGGCCCCACGGCCGTGTCGCCCGATGAAATCAGAAAGCTGGTTAATAGCACTTCCTACTGGCTGGAGCTGGTGCACTGCGGCAACAACAAAGCCGCCAACATCGCCCTTGAAGAAGCCAAGAAAGTTGGCGCACTCCATCGCTTCATCATCGGCAATGACGCGCCCTCCGGCACCGGCGTGGTTTCGCTGGGCATTCTGCGCATGATCACCCATGTGGCATCCCTTGGCGGAGTTGAAGCTCCGGTGGCCATGTGCATGGCCACCGGCAACCCGGCCAAAACTTTCGGTCTCAATCGCGGCTTCATCGAAAAAGGCCGGGAGGCCGATCTGGTGGTGATGGACGCTCCCATGGGTTCATATGGGCGCGATGCCATGAGCTCCATGACGGAGGGCGATATTCCCGGCATTTCCCTGGTTCTGGTAGACGGCCAGATCACCGTCAACACCAGCCGCAACACGCCGCCGGTGCAGCGGAAGCCGGTCATCAGTTAATTGCGGCACCGGCCAGAAGACCGGTGTTGCTGTGACTTTTCGGGGGAAGGGTTATGAATATCAATATTGAAAAGTGTGTGGGGTGTAGTTGGTGTGTCAAGGATTGCCCGGTTGACGCGGTCACTCTGGAAAACAAGAAAGCCAAGATCAACGATGAGCTGTGCGTGGGCTGCCGGGTCTGCTTCCGGGTCTGCCGCTATGAGGCGGTGGAGATGGAGCCTGTCAGCCTTGATAGAACGGTGGAGTGCGATCACTGCCCCATAAAATGCCGCATCGGCCAGGGACATCTGGGAGCCTGCCGCCGCTATGAAAATCAGGACGGCGAAATCATCCGACTTGATCAGCCCCTCACTTTTGATGACGTGCGCGAATATGTGGCCCCCGCGCCTAAAGCGGAACTGCGCGAGCCGGTCATCACCGCCATCGGCGTAGGCACCACCTATCCTGATTGCCGTCCCGCTCCAGGCATTGTCCGTCAGAAGCGCGGCGACGTCGAAGTGGTGACCGTGGCCACGGAAGTGCCCCTCAGCTACAGTTCAGTGCTGGTGAAAATAGATACCGACGTTCACATCGGTAACCAGGGTGCGCCCATAATTTATGACGGCCGGGAAGTGGGCATGCTGGAGACCGAGCAGTATGGCTCCAAAATGCTGCACATCGGCGGAGTTAATCGCCTGACCGGCGGCGCGGCTGGTTTCGCGGCGGCCAGGGCCATTACTGAAATATCCAACCACCGCCCGGTGAAACTGCGCATTAAAGACGGAGCCCGTTTGGAAATTCAGATTGGACAGCCTCCCGTCATTAATGGCGAAGCGGCCGGAAATATGCGGGTGGGCTGCGGCAGCGCCACCACCGGCATTTTCGCCTCAATGTTCGTGGAGGCGGCTGATGAGGTGATGGTGCTGGATTCCCACATCACCGGCCAGCTCAGCCGTCATGTGGCCGGGCAGGTGGCCGGGGCCAAACCTACCGGGGTGGAGCCGATTTTTCCCATGAGCACACCCGGCCGCTATTTTGGTGACCACGGGCCGGGCTGGGGCGGCACTTCGATCACTGATCCCAGGGCCTTGATCAAGTCCATCGACATGAATGTGGCCTGGACGGGCATGACCATCCTGATAACTGAAACCACCGGCCAGAACGGGGCCATGTTTGAAGTGCAGTCTGACGGCTCATTGAAAGATATCCCCATTGCCCCCAAGGCCCAGGCCGCGCTGGAAGCCATCCGTGAAACCTGTGAGCCGTCTCTGGTCTCGGCCATGTATACGGCAGGGTCCGGCGGCAGCGCCAGGGCCGGAGTCTGCCGCTATCCCATCAAACTGACCCGCGCCGTGCATCAGTCCAAAGTAGTGGTGACGGTCGGAGGAGTACCGGCCTATGTCATGCCGGGCGGCGGCATTTCCTTCTTTGTGGACGTGGGGCAAGTTAAGCCCGGCTCATTTAGCTGGACGCCGACCCCGGCCACCATCTGCCCATTGGAATACACGATGGAAGTGAAAGACTATGAGGCTATGGGCGGTCATGTCGAAGCCATGAAACCTTTCCCGGCCAAAGAGCCAAAAGGAGAATGAGCATGACTCGGGAACTGGTGAGCCTGGATGAGGGGATGGTGCTGGCCCAATACGGCCCCATGCGCCTGACCATCCAGGCCTGGACGGCGGCCGGGCCGGATACGGCCCTGGCCCGCCAGGCGGGTGAATTTTCTTTCACACTGCTGCCGCGTCTGGTTCCCGCTATGGAAATATTTCGTCGGAACAAACCGTTTGAGGAATTGCGGCCCGACTATGATGAGCCGCTCTTCAACCAAATGATCGTCGCCGCCAGAAACACCGGGCAGAAGGATTTAGGCCCAATGGCCACCGTGGCCGGGATCGTTTCTGAAACTGTGGCCCTCTATTTGAAGGAGGCCGGAGCGGTTAAGGCCATTGTGGAAAACGGCGGCGACGTGGCCGTGCATTTGGGGCCGGGCCGCACGGCCAAAGTGGGTGTGCGGCTGGGGCTTGATCAGGTCACACCCAATTACAGCCTGGAACTCACCGCCAAGAGAAATCCCATGTGGGGACTGGCTTCCAGTGGTCTGGGCGGCCGGAGTCTGACGCGCGGCATTGCCGACACGGCCCTTTGCGTGGCCCCCTCATGTACGGCGGCCGACGCGGCGGCCACGGCTGTCGCCAATGCTGTGACGGTCGGATCGGCTTCTATCAAGCGGGTTCCGGCCGAGGTGTTACGCCCCGATACTGATATCGCGGGCCTGATGGTGACTGAATCTGTTGGTGAACTTACAGAGATGGAGATTGCGGCGGCGTTGGAAAGCGCGCTGAAATATGCGCAATCGCTGGTTGATAAAAACATAATCTCAGGAGCACTGATCGCTTTGCGTGGTAAGGTTGTGTTGACGCGTGACTTTAACGAACGAGTAAGCGAACTGGTTCCTTTGAAATAACACAGGTGGATTGAGGGGTTGACGATGAAAGTTGGATTTATCGGACTTGGCGCAATGGGCCGTCCTATGGCCAAAAGAATTAAAGCGGCCGGATTTGACTTGGCCGTGTGTGACGTGGTTGCGGAAGCTGTTCAGGAAATGGCCGCTCTAGGGGCCGAAGCCAGGGCCGATGCTTCAGATGTGGCCAAAGACAGCGACATCGTCTGCATGAGCCTGCCGAATTCAGCCATTCTGAAAGATGTGGTGCTGGGTGAGAAGGGGGTTCTTAAGACCCTGAAGAGCGGCGCTCTGGTGATCGACCTCAGTTCGGTCGAGCCGCAGGTCAGCCGCCAGTTGGCTGAAGCCGTGCGGACCAGGGGTGCTGCCATGATCGACGCCCCGGTCAGCGGCGGCGTCAGCGGGGCCGAGAGCGGAGCCTTGACCATCATGGTCGGCGGCGCGGCCGAGGATCTGGCCAGGGCCGAAGTTGTATTGAAGCACCTGGGCAAGAAGATAAGCCACGTCGGCGGCAATGGCTCCGGCCAGGCTATCAAGCTGGTCAATAATCTTCTTTTGGGGGCCAATATGGCCGCGGCCGCTGAGGCCCTGACTCTGGGCCGTAAGCTTGGCCTTTCACCAGAAACCATGCTGGAAATTATCAGCCAGAGTTCAGGCCAAAGTTATGCCCTGACGGCCAAAGCTGAAAAATTCATCTTTAAGGGAAATTTCGCCCCCGGCTTTGCCGTCGATCTTCAATATAAGGATTTGGAATTGGCCGTCAGTACGGCCAAAAGCCTGGCCGTACCCCTGCCTATGGGAAATATGGCCCAGCAGCTTTTTGAAGTGGCCCGGGCCGAAGGGCGTGGCCGGGAGGACATTTCTTCAGTCATAAAATTTTATGAAGAAATGGCCAAAACCGAGGTGAGGTCGGAGTCATGAAAGACATTGAAACCTTGATGAAAGAGCGCGGCCTGACCTATGGCCAACTGACTTTTGGCGAGATCTGTGCCCTGGCTTCTGAAACCGGCCGCACCGCCGGTGAAATGGCTGTTCTGGAAGCGGCCCAAGCCAATAGTGTTGACGAAGCGGAAGTCGGCCAAGCCATTTGGGCTGAATTCAGCCACAACCTCATCGCGTTGGACAAGGGGCTTGAGTCCGACGGCCACAGCTTCCTGTTTGGTCAGGTGGCCAGCGAACTGAGCCAGCCCGGCGTGCCGCCGCTGGCTTCGAATCCTTTACTCGACAAAGCTGTCAAATATACTTTGGCCACTCAGGTGGGCAATCACTGTGTCGGCCTCCGGCCCTGCGCGGGCACCGGCGATTCCTGTCCCTATACCGGCATGGCCAGGGCTTTGAAAGAGGAAGTCAGCGATGATAAACTAGTTGTTCGCGCTTTGGCCATCATGCTGAAAATCGGAGTGCTGTTTCGCGTGGCCAAGACCGGTACCGGCTGCAACCTGGAAGGCTACGGCGCTGGCGCGGCCAGCGCGGCGGCCGCTTTTTCCGAAATCTGGGGTGCGACCCCCGAACAGACGGCCAAAGCCGTGGTGCTGGCCATGTCGCCCACCATCGCCGTGCCCTGCACGCCCCGCGTGATGGTGCCCGGCCTCTGTGCCTCCCACATCGGGGGCGCGATTATGATCGGCTGGCTCTCGGCCTGGATGAGCCGCAATTCCAACCTGCCGGTCAATGTGCCGGTCGATCTGATGATCGCCATGGCCGCCGCCGTCCATCCGGTTTCCGGCAAGGAAGTTGTACCGGTGGTCATAAAATATATGGAGCCATTCTTCAAGGTCAACCAACAGGTTGAAAGTTTTGTAGCCGAAGAAGTCAAAGCCGCTGACAAACAGCGTCGGGCCGCCATTTCCGAGGAGGGTATCAGGGAGGCCAAAGCCATTGCGGCCAAGGCCGGTTCCATCATCAAGCCCTTCGGCGACGTGGTGGTGGGCGGCAGCAGTCAAGCCGTCGGCTCACCGGCTAATACGGCTCGTCTGGCCCACGAACTGGCCAAAGGCAAAATCTCAAAAATCACTATCGAGCTTTATCCCGAACTCTTTGCCCGCCGGGCCATCAACGTTCCAGCCATTGTCATGGGCGGCGTTTACGGCGCTTCTACCGAAGACGGCAAAACCTATGCCGAGGTAATGGAGCGGGTTCGGACTGACAACATTGAAGTTGAAATTCTGGAAGTGCCTGATTATCAGCTTCAGCGTGTCACCCTGAAGGCTTCGGAGGGCGATTCCATGGTTTCCGCCCTCAACCGGGGCGGTGCCAGATTGGTTCTTCTGGAAGCATCCGCAGGCCGGGAGGCGGCGCTGGACGCGGCCAAACGCCTTGGTATTGTTGTTGTGGAATGAGTGAAAATATAGGAGCATCCGATGCAGGAAAAAACCATCAAAATTATTGTTGAGGAAGAAAAGAGTTTACGCGCGTTTGAAGAGGTTTTCAGCACGCCCATGCCCACCGTGGGGCCGGACGGCTCGGTCAAGGGTCTGCCCGGACCCTACCCCCGGATGGTCGAAGGTGTGGAGCGAGGCGGCCACCGTGTTTACGAACTGGCCAAAAAAGCCAAGGCCACCGGCACCCCCATCATGAATCCCATTCTGGGGCGCAACACGGCCGCAGAGACTTATAAAGAATCGCTGGAAATGTACGCCATACCGGAAAAACTCGGCCTGGACATTTTCCATTTCGTCCATGCTGAGGCTACCCGCCATATCGATCCCCTGGCCGGGCGAGAGCTGATTGCCCAATCGCGCGGTAAAGGCGGCATCACCCCAATGGGCGAGAGGGAACTGGTGGGGCTTGGCGGCGGCGCGCGTCATCCCATGCGCATCAACGCCACCGGCGACACTCCGCATCTTTCCATCATCAACGCCCTGATAGCCGGTTTTGACGGCACCGACATCGGCCCGGTCATCCATGTCCACTTCGGCGGGCGCGGCATTCATGATTACCGCACCAAAGTTCTGAACGGCTATCGCGCTCTGGAAATCTGTGCGGACAATAATATTTTTGTTCAGGTTGATTCCCACAAGCACCTCAACAATCTGGACGGCACCGACGGCATGGCCCTGGCCATGTGTCTGTTGGCCGAAGGTCTTTCCGTTCTGGCTGAATTGCCTAAGGAACTGGCGGCCATTCAGATGAATGTGGCCGGCATCAATATTCTGGCCGATCTGGCTCTGATGCGGGCGTTCAAAGAAGTGCTGTGGAGCGGCTCGCTGATTGTGGTGCCGGAAACTTTCCAGAATCCGCCGCCGGACCTTATTGCCGAATCCGCCCACTTCGCCCGCATGGCCGTGACCGCTAAACTCGGCGGGGCCGATTTCTTCCGGCCCAAGGCGGCCGAATCGGTGGGCATTCCCACTGGCGCGTCCATGGGCAAGGCCATTTGGGCGGCCCAGGATGTTTTCGATCACACTTATGCCGTTGATATCAATGATCCCTACATTGACCACCGCAAGGAAGAAATTCTGGGCGAAGCCATGGAGGTTCTCACCAAAGTGCTGGGCCTCAACCAGACTCTGGCTCCCGGCGACATCGGCGAAAAGTTCTGGCAGCGCTTTGGGGTTGATGAGCTGATAGATAAGATCGTTAACGGCGGAAAGTCCGGCCTCATGGACGCCCCCCGCGCGGGCGGCTGGGATTTGAAGCGCCATGTGCAGACCCACCGCGACGACGACGGCATACGCCGCTATCTGGACGGCTATTCACCCCTTGGCCTGGACCCGTCCAAACTGACCTTTACCAAGAGCGACGCTAAGCCCATCACGACCCAGGCGCCGACCCGCAAACAGAAAATTGTTCTGGCCACGGTGGGGGCCGATGCCCATGTGGCCGGGGTCAACTGGGCGCG
This sequence comes from Acetispira formosa (nom. nud.), assembly GCA_023525915.1. Taxonomy (GTDB): domain Bacteria; phylum Desulfobacterota; class Desulfarculia; order Adiutricales; family Adiutricaceae; genus Adiutrix. The sequence goes on along the minus strand of CP026657.1, from coordinate 1,798,322 downwards.
TCAGGCTTTGGAGCAAGCCGGTTTTGAGGTCGTCTTTCTGCGCGGCATGAATCTGCCGGAAACCGTGGCCGAAGTGGCCGCCGAGACCAAGGCCGATCTGGTGGGCATCAGTAATCTTCTGGGCTTGGGGCAGGAACTCTTTCCCCGGGTGGGCCAACGCCTGACCGAACTTGGCCTGCGTGACAAAACCATTATCGTGGCTGGCGGCCGCATCGCCGAGAAGGAAGAAGAACACGCGATTTACGAAGCCAAGATTGCCAACGAAGGCCCCGGCTTCTTGGGTGTGGACGCTTTCTTCGGGCCGGGCACGGAGGAAAAGGATTTTGTCGGCTGGATTGAAAAGGCGCTGAAGATTGAGGCCTGATTTGCTGTGGTTTAAATTCAATACTTTCTGGATACTGGAGAATAAATAATGAGCGAGATGAAGAGAATTCCCTGCGTCATCGGCAGGGGCGGCACCAGCAAGGGCATTTACATCAAAGAGAATCATTTGCCGGAGGAACCGAACGCGCGTGACCGCGCCGTCCTGGCCGTCTTCGGCAGCCCTGACATTCGCCAGATTGACGGCCTGGGCGGAGCCGACCCCCTCACCAGCAAGCTGGCCATCATCGGCCCTTCCTCACGCCCGGACGCGGATGTGGACTACACTTTCGCCCAGGTCAGTTTCAAGGCCCCGGTGGTCGATTATTCGGGCAACTGCGGCAACATCTCGGCCGGTGTCGGTCCCTTCGCCATTGATGAGGGGCTGGTCAAGGCGGTTGAGCCGATCACCACTGTGCGCATCCACAATACCAACACCGGCAAGATTCTCATCGCCGAAGTGCCGGTGAAAGACGGTTATGCCGCCGTGAAGGGTGATTGCGCCATTGACGGCGTGCCCGGAACGGGCGCGCGCATCATGCTTGATTTCGCCGATACCAAAGGCTCGGCCACCGGCAAGCTTCTGCCCACCGGCAAGGCCAGGGAAGTGCTGAAAACTTCGGCCGGTGATTTTGAAGTTTCAATAGTTGACTGCGCCAACGCCATGGTTTTCATCAAGGCGGAAACTCTGGGCCTGAAAGGCACCGAGGGGCCGAAGGAAATAGACGGCGACAAGGCTTTGTTGGACAAACTTGAGGCCATTCGCGGCGCGTCGGCTGTGGCCATGGGGCTGGCCAAAAGCGAGGAAGAGGCTTTGGCCAAAAGCCCGGCCTTTCCGATGATAGCCGTGGTCAGCCCTCCGGCCGATTATCAGTCCTATTCCACTGGACGCACGGTCAAGGCTGATGAAGTTTCCTTCGTCTCCCGCCTGATGTTCATGCAGGTGCTTCATAAAACCTATGCCGGAACCGGCACCGTCGGGACGGGCGTGGCCGCCTGTATCCCCGGCACGGTGGTGGCTGAAGTCCGGGCCGCCCGTCCGGCCTGGGGAGATTTGATCAATATCGGCCACCCCTGCGGCGTGATCGATGTGGAGGCCAAAGTTGAAGGCGATGAAATCAAACGCGCCGCCTTCTCGCGCACGGCCCGCCGGATCATGGAAGGTTATGTTTTTATCGTCGAGTAAGAAGTGGGCGTACAGATGAGCAGCTTGCTGTTATATGACGTAGGCAGCACCTACAGCAAAGTAACCGCCATAAGGCGCGGGGAGGGCGGCCTGGAGTTTCTGGGCCGTGCTCAGCATCCCACCACCCTGGAGGATATCACCGCCGGGCTTGAGGGCGGCCGCCGGGTTTTGAACGATGAGGCGGCGGGCGCGACTGAGGCCGCGTCCGTGTTGGCCTCCAGCAGCGCGGCCGGTGGACTGCGTATGGTGGCCATGGGCTACATGCCCAAAGTGACGGCCAAAGCGGCCAAGGAAGTGGCCATGAACGCCGGGGCCAGGGTGCTGGAGGTCGTCTCCCACGATGAACCGGCCGAGTACCGGCTGGAAGTGCTGCGCGAAATACGGCCCGACATCATCCTGTTGGCCGGAGGCACGGACGGCGGTGAGAGTGAATCGCTGGCTGAAAACGCCGGGCTGATTGCGCGGGCCAAACTGTCGGCCAAAGTCATCATTGCCGGCAACACCGCCGCCCAGCCGGAGGCGGCCAGGATTCTGGATGAGGCGGGCGTTGCCTATGTGCGCGTCGGCAATGTTATGCCCACCATTCACGATCTGAATGTGCGCCCGGCCCGGCAGGCCATTCATACCGAGTTTATCCGCCAGATAACCCGCGCGCCGGGGCTGGCCCGTCTGGCCGGTCTGGTGGACGGCGGCGAAGTGGTGCCCACCCCGGCCGCAATCCTTATGGGCGCGGAGCTTCTGGCCGGCGGCACCTATAACCAGGATGGAGTCGGCGGTCTTCTGGTGCTGGATATCGGCGGGGCCACCACTGATGTCCATTCCGTCATTCCCGAGCTTGGGGCCCTCAAGCCGGAGGAGCGCGGGCTGGTTATCAATAATGATAAGCAGGTGGCCTACCGGACCGTGGAGGGCAATCTGGGCCTTCGGGTCAGTGCCTCCGGTATTGTGGAGGCGGTCGGCCCGGCCGGTGTGCTGACTCTGCGCAACAGGTTGAAGAATATCGAAGCTCCCGTCTGCCCTGATGAGAAGGAAGCGGAGCAGCTCACTGACTATGCGGCTTTTTTGGAAAAAGAAACCGACCATCTGCCGGAAAACGACTGGGAACGCGAACTCGAACCGGCCCTGGCCGCCGCCGCGCTGGAAACGGCTCTGAAGCGTCACGCCGGTTACTGGGTTACGGAATACAATCCCGTGCTGGGACTGGCTCCGGGCAGCCCGGTCGGGCGCGACCTCAGGGGCGTTAAGTGGGTTATTGGCGTGGGCGGATTTTTCACGCATCACAGCCGGGAGGAGGGCTTGAAAGTCCTGCGCGGAATTTTTGCCAATCCCGGTTATTCGCTTCTCCCGGAAGCCCCGGAATTTTGTATTGACGATCAGTATCTTTTATATGCCATTGGCCTTATGGGCGGCAAATGCCCTGATGAGGCCCTGACCTTTGCCAAAAATTATTTCGAAATGGAGAGCATATGACCCCCACCCAGACTTTGCGTAAACTTTTCAGCACCGGCAAGCTTATCGTCGCTCCCGGCGCTCATGACGCCCTGACCGCCCGCGTGATCGAAAAATGCGGATTCGAAGCCGTGTATATGACCGGCTATGGCCAAGCCGCCAGCCACCTGGGCCGCCCCGATGTGGGCTTGATCTGTTTTTCTGAAATGCTGGATCGCGCCGCAAACACCGTGGAAGCCACCAGCCTCCCGGTCATCGCCGACGCCGATACCGGCTTCGGTAACGCCGTCAACGTCATCCGCACGGTCCGGGCCTATCAGAAAGCCGGTGTGGCGGCTATTCAGCTGGAAGATCAGGTTTCTCCCAAACGCTGCGGCCACATGGTCGGCCGCGAAGTGGTGGCTAAAGAGGAAATGATCGGCAAGATCAAAGCTGCCGTCGATGCCCGCTTCGATCCTGATTTCATGATCATCGCCCGCACTGATGCCCGCACCGTCCTGGGCTTGGATGAAGCGCTGGAACGGGCCGTGGCCTATCAGGAGGCCGGGGCCGACATCATCTTCGTGGAATCGCCGGAGTCGGCCGACGAGATGAAAGCCATTAATAAAACCATCACCAAAAGCTACACCCTGGCCAACATGGTCGAGGGCGGGCGCACCCCGCTTCTGCCCAATAGTGAACTGGAAGCGATGGGCTACAATCTGGTCATTTACCCCACCGCCTCCACCTACATCACCACCCGCGCCATGTTCGGACTCATGAACGCCCTGAAGAAAGACGGCACCACCAATGGTCTGCTCGACCAGATGGTCACCTTCAGCGAATTCAACGATCTCATCGGCCTGAGCGACATCAATGCTCTGGGTGAAAAGTACGGCCACAAAAAGTAGAGGAAGAAATGTCCAGCCTGCTCGATAAAATATGGGAAGCCCATGTGGTGGAGAGAAGTCCCGGCCAGCCGGATCTTCTGTACATCGACCGGCACTTGGTGCATGAGGTCACTTCGCCGCAAGCCTTTGAGGCCCTGCGGGTGGCCGGGCGGAAAGTGCGCCGCCCTGATCTGACCCTGGCCGTAATGGATCACGCCGTGCCCACCGAGGGCCGCTCCCGGCCGCTGAAAGATCCGGTGGCCGAGGCCCAGGTGGCGGCCATTGAGAAAAACGCGGCCGAATTCGGTTTCACTCTGTTCGGGCTGTCGGACCCCCGGCAGGGCGTGGTGCATGTGACCATGCCGGAGCAGGGCTATATCCTGCCGGGCCTGACCGTGGTCTGCGGCGACAGCCATACGGCCACCCACGGCGCTTTCGGAGCCATGGCTTTTGGTATAGGCACCAGCGAGATTGAGCATGTTCTGGCCACCCAGACGCTGCGCCAGTCTAAGCCAAAACTCATCGCCGTGGAGTTTGTCGGAGAACTAGCGCCGGGTGTGGCGGCCAAGGATATCATCCTGGCCGTGATCAATGAGCTGGGTGTGGCCGGAGGCACAGGCTGCGCTCTGGAATATCGCGGCCCGGCCCTGAAATCGCTCTCGATGGACCAGCGGATGACTATCTGCAATATGTCCATCGAGTGCGGGGCTAAAATGGGTATCATGGCCCCGGATGAAGTCACTTTTGATTACCTCAAGGGCCGCCCGTTCGTTCCGGCCGGGGCGGAATGGGACAAGGCCGTAGCCGCCTGGCGTGAGCTGAAGAGCGACCCGGACACGGTTTTTGATAAAACCATCACTATTGACCTGTCGTCGCTCACGCCGCGCGTCACCTGGGGCACCAACCCGGCCCAGAATCTGCCTATTTACGGCCAGGTGCCGCTGCCGCAGTCGTTCAGCGCCGGTGACGAACGCATAGCCGCTGAGAAAGCTTTGGCCTATCAGAAAATAGAGCCGGGCACTTCCGTGGGTGACTTGAAAGTAGATTATGTTTTCATCGGCTCCTGCACCAATGCCCGGATGTATGATCTGCGGGCGGCGGCGGCTATACTGAAAGGGCGCAGAGTGGCTGATGGAGTGACTGTGCTGGTTTCGCCCGGTTCGGGAGAGGTGAAAGAGCAGGCCGAGAAGGAAGGGCTGGACAAAATTTTCATTGAGGCGGGAGCCCAGTGGCGCGAGCCGGGCTGCTCGATGTGTCTGGGAATGAACCCGGACGTTTTGCCGGCCGGCAAACGTTCGGCCAGCACCTCCAATCGCAATTTTGAAGACCGGCAGGGCCGGGGCGGCCTCACTCATCTGGTCAGTCCGCAGACGGCGGCGGCGGCGGCCGTGGCCGGGCGCTTCGCTGATCCGCGTCAATTTGTTTAGAGGTTTTCATATGGAAAAGTTCAATAGCCTTACAGCTCTGGCCGCCATTTTGGATCGGCCCAACGTCGATACCGACCTGATGGTTCCCAAGCAGTTCCTGACCCGCATTGAGCGGGCCGGATTCGGGCAGGTGCTGTTCAACAATATCCGTTATCTGGAAGACGGCTCGCCCAACCCGGATTTCGTGTTGAATGAAGCGCGTTATCAGGGGGCTGAGATTCTGGTGTCGCTGGAAAATTTCGGCTGCGGCTCCAGCCGTGAGCACGCGCCCTGGGCGCTTCTCGACTATGGCTTCAAGGTGTTGGTCTCCCCCAAATTTGCCGACATATTCAAGAGCAACTGCGCCAAAAACGGCATGGTGCTGATCGAGCTTGACGGCGGGCAGGTGACGGACCTCATCGAGCGCATAAAGCGCGCGCCCGGCTACAAGCTGGCTGTTGATTTGGCAAATCAGACCATCAAGGGCGATGACGGATTCAGCGCTGATTTTGATTATGATCCTTTCCGCAAAGAAATGCTGCTCAACGGCTGGGACGACATCAGCCTGACGTTAAATTTAGGGGAAAACATCTCCTCATATGAAGCGCGGCATCGGGATATCTGGAACGGCGGTCCGCTGGTGCGCTGAGTGGAATATTAAGGTATGCGTCCAAGAGCGGTGCCCCCGTGGCTGTGGAGTTATCCATAGGCGCGGGGGCATCGCTCTTAATACGATGATGGCCGCCAAAACCAACGATTACGGGAAGGAGCCACCCAGACATGGTCCCGTGCGGACCACGCACATTGACTTTGGAGGGGGGAATGGCATAATATTGGGGGATGAAAAGGTTATTTGATTCGCTATCTATAGATGAGGCCAGGAGGCTGGTCCTTCACGCTCAGGGATTTAACCAGACCCGTAGCGGTACGCCGACCTTGAGCCGCCTTAAAAAAAATCTTGATCAGCTTGGCGTTCTTCAGATCGATTCCGTCAACGCTCTGGTCAGGGCCCACTACCTTCCGCTTTTTTCCCGACTTGGCTTATATCACCGGGACAGACTCGATTTTTTGACCTGGGGTCCGCTTCATAAGCGGGCTTTTTTTGAATATTGGGGGCATGAAGCCTCATTTATCCCCATTGCGCTTTTTCCGCTTCTGCGCTGGCGCATGAAACGCGCCGCCGCCGGTGCGGGAATTTATAAGCACTTGGCCCGGTTCGGCCAGGAAGAAAGACCGTTCATCAAAAAGATGCTGAATGAGGTCAGAGCCAGGGGGGCGGTCGGCGCGGGTGAGCTTTGCGCGCGGCGGGAAAAGACCGGACCCTGGTGGGGCTGGACCAGGGAAAAAATCGCCATGGAATGGCTGTTTGCCGCCGGTGAGGTTACTGTGGCCAGCCGCCGGGGCTTTGAACGGCTCTATGATCTGACTGAACGGATAGTTCCCTCATGCTTCACCGATTGTGAGGAAGTGGCCGAGGACGAGGCCCAGCGCCGCCTGGTGTTGGTGGCCGCTGAATCTCTGGGCCTGGCCACGGAAAAGGATCTGCGTGATTATTACCGTCTGGACGCGGCCGACAGCAAGGCCAGGGTCCGGGAACTGATGGAGGCGGGGCTTCTGAGGCCGGTCAAGGTCGAGGGGTGGGAACAGACCGCTTATTGCGCCGCCTCACCGCGAGTGCCGGGGCGCGTTAAGGCCGGCACTCTGATATCGCCTTTTGATTCGCTTATCTGGGAAAGGAGCCGCACGGAACGTCTGTTCAATTTTCGTTACCGGCTTGAATTCTATACTCCGCCCGAAAAAAGGGTTTATGGCTATCACGTTCTGCCGTTTCTCCATGGTTCATCAATGGTTGGCCGGGTTGATTTGAAAGCCGACCGGGGCGGCTGCTGCCTGATTGTTCCGGCTGTGTTTTCCGAAGGGGGCGGGCTGGAAAGCGACGAAGTGATGGCGGCTCTGGCGGAAAATCTGACAAATCTGGCCTTGTGGCTGGATTTGCAATCCATCAAAATCCAGCTCAAGGGCAAGCTGGAAAAGAGTCTGAAACGGACTGTCTCATTGGCAGGGCGGATAGCCGTCGGCAAGATGGGTTGAAGTGGCAGGGGCAGGCCTGGCTGGTGCGAGGAGTTTTTTATGAAAGCGATAAGTTGCTGCGGTATCGTTTGTTCTGATTGTGAAGCTTTTTCTGAAACCTGCCGGGGTTGCCGCCATGAAGCCGGTGCGCCTTTCTGGGTGCGGGAAATTCAAAGCGATATCTGTCCCTTGTATGCCGCCTGCGCCGTTGAGGAGGCGCGGGAAGACTGCGGGTGCTGCCGCGAACTGTCCTGCGAGGAATACCTGACCCTCAAGGACCCGGCTGTATCTGATGAAGAACATGCCAAACATCTAAAGATTATGGTAGATTTGCCGCGTTCCTCCTGAGCGGTTCGTCCGGCTTTTCAGGTGAGGCGGTTCACTGTTTCAACGCGGTTATCAGGGCCGGGTTTTCCTTTTCGACGGCTGTCACCCTCACCTTTGTAACATGTGTCATGCCAATGGCGTCGGCCGCGGCCCGCGACAGGTCGATGACGTGTTTGTCGCTGAAGGGGCCGCGATCGTTTATTCGCACAATCACAGTGCGGTTGTTGCTCAAGTTGGTCACTTCCACCATGGTGTTGAAGGGCAGGGTCTTGTGGGCGGCGGTCAGTTTGCGGGTATTGAATTTTTCGCCATTGGCTGTTTTCCGGCCGTGAAACTTGCCGCCATACCAGGTGGCCAGCCCGGTTTCATCATAACCCCTGGCCGAAGCCAGGATGTGATACCGCTTTCCCCGCACCACATAAGAAACCTTGCTTACTTTGGGCTGAGAGGCGGCCTTTTCAACAGTGGCCGGCCTTATGGCCTGGCCCCGGTCTTTGGAAGCCGAGCCGCAGGCGAATATCAATATGAACGGAATCAGTATCAATACCCTTTGCAGATTAGGGATTATGGCTCGATGCCTGATGACCGGCTGATTCAAAAAATCGAAAACGTGAAAATAAGTGGAAGTCATTTTTCAATACCTTCAGTGCTGCACTTCGTATAAATGCAATATTTTGATTTTTGATTCGAAACTTATATACGCAAATTATGTCTGCGTATATAATAGTATTTTATTTTCGATAGATTTAATAGTCAACATGTAAATATTTCTTGCGCTGGCAGGTTAAGTTTTAGCTGGTTTTATTTGTCAGCAATTTCTGATAAACAATGTCACGTCTTTCTGGCGGACAGCTTGTCAGCATAAAGCGAATATGGTTAAAATAGCCCCGGAGAAGATTGAATATGAACGAACAATTGAATAATTTGAAAAATGAAGTGCTGGGCACAGCCTTGAAAATGTTTGAGGAAAAGCTTTGCGCCGGAACCAGCGGAAACGTCAGCGCCTTTTATCCTAAGGAAAAATTGGTGGTCATCACCCCGAGTTCCTATGATTACGCTATCATGGAGGCGGAGGATATCGTGGTAATAGATTTGGAAGGCAATCGCATTGAGGGCCGTCACAAGCCGTCATCCGAATGGAAAATGCACGCCGAGTTATATAAGGGGCTGGAGCGGGTCAAGGCGGTCGTCCACACCCATTCCCCTTATGCCACCAGCTTTGCGGCGCTCCGTAAAGAGGTGCCGGTCATTCTGATTGAAATGGCTCCGGCCCTGAACGGCAGCCTGGAAGTCAGCCCATATGCCGCGCAGGGGACGGCCGAAGTCGGGACTTATGCCCTTCCGATACTGGAGAAAAAAAACGCCTGTCTTTTGGCCAACCACGGAGTGGTGGCGGTGGGGGAGGATTTGAGGTCGGCCTATCTGAGCGCGGCCTATGCTGAGGATGCGGCCCGGATTTGTCATCTGGCCATGTGTATCGGCCAGCCCGTGGTGCTGGAATAGGGGGAGCCATGAATAGCGAACTGTACAAGATAAACAACGTGCGCCTCTCCGATGACGGCAGTTGCGTAACCATTATCGATCAAACGAAATTGCCGGGACGCACCGAGTATCTGACGCTGAAGACACCGGAGGATTTTTTTGAGGCCATTTATGAGCTGAAAGTGCGCGGCGCTCCGGCCATAGGTATTTGCGCGGCTTTTGGTGTTTTTTGCCTGGCCCGGACCATTGACGCGAGCGATTATGAGTCGTTTATCGAAAAATTTGACGAATATCGCCGCTATCTGGATTCATCCCGGCCCACGGCCGTCAATCTGAGCTGGGCCTTGAACCGGATGCGTTCTGTGGCTGAGCGGGGCCGCGACAAGCCGGTGACCGAAATTCTGACGCTTTTAGAAGCTGAATGCCGCGAAATTCAGGCCGAGGATGCCTCTATGTGCCGGGCTATTTCAGAATATGGCTTCAGCCTGATGAAAGAGGGCGACGGCATTCTGACCCACTGCAATGCCGGGCCGCTGGCCACTTCCAGTTATGGCACGGCTCTGGGGCCGCTGCTTTTGGCCAGGGAAAGAGGGTTGAATTTTCGGGTGTTCGCGGACGAAACGCGGCCGCTTTTGCAGGGAGCCAGACTGACCGCCTACGAACTGGCCAGGGCCGGGATTGACGTGACCTTGATCTGCGACAACATGGCCAGCCTGGTAATGAAAAATGGCTGGATTCAGGCCTGTTTCGTCGGCTGTGACCGGGTGGCCGCCAACGGCGACGCGGCCAACAAGATCGGGACCAGCGGCGTGGCCATTCTGGCCGCCCATTACGGCATACCCTTTTATGTGCTGGGGCCGACTTCAACCATAGATATGAACTGCGGGACGGGTGACGATATTGAGATCGAACTGCGCGCGCCGGACGAAATCAAGGTGAAGTTTTATGAGCAGCCTATGGCTCCAGAAGAGGTCAAATGCTACAATCCAGCCTTTGACGTTACCGACAACAGCCTGATTACGGGCATTGTCACCGAGCGGGGCATATGCCGTGCTCCGTATGAAAAAAGTTTGGGCGAACTGTTCGGGAAATGAGAATGAGACGGCAAAGGTAAAACCCGGCCGGGCGGGCGAAAAAATTTCTGACGTCGCTCGTAATTTTCTCTGATTCCCGGCCGGGTGGCAGTGTCGTAGGTTTGTAAGTCTGTGCCCGTCCGGGGAGCAAAATTACGAGCGACTTACAGAAAATTTTTCGCCCGCCCGGCCTGGTCAGTGTCGGCGTTTGGGTGGGGCGACGGTTGTGGGTTTTCTATCATGAGTCGGCCATGTCAAGGGGGCGGGGCAGCTAGAATTTAAATGGCGATAAGAGCGCAGAGGGCCAGAAGATTGATGACAATGGCTGTCAAAACCGCTGCCGAGCCTTTGTCTTTGGCCGATTTGATGTTCTCATGGAAATCACGGGTAATAAGGTCGCAGATGTCCTCAATGGCCGAGTTGAAGAGTTCGCACAAGGGGATGATCAGGTAGATAGCCAAGAGGGCCGCTTTTTTCCAGAAAGGCCAGGGCACGGCCAGCATAATGAGGAATAAGGCGGCGAACGCCAGAGTCTCCAGTTTAAAAGCTTCTTCTTTGGTGAAAGCGCTTTTCAGCCCGGCCAGGGAATAGATTGTGGCTTTAACCGCCCGGATCGGTATGTTCTTTATCGTCCGCAACATCTTATTCTCCATTTAACTTCAAAATACTGATGCCAGTGATTATGCCGCCTCCAGACGTTTTTAACAAGATTTTTTCTCAGTTGGCCGACCGGACAAGCCTCTGTCCGTATCCGCGTCAGACCTTTTTCAGCATTTTATCCAGATAATCCGGATTCAGGGCGGCCGGCTCTTTGTCCGTTTCCGCCTTGTGGGGCTTCGGGCCGGAGCGGTTGGCTCTGGATAACAGGAATTTCAGCCGCTCTAGTTTTCCGCAGTCCCGGCCCTCCCCGGAAGTGGCGGCCAAAAGGCCATGAATATTCGGGATTTTGATGTTGGCGTTTGACTCTTCCAGATAGCCGCTGTTTTTGAGGATGGTGTAGGCCATTCGAAGCTCCGGCGGCAGGTGGGACAGATCCTCCAGTTTCAGGGGCTTTCCCTTCCCCGGCAGGTTGTCGAACTGACCCTCCTCCATGGCTTCCCTTATTTTTCTTTCCGCTATTATGGCAATGGCGCTGGGGCCGTCCGTATAATCCATATCCGCCTCCCTTGATAGATCCTTGAATTAAGGTAAGTCCCGGACTTGGCCCGTTCAAGTTGGTCAGAAGGGAAAAAGCTTCGGCAGGGCCAGCACCATTACCACCCCCATCAGGGCCTGAAGCGGCAAACCGATTTTCAGATAGTCAAAAAAAGTGTAGCGCCCGGCCGACATGACCAGCGCGTTGGACGGTGTGGAAAAGGGGCTGGCAAAGCACATGCAGGATGATGTGGCCACGGCAAAAACGAAGGGCAGGGGGCTGACGCCCAGGTCGATAGCCACTTTGATGGCCACCGGGGCCACCAGAAGGGCCACGGGGGTGGCGCTGATAATGATGTTCAGGACCGAGGTCAGGGCATAGACCATGGCCAGGGCCGCCAGGGGGCCGTTACTGAGGCCGAAGCTGGTCATATAATCAGAGGCAATTCGCACCAGGCCCGTTTTTTCCATGGCTGTGGCCATGGGCAGCATGCAGGCGATCATCACCAGCGTTTCCCAGTTGATGGAGGAATAGGCGTCCTCAACGTTTTTAAAACAGCCCCCCACACCCATAGCCAGTGCGGCCAACAGCACCGAAACGACAGTGGGCAGGAGTCCGGTGGCCATGCTGGCGATCATCAGGAGAATCACCGTGGCCACATAGGGGATTTTTTTCTTCGAGCCCGCCGACCCGGCCTGATCCCAGGGGCGGCCCACCACCACCCAGTGGGGCGAAGATTCATCCAGGCGGGTGATGTTGTCCCAGGTGCCCTGCACCAGAAGCGCGTCGCCCGACTGCATCACCTGGTCGCGGATGTTTTCCATAATATATTGATTACCGCGCTGGATACTCAGAACGCTCAGGCCGAACTGCTCCCGTAGCCCGGATTCGGCCACCGTGATATTGACCAGCCTGGAAGAGGACATCAGCACCAGTTCACATATGCCTATCGCATCAAAGGTATATTTATCCCGGATGTCGTCGCCCGCTTTCAGCTTAATCTGCCGGAGGCCGTAGTCGGCGGCCAGCGCCTCCACCTTTTCCTGTGAACCCATGACATAGATGGTATCGCCGCCGCTGATGACCACTGACGGGCCGGGAGCTATCTGCAAAGTCTCATGCGGGCCGAAGCCGCCGGAATGCTTTTTTTCCCGCCGTATTTCCTGAATGAAAACTCCATAGCCTCCGGTCAGGTTCAGGTCCATGAGGCTGCGTCCGGCCAGAGTGGAAGAGCCGGGCACGGATACTCTGTACATGTTCCCGGCCAGATTATATTTTTCGGCCAGGTCAGTCAGGGTCAGGCCCTTGTCCCGGGGTTCGCCTTTTTCGTTTTTGCGGCGGGACAGATAATAGGAGGTAGCCGGGGCCAGCACCAGCATGCCGAAAATCAGGCTCACTATGCCCACCGGCAGAAATGAGAACAGGGTTAAGGATTCGTATCCGGCTTTGACATAAACATCATTCACAACCATGTTGCCGGGATTGCCTATGAGGGTAAGCATGCCGCCGATACTGCTCATAAACGCCAAAGGCATAAGAAAGCGGCTGGGGCTGGTGTTCAGGCTCATGGAGAGGCTGGCTACAATGGGCATCATAATGGCCACTGTGCCGGTATTGGAGACCATGGAGCCGATCAGGGCGGTGATCAGCATCAGCAGCATGAACAGGACGCTCTGATTGCTGCCCGCCGTTTTAAGGATACGGTCACTGACCGTGTTGGCCAGCCCGCTGCGGACAATAGCCCCGCCGATAACGAAGACCCCGGCAATGGTGAGGATGATGGTGTTGGAGAACCCGGCCAGGGCCTCCTGGGGAGTCAGTACGCCGAAAAGTATCATTCCCAGAAGCGCGCAGAGGGCCACCATGTCGGAACGGAATTTCCCCAAGGTAAAAAATATTACGGTGACTGTCAGAATGGCTATCGTGATGATCATGGGCCACAGGTCGCTGGAAAACATGGCAATGAACCCGCCGGATGTATTTTTGTCCGGCTGGCGGCCGGACTTCGCGTATGCCTGATTATATTACAATCTTACTGGAATGCAAAACTTTTGCACGGCTTACCTTGTCACCATTTTAAAATTGTAGTGGCAATAAATAATATCTTTTTATATTGTAATTTTTATTGATATACTGTAAATAAATATATGTTGAATGCTATATTTAACTTTTAGCTGTCTGCCAATATATTTGTTCTTGCCTGCTCTTCTTAAAAATCCTTTATTACCATTGACAAGCAAGGGGGATCTGTCATGCCTGTTCATCACACCACCCGCTCAAAGAATCTCGACGCCTATGCCTCCCTGGCCGCCGGCCGGGCCCTGCCTAAATATCAAATGCCCGAAGACGGCATCAACCCTGATGTGGCCTACAATCTGGTTATGGATGAACTGATGCTCGACGGCAATGCCCGCCAGAATCTGGCCACTTTCTGCCAGACCTGGATGGAGCCCAATATCCACGCCATTATGGACAAGTGCGTTGATAAAAATATGATCGACAAGGATGAATATCCGGCCACGGCCGAGTTGGAAAGCCGGTGCGTTCATATGCTGGCCGACCTGTGGCATTCGCCGGAGGCGGAGGAGGCTGCCGGCTGCTCGACCATCGGCTCGTCCGAGGCGGCCATGCTGGGCGGGCTGGCCATGAAGTTCCGCTGGCGGGCCAGACGGCGGAAGGAAGGCAAGGATTTTTCCCGGCCGAACATCGTCACCGGGCCGGTCCAGGTTTGCTGGCACAAATTCGCCCGCTATTTCGACGTAGAACTGCGTGAAATACCCATTCAGCATGACCGTCTGGGCATGGACGGCGCGGTGCTGGCCGGTTATGTGGATGAAAACACCATCGGCGTGGTGCCCACTTTCGGGGTCACTTTCACCTGCCACTATGAACCGGTGGAGGAAATCTGCCAGGCCTTGGACCGGATACAGAAAGAGAAGGGCTTTGATATTCCGGTGCATGTGGACGCGGCCTCCGGCGGCTTTATCGCCCCCTTTGTCGAGCCGGACATCAAGTGGGACTTCAGATTGCCCAGAGTCATGTCCATCAATGCTTCCGGCCACAAATACGGGCTGGCCCCGTTGGGGGTGGGCTGGGTGGTCTGGCGCGACAAGAAAAGCCTGCCTGATGATTTAATTTTCTGGGTTAACTATCTGGGCGGCAACATGGCCACTTTCGCCCTCAACTTTTCTCGCCCCGGCGGCCAGATTGTGGCCCAGTATTACCTCCTGACCCGGTTGGGCCGTCAGGGCTATCGTGAGATCATGGCTAACCTATATAAGAGCGCCGCCTGTATCCGTGAAGGCATACGGGAACTTGGGGATTTCGAAACCTTCTTCGGCGGCGATCCCCAAAAAGGTATACCGGCCGTCTCCTGGACTCTCCACCCCGACGTCAGACATTACAGCCTCTATGACCTCTCCGACCGGTTGAGGATGAGGGGCTGGCAGGTCTCGGCCTATTCGATGCTGCCCAACATTCAGGAGACGGTGGTAATGCGGGTTGTTCTGCGCCACGGTTTCAGCGACGACATGGCTTTGCTGTTCCTGGAGGACGTGAAGCGCTGCCTGGAATATTTCAAAAAGCATCCTGTCTCGGTGGTGCAGACCTCCGGTGAAGTCAACGTTTTTGATCATGCCGGGCGCTGAGCGCATCAACTGGCCGCAATAAAGGAGCCGATAAATGGAATGGTTTAAGACGACGCTTCAAACCTACCCGGAACTGGCCGTTTTGCTGTCGCTGGCCGTGGGTTACTGGGTGGGCGGGAAGTCTTTCAAGGGGTTCAGCCTGGGCGCGGTGACCAGCACTCTTCTGGCCGGGATTTTAATCGGCCAGCTTGGCATAACTATCAGCGGTCCCCTGAAAAGCTTCTTTTTTCTTCTGTTTCTTTTTGCCGTGGGATACGGCATCGGGCCGCAGTTCGTGCGGGGCATCGCCAAAGACGGGCTGCCGCAGGCCGGGTTCGCGGCCATAGTCTGCCTTATATCGCTGCTCTCCGCTGTTCTGGCCGCTAAAATCGCCGGTTACAATATGGGCGAGGCGGCCGGGCTTTTTGCCGGCAGCCAGACTATTTCCGCCTCAATGGGCCTGGCCACCGACGCCATTAACCGGGCCGGACTCCCGCCCGATCAGACCGCCAGCCTGCTGGCGTCCATGCCGGTGGCTTATGCTGTGACCTACATTTTTGGCACTATCGGCTCGGCTTTTTTGCTGGCCCAGATTCTGCCGACAGTTATGCGCATAAATCTGGAGGAAGCCTGCCGCGATTACGAAGAGAAAAATAAGACCGACGACTCGGCCCCCACAGAGGGCACGGCCTGGCATGAATATGAATTGCGGGCCTACAAGCTCTCCAAATGCGCTGACAATATGACTGTCGGCCAAATGGAGAGCAAATTTCCCGATCGTCATGTCTTTATCGAAGGCGTGCGCCGCGACGGCAAGGAATTAGAGACCACCACTCAAACCCTATTACAGGCTGGTGACGTGGTGGCCATTGGCGGTGATCACGGGGCAGTGGTGGACTTGGGTGATGATCAGACTTGTTTCGATGAAGTTGATGACAGGGAGCTGGTCAGTCAGCCTGTTTCCGGTGTTGATGTTTACGTCAGCCGGAAGGAGGTGACCGATAAGACTTTGGCCCAGCTGGCGGCCACCGCCGGGGCGCACGGCGTGTTTCTGCGCCGCATCAAGCGGGGCCTGACCGGGGTGGATATTCCCATTTTGGGCACCACCACTTTGCATCATGGAGACATAGTGACCCTTTCCGGGCTTGATAAGAACGTCAAACGTGCGGCTAAGGAGCTGGGCGTCGTTGATCAGCGCTCCACGGTGACCGATGTGGCCGCCATGTGCGGGGCCATCGTCATCGGCGGGCTCTTCGGCGCGCTGGTGGTGAACGTCGGCGGGGTTCCCCTGACTTTTTCGACCGCCGGCGGCGCTTTGATCGGCGGCCTGGTTTTCGGCTGGCTCCGATCCATCCATCCCACTTTCGGCTATATTCCCGAGCCCACGGTCTGGTTCATGAACTCCGTGGGCCTCAACGTGTTCATCGCCGTGGTGGGCATAACGGCCGGGCCGAACTTTGTGGCCGGGCTGAAAGAATCCGGGGTGAGCCTGTTTCTATGGGGTGTGGCCGTCACTTCCGTGCCGCTGATCTGCGGAGCTTATATCGGCCGCTACCTGTTCAAATTCCATCCGGCGATTCTGTTCGGCTGCTGCGCCGGAGCCAGGACTACCACCGCCGCCCTGGGCATGATCAACGAAAAGGCCAAAAGCAATATCCCCAGCCTGGGCTACACCGTGACCTATGCCGTGGGTAACGCTCTTTTGACTATGTGGGGTCTGGTGATCATTTTGATCCTTTCAAAAATTTAGGTGATGAAAGCACTCTGGCGAATCTGTCGAGCCCCTGAAGTCTGACCGGCTCAGGGGCTTGCCAATTTAAGAACCGGCATTTGGAAGCGGCAAAGGTAAAACCCAGCCGTGCGGGCGAAAATTTTTACGAAAGGCACTGACGTCGCTCGTAATTTTCTCGTATTCCCGGCCGGGTGGCTTCATAAGAGGTTTGATTGTCCGTGCCCGTCCGGGGAGCAAAATTACGAGCGACTTACAGAAAATTTTTCGCCCGCACGGCCTGGTCAGTGTCGGCTTTTGGGTGGGATGTCTGTTGGGAGTTTTTTGTCATGAGCCGACCAGGACAAGGAGGGCGGGGCGGTGAGATTTCTCCAGAGGGGACCACGATTTTTGCTCCCCGGACGGGCACGAACTATCATACCTATGATGAAGCCACCCGGCCGGGAATAAGAGAAAAATCGGGGGCCACTCGGGAGATATCTCACCGCCCCGCCCTCCGGGTTTTACCTTTGCCATACCCACGCCGACACCCCGGCTTTCACAAATGTTGGTTTTAAACGTGAAACATGCTATATTATGATGTTACTATCAGGTAAGTGGGGCGCGGCGCGGCCCGATGTAACATAATACATCGTTCGGAAGGACTCTACATCTATGAGCAATTTGGTTATAGTCGGCGCTCAGTGGGGCGATGAAGGCAAGGGCAAGGTTGTTGATATCCTTACCCAAAAAGCCGATCTGGTGGTTCGTTTCCAGGGCGGCAACAACGCCGGGCACACTCTGGTCGTCGACGGTCAGAAATATGCCCTGCATCTGGTTCCCTCCGGCATTCTCCATCCGGGCAAAATCGGCGTGGTGGCCGGGGGCGTGGTTATTGATCCGGAAGTTCTGCTCGAGGAAATAGACACCCTCACGGCGCGTGGTCTGAAGGTTACGCCCGAGGTTCTTTTAATCAGCGAAAAAGCCCATGTCATCATGCCCTACCACCGGGCGCTCGATCAAGCCCGCGAAGGGCTGAAGGGTGAGGGCCGCATCGGCACCACCGGGCGCGGCATCGGCCCGGCCTATGAAGATAAGGCTTCAAGGATCGGCCTCAGAATGTGTGATCTGAGGGATCTGGATTCCTTCAGGGAAAAGGCTGAAGCGGCCATGGCCGAGAAGATGCACCTCCTTACGCATTTTTACAAGGCCGACACCCCAAATATCGATCAGATTATGGCCGCCGCCGCTGTCTGGCAGGAACGGCTTGTGCCCTATCTCACCGATACGCGGATGTTCGTCCAGAAAGCTCTGGATGAGGATCGCCGGATTCTTTTTGAAGGCGCCCAGGGGATTCAGCTGGATATCGATCACGGCAGCTATCCCTTTGTCACCAGTTCCAATCCGGTGGCCGGTTCCGTCACCACCGGGGTAGGGCTGGCCCCGCAAAAGATTCAGGGCGTGCTGGCCCTGGTGAAGGCCTACTCCACCCGGGTGGGTTCCGGCCCTTTCCCGACCGAGCTTTCCGACGCCACAGGCGACTTCATGCGCAAGCAGGGGGCCGAGTTCGGCACCACCACCGGCCGCCCGCGCCGCTGCGGCTGGCTGGACGCGGTGGTAGTTAAAACCGCGGTCGACCTTTGCGGAGTCGACCATCTGGCCGTAACCAAGCTGGATGTTCTGAGCGGTCTGGGCGAGTTGAAAATTGCCACCCACTACATGCTGGACGGCGAAAAGATCGATTTCATCCCGGCCGAGGTCAAAGACGCGGAGCGTTGTCAGCCGGTTTATGAAACCTGGCCGGGCTTCTTCAGCGACATCAGTAAAGCTCGCAAGCTGGAAGATCTGCCCGACACCGCCCGCCGCTATCTGGACCGGATGAGCGAGTTGTGCGGAGCGCCTTTGGGCCTGGTTTCCGTTGGGCCCGACCGCGAGCAGACCATTATGCTCCACGAGTATTTTTAGCAGGGTGTGAACCTTCGAATGCTCCATGCGTAAGGCAACGTCTTAAGTAGCTTATTTCGCGTGCAAACGAAAGCGTTGAATACGGCGCTGGCATTCTTTGCTTAACACCCTCATTTTTAGACTTCACTGTAGGCCGGGGATTCTCAGATGGCAGCAAGCATGCCTGATCAGGGCGGCCAGATAGCTCCCGAGCTGGAAAAGCTCAAAGAGCTTGAGGCCAAACTGGACATTTACAAAAGTACGCTCACCGAGATTTATGAGCAGTACGACCAGAAGCTGGAGGAACTGTCGCTGGTCCGGCGGATAGGGGACGCCCTGCGCACCAGCCGCAGTCTGGAGACGCTCTCGCAGTCACTGTTGGAGACGGTGGCCCACGAAGTTTCAGTTGACAGGCTGGTGCTGATGCTGGGACGTGACCGCAAAGGGCCTAATCAGCTTCTTATCAGGGCCGCCTACTGGGCCGATCATGAGATTTTCTCCTTCTTTGAACCCATTCGGGCCGTGCCCTGGTCGCTGGGGGTGCTCGGCCCCCTGGCCCCGGATGAAGACTTCCTGACCCCCCTGACCATTATGAGCGCTTCCCCGGAATACGATCCACTCGGCCGCCCGAGCGATTCACAGCGTTCGCTGGTCTTTCTGCCCCTCAGTGTCCGGCACAAGCTCTTGGGCCTGATGGTCCTCTCCCGGCCGGACACCCATCCCTTTTCACCCGAAGACGAGCGTATGCTGGCGATCATGAGCGATCAGGCCGGGGCGGCCCTTTCCAATGTCCTCTTGTTCGATGATCTCAATCGCGTCAACGAACGTCTGCGGGAATCGGAGAGCCGGGCCCGTCAGGTCTCCAACTATCTTCAGCGTCTTCTGGAAACCGCCAACGACGCCATGTTCACCCTCAGCCAGGATGGGCACATCACTTATGCCAATCGCAAGGCCTCCCAGTGGGGCTGGAGCCGTGAAGAACTTCTGGGCCGTGAATTCAGGAGTTTTCTGGCCGATCCCGACCGTATCCGAGGTTGGGACGCAGGTTCTCCGCCTCCGGCTGATCAGGTTTTCGAGGCCGTTCTGATTACTTCCAGCGGTGAGCGGCGGGACGTTATTCTCTCCACTTCCCAGGTCGGGACCGATGAGGATGATTTGCCGGGCCTGTCCGTGGGCGCGGCCGGTGATGGTGGTCTGGGCGGCCCCGGCGGCGAGTTTGGCGACGTCTACGCCTCCTGGATGGTGCTGGTCAGTGACATGACTGACCGCAAATATCTGGAGCGCCAGTTGATTCACTCGGAAAAGCTGGCTTCCATCGGCCTCTTGGCCGCCGGTGTGGCCCATGAGGTCGGCAACCCTCTGTCGGCCATTTCCGGCTATGCCCAGATTCTGGAAGCTGGCGGCAATTCTGAGGAGGAGCGGCGCGAATATCTGGACGCCATAATTAATCAGACCGGCCGCATCCAGAAAATTCTGCGTGAGCTTCTGGATTATTCACGGCCGTCGCAGGGCCTTTCCGAGCTTCTGGACATGGGCGAGGCCCTGCCGCGCACTATGAGCATGATTCAGGCCCAGAGGGTTTTCCGCAATATCGAAGTAACCTTTGATCTGGACGAAGAGCACCGGCCTCACCTGGTGGTGATGGACCGTGACCATCTGGCCCAGATCGTCATCATCATCGCCATGAACGCGGCCCAGGCCATGAAGGGGGAAGGGCGGTTCGGCATCGGCCTTTCCCGTGACAATGGATGTGTTCGGCTTAAATTCACCGATACCGGTCCTGGTGTGCCTCAGGAAGTGGTGGATCGTATCTTCGATCCCTTCTTCACCACTAAAAGCCCCGGTGAGGGCACCGGTCTGGGGCTTTCAATCTGCCAGCGTCTGGTGGACAGCTATCATGGGCGCATCGACATAAAATCAGCGCCGGGCAAAGGGGCGCTCTTTATCATCAGCCTCCCTGAATGCGACGGCGACCAATAGGTCCGGGCGCGCTCTAAAGCCTGCCCGTCGATTAAGTGCAACTATTAAGACTTCTGCCAGGATTCGATAATGACTCAGCCTCCGAACATACTTATTGTCGATGATGAAGAGCATATTCGAAAAATAATGTCCATCATGCTCGGCAAGCACGGCTATAACTGCCGCCTGGCCGCCTCCGGCGAGGAGGCCCTGGAATTGATTGCCCAGGAGAGTTTTAACGCCATTTTCACCGACATGAAGATGCCCGGTATAGACGGGCTGGAGCTTCTGGCCCGGGTCAAGGCGGACAACCCCGAGCAGGTGGTGGTGGTGGTGACGGCTTTCACTTCGGTTGATACGGCCATTCAGGCCATGAAAGCCGGGGCCTATGATTATGTGGCCAAGCCCTTCAAGGAAGATGAAATTATTCTGATCCTGGAAAAGGCCCTGGAGCGCGGCCGCCTTCTGGATGAAAACCGCCTTCTTCGCAAGCAGATTAAAGAGCGTTTCGACATTTCCAGTTTTCTGGGCGACAGCTCGGCCATGCACAAAGTTTTCGACCTCATCGCCAAAGTGGCCGAGACCAGAGCCACAGTGCTGATCACCGGAGAAAGCGGAACCGGCAAGGAACTGGCCGCCCGCTCCATTCATCAGAACGGTCCACGGCGCGAACGGCCCTTTGTGCCCGTCAATTGCGGGGCCATTCCGCCCAACTTGATGGAAAGCGAATTTTTCGGCCACGTCAAAGGGGCATTCACCGGGGCCGATCAGGCTAAGAAAGGCTTGATTGCGGAATCAGACGGGGGAACGCTTTTTCTGGACGAAGTGGCCGAACTGCCGCTGGATATGCAGGTGAAACTTTTGCGCGTGCTTCAGGAGGAAGAGGTGCGCCGGGTGGGTGAGCTGAAATCCAGCAAGGTCAACCTCCGGGTGGTGGCGGCCACTAATAAGGATTTAAAGGAAGAGATCGAAGCCGGGCGTTTTCGGGAAGACCTTTTTTATCGCCTAAACGTCATCATGTTGAAAATGCCGCCCTTAAGGGAGCGGCCGGAAGACATTCCCATGCTGGCCGCCCTTTTCCTTAAGCAGGCCGTGGAGAAGAACGGTTTGGGAGAGAAGAAATTTTCTCCGGGTGCTTTAAGGGTGCTGATGGAACAGCGCTGGGTCGGCAATGTTCGGGCCCTTCGTAACGCCGTGGAGCAGGTGGCGGTGATGAGTGAGGGCGAAGTGATCACCCCGGACGACTTTCCATTCGGCCCGCGGGCGGCGGAGGCCGTCCAGGCCGCGCCTGTCGCCGGTCAGTCTGTGAGCTGCGGCGATGGTTTTGCCGTGAGCATACCGGAGACGGCGGTTGATTTGAAAGCCGCCCTTAAGGAAGTGACCGAGGCCACTGAACGGGTGATAATTGACCGGGTGCTGAAAGACCACAAAGGCAACCGCACCCATGCGGCCGAAGCCCTGGGTCTGAGCCGACGGGCTTTAATCACCAAGATTCAGGCTTACAATCTGGATTGAGTCAAAATGGGAGGCAAACTGTGAATGGTGATATCAAGGTGGATGAAAAGCTGGTGGAAGCTTTTCATTTGATGTATGACAGCTTTCCAGGCGTGGCCCAGCTGAATCACAAGTCCAGGCTAATTGTCGCCGCAAACCCGGCGGCGCGGGCCTTTGGTCGGGAGGAAGGCATGATCTGTCATCAGCATGGCTCCCCGGAACAGCATAAGGGGTGTCTGGCTGAAAAGGTTTTAAAAGAGGGACGGGAACAATCGGCCTATAATCCGCCAATGGCCGACGGTACAGGCCTGACTGTCTTCTGGCTGCCGATACAGGGGCACCCCGATTACTATATCCATTTCGCTTCACCTTATAAATCACCGGTGGTCTGAATTAAAGCGGCCCGGCTTTATTCTCATTATTCTTTTTGGTGATTAAAAAAAGCCCTTGGACGCAAATTATATTTGTGTCCACTGGCCAAAGAACATTTGTTGTTTTTAACGGTCGCGATGGTCTTTAAAAGCTTCGCGTTTTTCAAATGATCTGGCTAAATCAGCTTCAGCCTCAGCAATTCTAATTATGACTTTTTCCCTTGAACTTACGGCCCCTCCGCTACACAAAAAGCGTGGTTTTTGTTTCGCGAGCGGCTATTTTTCCGTCAAAACCAGTCGCTGGCGCTCCGTCTCCCCTATCGGGTCGACCTGCTGTTTTTAAAATGCAGACCTTTTCCCTTAAACTGACGGCCTCTCCGCTACGCAAAAACCGTGGTCCCCTCTGGAGAAATCTCACCGCTCCGCCCACCTAAACATGTTCAGCTTATGCAACAAGCCCCAAACTTCACCTTACCCAAACGCTGACACTGATCAGGCCGTGCGGGCGAAAATTTTTACGAAAGGCACTGTAAGTCGCTCGTAATTTTGCTCCCCGGACGGGCACGGACTCACCACCCTCTGCTGAAGCCACCCGGCCGGGAATACGAGAAAATTACGAGCGACGTCAGAAATTTTTTCGCCCGCACGGCCGGGTTTTACCTTTACCCTTGCCAAGCGATGATTCCGCCACTTTTGACTCCTGTAATTGACAGGATTAGGCATTAATGCTAAAATTTTCGAAAATCGAATATAGAAAATTATCCGCGTAAAAACGGAGCACCCAGCAATGACCATGCAAGCAATAGAAAAAACAACACTGTCAGATAAAATCACCCGTCTCCTGCGCGAGAATATTGTTTCCGGCCAGCTCCCGGCCGGGCATCAGCTGAAACAGGAAGAACTCTCCGAACGTTTCGGCGTCAGCATGAGCGCCCTCCGTGAGGCCCTCCGTACCCTCTCCTCCGACGGATTGGTTACCATGATGCCCAATCGCGGAGCGCAGGTCAGTGATCTCTCCGCTGAAGAAGCCACCGACATCTTCGATATCCGCAAATTCCTGGAAATCGGAGCCCTGGAGCTGGCTATCCCCAATCTGTCGGAGAAAAACCTCTCCTCGGCTGAAAAAACAATCGCCAAAATAGACGCGGTCAGGGACGCCTCCAAACTGTCCGCCCTCAACCGCCAGTTTCACGATGCCATATACATGGCCTCCGGCCGCCCCAAACTTATAACCATGATCAACAACATGCATGATAACGTGGCCCGTTATCTCTGCCTTTATCTCGATACGCTCAACTTTCAGGCCGATTCCCAAATGGAGCACCGCGAACTTCTGGAAGCCTGCCGCCGCCGCGATATTGAAGAGGCCAGGCATATCCTTCGCAAACACCTTTCACACGCCCGCGAACAACTCGTCCAGTATCTGAATGGGAGGGACAAATGATGAACGCCGCCATGACCGAGAGAATCAAAAGATTCAAAAAGCTCTATATTGAAGCCAAACCCACCGTCAGCGTGGAACGGGCCAGGCTCTTCACCGAATCACACAAAAACTCTGAAGGTGAAGCCACTATTATTCGCCGGGCCAAGGCTTTTCGGGAAGTATGCCAAAAGGGGCCGGTCACTATTTTTGACGACGAACTGATCGTCGGCAGCATCGGTGAATACCTCAAATCAGGCGTGGTCTGCCCGGAATATTCCTGGAGCTGGGTGGAAGAGGAAATGGATGACTTTGCCTCCCGCAGTCAAGATCCTTACGCTATTGACGATAAATCCAGGGAAATGCTGCGCCGCGAGATCTTTCCCTACTGGAAGGGTAAATCCCTGGAGGAAACCTTTCTTTCCCGCATCAACGATCAAACCGGCCGCATACTGGTGGATACCGGCATCATCGATAACGATTCCAAATGGCGCAACGCCGTGGGCGAAATCACCGCCGACTATCAGGACATTATCTTTCAAAAAGGTTTTGGCGGGTTAAAAAAGGAGGCCGAGGAAAAACTGGCCGCCGTCTCACCCATTACCCCGGACGACCTCAGCCGGATGGAGTTCTATCAGGCGGAAATAATTGTCTGCGAAGGCATAATCTCTCTGGCCGAAAGATATGCCGCCCGCGCGGAGGAACTTGGCATGCCGGAAACGGCCGCCATTTGCCGCCGGGCGCCCGCCAATCCTCCGGTCACTTTCCGCGAGGCCATTCAGACGGTCTGGTTTACCCAGATGGGTTCCATACTGTCCGAAAACTCGCTGGCCCTGAATATCGGCCGCTTTGATCAATACATGAATCCCTATTACCAGGCGGACCTGGAAGCCGGCCGAATCACTCCGGATGAAGCCCAGGAGCTGATTGAGGCCCTGTGGATCAAGCTTTCGGAATGGGTGTGGGTGATATCGGCCAACACGGCCAAATATTTCGCGGGCTACAACGCTTTCCAGAATCTGACCATAGGCGGCAGAACGCGCGACGGCCGCGACGCCACCAATGATCTCTCCTACATGTGTCTGAAAGCCACCAGCCATGTGAAAACCCATCAGCCGGGACTGTCAGTGCGCATACACCCCGATACGCCTGATAGTTTCATGATGGCCGTCTGCGACCTCATTGCCGAAGGCACCGGCTTTCCGGCCGTTCACAATGACCGGTTGGGTTCGGAAATGCTTCTGGCCGCCGGCCTCCCGCCCGAAGACGCCCGCGACTGGAACAACTGCGGCTGTGTGGTGCCGCACTTCCGCAAGATTGGCGAATGGACTTCCGCCGTCAGCGTCAATCTGGCCGCCGCCCTGGAATTTGCCCTCAATGAAGGCCGGAGCCGACTGAATCCCGATCTAGGAGGCGTGACGGAAAAACCGGCCGCCGATTTCAAAAGCTATGATGAAGTAAAAGAGGCCTTTCTGAAACAACTGGCCTATCTGATCAAACATTCGGTCATCGGCTCACTGACGGCCCAGCGCATCCACGCGGAAATGGTGCCGCGTCCTTATCTCTCGCTTCTGGTGGATGGTTGTATGGAGAAAGGAAAAGATCTATCCCACGGCGGAGCCAAATATAACCTGGGGCCGGTTCTCACCGGCATCGGCGTGGCTGATTCCGCCAACTCTCTGGCCGTCATCAAAAAGCTGGTGTTTGAGGACGGGAAATACACCATGGAGCAAATCTGTGCGGCCCTGGAAAAAGACTGGCAGGGTTATGAGGATATGCGAGCTGAAGCTCTGTCCGTGCCCAAATACGGCAACGACTACGATTACGCGGATCGTATTGCCGTGGAAATATCGGATTTTTATCACCGTGAGACAGTTTCCTACACCGACCTGTTCGGTTCCAAATTCAACTCGGCTTTCATGGGAATATCCAACTATATCCCGGCCGGGAGCATCATCGGGGCCACCCCGGACGGCCGCCGGGCCCGCACGCCCCTGACCGAAGGCATATCACCCCACGCGGGGACGGATCTGACCAGCCCCACCGCGGCCATGCGCTCGGCGGCCAAGATCAATCACGACATCCACACCGGCGGTACGCTGATGAACGTGAAACTGTCGCCAAGCCTATTGAAGGATGAAAAAAACCGCCGCAAACTGGGTTCGCTTATCAGGGCCTATTTCTCATTGGGCGCTTTTCATGTCCAGTTTAACGTCATCTCCACTGAGACTCTGCGCAAAGCCCAGGAACACCCCGACGACTATCGCGACCTCCTGGTGCGGGTGGCCGGTTACAGTACCCAGTTCGTCAATCTCTCCCGCGAGGCCCAAGAGGCCATCATTGAGCGCACCACCTATGAAGGGCTTTGATAATGGCGGCGGCTGAGGGCGTTATTTTTCAAGTGCAGCGCTGGTCCATCCATGACGGCGAAGGCATTCGCAGCACGGTCTTCCTGAAAGGCTGTCCGCTTCGCTGTGCCTGGTGCGCCAACCCTGAGTCCTGGTCTCCGAAAATCGAGCACGGTTTCGGTCAGTTGGTGACTGTGGAAGAATTGATGAGGCGTTTACGGCGCGATGAAGTTTTTTACCGGGAGTCAGGCGGCGGAGTCACCTTCTCCGGCGGAGAGCCGCTGATGCAGGCCGATTTTCTGCTGGCGGCCGTCCAGGCCTGCGCCGCCAGCGGCTATCACACGGCGATTGAAACCAGCCTCATGGCCGATTGGGAAAAAGCCTGGCCCATACTTGGCTTGATCGATGAAATATTCATTGACCTGAAACACATGGATCACGGCCTACACTGTGAACTGACCGGCGTATCCAACAAGAAAATTTTGGAAAACGCCCAAAAGCTTCTGGCCGTCCATAATAATGTTACTGTCCGAGTGCCTCTGGTTGAGGGCCTCAATGATGATAAGGCCGACCTGGAGGCTCTGGCCGCCTTTCTGGAAAACTCGCCTGGCTTCACCGCTGTGGAATTCATGCCCTATCACAACCTAGGAGTGGCCAAATATGCCCGGCTGAACCTGCCTGAACCGCCAATCCACTCTTCTCCCTCAGCCGAGGCGATAGACGGCTTGAAGCGGTTTTTGCGGCGGCGGGGCCTGAATGTTTTATAAATCAAGCTTTTTCGCTTAAGAAAGGTTGCGTGTTCCCCGGTGGGTCACGCACTTTTTTTGCGGCTGAAAATTGTCTCAAATTAGGCCTTGCTAAATAATGCGTATAAACTATAATTAAAAAAATAATCTTTTACCGGCGCACGGTCAACCTGCCGTTAACCGGCGGTGGCCAGTGCGTATAGGTGTACAGTAAACGATCGTTTGCTGTACACCTATACGCACTGTTCAACACCAGTTGACGGCATGTTGACCGCACTCCGGTAAAAGATCCATTATTTACTTACTATTATTATCGCCGCACTGAATATGGCGGCCTTTAATTGACGAAAAAATCGGCAAATTCTATGACGCAAAAAAACTCTGGCGAAAAATTATTCAGCCTCTGTTATCAGATTTCCATTCGCGGTTCCCTCATGCTCGGGCTTTTTGCCGTGGTCGTCGGCCTGACCTCTTATCATATGTATGCTCAGGGCGGCGTGTACAACTATGGCAAGGCGGTCTGGGCGTCGGCTACTTCAATGGCCAGCCTTATCGATGGCGACGAATTCAGCCAGTCCCTCCATTCAGGCGGCAATCCTGATTTCATCACCCAGCTTCAACGCACTTTTGATAACCTCCAACAAAAACAGGGTCTTAAATTTCTTTACGCCGTCGGCCCGAAAACCGATGACGGTTATCCCTTTCTGGTCATCGCCGGAGTCCCGGTTCAGCGCGGCCAGACCCTGCCGGAACATTTCTTCTCCCCGGAACTGCCCAAAGTCTTTCAAGGCCGGGACATACGCACCAATGAATATGATCTCGGCCTTGAATCGAGCCTCAGCGGCGAAATCGGCCCGGTCATTGCCGGGCTGGCCCCTATCAGGGACTCCTCCGGTCAAGTGGTCGGCGCGGTGGCGGCCGGAGTCCCCGTCGAAAGAATGCTGGCCAACAATACCCGTTTCAGAAACAATCTGCTTCTGGTCAGCGCCCTGATGATTGCGGCCCTTGCCGCCTATATCATCGTGAAATGCAACAGCCTCCTGGGCCGTCCCCTCAGAAAGATAGCCGAAGCCGCCAAAGCGCTGGCCGAGGGCGATACCAGCCCGTCCGACCTGCCTTTTTCCAATAATGACGAAGTAGGTATAGTGGCCCGCAGCATCCGCAGCGTTTCCCGCTCCATAAACACCTTGACCGCCGGCTTCAGCGGCTTTGATTCGGTTATCAGCGGAAGGGAGTCCGATACATTAATCGATTCGGCGAAGCTTTCCGGCATATACCTGACCGTGGCCCAGGGCGTGAACAAAGCCATAACCGTGATGCACAATCTGGACACCATGCTCTATGTCGCGGATCTCGACAGCTACGAGCTGATATATATGAACCGCAAAATGGCGGAAACATTCAATGTGCGGGCGGAGAATCTTGTCAGGAAGGAATGCCATAAGGTTTTCATGAATCTGGATGAACCCTGCCCATTTTGCCCTGTTCCCCGGCTGGCGGCGGAACGCGAGTCTTTTCCATCCTGCGAATGGGAATATTACAATGAGGAGCTTGATCTGTGGGCGGGCATTAAAAATTCGGTCATCCGGTGGTGGTTAGACGGGCGTCTGGTGCATTTTGTCATTTTGTCGGATATAAGCGAATGCAAGCTTTATGAACAGCGGCAAAAGGAGCAAAGGGCGGCTCTGCGAGAGGCGGTATTGGCGGCGGAGGAGGCTTCGCGCCTGAAATCGACTTTTCTGGCCAATATGAGTCATGAAATAAGAACGCCCATGAACGGCATTATCGGTTTTTCCGAGTTGGCGGTGGACACCCCGGACCTTTCGCCCGTCACCCGCGATTACCTTACCAATATCAGGGCCAGTGCGGAGGGGTTGCTTCAGATTATCAATGATATTCTGGATATATCGAAAATAGAGGCCGGCAAAGTGGAGCTTGAAAACATCGCTTTTTCCCTCGAAGACGTCATCAGCATTTGCGAAACGATCAACACGCCGAAAGCCAGGGAGAAGGGTATCAAGCTGATATTCAGCCACTGGCCTGGAGTTGGGAAAAAAATTATTGGAGATCCCACCAGACTCCGGCAGATACTCTTGAACCTTCTTTCCAACGCTCTGAAGTTCACCGAGAGCGGCTCAATTGAAGTATGTCTGGCCATTGAGGAGGAAAGACAGGACTGGGCGACCATCTCTTTTCAGGTTAAAGACACCGGCATAGGCATGACTCCTGAGCAGCTGCGGCATATTTATCAGCCCTTCAGCCAGGCCGACGCCACCACCACCCGCAAATACGGCGGCACGGGATTGGGGCTGGCCATTACCAAAAACCTCATTGAAATGATGGGCGGAGAGCTGAAGGTTGAAAGCCGTTCCGGGCTGGGCACGTCTTTCAGTTTCACCTTGACTTTTATTACCCTTGAGGAGACTCTGGATATCAATTCGCAGCCTGAGGAAACGGCTGGGCATTTAGAAAAGCCCAGCTTCAGGGGAGAGGTGCTGGTTTGTGAGGATAATTTCATAAATCAGGAAGTGATCAGGGAACACCTGACCCGAGTGGGGTTGTCGATGGTTCTGGCGGAAAACGGGGCCATAGGGGTGGATTTGGTGAGGGAACGTCTGGCCGCCGGGGGCAAACCTTTTGATTTGATTTTCATGGATATTCATATGCCGGTTATGGGTGGGCTGGAAGCGGCTATGAAATTGAAAGAAATCGGCAACCAGACGCCGGTGGTGGCCCTGACGGCCAACGTGATGTCTGACGATATTGAAAACTATCTGCAAAACGGCATGAGTGGTTATCTGGGCAAGCCCTTTATCGCCCATGAATTGTGGGCTTGCCTGAACAAGTTTTTATAAGGAGGCGGCCTATGGCCGCGCGATAAAGGACTTGGCCCGAAGGGCCAACCAAAGGGTTCCACCCTCTGGACTCCGGCTGGGGGAGGGCCCACGCGGGCCCTACCCCAGACCCCACCCGCGCCAAGGGGCAAGCCCCTTGGAACCCCAAGAGGTCAGGGTCGGCTATAACATTCTTCTTCCTGCATCGCCGCAACTCGCTTCGAGTACGAAGCTCAGACAAGCGGCGACGCTTCATACACCTTCCGCTTTAACCGCTGTTGGCCACTTCACATTGAACTGATTCATTTTACTATAGGCGGCTTCATTGGATAATTGCTGCTTCACGTATGTTCGGCTGAATATTTCTTCCCCTCAAAGTTTTTTTCCAGCGCTGTATCCGGTGAGACTTCGCCGCCTTTTTTCTAATGAGCAACTCCATAATAAACTGATAGGCGGCAGAGAGACAAACCAACATCACTGGAAAGGGCCTTTAAGGGGAAGACGACTTAAGCCGAACATACAAGAACTACCACTCAGCCGTTGAGGCCGCCTATCGCAAGATGCAGCGACGCAACGTAAAACCACTTATAGCACCAGAAGCTGACGCAGTATGAAGCGTCGCCGCTTGTCTGAGCTTCGTACCCGAAGCGAGTTGCGGCGATGCGGGAAGGGGAAAGTTGAATCCGACCCTGACCTCTTGGGGGTCCAGGGGGCTCCGCCCCCCTGGCGCGGGTGGGGTCTGGGGTAGGGCCCGCGTGGGCCCTCCCCCAGCCGGAGTCCAGAGGGTGGAACCCTTTGGTTGGCCTATTAGGCCAAGTCCTTTATCGCGCGGCCATAGGCCGCACTTAATTTTTTCCGCAATCAAGAAAGAATTTGCTTCAAATCATCTTCCGGCGTAGTAATGGGGGCCAGAGCGAATTTTTCCACTAGAACATTCAATATGTCTGGATGGATAAAAGCCGGAAGGGTGGGGCCGAGTTTGATGTTTTTAATGCCCAGATAGAGAAGGGTCAGCAATATAGCGCAAGCCTTCTGCTCATACCAGGAAAGAATCAGGCTCAGCGGTAAATCATTAACGCCGCAGTCAAAAGCCTCCGCCAATGCCAGAGCGATTTTAATAGCCGAATAAGCGTCGTTGCACTGCCCGATATCCAGAAGACGCGGAATTCCGTCAATGTCTCCCAACTTCTGGTCAAAGAAGCGGAACTTGCCGCAGGCCAGTGTAAGAATTATGGTATCCTTCGGAGCCTGGGCCACCAGATCCGTATAATAGTTACGGCCGGGCTTGGCCCCGTCACAGCCGCCCACCAACATAAAACGGCGAATCTTTCCGGCTTTGACCAGTTCAATCACCTTGCCCGCCACGCTCAACACCGCCTGACGACCGAACCCGGCCAGAACCGAGCCCTTATCCTCATCAGCCGCAAAGCCGGGCATGGCCAGCGCTTTTTCAATCACCGGTCCAAAATCTTTGCTGCCGTCCGGCCGGGCCGCGATGTGGGTCAGACCCGGCCAGCCCACCTGTCCAGTGGTAAAAATGTTGCCTTCAGTTCCAGCGGCGGGCTTCTGTATGCAATTGGTGGTGAACAGAATCGAGCCGGGAAAAGCCGGAAACTCTTTGGCCTGATTCTGCCAGGCTGTTCCATAGTGGCCGTAAAAATGCGGGTGTTTCTTAAGCTCAGGATAGCCGTGGCAGGGCAGCATCTCACCATGCGTATAGATATTTATTCCTTTTCCGGCCGTCTGCTCCAACAACATGGCCAAGTCTTTGAGGTCATGCCCACTGACCAAAATGGCCTTGCCCGCCTTGAAACCTAGTGGAACTTCAATCGGCGTCGGGTGACCATAGGTTCCGGTGTTGGCCGCGTCCAGTAATTCCATGGCTTTTAAATTCATTTCCCCGACTTTTATGGCCAGGCCCAGCCAGTCATCCAGCGTCAGTGAAGCATCGAGAGTCGCAGCCAGACACTCATGCACAAACTTATACAGCTCATCAACCTCATGCCCCAGAACGGCGGCGTGGTCAGCATAGGCGCACAGACCCTTCAAGCCGTAAACAGCCGTCTCCCGCATGGAAAGCACCAAATCATTATCCGTATCCTTCAGGCCATGCTGTTTGCCCTGTTCCACCAGGCCCTCAATAGTCCCGGCCGGTTCAAGGTTTAAAGCCGGAGAGCTGTATTCCAGGCCGGTGGATTTTTTCAGCTCATTTCTGTATGCGGCCGCCTGATTGATGAGCCCCTGAAATCTGGCCGGATCAAAATCAACATTGGTCAGGGTCGCGAACACCGCGCCCACGGTAAAGCGATCCATCTCCCGGCTGATCAGTCCCTTGACCCGCCCGCGCTTGGCCGCCTGGCCCAGTCCTTTTAACATAAACAGCAACAAATCCTGAAGGGCCGCCACATCCGGCTTTTTCCCGCAAACTCCGGCCACGTCGCAGCCGAGGCCTGATTTAGTCTGTTCACACTGCCAGCAAAACATGATTCACCTCCCATGTTGGTCGGGGCATTATTGTCCCTTGCCAGTGAAATCAATATAGCCCGTCAAACAGCATAAAGCCTTGATTTAGGTCAATTCAACTATTTCGATGATTGTGATATTATCCTGAACAATTAAGGAGGGACTGATGGATTCCATAAAAATAGAAGAAACCGTCTTTTCGGAAGATGATGTTATCAAAGCCATGCGTGACCTGCCCGGCTACATCGACCTGACGCCGCACGATTTTAAGCTGCTGTATGAAAAAGTTTATAATCTGGCCCGGCGAAGGCTTTTGGAGGAAAAAAAGGCCCGCGACATCATGACCAGCCCGGCCGTGACCATCACCGGCTCGGCCACGGTTCAGGAATTGGCCGCGCTTTTGGATAAAACGGGGATTTCCGGTCTGCCGGTGGCCGATACCGACGGGAAACTGCTGGGAGTGGTGTCGGAAAAAGATGTTCTGCGAGCCATAGGCGAAGAGCCAACTGCCGGTTTAATGCGGCTGGCTTCGCGTTCCTTCGAGGAACGACCGCCGGACTGCGCGTGCGCGCGTCACCGGCCGGTGGAAGAGATTATGACCGCCCCGGCTTTCAGTGTCTCTGAAGAGGCCACTATGGCTGAAATTGTCCGCCTGTTTCAGGCCAAAGCCATCAACCGCGTGCCGGTAGTGGGTATGGACGGCGCGGTGGTGGGCATCATTACCAGATCGAACGTTATCTCAGCGGTGTGTGGAATATGACCAGTGACTTTTTTCAGAAAATGAAAGGTGTTTCCAAAGCTCCGCCCGCTCCGCGCGGAAGCGAAATTCTTTTGGCTTTCGCGGGCAGCTGCACCGCCATGGTTATTATTGGCCTTTTTCACAATTTTTTCTTTAGAAGCACCGGGGGCCTCCCGTTAATCATGGCCCCCCTGGGGGCTTCGGCCGTCCTGGTGTTCGGAGCCATGCGCAGCCCCCTGGCCCAGCCGCGCAACGTGATCGGCGGCCACGTCATCTCCGCCCTGATCGGGGTCACCGTCTATCAGATAGTCGGCGACAGCCAGCTTCTGGCTTTCAGCCTGGCCGTGCCGTCCGCCATTGCCGCCATGCACCGCACCGGCACGCTCCATCCGCCGGGCGGGGCCACCGCTTTCGTCACCGCCGCCGGAGGAGCCTCCGTTCACCAATGGGGCTATTGGTATGTGCTGTCGCCCTGCCTTCTGGGCGGGGGGATAATGATTCTCATTGCCCTGGTGGTTAACAACCTTCCCAAAGAACAGCGTTACCCTCAGTTCTGGTGAGCTACATCCTTTTTGATGAATCTGGCTAAACACAGAAATAATTCCTTCAGATCAAAAGGTTTGCTGATGTGCTCGTTCATTCCGGCGTCCAGACTCTTTCGCCGATCCTCCTCCAGAGCATGAGCTGTCATGGCCACGATCGGGAGCGCTTTCAGGCCAGGGTGCTCCCTGATCTTCATGGCCGCGGTCAGGCCGTCCATTTCCGGCATTTGAATGTCCATCAGCACCAGATCATATTTATTCGACAAAACCTTATCCACCGCCTCACGGCCGTTGTTGGCCACCTCCACCACGAAACCGGCCTTGGTGAGCAGTTTTTTGGCCACCAGTTGATTCAGGTCATTATCTTCAACTAATAGGATTTCCGACCCGGCCAAATGGCGGACCAAACCGCTTTGATCCTCCGGCGCCGCCGGATCGATCTTTTTTGGTGAATACTCGCCGCCAAAAGCGGCGGCCAGAGTCTTTGTCAGCGGCTTGGGCCGGACAGGCTTGGGCATCACATGAGCATCAAAGCCGGCCTTTTCCAGCCGCGGCAATATTTCTTTACAGCGGCGGGCCGGGCCGGTGATGACCAAAGCCGGATAATTCTCTCCCACTATTTTACCCAGCCGGGTCACTAAAATAGCCGTACCGGTCCGGCCCCACTGGCAGGCGATAAAAATAATATCAACTCCCGAGCCGTCCGCTTTCATGCGTAACAAAATGTCGCAAGCCTCTTCGTCCGTGGCCGCCCTCTCCACCTCCACACCCAAAAGCTCCAGGCAGGCGGCCAGATTGGTCCGGGAGCGGCTATTGCCATCCACCACCAAAGCTTTCCGCCCTTCATAGATTTTGGGAGGATCGAAATACTTCAGAGAGGTTTCCCCCATACCGAATCTGGCCGTGAAAGCGAAGAGGCTGCCCTGTCCCGGCTCGCTTTCGCACCAGAGCCGGCCCCCCATCATCTCCACCAGCCTTTTTACAATGGCCAACCCCAATCCGGTGCCGCCGAAGCGTCTGGTGCTGGAAGTGTCGGCCTGTGTGAAAGCGGCAAAGATGTGGCTGATTTGTTCCGGCTCAAGTCCAATGCCTGTATCGCGCACCATAAACTTCAGCCAGATTTCATGATCCGCCTCTTTCTCCAATTGCACGGTAAGGCTGATCTCACCAGTTTCCGTGAATTTAACGGCATTACTGACCAGATTGTTTAAAATCTGGCAAAGGCGAAGATCGTCTCCGATCAAGTCATCCGTTAAGTTTGGCGGAACTGTCAGAATCAATTCCAGCTCCTTTTCCGCCACCTGGCCCAGGGCCAGATCGGTGACGGATTCAAGGACATCCGACAGCCGGAAATGCCCCTTGACCATATCCATGTGCCCGGCCTCTATCTTGGAAAAATCCAGCACATCGTCAATCAGCCGCAGAAGTGATTTGGCGGCCGTATTGGATTTGACGATATAATCACGCTGCTGGCTGGTCAGTTCGGTTTGAAGCATCACATGGTTCAGGCCGATGACCCCGTTCATGGGCGTGCGGATTTCGTGGCTGATATTGGCCAGAAATTCACTTTTGGAGCGGGAGGCCACCTCAGCGGCCTCGGTTTGAATTTCCAGCTCGCGGGTGCGTTCTTTAACCAGACGCCCCAGATTGAGATTCAGCTTCCGGTTTTTCATGAACATGACCCAGATGAGCGAAAGACCGGTCAAGAGGATGATCACTGTGGCAATGAGATAAGGCTGGGTATCCTTGGCCAGTCGGCTGCGGTAATCGAACACCCGTCGGGTCCACTGGGCGGATATCACTTCCAGGTCGATAAGGTTCTGGGCTTTACTGATGATGGCGGTCAGAACCGGCTCGTTCACGTTGAAGCCTAGGAAGGAATCGCATTTGCGGTCAAAGACGAAATTTGCCTTATAGCGCGGATCTTCCAGATAGTTATTCAGATACAGGAGTCGGCTGAGGGCGGTCATATGGACATCCACCTCCCCCTTCTTCAGGGCCTCTGTTACAGCCGATTCATGCGTGAACAGGCGGACATGCTTATGATCGGGAAACCATTTAAAGAAAAGCTGGGCGTAAGCCGAACCTTCGGTCATGCCCACCCGTTGGTAGCGCACTTCGCCCAGAGTCAGGTTTTTCTTGTCGCCCAGCGATATGAGGGCGTAATTATCAAGGCTGTATGGTTTGTCCGGCCAGAGGTAGCGCCCCTGGCGTTCCGATGTTTTCATCATCTCGGTAATGAAAAGGGCTTCGCCTTTATCCAGCATTTCCACGCAGCCGTCCCATTTCAACTCTGGTGTGTTGGCCGGTTGAAACTTAAGGCCGGTGAGGGCGGATATTTCGGCCAGGAGATCGTGGGCGATTCCCTCCCACCGCTTGGTGCGGGTGTTGAAAAACGACAGCGGGTAATTATCGAATTCCGACGCGAACGGAATGGCTTCACCGCTGGTAAGCCGGGTATTGAGCCAGGCTTTTTCCTCATCGTTCAGAACAGTTTTAAAGCGGGCCCGCCTGTGGTCGGCCTCCCCTTTGGAATAAAGCGCGGCTATATCATCGGCCTCTTCGGAAGCCAGATATTTTCCGATAATATTAATAATCGGTTCCAGGTCAGCACTGGCGGTGGACAGTGAGGTCTGATAATAAAGTTTTGGAAAAAACGGCTCAATAGTAAGATCGGAGAATTTCTCAAAATAGGGGGCGAGATGGGCTCCGGTGATGAAGCCGTCGATCCGGCCGCCGCGCAAAAGGTGGACGGCTGAACTTTTATCATCCAGCTCTATGGACTCAAAGGGCAAATTGTAGACAAACTGCATCTGTTCGCTGAAATTGCTGCGCCGGGCCATGGCCAGGCGTATGGGACGGGTTCTGGCTATATAGTCCAGCGGCTCGGCGCTATAGGTGCGGATGATGGTTGTTTTGCGTTCTATTATGGCGGGCGTCATCTTATAGCGGGCCAGACGGTTTGGGGTCCGCTGGAGTTCACCAGTCAGGTGGACGGAGGAACTTTCCAGGGCCTCAATCAATTCCGGCAGGGTTTCATAAAGAACGGGTTCGACCGGAATTCCGAACATGTCGCTTACCCATTGACAGAACAGCGGAGTGAATCCGACCAGGGTTCCATCTTCGGAGGCAAAGGCTTCCGTCGAAGGGACGGCGGCGTAAAGCAGCTTGTCATAGCGGTTTTTTATGGCTTCGACGGCTTCGATATCGGCTTCGGTGACGCCCGGGAAATCGCGATAGTTTTGATAGGCGGCAACGGCGGCGGCCGGACCACACAACGTCAGAATTAAAAAAATAAATAATTGTATCTTCTTCATTTTAGTGCATTCTTCATTGTGGATGGATAAATGCCAACAGGTTTGAAACCCGGCCGATTGAGCTTTAAAGCGGATTATCTATATATTACTATAAAACTATATTTTTTGATACTTAAAAATAACAGCAATATCGGTGGCCCTCATTTGTCAGTGGGCCGGCGGTAATGGTTACAATTTGTGAAAGGTGTGATCCGCCATTGTTTTAGCGCCTGGGCGCGGGAGGCCCAGACACGCGGCGCTAAAACAATGGTTTTCCAAGAAGTTGGCGAGTACCGTGTAACGCTTAAAATTGCGGAATGGCGGGTGACCGCCTCCGGGAGAAATATTTTTGCGAGGGTCCCGTTCCGGGGGGTCTTTAGTCACGGGACCCTCGCAAAAACATTTCTCCCGGAGGCTGCCTGGTCGGCTTCCCCCCGCCTGGAAAGTATACATAGCTGAAGTGGGAGCCGGGGATTGCTTTTGTCCTGGCTCCGTGACTAAAGACCCCCCTTCACCTCGCCAGGACAAAAGCAATCCCCGGCTCCCGGCGGGTCTATGCGCTTCCGAAATTACAACCTTGACTATGTATTAGAAAGGGAAGGGCTGTCTTTCCTTGGCTGTCAGCCCTGGTCGGACATTACCTTGAAACCGCCGCCCATGACTTCGTTGGCCCAGGCTACCACCAGGAACGCCTTTGGATCGTGCTGTTGGATTATATGCTTGAGGCGCTGGATTTCCCGGGGCCTGACCACAACCATCAGCACATGCCGCTGAGTCTTGGCGTACATACCGACGCCCTCCTGATGGGTTACGCCGACATGGAGAATTTCCATAATCGCCCGGCACATTTCTTCGGGCGGCTCGCTGGTGATGATATAGCACAGGTCGGCGACATTGAAGCCGCTGACAATCCTGTCGGTGACGTAGGAGAAGACCATTATGGCCGTCAGGGCGTAGACGCCCGCTTCGGGATCGCCGTAGACTATAATGGCGAAGAGGACGCAGAAACCGTCTATAAACAGGAACATCCGGCCGAGTGATATATGTTTGAAACGCCGCAGAAGCAGGCGGGAGACCAGATCAGTGCCGCCGGCCGATGCTTTGGCCTTGAGGATCAAAAAAGCGCCGATGCCGTAGATGATTCCGCCGAAAACAGAGGCGGCGAATTTATCATGGGTGACAACGGTCATAAACTCGGTCATGTTCAGGGCCAGCGTGTAGATGACCATGGATATGATGGTTTTGACGCAGTAGCGCCAGCCCATGACGATGATGGCGATAACAATCAGGGGGCAGTTCATCAGAAAGACGATGGTGCCGATAGGGATGCCAAAAACATAATTCAGCACGGTGGCTATGCCTGAAAAACCGCCGGCGGCAATTTGGTTGTCCACAAAAAAAAGCCGCATGGCCGCCGCGTAACATAAAGTCCCGGCAATAAGGTACAGGATTTGGATAACCTTTTCCTTCGTGTTCGTCTGGGTACCGCATTCGGGCATTGCTCACCTCATTGTCAGAAATTTGTAACAGCCTGCGAGTTTTCGTATTTTGAGAACATTAACTACTCAAATTGTCATTATATTTCAAGACAAATGTTTTTGCCAGCCTGGAATTCAAACAGGAGGAAATTGGTCCGATAAATAACCTTTCCATTAAAAAGCGGCCGCGCCGCGCCAGTTCAGGGGCTGGTCGCGGCGCGGACAGGCGGCGGCTGTTGGCCGGGGCAATGTGAAAAGTCTCACTTCCCCAGGGATTCCAGGGCCTGGATATAGTTGATAACGGCTTCCGAAAATCCATCGATGTGAACCCAGTCGCCATAGCCCACCCCATTGCGGCAGTTGGCCACATTGATCATGTAGCCCCGGCCGCCGGGGCCGGGCAGCCGGTCGTGGGACTGCTCGTCAGTGACGACGATCAAACGGTCATAACCGCCCATTTCCTTCAGATGCTTCACGGCCTTGCCCAGTTCAGTCCCGCCGTGAGGCTGGGATTGCCTGACCGCTTCGATCAGCGAGATCGAACGGCGGGGCGGAACTTCCACCACCCGGTTGGAAAAGGTGAAAACCCTGGCCCTTTCGGCCACGGCACAGACCAGGACCGCCAGCGCGGCCGCCGCGTCCAGCCGGTTCAGGTCGCTTTTCCGCGACAGGCGATCATCCATGGAGCCGGAGACGTCCACCAGAACATAAGTCCGGCCGGACAATCGCGGCAGCCCCATAACGGCCTGCTTCATGGCTTTATCCAATTCCGGCTCCAGTGAAGGAACGGCCCTGGCGGCAGCCACGAAACGGAAGGGCAGGGCTTTGGATTTTTCCGCCCCGGCCCGGAGGGCCGAACGGATCAGGCCGTTGTCCACCCCGGCCTCAACCATGTTGCGCAGGTTGCGCAACAGGGCCAGATAGCCCAGCTTCTTTTCCTGGAGCAAACGGGAGAAGACCGCTTTTTTATCACCCCCGGCCGACAGGCCCACTTCCCAGGTGTCGGGCGCGTTCAGGCGTTTTTCAGCCAGCTCTTTCCACAACTCCTCCTGAGCCCCGTCTTTGGGTTTGGGGTGGCAGAGGAAGAGCACATCCCGCAGGCGCACCGCGCCGTCGCGGTTATATTTGGCCAGCTGATAGCCGTCGAATTTTCCAAAAGCCTCCGCCAGTCCTTTTTTAACCTGGGCCGACAACGGGCAGCGCCCTTCCGACCAATAGAGGGCCAGAAACTCGGCCAGTTCATCGGCCCGCTGAATCACCCTGGCCAGATCGGCGGCGATTTTGGGTTTCTTCTCATGCCGGGCCAGTTCCCGCATCAACAACAGCGGAGCGTGGCGCAAACGACCTTTCTCACGGGCCTCAATGGCCAGGGCGGCTACTGTTTCAGGCTGGCAGCGGGCCACCAGCTCCCTGATGCGCCCGGCCACATCGCCGCCGCTTTCATAAAAATTATCTTCCCACAACAAGCAGGCCATAATCGTGCGGCGCAGTTCCATCTCGGCCGTGATTACAGCGGCCGGAGCACCCTCATGGGTTTTGGGGCGGAACAATTTTTTAAAGTTGATACGCATGATGAAACCTCGTTCAAACGGTGGCCCGGACTGCCGGGCGCGTTTGTGGACAGGACTTGCGGAACAAGTGAAAACACTTTGCGATTCTGGTAACGAAGGAAGTGTTTTCAGCACCAGCAAGTCATGATTTTACGGTACACTGACACGCATTGTCCGCCCTCCGTTCAGGGCCTGTTGACCGTG
Organism: Acetispira formosa (nom. nud.); assembly: GCA_023525915.1. Taxonomy (GTDB): domain Bacteria; phylum Desulfobacterota; class Desulfarculia; order Adiutricales; family Adiutricaceae; genus Adiutrix. The sequence goes on along the minus strand of CP026657.1, from coordinate 1,758,243 downwards.
CGCCGTTAAAAAACCCGCGGAACAATCGAAAGCGGAAAGGCGCTCTATCCTCTGAGCTAAGTCCTAAGACTGCGGGATTCGAACCCGCGACCTCCCGAGTAACAGTCGAAGTATCCGCTTTACTCACCAGCGGGTTTTTTTATGGCATTATGAAAGTCAATTGCCGTCATCGGGGCAATCACGAGATTATTCGGGCGCGGAACAAACGGAGGCGCACTTACACCGACGCGTATCCCAATCCGGCCGGGGCCGGGCTGAAACCGCCATCCGGTTCCAACGAAGAAATCGCCGCCTTCACCAGCGCCCGAAACTCCTGTCAGGGCTCAACTTGTTGGGCTCTCATTTCTATTTACGCCGCTTTCCCCTGCGGTTGTGTCCGTCGGGAGGAGCCATTTTTACGATGCGCGGCTCGAAGCGGGCCAGGATATCCACCAACTCGGACTGGGCGGCCATGACCTCATTAATATCCTTGTAAGCCATGGGCGCTTCATCCAGCCCGCCCGAAATGAGGTGCACCTTTTTTTGGGTCAGGTAGGCCCGCACTTCGTCGTGGCTGAAGCGTTTCAGGGCGGCGCTGCGGCTCATCAGTCTTCCGGCCCCATGGGAGCAGGAGTTCAAAGACGATGCCTCGCCCCGGCCGCGCACCACGAAACCCGGCGCGCCCATGGAGCCCGGCACAATGCCCAGGACTCCCTTGGAGGCGGGGGTGGCCCCTTTCCGGTGGACCACCACCTCTTCGCCGCCGTGATTTTCCAGCCAGGCGAAGTTGTGGTGGTTCTCCACAAAGGTCATGGCCCCGGCCCCAGCCGCTTTCAGCACATGGGCGTGAATCAGCTCATGATTGGCCGCGGCATAGCGGCCCATTAGCTGCATGGCCGTCCAGTATTCCTGACCGGCTTCGCTGGTCAGCTCCAGCCAGGCCAGGTGTTTGAGATAGTCCGGCAGTCCCGGCAGAAGTTCACCGGCCACTTTGCTGTAATGAATGGCCACCCGCTCGCCGGTTCCCCGGCTGCCGCTATGGCTCAAAAGGGCCAGGTAACGGCCGGGCGCCAGGCCCAAAGCCGGAGCCGTAAGGCTCAGCTCACCGAATTCCACAAAGTGATTTCCGCTGCCGCTGGTGCCAAGCTGTTTGCCTGCCTTGTCACGGCTGTCTCTGGTCACTTTGGTAACGGACCAGTCCGCTTCCTCCATGACCGCGTGGTCACGCAGGCCCGCCTTGAATCCGGCCCCGATCCCGAAGCTGGTTTCATTTTCCAGGGCCGCGATTAATTCATCACGGCCGCGTTCCAGCCGGTCTATGGGCAGGTCAGTCACGGTCAGGCGCATGCGGCAGGCGATATCCATGCCCACGGCATAAGGGACCACCGCGCCTTTGACGGCCAGCACTCCGCCGATGGGCAGGCCGTAACCGGTATGGGCGTCGGGCATCAAAGCGCCGCACACGGCGTTGGGGAGGCGGCAGGCCGCTTCCATCTGCCGGATGGCTTCAGCTTCCAGATTGACCGCCCCGAATTGCCGCCAGGGGGCCGGAGTCTCGCGCACCAAAGGCGTTTCAGGGTTAGTGGGCATAATTGAAGTGTTGATTTCAGAAGCGGTAATCATTTTTTTATCTCCACAAGCCAGGACCGGGATGAAACCTCGGTGAGGCTGGTTTTCAAATCAGTGAAATAAGGCAGAAGCTCCAGGACCGTCTGGGTATGGAGGGTCGGCTTCTCCGTGATAAAGCGTCCGCCGGAGGCCAGGGCCAGCGGCACGATCAACTGATCGGCCAGACAGGCCTCCACCGGCACATCGGCTTTTAAAAACTGCAGCATCCGGCTTGTCGCCTGGCGGGCCACCTTTTCAGCGGCCAGCCCGCGCTGGGCCACCCCGGAAGTGATGGTCACTCCGTCCTGACGGGTCAGCTTCAAAAGAGCCACATTGCCCGCCCCGGTTTCGCCGGGGTTGAGGTTCTCCACCGTCACCTTCTGGATGGAACGCAGTCGGCCCAGGACGGCGGCCTCCCTTTCGGCTATACTTTCCGGGAGACCATAGGAACGAATAAAACCTTCCAACTCGAAGCCGCTTTCAACTTCAACCATTTCCAGCGGCTGAAGTTCCCTGACCGGGCTGATACTGACTTCCATCACCCCGCCGCCGACCTGCATGAAGCCGGGACGGAGCAGTCTGGCCGACAGGCGCGGCCCCATTTTTTCCAGCCGGGGCAGAAGCGTCTGGCTGAAAAATTCGTAAACCGGAGCCATGGGCACATGGGTGCCGCCGCAAACCGTTATGGTGGAGGCGGACTCCGCCGTCATCAGGGGCGGCAGAACGGCTTGCAGCACCAGGGTGCAGCTGCCGCCGCCGCCGATGTCGAAGCGGTAATCGCCGCCGGAGGGCCGGGCGGACGGGCGAAAGCTGAGGCTGGCGGAATTGATCTCCGCCCCAATCACCTCAGCGCCGCTGATGGCGGCGGCCGCCCGCACGCAGGCCAGATGCTGGCGTTTCATCCCCGGCCGGGGCCGATTGGCCCGTATGCCGCTGATGGTGAAAGCCCGGCCGGTGGCCACAGACAGAGCCAACGCTGTGCGCAGAACCTGTCCGCCGCCTTCGCCCATGCTGCCGATGATTTGAATTTCCATGCTCATGACTCTATCCTCTTCAGAGTTGGGAGGCCCCCTGGCCTCCCGCTGTTTCGTTTTCCGCTCTCTGTTGTTATTTCAGTATAGCTTAAAGTGTGCCAAACGTATATTTTTGCCTAACATATTGATTTTCATAGGGTCGCATAATTACCCTTGACTTGGGCTCTTTGAAAATTATATAAATTAAAATAAACTTTATAAAATTTTATATGGTGAAATATGGCCGCCAGAACAGTCGTCATCGGAATGCTCGGAACAACTCTAGATCAAGGCTCCGCGCCCCAGCGCTGGGACCGCTGGCGGCCCACAGTCGCCCTTGGCCAGCACCCGGACCTCCTGGTGGATCGACTGGAACTGCTGTACAGCCGCAATCATCGGCGTCTGGCCGATACCGTCATCAAGGATCTGGCCCATGTGTCGCCGGAAACCACAGTGGTGAGCCATGATTTCGCCCTCAACGATCCCTGGGACTTTGAAGAGGTTTATGGCGCACTATATGATTTCGCCAAATCCTATCAGTTCGATACTGATAATGAAGACTATCTGGTTCACATCACCACCGGCACCCATGTGGTGCAGATTTGTCTGTTCCTTCTGACTGAATCGAGGCACCTGCCGGCCCGTCTGCTCCAGACCGGGCCGGGTGGGCGCAAGGATAACAATCCGGCCGGTACGTACAGTGTCATCGATTTGGACCTTTCCCGTTATGACCGGCTGGCCGCCCGCTTCCATCAGGAGACGGCCGGGGCCATCAGTTTTTTGAAAAGCGGCATTGACACGGCCAATCACCAGTTCAACAGGTTGATTGAGCGAATAGAAAAAGTGGGCGCTGAATCCACCGAGCCGATTCTACTGACCGGCCCCACCGGAGCGGGAAAATCGCGGCTGGCCCGGCTGATTTATGATCTGCGGGTCCGCCGTCGTCTGGTGGAGGGCGATTTTGTTGAAGTCAATTGCGCCACCATCCGGGGCGACGCGGCCATGAGCAGCCTTTTCGGCCACCGGAAAGGGGCTTTCACCGGGGCGGCCGACCATCGTGAAGGCCTCTTGCGCAAAGCTGACGGCGGCCTGTTGTTTCTTGATGAAGTGGGGGAATTGGGGCTGGACGAGCAGACCATGCTGTTGAAAGCGGTGGAAGAGAAACGCTTTTTTCCTCTCGGCTCTGATCAGGAGGTCAGGAGCGATTTTCAATTAATATGCGGCACCAATCGCAATCTGCGGGAACTGGCCGCCTGCGGCAAGTTTCGGGAGGATCTGCTGGCCCGTATCGACTTGTGGGTGTTTCGTCTGCCCGGCTTGGCTGAAAGACCGGAAGACATTGAGCCAAATCTCGATTATGAACTGGCCCAGTATGCCGGGAAAAAAGGCCGGAAGATAAGCTTCAGTCGAGAGGCCAGAAAGCTGTTTCTGGAGCTGGCCGCCGGGCCGGGGGGACTTTGGCGGGCCAATTTCCGTGATCTATCAGCCGGAGTGATGCGCATGGCAACCCTGGCTCCCGGCGGCCGTATCACCGTGGAGACGGTAAAGGAGGAATGGGAGCGTCTGACTGAGCAATGGCGGGAGCTGGGCGGCGGCGGGCGGGATGATGAGGACGCCGCCGGGCGGGACATTTTGAGAAAACTTCTGGGGGACGGGCTGGAGGAGCTGGATCTTTTCGATCAGCTTCAACTGGCGGCTGTGGTCAAGGCCGCCGCCGGGTGCCGCACACTGTCGGAAGCCGGGCGGCTCTTGTTCGCCAAATCCCGCCAGAGCAAGGCCCGCCCCAATGACGCCGACCGTCTGCGTAAATTCCTGGCCGCTTTCGGCCTGTCTTGGGATGATATTCGCGCGGCCAAAGGGTAATCGCTTGGGAACGGCAAAGGTGAAACCCGGCCGGTCGGGCGAAAAAATTTCTGACGTCGCTCGTAATTTTCTCTGATTCCCGGCCGGGTGACAGTGGCGGAAGTTGGTGGGTCCGTGCCCGTCCGGGGAGCAAAATTACGAGCGACTTACAGTGCCTTTCGTAAAAAATTTTCGCCCGACCGGCCTGGTCAGTGTCAGCGTTTGGATAGAGCGGCTATTCCAGGCTTTCTTGCATGAGCCAACTAAGGCTAGGAGGGCGGGGCGGTGAGATTTCTCCAGAGGGGACCACGATTTTTGCTCCCCGGACGGGCACGGACAAACAGAATGCCGATGAAGCTACCCGGCCGGGAATAAGAGAAAAATCGGGGGCAACTATGGAGATATCTCACCGCCCCGCCCTCCGGGTTTTACCTTTGCCGATCGCACGCAATCGCCCTATATACGCCTTGTACCTGAACGTATCTTCGTGTTACACTCTCCAAACAGAATACCCGATCAAACGTTATGTTAGATTCTTAATAGCGCGTATAAGCGATTATACGTCAACAGCAAAGGAAGGGCCATGGACTTTCAATTCGATCTGACCCAGATTGTCAGTGCTTTTGTCGTTCTCTTCGCTATCATTGATGTGCTCGGCTCCATACCGCTGTTCTTGAGCTTCAAAGGCGATAATCGATCAGTCAACCCATTGCAGGCCTCCTTATACTCTTTCATCATTCTGGTGGCTTTTCTCTATGCCGGCCGATTGGTGCTGAATCTGTTTCATGTCGATGTCTCATCTTTCGCCGTCGCCGGCTCTCTGGTCATCTTTATCATTTCCATTGAAATGATTTTCGGTATTGAGGTTTTTAAAAACGATGCCCCCGGCGGCTCCCGAACGCTGGTGCCCATAGTCTTTCCCCTAATCGCCGGGCCAGGCACTTTCACTGCGCTCCTGTCCATGCGGGCGGAATATGCCACCGCCAACATCATCACCGCCCTGTTTCTAAACATGGCCATTGTCTATATCGTGCTCCGCTATCTCGACGCTGTACACCGTTTGATGGGTTTTGGAGGAGTGTATGTCATGCGAAAGTTTTTTGGCATCATTCTCATGGCTATCGCTGTCAGGCTGTTTACCGCCAACATTCATACCCTGTTTCGCAGCCTGGAATAGAATTTCTTCTACATCTGGAATTCATCCCCACGTACCCTGGAACGCTTTTTCCGCCGCCGGTATCCGCCTGATAATGCTGGCCCATCGGCGATAGGGGCCAGTAAGGTAACCGTTTGGAAATGATAAAGGTAAAACCCCGCCGATTTTTCCCATATTTGCATAAATTTGCCTTATTTGCCCTCTGATTTTGCATATTTTTTCAAAAACTAAAAATAGTATCGGCTTATGTCGATAACTATATAATATTATTTGTTAATTTTAGTGAGCTATTTCTGGATTGAGATTTGCTCTTATGTTTGGCAACAAAGAGAACAAAGCCGCATCCAGGTATGAACATATTTAGGATTGCCGCCCAGATGGGCGGCCGGGCTATTTCCGGCGGCTTCAGTGTTAACACCACCAGCAAATTCAATTGTCGGAGTGATGAGCATGAAAATTGTGTTGACCGGCCGGGATCTCGGCCTTGAACAACTGGCCTTGATCGCTGAAGAGAAGGCGGCCGTGGAAATAGCGCCTGAAGCAATTGAGCGGCTCAAGGCCTCCAGGAAACTCGTTTATGATCTGGTTGAATCAGATGTGCCGGTCTATGGTTTCAATACCGGGGTCGGCTGGAATAAAGATCGACACATTGCCGCTGATTTTTTCAAGGAATATAATGAAAACCTCATCCACTCCCATAGCCTGGGCGTGAAGCCGGAAGCTTCCGAGGCCGAAGTCCGGGCGGCCATGGCTGTGAGGCTGAACTGTCTCTTGAACGGAAATACCGGCATCGAGCCATCCATCGCCCTGCGCTACGCTGACTTCCTCAACCTGGAAATCCATCCGGTCATACCGGAGCGCGGTTCAGTCGGTGTGGGCGATATAACCACCCTTTCGCATGTAGGTCTGGCCATGATCGGGGAGGGTGAGGTCAACTATCAGGGCCGCCGCATGAGCGCGGCAGAGGCTCATAAACTGGCCGGTATCGAGCCAGTGACCCTTGGCCCCAAAGACGGCCTGGCCATAGTCAGTTCCAACGCTTTCGCCATGGGTCAAGGCGGTCTGGTGCTGCATGACCTCTGCCGGATGGCCGACCTGGCCGACCTGGTTTACGCCGTCTCCCTCACCGGCTATAACGGCAACACTTCCCCTCTGGACCCGCGCGTCCACGAACTGAAGGGACTGGAGGGCCAGAAACACAGCGCGGCCCTGGCTTCCAGCTTTCTGGAAGACAGTTATATTTATGCGCCCGATCCCGCCAAACCTGTGCAGGACCCCCTGAGCTACCGCAGCGGGGTCTACCTTAACGGCACCCTGCGTGACGCCCTGTCTTTTGTGAACGGGTACGCCCGCATACAGATGAACACCAGCGACGACAACCCGTGCCTCCTGCTGGAAGACCGGGCCATGATCTCCTGCTCGAACTTTGAGGCTTCGACTGTGACGGTCGGCTTTGAAATGCTGGCCATTGCCCTGAGCCACGTTTCCAAAATGTCCTGTCAGCGCATCATCCGCATCGTCAACCCGGAACTGACGGGGCTGCCCCGGTTTCTTACGCCGGATGAGGGGCTGGTGCATGCCTTTGGCACGGCCCAAAAAGTTTTCACCTCACTGGATACGGAGATAAGGCACCTTTCCAACCCCTCTTCGGCCGACTTCATGCCTCTGGCCGGTTCGATTGAAGACCATGCCAATAATTTCACCCATGTGGTGCAGCGGGTGAGAAAAATAGCCGATAACCTTAAATATATATTCAGTCTGGAACTGATGCACGCCTGCCAGGCCATTACCCTAAGGCTTCAGCGTGAGCCGGAGCTGCGTTTGAGCCGTCCGGTGCGGGGGGCTTATGATCATTACCGGCAGTTCATCCCCTGGTATGACCGGGACCGGCCCATTTCCCCGGATATTGAAAAGGGCTATCAATTGTTGAAAAACGGCTCCATCCTGGCCGCCGCGCTGGAATACCTGGCCCGGTAGTCATAGGCAAGCGGGACGGAAGCAGTTGATTCCGTCCCGCTTTTTCATTATTCAATCAGCCCTCCTCACATCGCTTCGCATTCCACCCGCCGCCGCAGGCGACCGCAGTGCTTGAAAAAATCTCTTATTAATAAAAAGAACTATTTACAATAATCGCTTGACTAGTGTCCAGGATAGCTATATGCTCAGATTTATTATCTGTTGACTAACGGGGTCTTGCCGGTGCTTCAAAGGGGTTCTGGTGAGGCCCCGATTATGATACAATAATTGATCTCCCACGATACATGCGGGCTACTGTCAGAAGGTTATGACCTCTACAGTTATTACAGTACACCTCTTGATTTAAAGGAAGACTGAGATGGTTAAGAAAACAAAAACAATGGATGGCAACACTGCCGCAGCCTACATTGCCTACGCCTTGAGCGACACCGCGGCTATTTACCCCATTACCCCTTCTTCCAACATGGGCGAAGAAGCCGAGCAGTGGGCCTCCGAGGGCCGGAAGAATATTTTCGGCCAGATTGTCCAGGTTCGTCAGCTTCAGTCGGAAGCCGGCGCGGCCGGGGCCGTTCATGGCTCCCTGTCGGCCGGGGCGCTGACCGCGACCTTCACGGCCTCACAGGGCCTGTTGCTGATGATTCCCAATATGTATAAAATCGCCGGTGAACTCCTTCCCGGTGTTTTCCATGTCTCGGCCCGGGCCGTGGCCGCCAACGCCCTGTCCATCTTCGGCGACCATCAGGACGTTATGGCCACCCGTCAGACCGGCTTTGCCCTGCTGGCCTCCTCCTCCGTCCAGGAAGCCATGGACATGGCTCTGGTGGCCCACCTTTCGGCCATTGAGGGCAGTTTGCCGTTCTGTCATTTCTTCGATGGTTTCCGCACCTCCCATGAAGTGCAGAAGATCGAAACCATTGATTATGAAGACATCAAGAAAATCGTCAACTGGGAAAAGATCGAAGAATTCCGGGCCGCCGCCATGAGCCCCGAACAGCCCGATCTGCGCGGCACCGCCCAGAACCCCGATGTTTATTTCCAGGGCCGTGAATCCGTCAACGGATTCTATGATGTCCTCCCCAATATCGTCATTCAGCAGATGAAAAAGGTCTATGAACTGACCGGCCGCAGCTACAAGCTGTTCGACTATGTCGGCCATCCTGAAGCCGACCGGGTCATCATCGCCATGGGCTCGGCCTGCGAAGCCATTGAGGAAGTCATCGCCTATCTCAGCGCCCGCGGCGAAAAAGTGGGCCTGGTCAAGGTGCGCCTCTATCGCCCCTTCTCGGCCGAACACCTGCTTCAGGCCATTCCGGCCACGGCCCAGACCATCACCGTTCTGGACCGCACCAAAGAGCCGGGCTGCTCGGGCGAACCGATGTATCTGGACGTCTGCTCCGCTTTCTTTGAAAGCGGCCAGTCCCCCACCATCGTCGGCGGCCGTTACGGATTGGGTTCCAAGGATTTCACCCCGGCCCAGGCCAAAGCCATTTATGACAATATGCGCTCCAATACCCCCAAGAATCATTTCACCGTGGGCATTGAAGACGACGTCACCTTCACTTCACTGACCCTTGGGGCGGAAATCGACACCGTGCCCGAAGGCACCGTTCAGTGCAAGTTCTACGGCCTTGGCTCCGACGGCACCGTGGGCGCCAACAAGGAAGCCATCAAAATTATCGGCGACAACACCGATATGTATGCCCAGGGCTATTTCTCCTACGATTCAAAGAAATCGGGCGGCTTCACCGTGTCGCACCTGCGCTTCGGCCACAGCCCCATCACCTCCACCTATCTGGTCAGCCATGCCGACTACATCGCCTGCCACAAATCCGCCTATGTCAACCAGTATGACGTTCTGGGCGGCATCAAGGAAGGCGGCGTGTTCGTCCTCAATTCCCATTGGACGGCCGAACAGATGGAGAAGGAACTGCCCGCCGCCATGCGCCGGACCATTGCCCGCAAGAACCTGAAGTTCTACAACATCGACGCCGTCAAGCTGGCTGAGGAAGTGGGCTTGGGCGGCCGCATCAACATGATCATGCAGACCGCTTTCTTCAAGCTGGCCAACGTCCTGCCCTTTGAAAAGGCTGTGGCCCTTTTGAAGGACTCCATCAAGAAGGTGTACCAGAGCAAGGGCGACAAGATCGTCAGCATGAACATCGAAGCCGTGGACAAAGCTCTGGGCGCGCTCTCGGAAATCAAGGTGCCGGCCGCCTGGGCCGACGCTCAGGATGAATCCGCCGGCCAGGGCGGCTGCGGCTGCGAGCCTGAGTACATCACCGAATTTGTGCGCCCCATTCTGGCCCAGAAAGGCGACAGCCTGGCGGTTTCGGCCATGTCCCCCAACGGTGTGGTGCCCCTGGGCACGGCCGCCTTTGAAAAACGCGGCGTGGCCCTGAAGGTGCCCCACTGGATCGCTGAAAACTGCATTCAGTGCAACCAGTGCTCCTTCGTTTGCCCCCATGCGGCCATTCGTCCCTACCTGGCCAGCGATGAGGAACTGGAAGGCGCTCCGGCCAGCTTCAATGTCATCGAAGCCAAAGGCAAGGATCTGACCGGCCTGAAGTATCGCATGCAGGTCTATAGCCAGGATTGCCAGGGCTGCGGCTCCTGCGCGGAAACCTGCCCGGCCAAGACCAAGGCTCTGGAAATGAGGCCTATTGAAGAAGAACTGACCGATCAGGTGCCCAACCTCTGTTTCGCGGAAAGCTCCATCACCATCAAAGATAAGCTGATGGCCCGCGATACCCTGGTGGGTTCGCAATTCCAGCAGCCTTTGATGGAGTTCTCCGGAGCCTGCGCCGGCTGCGGTGAAACCCCCTATATCAAACTCATCACCCAGCTCTTTGGCGAACGCATGCTCATTGCCAACGCCACCGGCTGCTCCTCCATCTGGGCCGGTTCCGCGCCCACCACTCCGTATTGCGTCAACCAGGAAGGTTTCGGCCCGGCCTGGGGCAACTCCCTCTTTGAGGACGCCGCCGAATACGGCTACGGCATGAACATGGCCGTTTCCCAGCGTCGCGGCAAGCTCCTTGACCTGGTTCAGGAAGCTTTGAAGGAAAATCCGGCCCCCGAACTGCGGACCGCCCTGGAAGGCTGGGCGGCCAACAGCGATGACGCCGAACTCTCCAAAAAATACGGCGAAGACATTATCGACAACCTGGGCCGCGGCGACAACGGCATCACCCCGACGCTGATGGAAATCGCGGACATGCAGGACATGTTCACCAAGAAGTCCATCTGGGTCTTCGGCGGCGACGGCTGGGCCTATGACATCGGCTTCGGCGGCCTGGACCATGTTCTGGCCTCCGGCGAAGACATCAATATTTTCGTCATGGATACCGAAGTTTATTCCAACACCGGCGGCCAGGCCTCCAAGGCGACCCCCATGGGTTCCATCGCCAAGTTTGCCGCCTCCGGCAAGAAAGTGGCCAAGAAGGACCTGGGCCTGATGGCCATGAGCTACGGTTATGTCTATGTGGCCTCCGTGGCCATGGGCGCCAACAAAAACCAGGTCATCAAAGCCCTGAAGGAAGCGGAAGCCTACAAGGGCCCCTCTCTGGTCATCGGCTACGCGCCCTGCATCAATCAGGGTATCCGCAAGGGTATGGGCCGCAGCATGGAAGAGGCCAAGCTGGCCGTTGAAACCGGTTATTGGCCGCTGTATCGCTATAACCCGATGCTGGCCAACGAAGGCAAAAACCCCTTCACTCTGGAATCCAAGGCCCCGGACGGCAAAATCCAGGACTTCCTTTCCGGTGAAAGCCGTTATGCCCAGCTGGAAAAAACCATGCCCGAAGAGTCCAAGCGTCTTCGCGCGGGTATCGAGGAAGGTTACGGCCGCCGTTATGCCTACCTCAAGCAGCTGGCCGACCTGCCCGGCATAGAAGTGGCCGGCTCCGGCGCGGCCAAGGGTGAAGGCAAATAAGCAGCTGTAACTACCGCTCTCACTGGCTTCAGTGAGAGCGGGCTGTAAAAACAGGGGGAGTGAGGATTTTTGAAAAAATCCTCACTCCCCCTTTTATTATTTGTCCACTCCATTTCATTCCATTTTGACGACAATCCGTTTTTTCAGACCGTACTTTTTCAGCTTGTGATGCATCAGCTGCGGCGAAATGTTCAAGGCTCTGGCGGCCCTGGCCGCGTTGCCGCCGGATTCCTCAAGGGCTTTGACCAGCCTGTCCAGCTCATCTTGATCGATGGCGGCCGTGGAGCGGGAGCGCGGCTGCGCGGGGGCGTGCGGCTGTCGCCTGGAAACTGCCGGTGCTCCAACGCCATACATCGCCCCCCCGCTGAACAGGGAACTGCTGAAATGGAACGCTTCCAAAACAGTTTCCGGGCTTGAAACAAGGTTCATGGCGCTTTCAATGACGTGTTCCAATTCACGGACATTGCCGGGCCAGTAATGTTTTTCAAAAGACTCAATCATATCCGGGCTCAGGCCGGTCACATTTTTGCCCAGCTTGCGATTGAATTTTTTGATGAAGTGGCCGGTCAAAAGTTCCAAATCGTCTTTTCTGCTTCGCAGCGGCGGAATCTCCACTATCACCACTCCCAGTCGATACAGAAGATCCGGCCGCAGCTGACCTTCGGCCACGGCCCGGTGGGGGTGGTTGTTGGTGGCGCTGATGATTTTCAGGGAAACCGCCCGCTCTTTGGTGCCGCCGATTCGATTGACCGTCTGTTCCTGGATGGCCCGCAGCATTTTGGCCTGAAGCCCCAAGGGCATGGAGTTTATCTCATCAAGAAAGAGTGTGCCGCCGTCGGCCATTTCCATCAGACCGGGCCGATCCTGCGCACCGGTAAAAGCCCCCTTGACCGTACCGAACAGGATGCCCTCCAGTAGATTTTCAGGTATGGCCGCACAACTGACAGCCAGAAACGGTTTCTTGGCCCTTCGGCCGCAATAATGGGCGGCCTGGGCGAACATCTCCTTGCCGCTGCCGGTTTCCCCATAAATCATGATTGATGAATCGCTGTCCGCCGATCGGGCCGTCACTTGGAGCGCCCGCTTCATTTCCGGGTTTTGGGTGATGATCTGTTCAAAAGTGTAGTGGCCGCCCTTTTTGCCGGCCGGGACGGAATCCCCCTTGGCGGCCAGTTCCGGCAATATGGCGGGATCGCGGTATTCGCCCGCAAAACAGATGCAGCCCAACAGCCGGTTTTCGTGGATGAGGGGGAAAACATGATGGATGGAATTGACCAGTTTCCCGAAGCGCGTGTAATAAAATAAGTGATGGTTGATAAAGCGCTGGCGGGTTTCAAGGCACCGCTGGCTCAAAAGTCCCCTGCTGTCGAAGGGTTGATAAACCTCGTTGATGGAACGGCCGACGACCTCAGCCGGGTCCATCTCATCGGCGCGGCTGAGAGCCTGGTTATAATAGACGATGTTGTTCCTGGAATCGTGCACCGACACGCCAAGAGGCAAATGATCAAAAAGCTGGGCAAAAAAAGCCACGCAGGGACCAAGAGGGGTTAATTCGTCGAAAGGCAGTTCCATATCGGGGCTCCTGTTGCGCCGGGTTAAGGTTTTATTTTATAAAACAATATATCATTTGATTTTATCAAAAAATTTAATGAAATCAAATAAAAAAACAAATGTCAAATTATTTTATTAAATAATTAAGGTAGTTAACCTAATTCAATATTGGCCTGAGATATGCTTTTATTACTTGTCACCTGAAGGACTTCGCTGAAGAGGAATCAGGACGGCCGCCTGGCGGCCGCATAATCGGCCGAGCCGGCGGCCTTTGGTTCCGGCCGGGAGGTTAATATGTCTGAAAATTATACCATTGTCTGCGATTTTGACGCGTCATCCGCCAAAACGTCTTTGCCCTTGGCCGCAAAAATGGCTCAAGACCGGGGAGCCAGGCTGGTGCTGGTAAATGTGGTATCGAACCGGGTCTGGTATCTTTATTCCCTGACGTTCTTCGACGCCAAACGGGAACAGGCCGAAGCCTTTGAAAAAGTTGAACCCATGGTTAGGGAAATCATGAGCCGCACCCCAGAAGTTGAATGGGAATTGCGGGTTGTGGTCGGCGACCGCAAGCTTATGCTGGCGGCCATTACCGAAGAAGTGAACGCGGACCTGTTGGTTTCTGCCCGCCGCCACGGGAAAATAAAGACTTTGAAAACTTTTGACAAAAAGGCCGTCCCGGTTCCTGAAACGACCGCGCCGCGGTTCTCCTTCACGTCGGTTGGTCTTGCCGCCGATTCTTCGTGCCGGGCCGTCGCCTCCCTCTCTCAAGCGAGGCCATGCGCCGCTGCACCAGGCCGCCATGCGTAAAAAGTTCAGCGGAACTTACGTGGCCTTTGTCATTATATCATCATGGTGGCGGCGTTAAACCCTTTTGAGCAGGGGTTAAACGCCGCGTATGATGACGGAGCCACGGCCTCAGATCCGCTCGCCGGTTATTTCCCCGCTCTCCAGATAGGCGATCAAGTCTTCTTCAGTTTTGGCCCCCTCCCTGGTTATGGCCCCGCGATAGCGCCCTTCATGGAAGTAATGGAGATGGTCGGCCATGCGCCAGGCCTGGGCCAGGCTATAGGAAACCATTATTACCGAATATTTTTCTGACAGCCGTTTCAGGCACTCTTCAACTGTCGCGGCCGACTTGACGTCCAGCGAAGCGGTCGGCTCATCCAACAGCAGTATCACCGGCTCCAAGGCCAGGGCTCTGGCCAGGCAAATGACCTGGCTCAAAGACATAGTCAAATGGGAGATCGGCAAGCGTGGATCCCTGAATAGCCCAAATGCAAGCATTTTGAGGGTAATTTGCGAAATAACAACAAGTTGACTGCGGAGACCATAGCGGGGTGCGCAACCTGGGCCTAACCCAGTCACTTTTCAAGATTCGCTTAAGGTAACTATTTGAATTTACGGCATTGAGGTGTGCGGCACTGGTTGTTCCCTAAAGACCATTTCATCTCAAAGTATTTTATCATCATCGGTTACGTCGTCAGAGTAAACCGCATAACCATAAGTCACAAGAATCTTAAAGATATAATGGAGTCCCGCGAAGACAGCAATAAATGTTATCGTAAAAATAACAAATGATATCAGCTTGTTTTCCGCGCCAACAATACAAACGACAACTCCACTGATACCAAGGCCAAATAGCTTTTCAGCCATGGCCATTCCGCCCTTGTCGATAATCATCTTCATGGTGAGTACCCTTATGTTTGATTGTTTGGTTCATTATATCTGATTTCCAAAGCAAAGACCATATGTACGAAGTGGATTTAATGAGGAGGGATTATGAAAGAATTCCCGAGCCTTTTTTCCGGCCCGATGGTGAACGCCATTCTCGAGGGCCGCGAGACCCAGACGGGGCGGCACTGGCAGGGTTAAGCCGCCGGTCTTGGAGATCGGCTGATTTAACCAAAAAATTTTAATTATACTCACACTTTCCAAAAAAACCGCAATCTGGCAATTTTCCAGCAATCCTCCATTATGGGAGGCTTGCCCTGGGTGGAGTTTTATCCTTGGGCTTAACCAGGCAAACATTTAAGAGTGACGACATCAAGGGCGGCATTTACTACAAAGAGTCCTGTCCCTTGTGCGCCATGTCTGGTGTTAAGAGCACATTTAAGCGCAAGGAAGACGAAGGGCTTTTCTGCTCCGAACACCCGCATTGCAGCCCAAGGCGCAGTTTTATAGTCAGATGCTGGCCAAAGCTTACAGCCCGATTCAACGATTACCGATCAGCGTATCGATATCTTAGCTGTTTGCGCCTTAAAGACGCGGCCGGCGAACTTGATATCAGAACCCAGCAAATCGTTAAGAATCCTTTATCCTTCAGAAATATTTCAGAAGAATGGCTATACCTGAAAGCAGCCAGATTAAGCCGTCCTCATGGCGATCAATCGCAAGCGGCATAAAAAAGGCGCAAGAATTCTGGAAGGATACACCCCATGCCAAGCATTCGGTGGAACACGCCTTTATCACGCCGGTCGCCGATTAGGGGTTGAACGGATTTCTCTTTATCCCGGACGAAACATTCTAAAGCAATGGGTTTAAGGGCGGTGGCTACGCCGGAAGAGATAAGGGCTATGACACTACATAGCACCAGCGCCGCCTTTAATAGATATTTCCAAACCAGTGGGGAGTCATTACGTGACTTGCTCGGGCGGAGAAAGAGCGTTATCAGCCCTGATAACAAAATCAGCCAGCGGTGATAGTCGTCAAGTTATTGAATTTACAAAAAGCAAGGGGTAAAATTGGCGGGAATATGTGGGAATCGAACCCACCTAGGCGGCTATTAACCACCAGCACTGGTTTTGAAGACCAGGGGGCGCACCAGCTACCCATATATTCCCATTATTTAATTCTACAAGATCAACCATCATGAGTCAATGTCCGTCCGCCTAGGCCAGCAATTCTCAAAGTAAACTTTTTCCCTTCAAAAAGTGCCGTGCAGCTACGCAAAAAGTGCGATTTTTGCTTCGCGGAGAACTGTTTTGCCGTCAAAACCAGTCGCTGGCGCTCCGTCACCCCTTGCGGGGCGACCTGCTATTTAAAATTGCCTTCTACGTTGAGAATTGCTGCGCTTAAAAAGCATTCGCGCCTAGCCAGGAACAAAAATCATCTTTATGAAATGACTTCTAAAGAATACGGAGGCCAAAAAGGAAATAGGGAAGATATACACTTTCGCCGGCCTTGATTTGAACTGTGCCGAAGTTTTAATTGGGCCGGATTTTTGACCCCAAACAAGTTGTAGCAAATGGGCTCCGAACCCCAGGCAACGAGCGAAACAACCGGACAACATCTTTCCCCAAACTATTATTTGTGATTAATTTAAAATATTTACGCTAACAATTAGAATCATTTTGTCCCATAATAGTGAGTTTTCTGATATTATTCATATGGTGACTGGATTGCCGGCCACTGTACGTATATTTAAGATTATAGACCAGGAGGAATGTTTTGGCTGAACGTGTTATGGTTGATATGTCCGCTACCCTGTTACATCATGGGCATGTTCGTCTTTTAAAGAAAGCCGCCGAACTGGGTACAGTGGTGGTGGCCCTGACCACTGATGACGAACTCAAAAAGGCTAAAGGATATAACCCGGAACTGTCTTATGATGAGCGCCGGGAAATATTGGAGAGCCTTCGCTATGTGTCGGAAGTCGTGCCCAGCGGGTTTATAATTGATGAAAATTTTATGGACAGCCATAACTGCCGTATGTTGATTCACGGTGATGACAACATGAATCATGTTCGTAAGGAAAGGCTGGTTATTTTTCCCAGAACCGACGGCATCAGCAGTTCGGAATTACGCGAAAAGGTCTTGGACGCACTGGTGGATTTGAATCTCTCCAATAAAAACACCAACAGTTCCGAGAAAATAGCTTATATTCTTATTGAAACGATAAAAAAGGAGTTTAAGCTGGAATAATGAAACGCTTTCTTCTTCTTCACTGCTTTTTATTCTTTTTATGTTCCAGTCCGGCCCTGTCCGCTGAAATACTGGTCTATACCGCGGTGGAACCGGATATACTCAACCACTACAAGGCCGCTTTTCAGAAACAATATCCAGATATCACCGTCAAGTGGGTGCGCGATTCAGCCGGGCCTATCGTGGCCAGGATGTTGGCCGAAAAAAACAATCCCAGGGCGGACGCGGTTTTTGGCCTTTCCCTGGCCGGGCTGCTGGTATTGAGGCAGGCGGAGCTCCTTGAGGCATACAAAGCCCGCGACTATGATCAAATGCGCCCGGAATTTATGAGTAGCGGTCAGGAACCGCTCTGGACTCCCATAAATGCCTGGGGCGCGGTGATTTGTGCCAACCGGCTGGAGATGGAAAAAAACAATCTGCCTGAGCCTGGAAACTGGTGGGATTTGACTAATGAAATTTACAGGGGTAAAATTATTATGCCATCACCGGTTTCTTCAAGCACAGGCCTGATGATGATATATGGGTGGCTTGAATTGATGGGCGGGGAACAGGCCTGGAATTTCATGAAAGAGCTGGATAAAAATGTGGAAATGTATTCACATTCCGGCAGCCGCCCCTGCCAGATGGCGGCCAGGGGCGAAACCGCTCTTGGTTTGTCTTCACCCGCCTTTGCCGGTTCCCTTGTAAAAAAAGGGGCCCCTCTGGAACTTATCACCCCCGCCGACGGTGTAGGCTGGGATCTGGAGGCTTCCGCAATAATTAAAAAAGATCGTAAGGACGCAGCTTCTCTACAAGCCGCTCAAGCGCTGATGGATTTCAGCGCGTCGGAAGAGGCGGCCCGGCTGGCGGCTGAAGCCGGATATATCCCGGCCCGGAAAAGTTTTGAAAATAATGAATTTCAAAAGATGACGGAATCCTTCATTTCCATGGACTTTGAAAAAAATTTTCTTCAGCGTGACGAAATTCTGGAGCAATGGAGGCGGCTTTTCGAAAAATAATCTGTCCTTCAAGGCAGTGCGGCCTCTTGATCCTGCGGTAGCTGTATAATTCGGAGCTTTTTCGAATACTTTTCATATGTGGCTGTAAAATGGATAACTTTCTAAGCCTTCGCGGTTTGTGCAAAGCATACGATGATTCCAAAAAGGGCAAACTCATCGCTCTTGATGAATTCAGCATAAATATCGCCGAGGGCTGTTTCGCGGCCCTCCTGGGTCCGTCCGGTTCAGGTAAAAGCACTTTGCTGGAAATTCTGGCCGGGCTGACGCCGCCTGATGAGGGCCGTATCTTTTTTCAAAACCGCGATATTACTTGCCTGGCCCCCGAACAAAGAAAATTCAGCCTCGTCTTTCAAAGTTACGCGCTGTTCCCCAATTTGACAGTGCTGGATAATATTGCCTATGGTTTAGGTGGCCCGGGCTGGAATAAAACATCGCGGATGAACAGGGCTCTTGAGTTGGTGGCGGTCACTTCACTTGAGGGTCTGGAGCATCGTTATCCCCATGAGCTTTCGGGCGGGCAGCAGCAGCGCACAGCCCTGGCCAGGGCCCTGGCTCCGCATCCCAGGCTTTTGCTTCTCGATGAACCATTATCGGCCCTGGACGCCCAGGTCAGGCGGGAACTGGGTTTGAAGCTGCGCCATATTCAACGTGAAACAGGCGTGACGACTCTGTTGGTGACCCACGATCAGGAAGAGGCGCTGGCTCTCTCCGATCTTGTCATCCTGATGGAGCAGGGAAAAATAATCCAGGCGGGTTCGCCTGAAGAGATCTACAGCCGCCCGAATTCCCGTTTCAGCGCCGACTTTGTCGGGCACATGAACACTATCGAACTGCCCGCCGTCAACAGCGGGCGTCTTTTCGGCCTTCGCTATGAGGATGTGGAAATCCTGATTCCGACCGAACAGACGCTGGCCAGGCCCGAAGTCCAGGTGGGACGGGTGGAACATTGCGCCTTAATGGGCGCATTCTACCGCCTGGAAATTCTTTTAAATGACTTCTCCACTTCAATTCAGGCCGACGTCGCCAGATCGGCCGACAAGGAACTTCTTAAGGTCGGAGCAATAGTTGTTGCCGCCTTTCCTTCAGAGCACCGCCTGCAGTTGAATGAGCTATGATCGGCAAAGTGTTCCAAAAGCTTCCGCTTTGGGCGGCCATGGTCTTTCTAGCCATCGCCCTTGTTTATCCCCTGGCCACGCTTGCGGCCGCAAGTCTGGAGCTGGGTTCCGGCAGTTTTGGTATTGATAATTTTGTCGCTTTTTTTCAAACTCCCAGTCTATTTAAAATTTTCAGCAACTCCCTGGTTTTGGGCGCCGTCGTTACCGCCGTCACTACCGGCCTGGCCTTCTTCCCTTCCTATGCGGCGGCCAGAACCAGAGCTTTCAGCCGGGGCGCCATTTATGTGCTGTGTCTTCTGCCTCTGTTTGCTCCTTCTTTCTTCCCTTCACTCGGGCTGATCATTTTACTGGGTCCCCAGGGCCCCTGGGGCGGCCTTATTCCGGGCGGCCTCATTGGCCCTTGGGGAATTGTCATGGGTGAAGTCATCTACACTTTACCGCATGCCGTGATCATACTGACAGCCTGCCTCCGGGACATCGATCCCAAACTATATGCCGCGGCCCGCAGTCTGGGTGCCGGCCCCTGGCGTTGTTTATTGACCATTACGCTGCCAGCTGCGTTCCATGGGTTCATCAGTTCGGCCATGGTGGTGTTTTTGCTGACCATAACTGATTTTGGCGTGCCAAAAGTATTGGGCGGATCTTACAGCGTCCTGGCCACGGAAGTATATAAACAGGTTATCGGCCAACATAATTTGTCTATGGGCGCGACCATAAGCCTGGTGATGCTGTTGCCCGCCCTGGCGGCCTTCGGGATGGACTATCTGGCCCGTAAACGCCGGCGTCATGGCTGGGCGGCCTGGGCTGAACCGGCAATCGCCCGTAAACAGGATCTCTTCTTCACACTGGCCGGCTGGGCGGTGGCGGCTTTGCCTTTGGCGGTCATGGCCACTGCGGTTTGGAGCTCCTTCATTTCTTTCTGGCCCTATGATTTAACTTTTACCATGCTGAACTATTCCTTTAATGACAGCATTTACGGACTCAGTCCCATCTTTAACAGCCTGAAGCTGGCTATGGCCGTCAGCCTGTGCGGCACCTGCCTGATATTTACATCGGCTTATGTGCTGGAACGGCAAACCGTTCCCCGGCTGATAAGCCGGGCTTACAGGCTGCTGGCCATTATGCCCATGTGTATTCCTGGGGCCGCCCTTGGTTTGGCCTATATTCTGGCTTTCAACCATTTGGACGGGCTGCCGGACTGGTTTTATGGCTCGATGCTTATATTGGTTCTCAACAGTATTGTGCATTTTTACAGCCTGCCCCATCTGACCAGCTCAGCTTCATTATCCGGGCTTGATCCCAACTATGAAAACGTGGGGCGGACCTTGGGACGCCCCATCTGGACAACATTTTTAAAGGTTGTTCTTCCTATGCGCATAGCCACAGTTCTGGAGGCCGCCTTTTACTTGTTTGTCAGCGCTATGACCACAGTTTCGGCCGTAGTTTTCATTTACACTCCAGATATGATCCCGGCTTCGGTAGCTTCACTGCAGGCCTCTGACGCGGGGCAGGTGGCTGAAGCCGCGGCCATGGGCACACTGATAATGGCCGCATCTTTAATTTTGAGGTGTTTGATTAAAATATGGCGGAACATTTTCCTGCCCGAATATGAAAATCGCTGAAGGCTTCATTAAAAGCCTAATGAGTACAAGCTGTTGACAATATTCAGGCTGATATGGTAAAATGATCCTTTGGCAAAATTGTAAGTATATTGTTTATTTAATCGCCTGCGCCTAGTTTCTTACCAAATACTTTCAGGACAGTTTATTAAATCAAATTCCCATGACGATAAGTAAAGTGCGCGAAGATTTAGAGATAATAATCAGGAGAAGAAATGAACAAAGCAGCGTTTGACTGGGACGCCGTATGGAATCGCAAAGGCCGTGAAGATACGGAACTGAAAGCCCTTTGCGGCTATAACCATGTGGAAAATGTCAATATAGACAAAATCGCGGCCTCGATAATCAGCGACCTGGAGGTCAAACAGGAAGACCGCTTTTTGGATATAGCCTGCGGCGGAGGATTTCTGAGCAGCGCGATACTGAGGAAGGCGCCGGATATAATCTATGTCGGCACTGAACGTTCGGCCGTGATTGCCAGGAAACACCGCCAAACCCTTGGCAATGCGGTGCTGAATTTTAGTGCCCATGAGGCGGTTTTCCACGATGATTTCTTTTCTCATTGTCTGTGTTTCAGCGCTTTCCAGTATTTTCCTTCCCATGACTATGCCAAAGAAGTGCTCCGCCAGATGCTCCGTCAGGCTCGCCGGGCCTATATAGGTGATTTGGCAATAAAATCTCATGATGACAGTCATCTCCTTTATAAACAGGATGAAGTTGTCAGTTGGATCATGGATATATGCGGACATAAGGCTTCCATAAAAGTGACGGAAGGCCATTTTTATACGACCCGCTTCAACGTAATAGTGCATCGCCCATGAATAATATGGCGGAAGAATATATGAACAATAAAGGAAAAGTTATCTGGATAACCGGGCTTTCAGCTACGGGTAAAACAACTTTGGCCCAGACCCTGCTGCCGATGTTGACCAGCCCGGCGATCTGGTATGACGGCCATCATGTTCGTGATATTATAGCGCCTGTCGGAGGCGGCGGTTTTGATCGTCAATCACGTCTCCGGGACGCCAGGGCCTGCAGCCTTATATATAAGCATGCCGCTGATCAAGGGTTGACGGTTGTGTGTTCCACCATCACCATGTTTCATGAAATTCAACAGTGGAACAGGGCCCACCTGCCCGGCTATTTCGAGGTTTTTCTCGATTTTCCTGAAGCTGTCCGCCGCAGCCGGGACAATAAGGCGCTTTACGCTCCGCCGGCCGGGCAAAGCCCGGGGCCTATCTGGGGGCGCGATATTGTGCCGGAAGAACCCGTCTCGCCTCAGGTGCATATCACCGATCCGTCTTTAACTCCAGAAATGATTGCGGAAATAATTATCGAGAAACTTGGGGGCATTGATGCAAAAGCTGGCTGTAGTTGACATCTTCAACAGTGTGGCGCCTTTTAACTTTGTGCCCATGATGCTGCAGATGGATCCCAAGTCTGTGGTTTTCTATTATGGGGATAATTTTGAAAACCGCTTTTCCGAATCTTTGAGTCAGATTCAAGAGGCCGGCATCACAACTGTGAAGAATGATTACGGCCAGGCTGTGGATAATCACATCTATTTTCTGGTTGAACAATGCACCATTATCAGCCCGTTAGACTTAAAAAAACAGTTGGATAAAAATCCGGCAGTTAGGTATATCCACCATAAGTATGGCTCCACCGATGAGGGACCAACGGATGATTTGATGCGCGAGAACGATTTGGCCTTTTTCCCCAATGAAACGAAATTGTTCAGCAGTACCCAGGGGGATTTTTTCTGTGATTCCAATAAATATCCCATAGTTGGCGTGGGCGCCAAAAATACCGAGCGGGTCGTGACCGGGCTGACCCACACTGCCAACTTGCCCGCTCAGTATCGCAAAAAAGATAAAAAGTCATTGCAGGACATCCTGGCTCAAAAACTTGGGGCGGAATTCAATCCCGACCTGCCAGTCGTCGTTTATATGAGTTCTCCATTGTGCACAGACGATGTGGAAGAAGGCCTGTTGGCTTTGTCCAGGCATGTCAACTTAGTAATTAAAGGTGATCTGGTAGGCCACCATTACTCTCACGACGGTAAGTTTGACCGGCCGGTTAATATCAGCGGCCCCAACATAAGTTTCACAAACGATCATGGATTCAATACCTTGCTGCGATTGGCGGCCGATGTTGTGATGACTTCCTTTATATCCGGCACCACAGCCACCAATCTGGCCTTGGGCATCCGCAGCATACCAATCTACACTCAGCAAATGCCTTCCATTTCACCCCAGGCGATTTTTAACTACACCACCTTTCTTTTAAATAGAGCAAATATTTCAGTAAATCTTGCCCAAATTATCGCCCCATTGAATATCCTGTCTACAGAGATGATTTTAAATCACAGGATCAATAGTGATAAATACTGGCAGGACTTTAAAAAACATCTGCCGGAGCATCAGCTTTACACCTTCGGGCGCTATCGCGTAGGCGATGAAGCGGCCAAAGCCGCCGCCAGGTTTATGGGCAACCTTTTGAAGTACGATTCCTTCGCCTCTCCTGATCTAAGGTCTTCTCGTGTCACCTTAAAGGGCGGCGTGACCTTGAATTATCCATTTCCGAGCAAGCTGCTGTGACAAGAACACTATGCCCATACGGTCGTAGCCCGATTGACTGAGCGGCACTACTACCTAAGCATCATCCCAAATTTACGTCGTATAAAGCGTTTTTCTCTTGGAATGACTTCTTGCTGGATATATCCTGCTGCCGAAACAACTCGTTAATAAGTTCTAAGTGGCCTTCTTATGTTGGTTCATTTGTGCCCAACTCGTTGTGAAAAGCGCGGGCCAGGATAGATTTTTCATCATGTCGATCTGGTCAATAATGTTGCATAGTTCTTTTGTTTTTACAGAATTACAATACTTTTTTGCATTTGGAGAATTTAAAACATAGTTCAAATATTCCCCAACAACATCAACCCTCCTATAATTTAACCGAATAAGGTATCCGGCATATAATGCGGGGTGTTCTCCACGATAAACAGATGTCTTGCCCACCAGTTCCGCGCTGTTCGTTCTGTTGAACAAAACATCTTCAGCATAAAGTGAATATTTCTCGATTTCGTATTCATCATCGGAAGAAGCTAAATCGTCCCATGATATTTAGCCATTTTTGCAGGTTCCCCATCCGCGAAACAACGGCTTGCCACTCTTTTTTGATGAACTATATTGCAAGGAAATGCAAATATCATTACTATCCAACGCGGGTTGTACCAGTTTGCGGGCGCGGTCGAACTTCTCAAACAGGCCTTCAATGTGAACTACAATTCGCCGTTGCCCAGCCAGTGGCGGCAGCGGGATAGGAACCGTATGACATTTGTATTGAATTCGTGTCCAGGCCCCGCGTAGCTGAAAAATGCGGGGCCTTTTTTATGTGGCTGTGCTATAATTTTCAAATATAGATAAAGGGTTAGAGAAGTAAATGGGGCCGGAGAAAAAATTTCGGCCCATCTCAAGGCAATGGGTCTGCAACGCAAATTTAGCGAGGTGAGGTTGAGTAAATATATGGATTCCAGGCAAACGTTGAAAGCCATCCCCAAAGTTGACCTGGTTCTGGAAGCGGCGACGGCCGAACCGGGCCTGGCGGCTCTGCCCCGGCACATTCTGGTGGAATCAATCCGCCGGGCTCTGGAAAAAATCCGGGCCGGGATTCTGGACGGACGCCTCACCTCCGTGCCGGGACAGGCTCAATTACTGGCCGACATAGCGGCCGAGGCCAAAGCTGAGCAGCTTTTCAGCCTGCGCCCGGTCATCAACGCCACAGGCGTGGTTCTGCACACCAATCTGGGCCGGGCGGTCTTGAGCGCCGAGGCGGCCGCTCATGCGGCGGCCGTGGCTTCATCCTATTCCACCCTGGAGTATGATACCGCCGAAGGGGCCAGGGGCAGCCGCCACGCCCACCTGGAAAAAATTCTGACCCGGCTGACGGGATGTGAGGCGGCCATGGCCGTCAACAACAATGCGGCCGCCGTCATGCTCATCATGGCCGCCTTGTTCAGCGGCCGGGAATTGATTGTCTCGCGCGGAGAACTGGTGGAGATCGGCGGGGCCTTTCGCATTCCAGATATCATGGAACTGGGCGGGGTGGCCCTCAAAGCCGTGGGCACCACCAACAGAACCCGCCTGCGTGATTACGCTCAGGCCATTGACCGGGAAAAAACCGGCGGTATCCTGAAAGTCCACACCAGCAATTTCAGGATCATCGGCTACACCGAACAGCCGGAACTGAGAGAGCTGAGCGAACTGGCCAGGGCGGGCGGCCTGCCGCTGGTCTACGATCTGGGCAGCGGCACTTTCACCGACCTTCTGCCCTTGGGAATTCAGGATGAACCGACGGTTCGCCAAGTGCTCAAAGAGGGAGTTGACCTCATCTGTTTCAGCGGTGATAAACTTTTGGGCGGAACCCAGGCCGGGCTGGTGGCCGGCCGCCGCGATTTAATCACCCTGATGAAAGCCCACCCTCTGGCCCGGGCTTTACGCGTGGATAAAATGACTCTGGCCGCCCTGGAAGCCACCCTGAAAATGTATCTCGACCCTGAAGAAGCCTTCAGCAAAATTCCCACCCTGGCCATGCTATTCGCCTCACCTTCAGAGCTGAAAGCCAAGGCCGAGGCTTTGTGCCGGACCATCGCCGCCACCGGGGCCGAGCTGGAGCTGGAGGTTGTGGCCACCGAAAGCCAGACCGGCGGCGGCGCGGCCCCGGAAAAACCGCTGCCCTCCCAAGCCGTGGCCCTCAAAAGCGAGCGCCTTTCGGAACCTCTTCTGGAAGAGCGTTTGCGAAAAAACGAACCGCCGGTCATTGTCAGAACCTTTCAGGGTCGGCTATTACTGGATGTCAGAACGATTCGGGAAGACCAGTTCGATTTAGTGGCCGCGGCGCTTAAAAACGCTGTGGCCTGAACTACAGGACGCACGATGAAATTATCCAAAAACGCGGTTATCGGTACTGCCGGCCATGTCGACCACGGCAAAACTTCCCTGATAAAAGCTTTGACCGGTATCGATACCGATCGTTTGGCCGAAGAAAAAAAACGCGGCATCACCATTGAAACCGGCTATGCCCACATTGATCTGCCGGGGGGCCTCAGAGCCGGAGTGGCGGACGTGCCGGGGCATGAGCGTTTCATCAAAAACATGCTGGCCGGGGCGGCCGGAATCGACCTGGCCATGCTCATCGTCGCCGCCGACGACGGCATCATGCCCCAAACCCGTGAGCATCTGGACATTCTGCGTCTATTGGGCCTAAAGGCCGGTCTGGTAGTGGTCAGCAAGGCCGATCTGGTTGATGAAGAGTGGCTGGAGTTGGTGAAAGACGATATCAGCCGAATGGTTCAAGGCACTTTTCTGGAAAACGCCCCCATCGTCGCTGTCAGTGCCGTTACCGGCCAGGGGCTGGATGATTTGAGGGCAATTCTCTCCGGGCTGGTCTCCGCCCTCACCCCCCACCCGGTGGAGCCCGCTTTCCGGCTGCCCTTGGACCGGGTCTTTTCCATGACCGGTTTTGGAACCGTGGTCACCGGCACCTTAATGGAGGGCGCCTTGAAAGCCGGGGAGATGGTTTCCGTTTACCCGGACGATATTACAGTCAAGGTACGCGGCCTCCAGGTCCATTCTCAGGCCGTGGAGACAGCCTGGCCGGGACAACGGGTGGCGGTGAATCTCAACATCAAAAAAGACAACCTGGCCAGAGGTGACGTTTTGGCCACAGCCGGGAGTCTTCAGCCCACCCTGATGCTGGATGTTCGGCTGGAAATTTTAGCCGATTCGCCCTTCAGGATAAAAAGCGGCAGTTGGGTGCATCTCTACCTGGGGTCCAGTGAGCTTCTGGCCAAAGTTGTGCTGATGGAGCATGACGAACTGGCCGAAGGCCAATCGGGCTTTGCCCAACTGCGCCTGATGGAGCCGGTGACGGCCAGGGTCGGCGATTATTTCGTGCTGCGTTTTTATTCCCCGGTGGTGACAGTTGGCGGCGGCCAGATTTTGGACCCGGTCCCTCAGAAACACCGCCGCCACAAGCCCAAAGTGGTGGAAGGTTTTGAAACTAAAGAGGGGGGCTCGCCCCAGGAGCGGCTGGAGCTATTGTTAAAAGAGCGCCCCGGCACCTTTCCCAAATTGGCTGACCTGATAATGCGGGCCGGGCTGGACCCGGTCTTCACCGGCAACTGGTGCCGAAGTATGGCCCAGAAGGGCCGGGTGGTGGCTCTCGCCCGTGATGTATATATCCATCAGGAGGAAATGGAGCGGCTCAAAATTCTCCTCAAAGATATGCTGTCGTTGTGGCATAAAAATAATCCGTATAGCGCCGGAATGTCTTTGGAGGAAGTGCGTAACCGCCTGGTTCCCAGTGCGCCCCAGACCATAGCCGATTCCCTTCTGGATATTCTGGAAAATGGAAAATTTATCATCCGTGAGCTGGGACAGGTGCGATTGAACGCCTTCAAGCCCCAAGTCAACGAATCGGAAAACGCGCTTATCGACAAGCTGGACAAGATTTATCTGGATTTCGGCCTCACCCCTTTGGTCACCAGCGCGGTGGAACCCGCCAACAGCCCGGCTGAGGAACGGCTGCGGCTGGCCGCCTTTTCCTCTCTGGTTCGGCTGGGGAAGCTGGTGCGGCTGGATAATGCCTACAATATTCACAAAACCTTTTACGAC
Source organism: Acetispira formosa (nom. nud.) (assembly GCA_023525915.1). Lineage (GTDB taxonomy): Bacteria > Desulfobacterota > Desulfarculia > Adiutricales > Adiutricaceae > Adiutrix. The sequence continues at coordinate 1,730,856 of CP026657.1, read as the reverse complement.
CAGGCCTGGGAAAAATTCCAGGAACTGGCCGGGGAAAAATCAGTGGTCCAGACCGGCGATTTCCGCGATGCGCTGAACACCTCCCGCAAAGTGGCGGTGGCCCTGTTGGAATACTTCGACAACGCCGGGCTGACCCGCCCGGCGGATGACGGCCGCCGTCTGCGCTAGTTATAGCCCGCCGATAGACGGGGATTGTTTTTTGTCCCGTCTCCGTTCCGGGGGTCTTTAGTCACGGAGACGTGACAAAAAACAATCCCCGTCTACCGGCTCCCACTCGGCCGGGCACAGTTTCCAGCGCTGGGGAAAGCCGACCAGGCCGCCTCCGGGAGAAATGTTTTTGCCCGGCTGCGGTGACTAAAGCCCCCCGGAACCGGAGCCGGGCAAAAACATTTCTCCCGGCGGCGGTCAACAGCCATTCCGTAGTTTTAAGCGATACACGCCACTAGCCTTATTGCTGAGATGTTCCCCTTTAGAATTAAAGTCATCCGCACTGACAATGCCCACGAGTTCAGAACGAAAATTCAGTGGCATGTCGAAGAACTCGGTATGATTCACGTTCACATAAAGCCGGCAACGCCAAGGCTTAATGGAAAGGTCGAGCGCTCACATCTCACCGGGCAGGAAGAATTCTACCAACTCCCTGAATACAAAGGTGACGTCGACCTTTTTCATCGCCCACATTCCACCGACACGCCGGTCAGGCTGGGACTTTACATGTACTTTGTGAGGTCTGTTCAATAGTAATGATTCCACCATAGGCACAGGTCAGGGTCGAAATCTCATGGAGGATTATTTCCTCTTTCAAAGTAACGTTCACACTGCCGGAAGTCCACGGTGAAGGCAACACCGGAACGCACGGAGCCGGTGAGCCATTATTGGCGGCCACGGCCGGGTTGGACGGTGTGGTGCACATGACGAAGGTCGCTAAATTGACCGGCGACTTGTGGTCCATAATGGTGGCCACTGGAAGGTCATCGATAAAAATTTGTTTCGTCGGCAGCACCACCAGGGGGCAGGGTGCGGTTCCGAATGAACATCGGCAAGTGCTGTTGTGGGTGACTATAAGCATTTTATACTCCTGCCTTGTTTCAAAATAATGATAACTGTCGCTCAATTATCTGAGCGCCTATAATTCAGGGGCCGACCTGAATGACTGGCCATCCCAATGGAATCGTCTGTTCATTTTCAGCGTTTTCGGATAGTCGTAATGGAGCATTTCTAAAAAATTCTCGTCACTGTGACCGAGATTTATGTAAATATTTCCCGCGGATTTTTTGTCCGCCAGAGACTCCGCCAGTTCCTGTGGAGCGAATATTTGTGAAACCAAAACCTCTTCCGCCTCCCAACAACGGTTTTCATCTATCAGATAAAAGAAAATATCCCTGGCCGCGATTTGAGAATCACCAGTGGCGGTCGTCAGATCACGATTGACGGCCAAGAGCTTTTTACCATCATTAGTCGGCCAGGCAGCTGCCTGCCAAATTTCCGAAAAATGGCCCCCGGTGACGAAAAGCATATAATCGCCCGGACGGTTCAGACAGACATAGGCCGGCGGCAGGTTTGGGCTGGAACCGGATAAAAGATCGTCTTTTGTTGGGGTGCGCGGACATTGGGGCAGTGCGAATACGGACGCGACTGAAAGCCGGGCCCGCAGTTCAGCCAGGTTTCCGTGACACCCGGCCAGGACTTTTTCAGCACACACGGGAGCGGCGCTGTTGCGGCAATCGGATGATAAACGGCCGTCGTTGAGGTTGGCCCGGAGGCACTCTCCGGTCATGGCTTCCATGAAGTATCGCGGCAGCCCCGAAGGCTCGGCCGCCGCACCGGGCCGGATTTGCCGCTTATTTTTTCCGGCTGGTGCTTTATCGAAAATCTGGCCGTTCCAGGTCAGGTCGATATGTTCGATGTCTTTTAGACGTTTGAAACATGAGGACTCAGGCGGAAAAAATTCCGGCCCGAGTTCATCCAGATTTCTTATGTAAGCCTTGATCGAGGTGCCGTTCCGAGGCAGCCGATAGGCCAGATCAGAAGGGCGCAGACAGACTTGTTCCTGACCGGGAGCAGGGTCGAGAAAGTCGTCATCACCCAACTCCGGCAATATTTCGGAGAGATGAAGCCGTTTCATGGCGGGCGGCCATGACCAATGAAACAGGAAAAACTCGATGGCCCCATCCGTACCCATGGTCTGTCCCCACTCCGTGGTGAGCGCCGCCAGATAAGCACCGTCATCTCTCACCCAGGCGGCGGCCGTCAAGTTCAGCAGGTCCGAATGATAGGCGTCCGTAATGTTGGAAAGGGAAATGTGAAAATTATCGAGATCCACAGTCACCATCGTTTCACCGGTGGCCTCATCATCAGCCATGGCCCGGTCAAAGGTTATCAGATAACTGTCTGGCGCGGGCAATAGATCATTGTCGATCATGGCGCGCGTCATCTCAATGATGTTCGGACCAGTGGCGTAAACTGATGCTCCATTATAAAGGCTCATCAATATGAACGAGATAGCAAACAGCGATTTTAACGTGGCAGACACAATTACCCCACTACTCCGGCGGACATTATCGAACAATGGGCCACATCGTCAGTTGGACGGTATCAGCTTTTCCGTCAGGTCAAGGCCGGTTTTTTCAATATAAAACCTACCGCTGAAACTGACTTTCTCCGCTTTCTTGCGGTGGGTCAGGTCGGTTTTATAATAAACGTGCCTGCCTCTGGTTCTGCTGTCGTCACTACCCAAACCGAACAGATTGATCTCCTGTTCCGTCGTCTTAAATCCGCTTTGAACGTCGTAATCGGAGTCTGGACCGGCCAGGGTCCCCTGAGGATCATTGCAGATGGTCCAGACCACCTCGCCGCTGGCGTCGATCACCGCTCCCCTGATCACCATAACATGGCTGGAGACGCTGGCGGTGGAGGGCAGTCCGCGCCTAAGGAGCGGCAAGTAGTCAGCCGACAGAGTCCGTCCGCTGCATCCGTCCATTTGCCCATGTTCATTTATCAAGGCGCTCATGGCGTTTGAAAGATGTCCGTTGGTTTGCCACGGCTTGGTGTAGCCGCCTTCGTTATAATTTAAGACACCTTGCCATGAAGCGAAATTGTTAGTGGCCAGTTCATAGCTTTTCCTCATCAGATCCGAACGCAGACGCGGGATGTTGTCCGTCTCATAGCCATGATAGAGCATGAGCATCACTGCTGAGGTGGAGGCGCAAAGGTCGGAACCGGCCCGCAGGTGCGGCTGATAGGCACTGACGCAATCCTTCGAATGGACAGAGTGGGGCATCCGTGGAGGATGAACACGTTCCCAGGCAAAATTGAACAGGCCGCAGATTGAAGTGCGGTCGACCTCAACGGCCATAGTTGATGAAAGTGCCTGGTAGCCGGTTGCTGAACCGAAGGACGGAGTATGATTCCAGTCTGTTGGCTGTCTGACCATTCTGGGCAGATAAGGCTCAAGCTGGTTGTAGACATGGTCCTGTTCGCCCGCGTCTATGGCCCAGCCGTTGCTGTTGAGATTGGCGATTGATGTGGGATCGGGATCCCTTCCGCCCTGTACTATGCTCGTCCTGACCTGGCTGGGAAAACTGAACATTATTTTTCGGCCGCCGGCTATCTCTCGCGGCGGCGTATAGCTGAAGACAATGACGCTGCTCATGTTTTGATTCAAATACGGCACACGTAAAGAAAATGTATCCATCACCAGCGTTATTTCCAGGCGCAGCCGCCCGTCCTTTCCGGCGGCGGCCTTATAGACGGCCTTGATTTCAGTATCGAATATTTGCTGGCTGTTGCCTGCCGCGCGGCTGGTCCGCTCTATGAAATTCGCGGACTCTTCGCCTTCCTTGTCTCCGCCGGACGCGGCGCTGGGGGCGGAGATAATATCCCGCTTTTCGATAAAGTTCACATCATTTGTCTCTTCCTTCACGTCGTGTATTTTCCAGATTTGGTTTACGACCCTGTTGCCGTTGGCCAGAGAGGCCAGGGCCACGCAGTTGGGCTTGAGCCGGCCGAGAGTGAGCTTGACCACTTCTTTTCTCAGCTTTTCAGCCGCGTTTTCATACTTCGCCCATATTTCCAGATAGTCGGCGTTGATCGAGCGGGCCTGGAAACGGCCGTCATTGCCACTGCGTCCCTGCGCCAGAGTGTTGGACTCAGGAAAAATCAGCTCTTCATCACCTGTGTCCGTCCCAGCTTCATCCAGGCCCACTATGGACACACTGACATTTCGCAACGGTTTGCCGCAGAGCCTGGTGATGATTTTTATATTCACATCATAACTGCCAAGGCACTCACAGGGCTTGGCGCAAACGCACTGCTCATCACTGGCCTGTTGGCTCTCGGCCAGAACCTTTTCGGTGGATTGATCAGGGACGTTGTCAGGGGACTGCTCCGCCGCTTGCGCGCCGGTATCATCGAAAACCTCGCTCATAAAATCTCCTCACGCCTGAATGGGGCCAGGCAGTCGGTCGGCCAGGACTCGACCAGGTCGTTGAATTTTTTCACGCCGCCTTGACGGCCATACTCAATGAGGCTGGCCTGGATGTCCGGCTGTTTGGTGAAGCCGGGAAACAGCAGCGAAAGATGACTGAAACGCATGAGATCCCTCAGCTCCAGAATGCGGTAGTCCGTCGCTTCCATAACCTGCGACGATATTTTACGGAAAAGATCCGGCCTGGAATATTGGCCGCACAACTTTGAGTCAGCGTTTTTCAGCATGTCCATAATCCGGTGCGGCAGCTGCGACCGCATCAGCCACTCTTCCAGGTCCGGCTCCAATCGCCACGGCTCGCGGCGGTTGAAGGGTTGTCCGGGCGGCTCGAATTTTAGCTGAAAAATATTCTCCAAAAATGGATCGTGCCAGAAGGCACCGGAAAACGAGCCGGCGGGCAAAGGCTTTTTATTGTCGCGGGCATAGTGCTCCAGGGAAGTAAAAACCCGGGGATCATAATATCTGAAATAAACTCTTTGACCGCTCTCCACTTCCGGCCAGAGCCAGGCGGCGGCTTCTTCAATCACCTCAAGCCGGGGTTTGTCACTGACCAGAAAAATTCCCGACGGCAACTTGAGACAGGCCTCCACCAGATAGCGACAAAGTTCATCCGGCTCTCTGAGCGGGAGCAGAAAGGGAGCCGCCGGCAGATGTTCAGGACCGGCCGCGTCCTGGAGCAGGCAAACCGCCTCCGGCTTTCCGCGCCCCACCCGCCAAAGTTGACCGGGCCATTCAGAATTCATGGCCGCGTCAAGAACCATATATACGGAGGCCTTGTCCTCGCGCCATATTTCGGCCATAATCCCGTCGAGTGTTTTATCATTCTCCGCCATGGGCTACTCCGCCACCGCCGCCCCGATGCGGCTGGCCATTAGAAGACATTCCAGGCAGGGTACCGGCAGATCCGGGAGAGGGCCCGGCCGGGCCGGCAGCGTTTTGACGGCGCCACCGGCGGGGATTGACGGCTGAACCGCCGCAGCGGTGGCGGCCGGAGGGCTTGGCGCGGCCGCTGAACCGCCGCCGCCGGAAGCGTTGCGGGCCGATTTGTCCTCACCTGGCGTCAGCGGCGTCACTCCTGAAGGCACCGCTGAAGCGCCCACCTCTTCAGCCGCCTCCGGCAGCAAAGGCGCGGCCCCGGAACCGTCGCCGGGAGAACCGGAGCCCATCATAAACGGGGTTGAGGTAAAAATGCCGCCGGGATTGAGCCGGATGAAAGCACCGCCCGCTTTGACAGTCATATCCGAACCCGCTTCGATGACCACCTTCTCTCCCGCCTTCAGATGCAGCTCCTCACCGGCTTTGCCCAGCCAGCGGGCCTTGACTTCAGTATGGCTGTCGCTGTGGACGGTCAGATGATCATCGGCCATCAGCTCCACCTTGCGCGGCAGATCCACGGTCAGATGGTCTTCGCCCTTGATGCGGGTGTAGCTGAAGTTATCCACCGTGCGATGCTGGTCGTTAAGAATATGTTCTTTCCAATCGTTTTTTATGTGGGCGTTCAAATCTTTTTCAGCGTGAACGTAAATCTCTTCCTGCCCCTTCAGGTCCTCAATCCGCATTTCGTTAAAACCGCCGCCGCCAGGTGAGGAGAAAGATTTGAAGACCGTTTTGGTCTTTTCCGCCGGAAGCTCGTAAGGCACCTTGTTTTCCGCGTGATAGACCCGGCCGGTAACCAGCGGACGATCGGGATCGCCCTCCAGGAAGGTGACCACCACCTCATGGCCGACGCGCGGTATGGCCATGGTTCCGTATTCGCCGCCCGCCCAGCCCTGGGAGACTCTTATCCAGCAACTGCTGCGTTCGTTGGCCAGGTCGCGGCGATCCCAATGGAATTCAACCTTCACCCGTCCATACTCATCTGTGTAAATTTCCTCGCCTTCCGGGCCGGTGACTATGGCCGTCTGCTGGCCGATGACCCGGCATTTGGGATGCTTTATCTCCGGGACGAAACGCGTTTCAAAGGGAATGACGATGAAATTATTCTGATATAAAAAGCCGCGCTCCGAAGGGGCCTCATGCTCCAGCACCTGGGGCTGCTCGCCGTGATGACGCACTTCAGTCAGCCACCACTGGGCGTTGGCGTCGGCGCGTGGATGATGCGAAAGGGAGAAGGCGAAGCCAGGCAGCATGGAGGCGGCCTGTCCCCGGCCTTCGGCCCAGCGGGTAAAACTTATCTGCCGAAGAAGCTGCACCTTCGCGTATTTTTCACCGGGAGCCTTGAGCTGATACAGGTGGGGATACTGATAGTTTTCCAGATCGAGGCCGCCCGGAACCGGGGCCTTTTTCTGATCCGCTTCATCCTTCATCACCTCCAGATCCAGCGGCGGCTTTTCAAAATTCCACTCCCGATAGCTGGCCTTATCGCTGTGAACGGTCTGCTTGAGGTTAAAACGGGTAACCGTGGCCGTATCGGCCACCTGCCCGCTGCCGGCGAAAAGCATGAGGTCGGATTGCTGGGCCATCGGCCCGCCGGAAGCGTCGGAGAAGCATAAAACATGGGCGCCGGTTTGATGCTCGAAATAGAAATAGAGGCCCTCCTCCTCACAGAGGCGGCTGATGAAATAGAGATCACTTTCACCATACTGCACACAGTATTCGCGCGCTTCATATGATTCCTTCAGCTTCCAGGAAACATGCTGGGCCAGAAATCCCTGCTCTTTAAGAATCTGGTCGATGATATCTTTGACCGATTTGTTCTGAAAGATGCGGTGATTTTTATTTCGCCCCAAATACCACAATCGCGGCACCATGCACAGACGGTAGTGAGTAAAGATATTGGCTGTATGAAGCTGCTGGGCCTCGCGGATGGAGCCATGCACCAGCCGTTTGCCGCCGCTGTGGTCGCCGATGGTCAGAAGCGCCTGGCTGCCCAGAAGGCCGACCAGGTCGACATCAGCTTCAAGGCTGACCAGCTCCACTTCAAATTCATAAGGCTCATTCAGCTTCTCGCGGCCTTTGAAGCTGTAGACTCCAAACTCCGGGCCGCCCTCTATCTCTATTTCAAACCAGCCTTGATCGGCGTTCAGCCGCATATGGCACCTCTCTCGTGTTTTATAACCCTTTTGGCCGTTTCATGGTGGATAAGCCGCATTCCCGCCCCATCACTTTTCTATAAACAGCATTGGATGAACGAAGCGATAAGGATAGGGGTGTTCCGCCTTCCATTTTTTTACTTCCGTCACAATCCTCTGATATTCAAAAGGGGCGTCGTCTCCGAATCTTTTTGGAAACGTCCAAAATTTATGGATTATATCTTCATAACTTGGGATATCGTGATTACTTATGCGGTTTTGTATGTGGTAATATATGGATTTTCTTAAGTTATCATCCCCCCCCCCCCCCCCCCCCCCCCCCCCCAATTATTATAGTTTATTGATAGGCCAAAACTCGCAATGGGTAAACACTGATCGGCGGCTTTTCTTATGTAATCATAATCCAGCACATAATATCCGTATTTATACTGTGCCAGTGGATTTCCCTGATCTGCCAGAACCTTCATCCGGCTGATGGCAACCTCATGCCAATCAGGATATTCATTGTCGATTGTTATGATAGCGGTTCGCTTGGGCTCTTTCATGTTAACGTTATTAAACAGCAGAAAGAGGCTGGTCGTATCTCCCAGATAAGCCCCACGGGCCATATTGTTGATGCTGTCCATGTCCGCCCCTATAATGGCCAGACTGCTGAAGGCTTCAGGATCTTTGGCCGCGGCTCGGATAGTCCAATACTGATAGGCCCGCTCTCTCCACCGCACTGTTGATTCCTGGCTGCGATAAGTCCCATATTTATCCAGGAAAACCATGGCATATGGGTTATCCAGCATGGCCGCTTTCAGGAAATAATCAGGGATAACAAATTCCGAATATTTCGAATCAAGATCCGCCGGGCGGCCGAATTGTATGGCCCGGCCGATATAATAAATGGCCATGCTGTTGCCATGAGCCGCCAAAGGCTCGAAAGCCCTTATTGCTTCCATATATCTGGCTTCACTGAAAAGCTGAAAAGCCTGCTGAAATCCTGGGGCCTGCTGTTCGTTTTTCAACTGTGCGGCGAGCATGGCGGCCTGGGAAGCTGTGAAATCCGCGTGCACCGCCGGATAGACTGGGCCGGGCGGCACTTCCTTCTTCTGTTCACAGCTCGCGCTTAACAACAGTGGCAGGCATATAAGCGATAACAGCCAATTTGATATTAATCTTCTGAATGGTTTCATATGTGCCTCTCACAAAGCCGCGAACGACCCCTTTAATTTTTATAGGACACCTTGCTGCCGGTAATATCGGCAAACGGTTCATTGTTATGCTTGAGGGTGAACGTTGCATATTGATCAGTTCCCTGACCCTGCCAGGTTCCATCGCTGAAGATGAGAGCCCGTTTTTCATCTTCCAGAATCAGAATTTTGCCATTGGCGCACACATTCCTTGAATCGAACTGGCCAAGATGAGTCGGAAAGGCAAAAAGCGGCCAATGCACATCCATAACATGGGTGCAGGCGCTCTTTATATAACAGGCATGATCAGCATATTCACTTCTTGGCCGAGTGGACCAGGCGAACTCTTTAATATCAAAAGATTCCACAATGCTCCGCACCGGACTGGAATATTTCAGAAATTTCAACAACTCATTTTCGTTGTCACTATGGCTTAAGCTTTCTTTTCCATAACAGGATTGACGCAGCCCCACGGCCAATTCCTCAGATAATAGAAAGCTGCCGGTAACCGCAAGGCCAAAGCCCATGACACCGACAACCGGCGCAAATGGCCCGGCCCACAGGCCTGCCAGCATCATGGCCGCCCCGAAGCCAAAACACGCGGCGGCGGCTCTATCGCCCCGTTGATAAGCCATAACGGCATCCAGGGTATTAATGCTCACCCCGATAACTGTGGCCGCTCTGGATAGCCAGGCAAAGCCTTTGGACGCACAGGTCGAGCTAGGGTGAACATCTTTCATTTTTATGCCGGCCTTAATTCGATTATAAAGATCTTTTGATGAAAAGATGCCCTGGCTAAAATTGACCATCGCCCCGGCAGTATTCAGGCACTGGCGCAATTCATTCAGCCCTCCGGCGGGCTTGCTGTGCACTGATTCCGCACTTACCATCAGGTTATAGGAAGCTACCACCAGATAAAATATGCCCAAGCTTTTCAGCCTGGCTGTGGCGCTGGGTGAAGGCAGATCAATGCTGGTGCCGCCATCGGCCACGGCCTGCATCAGCGATACCCAAATTTGCAATTGATCAGTAGCTTTGGAAGGCATTACCAGAAGGCATGGGGTGGAGGCGGGAATTTTTTTTGCGAACGATTTCTCATTTCTGGCCGCATAGATATTGGGGCCCATTTCTCGATAGAGATAAGAGCCCCGGCCGGTGACAGTGCGGCTAAACACTTTATCATCGCCACCATTCGCGCCTGGAAGATGTAAGGGAGAAGAGCCGCCCGCGCCGCCCAGCTTCATTCCCACTGATAGTATTTTATAACCGAACTTATCCAACTCTTCAGGTGCGGCAATAACCATCTTGCTGAAATCAGGCAGAAGGCGCAACAGATTGGCTGAGTGTTTCAGGCCTTCAACAGGTGATAGGTTACCGCCTTCAGCGGTGCCAATAAGCCTCTGCAAGTGGTGCTCATAAAACAACTGCCCGACGCCGGCCACGGTAAACAGCCAATCGGCCTTATCATCATCTCCACCAAATTTATCATATAGGGTTCTAAGATAATTGTAACGACAAAGGCCATCTCCTTTATTCCTTTCAATCCCAGATATATAATCGCCAGGAAGTTCTGTTGTAATATTGTAATCCTTTTTTGTTGGATCAGGATAAAGCATCTTCCACAATGGAGTTCCATTGATAGATAAATCCTCAATTCTATGAAACTGGGACCCGGTTAATGCGCCGGTTTTGGATGGCTTAAGGCCAGTGACGCATATACTGGAATTATAGGGATCGATTTTAAGGGCCCCCGCCACCATTTTAACCCAAGACCAGCCAGCTATATAATCATCGCCATTAAGGGTGAATAAATCCTGAAGGGCCCCGGCCACCCCGGTGCCGAGCGATGAACAGTCCCGCGCACCGGGCAGCCACTGAAAGTCAGATAGATGCGCGTGATCAAGAAAACAGGACGCGGCAAGACTGTGAACCGTATCGGCCAGAATCTTGATCACAGTCTCCCGAACCACCGGCTGGATATACTGGGTTTCAAGTTCCCGCAGACAGCCGCTTTTCAGCTCTTTTTCAAATTCGGACATATCGCCGTTTGCTTTGTTTTTAAGTATCTTCCATATATGGAAGCCCAGGGGGATATCTTTCAGCCACATATCCAGGCCCTGGAGGATATGCAGATAGAACATGGCCCTGAAAGCATAGAACATGGGAGTGTAAAGATAATCAAAAACCAGAAAGGCTCCACGATAATTATCCACGCCGGGCCCGCCCGGTTTGGCCCCTTCTTCCAGCTTGGACATAAGCTCCGCTTCATCATAACAAGGCGGAATATACGCAAATTTATAAATAGCCTTCAGAATAAGGCTGTCAAGCGAAAGTCCCTGCAGGGCCGGATTCAGGCCAAATTGGCCTGATAGTGCTGTGCTGAGAATGTTGCGGAGTCCCAGGGCCTCCATCTGCAAAGAGGCTCTTTTGTTAGGGCAGAATCTTTGCACATCCTTTGAATTGCCAAGCATAGACCGCAATTCACTAAAGCGATCTGCGGCTTCCCTTTTATATAAATCCGCCATCTGCCCCAAATTCTGAAACCTTTGCCCGCCCTTTTTTTCCTCCAGCCAGGCAATATAAGCCCATGACCACTGTTTTTCGCTATAGGCGATTTGCAGCCCCACCTGTTCTTTCCTAAGCTCAACGGGAACCCATATCTCTTCACCAGTTTCCCACTGCTTCTGCGGCTTTCTCTTATCCAGTGTTTCCAACTGTTCATCAGTTGGCCCTTCCTCCCCTAAGGAGTTCCAAAGTTCACGGGCCTCATCCAGATAGATATCGGTGAAAACATTCGAATCATTTTTTTGAACCAATATTTCCCGCCAGAGTTTGCCATCCTTGAATATATAAAGATAGCCGGGCCGTAAAGTGCGAAGGGCTTTATGTTCTTTCATTATATTCGGAGCAGAACTCAGCAAATCCACCGTCTGCGTTTCTTGGGTGCCACTCCCGTCTGTATATATTAATCCACCATGATCGATAATACATGTCAGCGGGCGGAAGGGAATGAATATATATTTCAGGTATTCTGTAGGATTCTTGCAATAACCGGTAGGGAACAGCCGATCTTCGTTATCTTTTTTTTCCAGGCTGATTGAGGTAATGGGCAGCGGTTTATTAAGGCCCGGCACCTCAAGGAAAAGAGCCCATTTATCTGCCCAAGCCTCATAAGTAGTGAAATCGGTGAGATAAACAGTGTGATGCTGAAAATTTTCCTTCTTCCATACCTTGGGAGATTGTGCATCAGGGGCCTTGCCCATGATAACCGGCAATGAGTCCGGCTCCGGGTTATTAATTCCAGCCACCTCTATGGCAAAGGCAAATGATTGACAATTTGTATCAGGCGCGGCCATGGTCAAGTCTCCTCACTGCTGCATATTCTCTAAAGGATGAATCAAGCGATACGGATAAGGGTGCTCCACTCTCCATTTTTTAACTTCAGTCAATATCATTTCGTATTCTGATCGAGCCCCATCACCAAAATTTTTTTCAAAGGTTCGATACTTTTTCGTAATTTCCTGAAATGAAGGGAGGGGGGGGGTGTTTATCCTGGATTGTATATTATAGAAGACAGATTTTTTCAGGTTATCTGCACCTCCCTTATTGTGAAAATATCTTGATAAATATGAACTGGCTATATCAATACCATTATCAGCGGCTTTAAAAAGATAATCCATGTCATCGGTATATTGATAATACCGAAACTGGGCGATAGGATTGCCGGAATCGGCCTGTTGTTTCAGGCGAGCGATCACCACTTCACGCCAATCCGGGTATTCCGCGCTTATATCGGCATCTATGCGAAAATCCCCCCGGGTCACGTCAACCACCTCCAGGATACTGGCCAGATCACCCAGGTAGGCCGCCCTGGCAAAATTATTGCCAGTGTCGGCACCGATATAAGCCAGGCTGCTATAGGCGTCTATATCTTTGGCTTGCGCCCGCACAGTCCAATACTGATAGGCCCGCTCTCTCCACCGCACTGTTGATTCCTGGCTGCGATAGGCCCCATATTTATCCAGGTAGATCATGGCATAAGGATTATCGGCCACGGCCGCCTTCAGGAAATATTCGGGAATGGCAAATTCCGAATATTTCGAATCAAGATCCGCCGGTCTTGCGAACTGTATGGACCGGCCTATAAAATAAGCCGCCATGCTGTTGCCTTGATCGGCCAGCGGTTTGAAGCATTCAATAGCTTCACGGTATCTGCTCTCCGCAAACAGCTTCAAGCCATCCTGATAGCTTGTGGCCAGTTGTTCACTCTTCAGCCGCGAGGCCACCTGGGCGGCCTGAGAGTCGGTGAAATCAGCGTGCACGGCCGGATAGACCGGGCCGGGCGGCACTTCCTTCTTCTGTTCACAGCCTATGCTTAACAGCAGAGCCAGGCATATAAGCGATAAAAGCCAATTCGTTATCAATAATCCGAGCTGTTTCATATGTTCCTTTCACAAGATCGCAATTGACCGATTCCATTTCCGCCTACAATTTTGGAATTAAACTGGCCCAAATGGGCCGGAAAGGGCAAAAATTTGTATTAGGCGCGGCCATGGTCAGGTCTCCTCACTGCTGCATATTCTCTAAGGGATGAATCAAACGATAGGGATAGGGGTGCTCCTCTTTCCATTTTTTCACTTCAGTCAATATCTTTTCGTATTCTAATCGCGCTTGACTTCCAAAGTCTTTTTCAAATTCCCAAAATTCTTCGGCTATCTTTTGATACGATGGCGGAGAACCATCACTTATTGCAGCTTGGATGTCAAAATAAATAGCCGCTTTCAGATTTTCACCACGCCCTTTGTTTGAAAAATATCTGGACAAAAATGCACTGGCTACAGGAATACCGTTATCAGCCGCCTTAAAAAGATAATCTTTATCTTTTGTATATTGGCTGTACCGGAACTGGGCCAGAGGATTGCCGGAATCGGCCTGTTGTTTCAGGCGAGCGATCACCACTTCACGCCAATCCGGGTATTCCGCGCTTATATCGGCATCTATGCGAAAATCCCCCCGGGTCACATCGACCACCTCCAGGATACTGGCCAGATCACCCAGGTAGGCCGCCCTGGCAAAATTATTGCCAGTGTCGGCGCCGATATAAGCCAGGCTGCTATAGGCGTCTATATCTTTGGCTTGCGCTCGCACAGTCCAATACTGATAGGCCCGCTCGCTCCACCGCACTGTTGATTCCTGGCTGCGATAGGCCCCATATTTATCCAGGTAGATCATGGCATAAGGATTATCGGCCACGGCCGCCTTCAGGAAATACTCGGGAATGGCAAATTCCGAATATTTCGAATCAAGATCCGCCGGTCTTGCGAACTGTATGGACCGGCCTATAAAATAAGCCGCCATGCTGTTGCCTTGATCGGCCAGCGGTTTGAAGCATTCAATAGCTTCACGGTATCTGCCCTCCGCAAACAGCTTCAAGCCATCCTGATAGCTTGCGGCCAGTTGTTCACTCTTCAGCCGCGAGGCCACCAGGGCGGCCTGAGAGTCGGTGAAATCAGCGTGCACGGCCGGATAAACCGGGCCGGGCGGCACTTCCTTCTTCTGTTCACAGCCTATGCTTAACAGCAGAGGCAGGCATATAAGCGATAAAAACCATTTCATTATCAATAATCCGAGCGGTTTCATATGTTCCTTCACGTTCCTGCTCCGACGGGCCGCCGGATAGAGTTTTATGCCCTCTTAAGAAGCCTTTCGAGCACTTCTTCCTTATAATTATCAGGAAAGCCCGGCTTGGGGATGACCGTCCGGGTTTCATCAAGTTCAATGGCAAAATTTTCGCCGTATACCATGGCCGCTTCCACATAGAGACAAAGCGCCCGGCAGGCGGCCAGGCCATAAGCGGCGGCCTGCTCTATGCTCTTTCCGGCAAACCCGCGCAACCGCGGCCATCTGTCGTCCTCCGCCCCTATTCGGGCGGCCAGGTGGCGGCACACCAGAGTGGTCAGATACTCGGCATGTTCTTCAATCATCACCGCCATGCGGCTGCCGTTGAAGGCCAGCCGTTCCCCGGCCGGATCGGTCCCACCCGCCGGGAGAGCAAAAAAAGTCAGGCGCTCAACAGGTTTCAAATATTCATTCGGAGGTGAATCAGCGGAGCCGCCGGGAATCAACTCGCACCAATAACCGGCAATGCCGCCGCCAAAGGCGAAATTGAGATCAGCCGGACCAGCTTTTTGAAAAAAAGCCCGCAAAACATTGGGCGCGTAAAAACGAAACCAGGCCGGCTTGCCGCCGCCCGGCAGATCAACCCACAGCATTTTCACCAAAGCACTGCGAACAGCCAGAATGTCACGCCCGCCGGACACGAAGATGAACGCGTTCGCGCCCAGAAATTTCCCGCCAAGCTCCATAGCGAAATTAAGTGGATATTCGCCCAGTATGTGCGGCAGTTGAATAAGGTCGGAAGATTTGAAAAAACTATCCGGCGGCGCCAGCGGATAGGCCGTCCAGCCGTTGCGGTAGCATCTTTCGATCATTTCAGGCATCCCGTCAATCGCTCCGTCAACAATCAGATACATATCCCGCGTCTTTTCCATCCGATTTATCAGGTTCACATAGTCAATCGTTTCCGTGCAGACATATCCGGCCATATATCGTCACTCCGATACAAAAGAACTGGCCTGTTCAGCCGCTTTTTTCAAACACTCAATGCAGGGACCGGGTTCAGCCGGAACAGGTTCAGCCGGATTGGGCAAAAGCGGAGCCGCGCCGGAGCCGTCATCAGGGGAGCCGGAGCCGATCAGGACCGGGGTGGAAGTGAAAATGCCGCCGGGCGTGAGCCGGATGAACTGGCCTCCGGCCTTGAAGGTTATTTCAGCCCCGGCCTCCAGCACCACCTTGACCCCGGAAGCCAGGTGTATTTCACTGGCCGCCTTGCCCAGCCACCGGCCCATTACCTCAATGTGCCGGTCGCCATGCACGGTCAGGTGATCTTCAGTGGACAGCTCCTCTTTATGGGGGCCATCTATCAGCCGGTGCTCCTCGCCCATGAGGTGGCAATAGCTAAAATTATCCACCACCCGGTGTTTGTTGTTCAGAACCTGCTCCTTCCAGTTATTTTTAATATGGAAGTTGAGATCCTTTTCAGCCTGAAGGAAAATTTCCTCAGAACCTTTTTTATCTTCAACGCGGATTTCGTTGTGCCCACCGCCGCCGGGAGAGGACAGCGACTTGAAGACGGTCTTGGTCTTGTCGGCCGGAAGCGCGTACGGCACCTTGTTTTCAGCATGGTAGACCCGGCCGGTGATCAAGGGCCGGTCGGGATCGCCTTCCAGGAAGGAGACCACCACTTCCTGGCCCACGCGGGGCAGGGCCACAGTGCCATACTGATGAGTGCCGGCCCAACCTTGCGCGGCCCTGACCCACAAACTGCTGCGGTCGGTGGCTTTATCGCGCCTGTCCCAGTGAAATTCCACTTTCACCCGGCCGTATTCATCGGTGTGGATTTCCTCACCCGGAGGCCCGGTAACTATGGCCGTCTGCTCACCGGCTACCGTGGTTTTCGGGTGCCTGATTTCCGGCACGAACCTGACCTCAAAGGGAATGGCTGAAAACTCGGCCTGGTAGAAAAACCCTTGCTCTGACGGCGCTTCGTGTCGCAGAACCTGCGGCTGTTTCCCATAATGGCGAACCTCCGTCAGCCACCACTCGGCGTTGACGTCCGGCCGGGGGTGCTGGTAAATCTCAAGGGTATAGCCGGGCAGAAGGCGGCCGAAATCACTCCGGCCCTCAATCAGGCGGACGTAAGTCAACTGCCGAAGAAGCTGGAGTTTCGCGTATCTGTCGCCGGGGTCTTTAAGTTGGTAGAGGTGCGGGTATTTATAAGTCTCCAGGTTCAAGCCGCCGGGCACCGGAGCCTTAGGCCGCTCCGGCTCATGGGCCGATACCTCTAAATCCAGCTCCGGCTTTTCAAAATTCCATTCCCGATAGCTGGCCGTGTCGCTGTGCACTCCGTGCCGCAATTCCAGACGGGTTACGGTCACCTGATCGGATTTCTGGCCTGAACCGGCGAAAAAACGTACCCGTCCGCCCGGTTCATCAGGTATCAGCGGTCCGCCGGAGGCATCGGAGAAGCACAGAATGTGGCTGTCATCATGATGCTCGAAATAATAATAAATGCCCTCCTCCTCACAGAGGCGGCTGATGAAATAGAGATCACTTTCCCCATACTGCACGCAGTGTTCGCGCGCTTCATATTTTTCGCGCACTTTCCACGAAACATGCTGAGCCATAAACTTTTGTTCCAGGAGAAGCTGATCGATAATATCCACCACTGATTTATTCTGAAAAACACGGTGGTTTTCATTCTCTCCCAGATACCACAGCCGGGGAACAATGAAGACTTTATAGTGGGTAAAGGCGTTGCCGGTGTGAAGCTGCTGGGCCTCACGGATGGAACCATGCACCTTGCGTCGGCCGCCGGTATGATCGGCCATCGTCAAAAGCGCCTGACGGCCTAAAAGGTCAATCAGGTCAACATTGGCTTCGCGGCTGACCAGTTCCAGGTCAAATTCATAAGGCTCGTTCAGTTTCTCCCGGCCTTCAAGGCTGTATACTTCAAACTCCGGGCCGCCTTCTATGGACAGCAGAAACCAGCCTTGATCGGCCGACAGCAGTGCCATGGTATTTCCCCCAATCAAAGTTTTGTATGGAGAGCGGGGGCTTCTTCACTGACGCCCCCGCCGCGCAATCAGGCCTGGGACATGGTTCTCCAGTCGTCGCTTTCCGAGGTGCTGGCCACTTCATGAGTCTTGGTGATCTTGCGATAGGTGAAATACACATCCTCAAGATGGGTGAAGTGGGCCATGCCCGGATCCTGGCAGTTGGGGAAATAGCTGGTGATGTCGACAATGATGGCGTCTTCCAGGGTGATGGTGTAATAGTGCTCCATGGTGCCCTGGGCTGAAGTGCGATAGAACTTCATTTTCACTTCCGGCAGCTTTTCACCGCTGGTCAGAGACCTGAACAGGAGCGGAGAGCACTTGTCCATGACCTTGGTGACTTTGAAGGGCTTGTGGACGCGCTGGCCGGTGGGCTGGCCGCTTTGGGGGTCGCGCGGCAGGACGATCTGATGCTCGAAAGCCTCGATGAGGGTTTCGTCCTCATGCCCTTCCTGCCAGATGTTGCCAACGGAATCTTCGGTAAAATTACCGGCGGTGATGTTGCCCTGGCGTTCGCCCTGGATGGAGAGATAGGCTGGAGTCGGCATAGTAATGCTCCTTTTAGAAAAGTATTTTAGAAACTCTGGAAAGTCAGGTTTCGCCTTTTCTATAAGAGCATCAACTATACCAATTAATTAATAAATAAAATCAGCTATTTGCAATAGGCAACTTTTTAAGTTTCGGCAAGATTTGGCCGAGACTTTTTTAAAAAATATCCAATTTGAGCATTTTTTTGATCTAAGTTACTGAAATCTATAAATAAAAAGCGTCGGCCAAATCTTGCCGAAAAAAAAACGGCTTTGGGCAAGATTTGGCCGGAATTTATTCATAGCAAATGTTCTATCTAAACTTAAATTCATATTCCTCCAGGCTCACTAATTGTCTGTGGCTAATTCCAATGGATTGGATATAGTGGGCGTGACCTTTTTTTAATGAAAGCGTTGAATGAAGTGTATCAGCAAAATGGGAAAGGCAGACTTTAATGGTGCTATTGCAGCCAAGAAGCGGGCGAGAAAGTTAAACGTCTGCTCCATGCGGCGAACAATAATAACAGAATTGTTGTCGTTTCTTTGTTCTGATCGCGTATTTAAAGGGTATGGCCTTCTTCGGTTTAAAATGGGTTGATCGCAACAGAGGAAATTCATGCCGTGGGCTGAACTCGGCTCCACGCACAAGTTCCGATTTGAAAACGTCTTGTTTCATTTTTTTGAATAAGTCCACCTTTTACCTCCTACACATCTTATGGCGGCTTTTCCGGTTGCCCTGGTTATAGGGCGTAGCCGTGATTTTTTCATGAAGGAAGGTTCGCAGTTCCTCCAGCTTGCGGTCTCGAAATCGACTTTAATCCCACGGTTTCGGCCGGCTTTGCCCGCAATTTCCAATGAAGAGGAACCGGAGAGCATAAAGTCATCATCCACCATAAGCAGGTTCCCCCTGATGCTATGGGGCGGCCGAGTGATGCGAACGTTTACATGCGCCTTGATGAAGTCATACATAGCTTTGGCAGCGGAGAAATGGCACAATTTATTTTTTTCAATTATATCATATTGGTTAAAGAGCATTTCCTGAGGATTCAGCTCTATTTCGAACTCGTGTGAAATTTGCTTGTTTTCCGGCAGAAATCTGGTATCACGGATGATAAAATTGATATTTTTGACATTGCGTAGATTTTTGCTCAGAAAAGAAAAAACTGATAAAGTCAGCTTATCATTAACAATTTTGATAGAACAATTTCTCTTCCCATCCAGGGCTTCATTGATTTTATCTATCAAAAAGCCTGCCGCTACCGGACCTTTCATTGGACACCGCCCTATGATCATATACTTTTTCAGATATTTTAAACTAAAACGCCCAGATTACAATTTTTTATTTTTTGAACGCCTTTTCTCCTCAAGTCATTGTCCGTAGCGGCTTTTGGAAATCCAGTGTTGAGGTATCTGGCTTGAATGATTCCCCTGTACTCCAACTCGCACCAATTGATAAAGCTCCGAACGTTGTTTTGCCTTACGGATAAAGTTTTTTCGCTCAGCAAACGCCCGTTAAATCCACTTCGTCCCATCTCTGCCAAGGACAGCCAGGATTTTTTTCGAAACTCCTTTTTACCATTAACGCGATGAGGCAGATTCCTGAGGGTATCGAAATATCGCCGAATATGATCCCTGGTGAGTTGGGTGAGCAGAATATCCTTACGGCCCTGTTCCAGTTCTATGATAATTTCTGTAAATTGTTTGATTTGGGGTGGAATATCTTTGATGCTGGAAGGAGACCATGTCAGCTTCTTAGCGGCGATATAGGCCTCAGCGGCTTGACTGATCATCGGGATGGATATTGGTATTTTCTCGAGTGGTTCCAATCGGTTGGGTTGAATCTTCAAGCAGCTCCTAACTGTAACGCGGTCGGCACTGTTTTGTTCAGTTTGTATTTCCGGGATTTTTTGTATTTCATCAACGCCTTCTGGAATACACCCTGGTATATGTGTCAACATTGAAGCCTTTTCCGTATCAGGGAAGAGAGCAGCCAATTGTGGGCTGATAGTGCCAGGCTCCAGAGCGTTGTCAAATAAAAGTGTACCATGCTTTATAATCATATTGACATTTTTTTCAATATGTTGCATGTCCTTCGGAAAAAGAGATTGTTCCTTGCTGTTAAGGTATTGCTCGGCCAGAAAAAAATAATCCTGGGCTACAGCGGCCAAGCGGATGGCTTTAGCCCTGGCTTCCCGGCGCTTGGAGGTTCCCAGCGACCGGCGTATCTCTTTCTTATTGAGTAACGATTGCAGGTGGTTGGGGACAGTAATGCGAAAGTAAAGTATACCCTGGCGGGACATGAGGCAGGAGCGGTACCGAGGGTTCGAATACCTCTCGGGCTTTTGAGTTATGGCGGGAAATGACAAGACGGAAGCTCCAAACTGCCCCCTCAGAGTGTACCACTGAAGGAATTTGAGCTTCCGTCAAAAAAATTAAGCAACTTTTACAGCCACTTAAGTAATGCATGGCGGAGAGAGAGGGATTCGAACCCTCGGTGGAGCTTTAAACCCCACACTCGCTTAGCAGGCGAGCACCTTCGGCCTCTCGGTCATCTCTCCCCAAAAGCATATTTTTAGAACATAACATATTCGCCAAAAAATGAAAAGAAAAAAAATTACCCCGCCAGATTTTCCAATTATGGTTTTTCTCCCAAAGTTCGCGGCATTAGCATTAAAACGGGTAAAAATTGTTTCTTTGGCCAATTCCAATACGATTGACGTAAGAAACAGCCGTCGATATTCCACACCGGCGACAAAGGCCAAATTCCCCTAGGGATGCCAAACGTTTCAAAAGCTCAGGTGCGATTCCTAGATGTAAGGTCCCGTGGTATACTGGTGTAAAATTAGACACCGAAACCAAGGAGGAATTATGGGCGATATCAAATTAAATCAGATGCAAGAGGTTCAAGCATGACAATGGCTAATATTTCTCAAGGGCATGTTAAAGATTGGATCGTTCCCATACCCCCACTTGATGAGCAACAAGTCATAGTCACATATCTAGATTCTGAGACAAGTAAAATTTATGGCCTTATCTCCGAAGCGCAAAAAGCTGTCAAACTGCTAAAAGAACGTCGTAAGGCCCTAATTTCCGCCGCCGTCACCGGCAAGATAGACGGGCGAGATATCCCTTTACAGGAGGCTGTATGAGCGATATCAAGCTGTTTCGCTTTGCCCAGGGCGGCGCTGAAGAACTATCCGGCCGTTCCGCCCTGGTGGAGCGGGAACTTCATGACCTGATGGAAAAGCATATGGAATGTTTTCTGGGCATCCGTTTTGTGGCCCATGAATACAGCACCGGCAAAAACCATCGCGGCCGCATTGATTCCCTGGGTCTGGACGAGAACTGCTGCCCGGTCATCATCGAATACAAACGCCAGACCAACGAAAACGTTATCAATCAGGGCCTGTATTATCTGGACTGGCTGTTGGATCATAAAGCCGAGTTCCAATTGCGGGTTATGGAGAGGTTTGGCAAAGAAACGGCGGACCTGCTGGAATGGAGCGGCACCCGTGTGCTTTGCGTGGCCGGTGATTTCACCAAATACGATGAACACGCTGTGGCCCAGATGGGCCGCAATATTGAGCTGATTCGTTACAAATATTTCGCCGACGACCTCTTGATGCTGGAGTGGCTGAACCCGGTTGGGGTCGGCCTGAAAACACCTTCCGAGGCTACGTCCACTTCGGTGTCCCCTTTAATCAACCAGACCACAGCCAAAAGGCAAAATGTCTTTAAAACCTATCAAGAGCATCTGGCGGGAATGCCGGAGGCCTTCAAGCCTCTTTTTGACGATGTTGCTTCGTACATTAATTTTTTGGGTGATGATGTCAATGTAAAAGAAACCAGGCGCTATCTTGCATTCACCCGCCTGAAAAATTTTGTCTGCCTCCTGCCGATGAAAGGAGGGCTGAAAATATGGTTGAAGCTCAACCCCGATACGGTCAAACTCGAAGAAGGTTTTAGCCGGGATATGCGCGGCATCGGCCATTGGGGCACTGGTGATCTGGAAATATACATCCGCAATAATGATGACTTTATTAAGGCCAAGCCGCTTTTTGAACGGGCATATCATGAAAATTAAAGGTGAGTGATGTTAGCCGCTGTTTTGCATGGTAAAGCCGCCAGAGTTGAAATTGGCGGCCAGGATGTAAGCTGGCGGGAACTTTTTCGCAAGTATGAGGACTTGCTGACCGCCACTTTTTTGGGCCGCTATTGTTATCTTTCGCCGGCAACCCAACAACAGGCAGTAGCCTTGTTGGTAGGGGAAACTGATGCCGCCGAATTAGGGAATATTTTACAAATTGTATTTTGGCCCTCACTTTATAAAATTGAAGATGATGACCTTAAGCGAGTCGAACCTGATCTGGTGATTGAATGTGAAAAAGGCCTGATCATGGTTGAGGTGAAGCCCCCATGGGGCCAACAAGATAAGGCACAATGGCATAATGAAGTAGAGGCTCTTAAACAGACCTTCATTGCCGGTATGGATGTTGATTTTGAGCTTTTGCCGGTGGTTCACTTTGTGGCTCTCGGACAAAATGGACGCCTTAATGTCCAAGAAATATTTGCCAACTTTGAGAAGGAACCTTTTGAAGAATTTTCGACTCATCAGCAAGAATGGGATGAGATATTAAAAAATATCGATGCTTGGCCCCAACCGGAAAATAATGGGGACCGAGCGGTTATTGCCGACTGGCGGTCAGCGTTTGAACTGTTCGGCTTAAGCCGCCCCATTAAACCTCTATCGGAAAAGGTGTGCCTATATATCCAACTCAGCTATATTCGATTATTGGCAATATCATTATTGCCGTGCTGTTATGGCGGGCCTGGAGTTTATCCGCGCCTCTGAGCCTGATTTGCGGATTGTATCTGATTCTGGCCGGCGCGGCCCGCTTCATCGAAGAAGCCTGGCGCGGAGAATCCCAGACCGGCAGAATCTTGGGATTGCCGATTTACCAGTGGCTGTCAATATTAATGGCGGCAGTCGGATTTCTGATAAGCGCCTGTCCTTCGCCTGTTGCCGCACCTGTTGATTGGAATGCTCTGATAAGCGCCCTGCCGTTGGGGCTGGCCAGCTTTTGCCTGTGCGGAGCCGCAATGGGGATGGACTTTCCGCAATCGCATTTCAGCTTCGCCAGATTATCCGACTGAGCATGTCGCCTATAGCCGTGGTTTTGGCCGCGGCTCACCGGCAGGGCCGTGTTGAACGGCCTTGACGGCCCCGACAATCAGGAAATAATCACCGGAAGCGATTGGAGAACCTATTGCGGTTATTCATATTAAATCACTTAACTCCAGTATATGGTTAATGTTGCATTTGCGGAAAAGCCAACCGGGCGGCTGTTGCCGTCAGAGTTTGGTTCATGGCCTTCCATCTCTAGCTTCCCCAGGAAAGGGCGGCGGCAGCCACGGCCAGATAGCGAGCTGTTTTGGCTATGGTAACTATCAATAAAAATGAAGGAAACGGCTCTCGAAGCAGACCGGCGGCCAAAGTCAGCGGGTCACCGATGATCGGTGCCCAGCTTAAAAGCAATGACCATCGGCCATAGCGATGATACCAGCTTTCAGCCTTGCCCAGGGCTTCCGCCTTGATCGGGAACCATTTCCGCTCACGCAGATGCGAAAAATAAGCGCCCAGCAGCCAGTTGACGCATGAGCCCAGTATATTGCCCAGACTGGCCACCGCTATCAAGGCCCAGACCGGCTGCCCGCCCGCCAGGAGCAGGGCGCCCAAGGCCAGTTCCGATTGGGCCGGCAAAAGTGTGGCCGCGACGAAAGCCGCCATAAATAAGCCAAAATAAATAGCTGGATCATTTGTCACGTTTTGGCCTTTATATTTTTATCCATAATATAGCCATAGTTATTATACTAAAATCCAATCAATGAAGCCGCCTCCCGGCAAAAATGTATCTTGATGGCCGCCGACAGTGATTCATACCCGCTTTTGCTCAAAACATTCTCCTCCAGCAGGCGGCTGATGGAATCCAGCCGGTAGCGGACAGTGTTGACGTGCTGGCCAAGCTCCAGCGCGGTCTCCTTTATGTCGCCGTTATTGAGGATAAAACTTTTGGCGGTGGCCCAGAGACTGGTGTTGTTTTCATTGTCATAGGCCTTGATAGACCGGACATATCCATCACTGAACTCACAGGGGCCGGGGCTGGCCGCCGAAGCAATGAAAACCCGGAATACCCCGATATCATGATAAAAACAGCGGCCGCGCTCATCACAGACCGGGAGCGCTGAACCATACAGGCTCTCCCGCACCGCCGCTCCCAGTTCGGAGAGGTTATTGTGAATCAAACTGACCCCGCATCTGACCTTGAAGGGAAAGGCCGGGGAGAAAATATCGATGTATTTTTCAATATTTTTGTAAACACTCTCTTTGTGCCAGGTGTCGCTGGAGTGAATGAGCATCAGCCCGTTGCGGTAGTAAAAAGCCGAATCGCCCCGCTTCAGGGAGCTCGAAAGTTCATCGCGCGACATGATTGAGAGAAAGTCTTCCGGGCTGAGCACTCCCTCTTCCGGCCGGAAAAAAATTGCCGCCATTTCGTCATGAAACGAGGGATTAATTTCGCGGGCCAGCGATTCCCGGCTTTTATTGATTTTAAAAAGTATCTGATCAACCAGACCGGCCTGCCGGTCGATTGATTGGGCCTTTTTAATGCGGTCGACCACTATATAAACGATGTCTTCAAAATAAAAGGTTTCATCGGTCAGGAGAAAAATGGGAAAGCGATTGGCGTCAGCGAAGCGCAGAACGTTTTCCCTTATATTGAGCTTGAAAATATTTCTGATGGCCAATCCGCTGCATCCCCGCTGGTGCAGCCGTTTAATAGCGTCGATGATATAGAATTCGTTATCCTTGGCATAAAGAAAACTCGAAAGGACGAATTCACCCTCATCAAAGCCGCGATGAAGATATTTCTCCCGCAGGGCCGAGTCGTATTCATAATCAAGGAATCCGCATCTGGTGACCACATTATCCAGCCCGGAGGCTCCGGCCAGGAGCTTCATGCCTTTAAATTCCGGCATAGCGGCAATATCACGCACAGTGGTATTCATAATTTCCCCTTACCGGCAGAGTATAGCACGGACCCGGCAATTCTAAATGTAAACTTTTTCCCTTAAACTTGCGGCTGGCAGCTACGCAAAAAGCGTTCTTTTTGCTTCGCAACGGGCTATTGTGCCCTCAAAACCAGTCGCTGGCGCTCGGTCTCCGCGGAGGGTCGACCTGCTGTTATAAATCACCGTCCACTTTGAGAATTTCTGAAATGGACCGCGCATGATTGGAATATTTTACAATTTACCATATCATTAATTATATTATAAAATAAAAATTAAGGGTTGCCCGAAAGTCAGGTGCTAAGTTATAGTCCATTAAAACAGCGGGTTATAACGCCGCCTTTGCCAATGGGAGGTGAGGTATGAATGGAATTTTATCACAGGTGCGGCTCAGCCGTCAGGAATGGGCTCTGGTGGCCGTAACTATGGTTTGGGGCACCACTTTTCTTATTGTTCACAATGTGCTGGATCACACCGGGCCTCTTTTTTTCGTGGGCATACGCTTCGCTTTCTCATCATTGGCCATGCTGTTGATCTCGTTCAGGGTGATGCGCGGGCTGACGCTGAATGAACTGTGGGCCGGGTTTGCCATAGGCGTCATGATTTTTATCGGCTACGGCTTTCAGACTTTTGGCCTGCAAACCATATCCAGCAGTAAATCGGCTTTCATCACTGCTTTTTATATTCCGCTGGTGCCGGTGTTTCAATGGCTCTTTATGCGCCGCCGCCCGCATTTCATGAGCTGGGTGGGGATTTTCCTGGCTCTGGCCGGGCTGATTCTGATCACCGGCCCCCAGGACGGCCAGAACGGCCTGGGCATAGGCGAGATTCAGACTTTTATCTGTACTCTGGGCACAACCTTTGAAATCCTCTTAATCAGCCATTTCGCGGGCAAAGTGGATCTGCGGCGGGTGACGGTTATCCAGCTTATGGTGGCCAGCTTTCTGAGCTTCGGCAGCATGGGGCCGATGGGGGAATCCATCCCGGAATTTTCCTGGATTGTGCTGGGCAGCGCCATCTGGCTGGGCATGATGACGGCCATCATTCAACTTGGCATGAACTGGGCCCAGAGGGTCGTCTCCCCCGCCCGCGCGGCTGTCATCTACGCCGGTGAGCCGGTCTGGGCGGGCATCTTCGGCCGCATGGCCGGGGACCGGCTGCCCCCGGCCGCCCTGATCGGCTGCGCGCTGGTGGTGATCGGAGTTTTGGTCAGCGAGTTGAAGCCTAAATTTACCATGCGGCGCAAGGAACACCACAAAGAGGCCTTGAACGCCGCAGACTGAAATCGCCCATGAACTGCGGGCACAGGCCGCCGGGCGACACACGGCAGGGAGCATAATCGCGGACTCCCTGCCGTTTTTATTTGCCGTATAACATCCAAATATGTTAAAAATTAACCATCTCATTCCAGCCTTGGCTGTCATAGGTGATTTTATGCGCGGATTCGTATTCTTTCTGATTTCCATGATGATGACCGTCGGCACGGCCCTGGCCCAGGCCCCCGGCCCGATTGCGGCTGAAAACCTGAGCGGTTGGGACAGTACCCATGTCTCGGTAGGCGTGGCCGCTGTGGTGACCCCGGAGTTTGAAGGTTCGGACAAGCATGATTTTAAGGCGCTGCCCATTATTGATATCATGCTCAACGACGGGAAGTATTTCATCTCCACCACCAGGGGCGCGGGCGTGTCCTGGCGGGTGGGCGATTTTTTTTCCTTCGGCCCGGTGATCAAATACCGCTTCGGCCGCGATGAGGATGACAGCCGTCTGCTGAAAGGATTGGGCGATGTGGACGGCGGCTTTGAATTGGGCGGCTACGCGGCCTGGCGGGTTCCAAATTTGATTCGTTATTATGATACCACCAGTAAGCCGAATTTAAACTTTGACGCCACCTTGGAATTTTTGCATGGGCTGGGTTCGGCCAAAGGCTGGCAGGCTAAAATGGGCACCGGCCTTGGCTACGGTGTTCAGGAATCGTATATGGTCAACCTGGGAGTGAATGCTGTCTATGCGGACAAGGATTATCAGCACGAATATTTTGGCATCAGCGATCGCCAGAGCCAAAAATCCAGATATGAACGTTACAGCCCCGACGGCGGTCTGAAGCATGTGGCGGTCAGCACCAGTTTGAATATCTGGCTGGCCAGTGACTGGCAGGTGAACATTTTTGGCGAATACCGCCGCCTGACCGGTGACGCGGCCGATTCGCCCCTTGTCAAGGCCGGCTCCCCCAATCAGACTATGGGCGGGGTGGCGCTGGTCTGGCGTTTCAATCCATAATTACAGCATCTCAGGCAGAGGTAATCCACCTCAAAAGTTCACCATCGCGAAGCCAGGCAGCCCTGCCGCCGCTGTCTGGCCGTCTGATTCATGTCTTCCATCTCCGCCAGCGTCACCATCCGGCAGTCGACGGACATTTCCGCAGGGCTGACTGCCGGGGGCGCGATAGCCTCAATTCCATTCCGTGCCGTGCGGCGGCGGCCCAAACGTCTGGCCAGGACGAAACCTGTTATCGCGGCAGCCGCGACTGTAATCAGCTCATAATCCATGAGTTGTATCTCCCTTGATGTGCGTGGTCCGCACTGGACCGGGTCTGGGTGGCTCCTTACAGTAATAGTTAATTTTGGCGGCCATCATCGTATTAAGAGCGGCTCCCCCTTGGCTATGGAGACGGTAACCGCCAAGGGGGCAACGCTCTTAATACGATGATGGCCACCGTAACCAACTATTACGGGAAACCCTCACCTAGACGAAGGATGCGCGAGCATCCGTGGGTCCAGGGCTCCGCCCTGGTTAATAAAGAAGGTATGCGTCCAGGACGGTTCCGGCGGCCAGCGGCGGGGAGCCGGCCGGGATCACGGCCATGACGTCACAGCCGACCAGGGTGCGCAGAATGGAGTTGCCCTGCATGACCGAGGCCCGCATGCGCACGGTTCCGTCGGAAATGTCCAGACGGCCGCTGATGATTCTGGTATTGGGGCTTTTTTTGTTAAAACTGTCAATCAGGGTGACTTTGGTCATGCGCGGCAGAAAGCGCCTGTGCCCGCATAACTTGCGGAGGCACGGGAGGGCCACCGCGTAAAAATTGGTCATGGCTGAAGAGGGGTTGCCGGACAGGCCGAAGATCAGGCGGCCGTCTTTCACCCCATAGGCGCAGGCCCCGCCCGGCTTGAGCCTCAGGCCCCGCACCAGCACCTCCGCCCCGGCCAGTTCCATGGCGGCGGGCGTAAAATCGTAATCCCCCACCGACACTCCGCCGGAGGTGAAGACCATCAGGCAGCTTTCCAGCCCTTTCCCGATAAGGGCGGCTATTTCATCGGTGTTGTCATCGGCCCGGCCGAGATAGACCGGCTCCGCGCCGATTCCGGCGCAGGCCGCCTCCAGGGCGTAGCGGTTACTGTTGCGGATGGAGCCGCCGCTGATGGGCTGATCAGCTTCCACCAGTTCGCTGCCGGTGGAGATTATGCCCACTTTCGGCCGCTGATATACCAGCATCGCGGCAATGCCTTGAGAGGCCAGGGAACCGGCCAGGGCCGGATCGATCAAGTCGCCCTTCTTAGCCAGGACCATCCCGGCCTGAACATCCTCCCCGGCCGGGACGATATCTGTGCCGGGGGCGGCCATCGAGAATATTTTCACGAAGTCGTCGGTAAATTCCGTCAGTTCGTACATAACCACCGTGTCGGCCCCGTCCGGTATGGGCGCTCCGGTAAGGATTTTGGCGGCGGTTCCGGCAATGATCGCCTTTGAGGGAGTGGACCCGGCCGGTATCTCTTCAATTATACGCAGAGTCACCGGATTTTGACGGGAGGCCCCTGCGCTGTCGGCGGCCCGGAAAGCATAGCCGTCAAAGGGGGAGCGGGGAAAGGGAGGGATGTCGGTTACGGCCAGCACATCTTCGGCCAGTATCCGGCCCATGGAACCGGACAGAGGCGCGTTTTCTGCTCCGGCCACCGGGCAGTTGGCCAGCATAATTTCTCTGGCCTGCTCGAAGGGAATATTCTTTTCCAACGGTTTCTCTCCAAATCGATCGCATTCAAGTATGTTTTTAATTGTATCATATAAAATAGCGCAATAGGGCGCGGTTTACAACCGGCAATTTAAAACCGGGCGGAGGGGGCGGCAAAGGTGAAACGCGGAGGGCGGGGCGGTGAGATATCTCCATAGTGGCCCCCGATTTTTCTCTTATTCCCGGCCGGGTGGCTTCAGCGGCATTCTGTCCCTACGTGCCCGTCCGGGGAGCAAAAATCGTGGTCCCCTCTGGAGAAATCTCACCGCCCCGCCCTCCTGGACTTAGTTGGCTCATGTAAGAAAACCGCAACCGTCATTCTTACCAAACGCCGACACTGACCAGGCCGTGCGGGCGAAAAATTTTCTGTAAGCCGCTCGTAATTTTGCTCCCCGGACGGGTACGGACAGACAAAATGCTGCTGAAGCCACCCGGCCGGGAATCAGAGAAAATTACGAGCGGCGTCAGAAATTTTTTCGCCCGCACGGCCTGGTTTCACCTTTGCCGTCTCAAGCGATTGCCTAGTGAACAGACCCGAATATGTTTAAGATAACGACTCCAGCTATGATCAACACTACGGCTATTATCCCTATGAGGTTTAGTTGTTCATTGAACAGAAACAGAGATAAGAGAGCTGCCGCCACAATACCAAGGCCTGACCACGAAGCATAAGCTACGCTTAAATTTATTCCAGTCAGTGACTTTGAAAGAAAATAAAAGCAAATCACATAAGCTCCTACCGCCCCCGCTGAAGGCAATGGCCTTGTGAAACCCTGCGCGTATTTCAGACATGTTGTTCCGATAAGCTCCCCAAATACTGCAAGGACCAGATATAAATACACCATTTTTCCACCTCATTTCAATGTGTTCCTAAAGTTGTCCAGAAATCTTTGATTGCCTTCAATTAACCCCGTTATGTGCTCTGGGCTCATGGCTTGAAAAGCGGCTGATTCCGCCTCGAATAATTCAGAAAGCACCTTGTCCGCGTATCTTTGGCCCTCTGAGGTAAACTTTATGGATTTAGAGCGTTTATCCGAGTTGCCAACTATTTTGATCACGTATCCAAGTTGATCAAAATTATTCAATATACTATTCACAGTTTGTTTGGATAACATCAACTGTGAGCAGATGTCATGTTGGGTGCAGTTTTTAGTATTCTGTATAACATACAGCGCCAGCAGCGAATTAACAGTTAGCCCATGCCGTTTGGCCCAGAGGGCATAAAGTTCGCTTATACTGAACCAAGTGTGGTAATACCGCTCGATGATATCTTTATAGTTCTGCTTCATTATCCCCTCATTTAGTCCAAATTCAGACCAATATAGTCCATTTTCGGACTATTGTCAAGGTTTGCTTGCGGCTTTATTAAAATATTCCGGGCCGCTCTTCTTGATCCGCCTGACTAATAACTTGTGTTATATCTATTTCCAGCTATCGCATTTGCCTCGATATCCATGCCTGGATAGTGCGGGCTTTTCTCTTATAAAGTTATGCCCCGCACGCACATTGACAATATTTGTGGAAAAAGATAGAATACAAAAATATCCAGATATGTAAAAAAGCAATGATGCCGGTTGCCCGGCCACGCCCTCCGTTATCCAAGGCAGGTTTTCAGCATAATGGGTCCCCCGGACTTGATTCAGCATCGCAACAGGAATGTCATTGCCGTTAGCGGGGTTAAAAATTCCGGGAAAACCACGGTGTTGTCTGGTATAATACCTGTTCTGAGGGAACTTGGCCTTTCTGTGGCCGTGATAAAACACGACGGGCACGATTTCGAACCCGATGTTCCGGGCACCGACAGCTTTAAGCTCCGACAGGCCGGGGCCCAGGCGGTGGCCGTTTTCTCTCCGCGCCGCTCAATGGTCACCATCGAGCGGGAGGGGACAACCCTGGAAGAGATGATCGGCCAGGTGAGCGATATGAACCTGATTCTGGTGGAGGGGGCCAAACATTCCCCCTATCCCAAGATCGAAATCGTGCGGGCGGCGGTTTCAGATCAATCCGTGTGTGAGGCGGCCACTTTGCTGGCCCTGGCCACGGACACGGATTTAAAGATTCCCGGCGTGCCGCGAGTCACACTCGACGACTATCAGGCCCTGGCCGGGGTTATTGCCAAATATTATATGCGGCACGCGACATCAGCCACTTAAAGCGTAGACAATACAGCCGGGGTATTCACAGGTTGACTCCCGGTAAACATTTCAGCAGAGGCTGACCACCTCTGTTTCGCCAGGATGAAAACATAGCAATTTTAAAATAGCAGGTCGACCCTTCGGGAAGACGGAGCGCCAGCGACTGGTCTTGAGGCGGAAGCAGGCGTTCGCCGGGCAAAAACCACGCTTTTTGCCCGGCTGCACACAACAATTTCACGGGAAAAAGTTTACATTTTGAATTGCTGAAAAAACCCCATCCCTCCTTGAGGAGGAAGAAAGGAGCCGGTCATTTAATGACTATAAAACAGATTCAAAGTACCTGCGCATACTGCGGGGCCGGGTGCCAGATTCTGTTCACGGTGGACACCGAAAAGAACAAAATTCTGGAAGCCGAGCCGGCCAATGGCCGCACCAACGAAGGCACCCTGTGCCTGAAAGGCCATTATGGCTGGGACTATCTCAATGATCCCCAGATACTCTCCAAACGCCTGACCAAGCCCATGATTCGCAAGGGCGGCAAAGGCAGCCCTCTGGAAGAGGTGGAGTGGGATGAGGCCATCAGCTATGTGGCCAAAAAACTCAGCGACACCAAGGCTAAATACGGCCCGGATTCCATTATGTGCACCGGCTCAGCCCGCGGCTCCGGCAACGAGGCCAACTATGTGATGCAAAAATTTGCCCGCGCGGCGATCGGCACCAATAATGTCGATCACTGCGCCCGAATATGACATGCTCCTTCAGTAGCGGGTCTACTGTACTCATTAGGTTCCGGAGCCATGTCCATGGGCGTTCATGAAATCGAAGACGCGGCGCTTCTGTTTGTCTTCGGTTACAACGGCGCGGACTCTCATCCCATTGTCGCCCGCCGCATTGTGCGGGCCAAACAGAAGGGCGCTAAAATCATCTGCTGCGATCCCCGGCGCATTGAAACCGCCCGTATCGCCGATATGCACCTTCAGCTTAAAGGCGGCACCAACCTCTTATTGGTGAACGCCATTGCCAACGTCATCCTCGAAGAGGGGCTGTGCGATTACGATTTCATTCAGAAGAATACTCACGGATTCGATGAATTCGTGGAAACCGTTAAGAAGTACACCCCCGAAAGCGTTGAGGAACAGGTTCAGGTTTCGGCCGAAGACATCCGCAAAGCCGCCAGAATGTACGCCACCAGCGGCCGCTCCATGATCCTTTACGGCATGGGCGTCTGCCAGTTCGGCCAGGCGGTGGACGTGGTGAAGGGTTTGGCGAATCTGGCCATCATGACCGGCAGTTTCGGCCGTCCCTCCGTGGGCATCGGCCCGGTGCGCGGCCAGAACAACGTTCAGGGCGCCTGCGATATGGGGGCGCTCCCCAACGTCTATCCCGGCTATCAGAGCGTCACTGACGACAAGGTCCGGGAAAAGTTCGAAAAAGCCTGGGGCGTGAAACTCAGCCCGACGCCCGGCATCACCCTGACCACCGTGCCGCACCATGTGCTGCATGAGGAGGACCCCAAAAAAATCCACGCCTATTACATCATGGGTGAGGATCCGGCCCAGTCCGACCCGGATCTGGCCGAAGTGCGCGAATCTTTGGAGAAGTGCGATTTCGTGGTCCTTCAGGACATTTATATGAACAAGACCGGCCAGTATGCCGACGTGATCCTGCCGGCCACCGGCTGGTGCGAGCATGACGCGGTCTATTCCTGCTGTGACCGCGGTTTCCAGAAAGTCAGAAAACTGATAGAGCCCTCCGGCGACGTCAAGACCGACTGGGACATCATCCAGAGCATTTCCGCCGCCATGGGCTATCCCATGAATTATAAGAACACTATCCAAATCTGGAACGAGGTCATCGAGCTCTGCCCGGGGTTCTATGGCGCGACCGACGAGAAGATCGAAAAGAACGTCTGCGTTCAATGGCCCTGCCGCTCCAAAGAAGAGCACGACACGGGCACGGTTTTTCTCCATCGCGACGGTAAGTTCGCCCACCCGGACGGCAAGGCCAAATTCGCGGCCACCGACTGGCGTCCGCCGCAGGAGCTGGAGAATGAGGAATATCCTTTGTC
Organism: Acetispira formosa (nom. nud.); assembly: GCA_023525915.1. Classification (GTDB taxonomy): domain Bacteria; phylum Desulfobacterota; class Desulfarculia; order Adiutricales; family Adiutricaceae; genus Adiutrix. Next base: position 1,697,687 of record CP026657.1, on the reverse strand, counting down.
GTTCTCCACAGTCCGCGAAGTGGGGCACTATTCAGTGCGCACCATGAGCGGCAACTGCCGCACCCTGAGGAACCTGGAAGACGAGCCGGGCTGGATTCAGATGAACCCGGAAGACTGCCAGGAACTGGATCTTAAGCACGGCGAACTGGTCAAAGTCCTCTCCAAACGGGGCTATTGCATCACGCGTTGCCTGCCGACGGACCGGGTCAAGAAAGGCGCGACCTACATGACCTACCAGTGGTGGATCGGCGCCTGCAACGAACTGACCATCGGCAATCTCGATCCTATCAGCAAGACCCCGGAGTACAAATACTGCGCCTGCCGGGTGGAGAAGATCAAGGATCAAGTCTGGGCTGAAAAGCATATCCGCGAGGAATATGAGCAAATCCGGTCCAACATGGGCATCAAGGTGAAAGGAGCGGTAGCATGAACGGATATGTGCAAGGAGATCCCATGCTGTGCATCGGCTGCCGCACCTGCATGATCGGCTGTGTGGTGGCCCATGAGGGGCGGCACATCTTTGAAGTTGACCCCGATGGCTATGATTTCCATCCTAAGCTGAAGGTGATCAAGACTTTCAACGTCAGTGTGCCGGTGCAATGCAAGCACTGTGAAAATCCGGCCTGCATGGCGGCCTGTAAGTCTGACGCCATTCATATGAAAGACGGGGCGGTGCAGATTGACCGTGATAAATGCATCGGCTGTAAATCCTGCGCCGAAGCCTGTCCCTTCGGGGCGGTGCAGATGGTGACCCTGAAGAACGAGGCCAACATTGACGGCACACCCAAAACCGTGGCCAATAAGTGTGACCTCTGCCAGGGGCTCCCGAAAGGCCCGGCCTGCTTAAGGGTCTGTCCCACGGCGGCCCTGCGTTTCGTTCAGGAAGAGGATTTGAACGCGACCGTTCAGGCCAAGCGTCTCGGCACCCTGAAACTGACTGTGGCGGCAGAGGCCCAGCAGAAGCAGACGCCCGTCTGCAAATAGACCAGACAAAACGGTTCAGCGCGGCTCCGGGGAGGACCGCGCCGAACATTAAATTTCCACTGCTTCATATAGCGGAGGTCGAGTCTTCGAGACGGAGCGCCAGCGACTGGTTTTGACGCCTCAACCATTACGCGCCGAGCAAAAACCACGCTTTTTGCTTGGCAACAGGCCGCAAGTTCAGGGGAAAAAGCCATAATTAGAATTGCTGGAAAAAGCCCATATTCAAATCGGGAGGTAATATTTTATGCCAAGTGAATTTGGCTTGTTCGTGAGCACGGACGTTTCCAAATGCTCCGGCTGCAAGGCCTGCGAAATGGCCTGCTTCCAGTCTCACAACGTCAAGCGCAATAACGTGGGAAAAACCGTGGGCACCATCAGCGTCCCGGTCACGCCCAAGCTCTATGTCACGGTCATTGAAACGGCCAGCATGCCCGTTCAGTGCAAGCACTGCGAAAACTCGCCCTGCAAGGCCGTCTGCAAGCAGAACGCCATTCGCAAGGTCGGGGCCCAGGTGGTGGTCGATGAAAACAAATGCATCGGCTGCAAGGACTGCCTGGTGGCCTGCCCCTTCGGGGCCATCACCCTCTTGCCTTTCTACGCTTGCGGCAAACAGGTGACCCAGGCCGATTCCGGGGACGGCAAAGTCGCGGCTTCCAAGTGCGACCTCTGCTTTGAAGACCCGGCCGGCCCGGCCTGCATCCGCGTCTGCCCCAATGAGGCCCTCCACCTCACCGATGTGAATGAGGAACGCAAACAGAAGAACATAGCTGCCGCCGAGGCCCTGGCCGTGATCAACGCGGGTTCTCCGGAAAGGAGGCTCCTGTAATGACCACTGTTATCGCCATTGATCAGAACCTTTGCACCGGCTGCCAGGAGTGCACCAAAATCTGCCCCAACCTGGCCATTGAGGGCATGCCGCATCAGCCGCAGAAAGTTAATGAAAACAAATGCGTCATGTGCGGGCAGTGCGTGCAGAAGTGCAAATCCTATGTTTCCATAGCCGAGCACGGCGCGGCCGCCTATGCCAAAGTTCATAAGGAACGCGGTCTTCCGGCTTCCGTGAAAGAGCCGCTCTTCGCCGCCTACAACGTGTGTCATCTGGACGAAGTGAAAAAGGCCCTGGCCGACCCGGACAAAATCACCATGGTTCAGTGCGCTCCGGCTGTACGTGTGGCTCTGGCTGAAGATTTCGGGGCCGAGTTCGGAACCCTGGCCGCCGGTAAAATGGCCGCCGCTCTCAAAAAGATCGGCTTCAATTACGTCTACGACACCAACTTCGCGGCCGACGTCACCATCATGGAAGAAGGCAGCGAGCTGGTGGACCGCCTGACCAACGGCGGCGTTCTCCCGATGTTTACCTCCTGCTGCCCGGCCTGGGTCAAGTATCTGGAGCTGAATTACCCCGATCTCAGAAAGCACCTGTCGAGCTGCAAGAGCCCCCAGCAGATGGAAGGCGTGCTGTTCAAGACTTATGGGGCAAAACTTCTGAACATCCCGGCGGAAAAGATTTTCAGCGTCTCGGTTATGCCTTGCACATGCAAGCAGTATGAATCCGGCCGCCCGGAAATGAAGGACAGCGGCCAGCGTGATGTGGATGTGGTCATCACCACCCGCGAACTGGCCTGGCTGATCAAGGAAATGGGCATAGACTTCATGTCCCTGCCGGAGGAGAAATTCGATTCACCCATGGGCGATTACTCCGGCGCGGCGGAGATCTTCGGGGTCACCGGCGGCGTTATGGAAGCGGCCCTCCGCACCGGCTATGAGTTGGTAACCGGCAAACCCATTCCGGCCGTGGACATCACCGCCGTGCGCGGCCGGGACGGCTTCCGTCAGGCCAACGTCCAGGTGGGCGACATCACCCTGAAAGTGGGTGTGGTCACGGGCCTGAAGAATGTGAAACCGGTTATGGAGGCCCTGAAGGCCGGTCAGCTTGACCTTCACTTCATCGAAGTCATGACCTGCCCGGAAGGCTGCGTCACTGGCGGCGGCCAGCCCAAGCTCATCCTTGATACCGATGCTGAAGAGGCCTATACCAGACGCACTTCCTGTACTTACTCCTACGACAAGGAACTGCCCATCCGCAAATCGCATGAGAACCCCTCGGTTCAGAAGCTGTATAAAGATTACCTGGAAAAACCCTTGGGCGAAAAGAGCCATGAGCTTTTGCACACCACATACTGCGGCGATCCCAAACACCATCATTGAGATATTGTCTGACTGCCGCATTTAAAGCCACGCCGGAACCTTCGGGTTCCGGCTTTTTTCTGGGCAATCACTTGAGGCGGAAAAGGGAAAACCCGGCTGGGCGGTATCGGCGTTTGGCTGGGGTGACGGTGGGGGGCTAATGAATTTGACGGTTCATTCAGCGCGCCCTCAGGCGCTGCCATTAACATGCCCTTATAGGGATTGAGTAAACCACTCGCTCAGCGGGTGGTCCCGAACTGCGCAATCAAATTCTGATTTGTCTCCACACCTCAGCCGCCTGCCCTTATCTCTGAAACAGCCCGGCCCTCACTCCTTCTCCCTGCTTAAAAAACATTAAAAGAATCCTTGACATTTTTTGCTCATGTTACTAGTATACCAAAACTTGCCTAACTAATTTTAATTAGGCAAAAATGCTTACCAGGACTAATGATAAGCGATTGGAAAATTATATGACCTTTACAACTATACAGGAAGCCGCCTTAAAGAGATTCGGTGAACAGGGCTTTCACGGCACATCTCTTTCGCAGATTGCCGCTGATGTCGGCATTAAGCCGCCTTCGATCTATGCTCACTTTGAAAGCAAGGAGGAACTGTTCCTCAGCCTGGTGGAACCGACGATCGAAAAAGAGCTGGCTTATGCCAGGGAATTCTTCAAAACTCCGTTGACTAACGAAACGCTGTTTGACTTTTTGAAGGATATCGGCCGCCGTTTTGAAAAAGCGCCGATGCGCCGTTTCCTTCTGCATCTGGCCTATCTGCCGCCGCAGCCCCTGATTGTCCAGACGGACAAACCGGTCAAGCGTTACATGAACAGCCTGGATCGGCTGATGCTTCAGACTTTCCGGCAGCTGCCGGCCGGTCGTCTGACCTTGGAAGAAATGGCTTCGTCCTATATTGGTATAGTTGACAGTTTACAGGCTGAAATCCTCTATGGCGGAAAGAGAAGATTTCAAAAACGCCTCTCCGCCCTATGGGCTCTTTTTCGCCTGGCATTATCCTGAAAGGAACGTGAAATTATGTCGTCCATTTCCCTTTCCAGCACCAAAAAAGCCGCCGGAGTGGGACTCCTGGTTCTGCTCGGCGCGTTAACCGCCTTTGATTCAGTGGCCATTGACATGTATCTGCCCGCCTTCAAAACCATTGAAGGTGATTTAGGGCTGGGGCAGGGTATGATGCAAATGTCATTGTCGGTCTTCCTTCTGGGTCTGGCCGTCGGGCAAGGTCTCAGCGGGCCTCTGGTAGACAGCCTGGGGAGACGCGCTCCGCTTCTGGCGGGAATCGTAATATTCGGGGTTGCTTCAGCGGTGGTGGCTATGTCGGTGAATTTTCCCATGCTGATGGTGGGCCGCTTTGCCCAAGGGTTGGGCGGCGCGGCCGGGCTGGTTATTCCGCGGGCTATTGTCAGTGATCTCTATGAGGCCAAAGATGCGACTAAGATTTTCACCTTCCTGATTCAGGTTCAATCCATCTCCCCCATAGCGGCTCCGCTCCTGGGCGGCCTGTTGTTGAACTACTGGGGATGGGAGTCGATTTTCTGGATACTGGTGGTGTTTGCCGCGCTGGCCCTGGCCGCCGCCGTGGTTATTATCCCGGAGACACATCCGGCTTCCGAGCGCACCAACCTGACCCTTAAAAATGTAATGCTGAATTACTGGTCGATATTGAAGAACCGGCGTTATCTGGGCATGAGCCTTTCCGCCGGGCTGATTATGGGCACGCTATTTGGTTACATCAGCGCCTCATCGTTTATATTTATGACTTATTTCAGCCTTTCAGCGGCCAATTACAGCTTTATTTTCGCCGCCAACTCCATTGGCATGATCATTATGGGGCAGCTTAATTTTTACCTCTGCACCAAAATGAGCAGCCGACGGAATCTGGCTTTGGGTTTTATGGTACATTTGTTTTTTATGATATTGCTAATGGCGGCGGTGCTGATAGGCCTGGACAGCCTGAAGGTTGTGGGCGGATTGATGTTTGTGGCTATGAGCAGTCTAAGCCTGATTTTTGGCGGCATCACGGCTGAATCCATGTATAGCGTGGAGCACAGCCGGGCCGGTTCCGCCTCCGCTCTTCTGGGAGTTTTGCAGTATGCCATTGGCGGGGCGGCCGGTATAGTTCTCGGTGTGTTTCATGACGGCACGCTCATTCCGATAATGGTGATTCTGTGTGTTTGTTCAGCTATGGCCATGATCAGTTGGATTCTGGCAGGAAGGCTCTCATCATAGTATCGGTATGTAGTAGCGGCCCCTGGCCGCGCGATAAAGGACTTGGCCCGAAGGGCCAACCAAAGGGTTCCACCCTCTGGTTGGCCTATTAGGCCAAGTCTTCTCCAGATCAGCCGGCCGCAGGCCGTGTTCCTTTATATCTCATTTCTTTTGACCAATCCTAAAATGTAATCGGTGCTGACCTTATAATACTCTGCCAAGGTAAATAAATGGCGGACAGGCAATTCTCTTGCACCAGATTCATATCGTGCATAGGTTTGTTGAAGTATCCCCAAAACTGCTGCGATTTCTTTCTGCCTCTTATCACAGTCCTCTCGCAGTTCACGCATCCTGTTATAATAGGCCTTTTTCATGCACCCGATCTCCCTCAAATGAAAAAGATACAACACACTGTAGCGAATGAGATAGGATTCTGAATTGTGAATCTTATCCGTATTATTTAACTTACTCCACTATCATGGTTTGTAGACTATAGATCTACAATATATAACTATCATGTATATACCTATATAATTGTTGAACTATAGTATGCACTAATAATGTGCTTAACCGTTATGCTCAATATTGGGCGTGCAAAGAATGAGGTGTATCGTGAAGAAAAAACAGCCTGTTTCGGCTGCCAGCTTGGAGGAACCGCCCACACTGTACGTAACGATTACAAAAACGACCTGACCATCAGAAATGGGAACACCCCGCCGCATATGAAACGATGGGGTGGAAATTTCAACGTGGTTCAATGCGGTTTAATGAAGACAGTTTATCGTTTAGGGCGCGGCGCGGAGGCCATCCCGCGCCGCCCCTTATCAGGCAAACTGCTTTCTGGCGGCGGCCATCAGGCCGTCCAGTTCACGCACGGTATCCGGTGTCAAAACACTCTCTTCCGGTGCTTCGGACAGGATTTTTTGAACTTTGGCTTCCGCCCGGTCAATGACCGTATCAGGATTCTGACTCCAACTGGCCAGAAGCGGATAATTCATGATTGAGCTTTCAAAACGCTTCTCCTTGCGAAGATATTTCATGGTCAGTTTGCTGGATAGATATTCACCCTTGTCGGCCATGGCGATTATGTCGTCGGCCGCCAGGGTTTCAGGATTAATGTCCATCCCGTTCATGAAGGTTTTCATATATGAAAGGATGTCGTCAATAATGACCAGAGCCTGGTGGCTGTAGAGATTGCCGCTCTCCAGCGACCCCGCCCCCACCTGGAAGGTAACACCATTCAGAAGGCCCTGCAGAATGTTGATGCCATATTGAAACATGATCTGATGCGGCTGGCAGTCGCCGCTCAAAAGGGTGTTGGCCAGGCTGGGAATGCCGTAATGGGCGCTCATGGCCGCCCCGCCCGCACACAGGGCCATCAGCTCCGGCCCATGTGATATGCTTCGCCCCGTCCGCATGTCCAGATATTGCAAAAGAGTATAATACCACTGGCCAATGCCGGGACAGAGCGCCTGGGCGATGGTCACGGCCGCCAGAAATTCGGCCGTCATCTGGGTCATGGCCCCAGCCATGGTGTAAGGCGCGCTGCCCCCCATCAGGACGGTCAAGGGAGTCATGACGTTAACGCCGTATTCACCGCAGAGAATCAATCGGTCAATCTCGTCAGCCGGGAAACGCAGGGGCGCGATAACGCAGAATACTCCGCTGAGTATCGGCCTCTCTTTCAGTTTGTCCCTGCCGCCCACCGTGGCCGCGGCCATCTCCAATTCATATTTCAAATGATCCGCGCCCACCGTCAAGGCCCAGAAATGTTTCTGTGTGTTTTCCAGAACCATCTTGACCGTGGCAATGTCATAAGTCGGTATTTCGATATCCTGGGGGCTGATGGTGCTGGGCGCGTTAATCTGTGAAAGGCCGTTGACCAGCTTGACCGATTCAATAGCGTCAGACATGGTCAGAGGGCGGGAGGCGCTGTCCCGCAAATCGTATTTCAGAATGGGGCCGCCGCCCTGCCGCACAAAGGAATTGCCCAGCTTCATGATCATGTCGTTTTTGGGATCGCGGGCCGCACACAAAAATTCCCGCGGCGCTCTGGCCAGCATCCGCTCCACCAGTTCAGGCGGAAAGTAGACCCTCTTTTTGTCGTCGGACACCCTGGCCCCAAGGCCGGACAGCACTTCCTGGGCCTTGGGGTGATCCAGCCCCACTCCAGCCTCATTCAGTACCCTTAAGGCGGCTTCATGAATTTGCCGCGTTTCGTCGGCGGTCAGAACATTGTACACTGGAAACATGGTGATCCTCCGGTCATTTCAGATGGGCCAGGTTGCATTGCCCGGCATTGTGGACGTGATAGCGATAAATCGGCTTCGGGTCGTCGTCAAATATCAGAAGAAATGATTTCTAGAATAGAAGCATGTTTTTAAAGGACGGACAGGCTGTGGATACAGCCTCCGTAACTGTCTGGTCGATATTCCTTTTCCACTCCGGGCCTTCACAGGCCGGGCGGTATTCCGCGCATTTGATGAGCAGCCGCCGCACCGCCTCAGGGCTGGCGCGGCCCGCTTCAAAGTGCGCTTTTAAAAAACACCGAAACTGCGACAGGGTCATGGGCACGATGGTCAGGCTGAGACGTTGGTCGTCTTTGGTGTACCATGCGCCAATCCTGAAGGTTTCGGCTGTGTTTGAATCAATCCGGTTCGCAATAAACAGGCCGTAGACCGGCTTGTTTCTATCCGCATACCGCATCATCAGGTCCGCCACATGCCTTCGCACCGGTTCGCCTTCAACCGCCTCCTGCCGCGAGCTTTCCGTCAAAGTCACTTCCACCGCGATTACGAAATCAGAAAATTCCATTATCAGATCCGGGCCGTTGCCCGGCGCGGTCCCCACCGGCAGGAAATCTTGATCTATCTTAAAGCGTCTGGCCTCATAAGGCTTGTTCGCCAGTTGCCCCAAGGCCAGAAAGGCCCGCCATAAAACCCATTCCAGATAGGCCGGGGCCTCCGTTCGCGGAACGCAGATTTCAAAATCTTCGAATTTCCGGCGTTCACCTCTGGCGGCAATCAGATCCATATATTCGCATATTTCCAGCCATTGACCGGCCTGCTGACCGGCGTACAGGATTTCTTTCCGCTTGAAAATCAGGTCTTCCAGTTCATGCCGCAAAACGGCGATATCGGCCGGGCCGCCGGGCGGCCGCTCGGCCGCTTCAAAAGCAATGCCCATGGCCCCGGCCTTGCGCCGCAGGTCGTTAAGCACTTCCAGCGCCGCCCCGCGCTCATCGGTGGGCAGGGCCGCACCGTTGCATAAAACGGTATAGCGCTCCAGTTCAGTGCGCGGCACGGTCTGGTCATCAGCCAAAAGCTCGGCAAACAGACGCTTCTCCGGTATCAGGATTATGCCGCGCCCTTTGCTTTGAATCAGGCCGGTGGCCTTTAAATATCGCTGGTTGCAGTCCGCGTAATCACGGAAGGTCTGCCCGGTTTTCTTCAGCGCTTCGGCCGCCCGGTCGTAATGCCCGGAATCGAATCTTTTCACCGATTCAGCTGCCCGCCGCTCTTTTCTGAATGACGCGATGTCCTCCGCCAACTGGTCAATGCTGTCCTGGCTGGTGGTGGTCTGAATGAACAGAGCCATTTCGATAAAGCTGGCCGAGGCCTCCCCGGTCACGGCTTCCAGTTTCAACAGCACCTTCAGGGTATGTTTGAGCGGAGAGAATAGAATTACCTCTCCGTCCGGTTTGGCGATTTCGATATACTGGGCGGCCAGGGCCCGTAAAAAACATTCCTGCATGGCCGGGACGGATTCAGAATTTATCAGCCGCCGCCCATTGGGCGTGATGCTGTCCATTGGCCCGACTTCAGCCTGAGTCAGCCCGGAGCCGGATTCGACCTTAGGATACAGGAAACCAAGTTTGTTTAAGGCTGAGCGCCATTTGCGCCCGACACTGTAGGTGTCGTCATCACCCAGCGAGACGATGCCGCGTTCCCCCAGAAGGTTGCGGAAGGCCAGGTCGCCGTCTTTCCCGCGCAGGTTGCCCTGAAGCGGGGAGGCGGCCAGGGCCACCAGCCCGTCCCGCAGCCGCATGGCGCTCCTGACGGAGGTATTGCCTATATACCAAAGGTGCATGGGCCTTCCTTTTGGCGACGCACGGTCAACCCCCCTGGAACCGGCGGCCGATAGTGCCTGCCACTGCATCGAAAACGGGTCATCTTAATAACCGACAAACAAATATTCCTGCACCTTGTTTTTATTGTCCCCGACCTTGTGCCCCTGATTACCAAAGGAATACCGGTGATCGACCGGCACCACTTCAACCCGGCTTTTGTATTTGGACATCAAAGCCACCATCTCGTCCAGCGTCGGCTGGCTGTTGGAGGAATAGGAGACTATCAGGATATTTTTCGCATACTTTTTGAAAAGTTTATCAAATGCCTCCGCCGCGCCCTGGCGGGTGGAAAAGGGGGTGGGGTAGGATTTGAACTTTTTGGTCTGGGTGTGGGCCTGTATTTCCACGCCTTCCCAGTTTCTGGCCAGCCCTTCGACAAAATGATAGCGGCGCACATATTCATTGTCGGAAAGAGGTGAGTAATAGGGCGGGTCAATGTAAATCAGGCTGTCTTCATTCACCTTCAGGCTCATGGCGTCACCCAGGCGGGCCTTGTTCTTATAGCCGTTGTCGAACACCGCCTGACTGGTGGCCGCTGCCGCTTCCAGGAACTGGTCGGCTAGGGATTTTTTCAGATCCCGGCGGCCGTCGTCATATCGAGCGCCGGTGTAGGTGAAAATGCCGCGCGGCCTTTTTTTAATGGCGGCCCTGATAAGCGCGGCCATAGCCACCGCCCTTTTATAAGGGTTTTTAAGGGCCAGGATGTTGGCCCGCAGTATATCAATCAGTGCGTTTTCCTCATCAGTGTAATAAAGCCCCTTGAAGGTCTCCGTCACAAAATTATCCGGCCGGTGCCGTTCAAGCAAAAGGTCTTCAGCCTCGTCCGGCGGCAGGGTGACTTTGTTGTTCTCAATCATAGCCTTGGCGTAGGTCGCGGCCATGGACATATAGTCGTTGCAGATAACGGCCTTGCCCTGAGCTTTGAACATGTAGCCGACAATGCCCGAGCCGGAGAAGAGATCCACCGCGCTTTCGAATTCAAATTGACCGGCCACGGCCCAAATCTGCGCCAGGAGCTTACTTTTCGAACCCATATAACGGGTTGAGGGGTAGCAGTTGACCTGAGGCGGCAGCTGCGGCGGAGTGAGGCTGAAGGCCATCTGTTTTTCAGGGGGTATGGAGACTATGATATCTTCGCCTTTCCGTTTTCCCGCGTCGCAGGATATATATCTTCTGGTCTGGATCACATCGATGCTGAAACCCTCATAGAGGTCATAAACCAGGGGATGGTGAGAATTGGTCAGAATTATATGGCAGCCCAGTTCGTGGAGCCGCCGCACTTCGCCGGCCAGCTCAACATGGTCTTCCTCATAAAATTGTTCTTTGGTATAGCGCTTGAAGTCGGAATATTCAGAAATGGGGAGGTAAGGCGGATCAAGGAAAACCAAGTCGCCCGGCCCGGCGTATTCCTTCAGGACCATGAGATAATCGCCGCAGATGATTCCAGCGGTTTTCAGCAGGGCGCTGGCCGAGTAAAGGCTATCAACGTCGCAGATTTTCGGAGCCTTGTAGCGGCCGAAGGGAACGTTGAACTGTCCCTTTTTATTGACCCGGTAGAGTCCGTTGAAACAGGTTTTATTTAAAAATATGGTCCTTGCGGCCGCCTCTGCCGCAGACAGTTCCTGCCAGTCCTGGGCGCGGACTTCATAAAACATTTTTTCCGTGTTCTTATACGCGCGCAAATGCCCGATGACCGCCTCAACATTGCCGGCCACCTGTTTATAGAGGTTGACGAGTTCAGGATTACTGTCGGCAATAATGCTCCGGCCGGGGCGCAGGGCAAAAAAAACCGCGCCGCCGCCGAAAAACGGCTCAATATACTGACCATAGCCATCGGGAATTTTGGGCAGGATATCATCGAGCATCTGGGTTTTTCCGCCCGCCCACTTCAAAAGCGGACGCGGCCCGGCCGGCCTGTCATATCCGTTCGCTTTCGAAGAGTTATACATTTTGTTCCATCGCCTTTTTCCTGCCGATATCACTATGAGAAGCCATGCAATTTATCATCCTGTCCGATCATAATAATACTATCAGATGACAATCAACACAAGTGGCGGACAGGGCCAGGAAGTCCTAGCCATACAGGGCTGTTCCGTCAAATTTAAGGGAACTGTATATTCAACTTGCAATTACGTTATTCAATAACAATTTAAAGCACTTAACGCTAGTGTATGGTTAATGCCACAATTGCGGAAAAGCGAGTGACCGCCGCCGGGAGAAATGTTTTTGCCCGGCTCTGGTTCCGGGGGGTCTTTAGTCACCAGAGCCGGGCAAAAACATTTCTCCCGGCGGCTACATGGTCGGCTTCCGGCGGGTCAATGGCAATTAAAGTATACAGTTCCCAAATTTAAGCCGCCTTCCGCCACGCGCTGTGAAGAACCGGGCTTTTCGGCCAAAAGGCTCTGCCCTCTGGATTTCCTCCTTGCACGGGTGAGCCTGTGTCAGGCCGCCGGGCGGGAATCCAGAGGGCAGAGCCCTTGGTAGAGCTTTTGGGGTCCAGTCTTTAATCGCGCGGCCAAAGCAGCAATTCTCAAAGTAAACTTTTTCCCCTGAACTTGTGGCGTACAGCTACACAAAAAGCGTGGTTTTTGTTTCGCGAGTTGCTATTTTACCGTAAAAACCAGTCGCTGGCGCTCCGTCGCCCCTCTGGGTCGACCTGCTATTTTGAAATTGCCGTCTACTTTGAGAATTGCTGCTTTGGCCGCATTCCTCAATTACTTGCGGGCCGCCTTAACATGCTCGGATTCCAGGCTGCGGAGACGCTCTATATAAATGTCCGCCCAGGAATCGTTGAGGCCAAGCCCTTGCAGATGAATTTTCACCTCATAGCCGGCGTTCTTAAGGATGCTGGCCCAGCTGTCTTCCTCATCACCGGCCATGTCATTTTTGGCGTGATCGCCGGCCACCAGCATCAGGGGGGCCAGAGTCACATTTTTCACGCCGGTCTTCTTCAATCCTTCCATAACATCATCCAGCTCTGGGCTGCCTTCCACCAGACCGACAAAAACCGGGGCTTCATACATGTCGTTCATGGCTTTTTCAAATTGACGATAGGATTTCACATCCAGGTGTTCGTTGCCATGGCCCATCAGCAGCAGAGCGCCGCCCGCGGCTTTGGCCTCGGCGGCCAGCGGAGCAAGCGCGCCGGCGGCCCGCTCCAGTTCAGCCTTGGAGGCCTGGCCGAGAGCGGAGCTGCCGAGCGCCAGGTAAGGGAAGGGGCGCTTTGATTCCTGGAAAGCGTCGATCTTGGAAAGCTGCGTGACAATCTTATTCAAATCGTCAAACTCAGAGCCATTGGTAACATGCAGCGACTGCACCAGAATATCGCGGGAGCCATTTTCCTGAATCAGGGCCAGGGTGGTCAGAGGGTTGCCGATGTTGTATATTTCCTTGGGAATTTTGTTGGCTTTGATGAATTTCTGATCATTGGCCCTTTCGTGCCAGATTTTTCTGATGATGTTGGAAGTGAAAGCCACATGCACATCATAGCCGGGGAACGCCGCCTTAACCTTGTTTTCCACATTCAAAATAGCCTGAAGGGCATCGACGTCAGTGGTGCCAAAGGCGGCCAGAACTATGGCCGGTTTCTGCGGTTCCCTGTCATAGGCCAGGGCGGTGGAAGGAAGAATCATGACGGCCGCGAACGCGGCCAGAATCAGCCACAAAATGGGAGAAGTTTCAGACATACATGCTCCTTGCAATTACTTGGCGTCTTTAGCGCCGATTTAGGGCCGGGGCGGCCCGCTTTGCCCCAGCCGGGCTGGGGATAAAAAAATGGCGTTATGGAAAATAATCCACAACACCGTTTTTTATTGCGGAGCGTCCCCACAGGCAAGACCGGCCTCTGGAACACATATGTCTGAAACTGTGAAAAACCACGGTTTCGTTTCAAGGCAGGTCTTCTGGCTCCCGGATCAAGCAAACGCCCCCGCCTTCTCTTTCCTTATGGAAAAATGGCCGGCCATTTCTGGCCACAGGGGAGTTCTACCGGTTACAGCGGCGGCTCCGCGACGGTTTTTCACCGTTCTTCCCTATTAAGTTCAGACGAACACCTTTCTGATATTCTTATCATAAGCCGCCTCCGTTGGCAAGCATAGTTTCACAAAAATGCCGGAACCGGACAACTGCCCGGTTCCGGCTGTGTACCGAAAAAAACAGCCAGGCTCCGGCCTAATTCATCTGGCGGGACGGGGCCGGGCCGTCGCTTTTCAAGGCTTTCATGGCTTCCAGCAGCATCAGGACTCCCAGAATCGCCAACAGGGCCGAGAAGACGACCACTACAAGGTTGGTGGAGGCGGCATTCAACTGCTCCCAGACCAGAACGGCCAGGGCGGCCAGGGTGGTCACCAGCATAAACCACATGGGGACCATTAAGAAGCTGTTGGAGCGCTTGAAAGCCTTTTTCACCCACACGCCCAGAGCCAGGAGGGCCAGGGCGGCCACCAGTTGGTTGGCGGAGCCGAACACCGGCCAGATGATCGACCAGGTGGGTTTCCCGCCCGCTTTGACGAACAGGAAGACGGCCGCGCCGCCCACAGCCAGAGCCGTGGCCAGAAATTTATTGATGCGGCCGCCGGACAGTTCCTGAACCTGATAGCGGGTCAGACGGGTGGCTGTATCCACGGTGGTGAGGATGAAGGTGTTGATGGCCAGCGCGCCCATGGATGCGCCGAGTGCCTCATCAATGCCTATCAGCCCGCAGAACTGGCCAAAGCCCTGGGCAAAGGTTATGACCGGGCCGCCTTCAGCGATGGTTCCGCTAATCATGATGGCCCCGATGGCGATGACCGCCACCAGCCCCTCCAGAAGCATTGAACCGTAGCCGATGAGGATGCTTTCGCGCTCTTTGCGCAGCTGTTTGGAAGTGGTGCCGCTGCCGACCATCGAATGGAAGCCGCTAATGGCTCCGCAGGCCACTGTCACAAAAAGGATGGGCCACATGAACTGGCCGTCGGACGAAGTCAGGCCTTTGAAAGCCGGGAGATTGATGGTGAACTCACCGCCGAAAAGCATGCCGATGCCGCCGATGATCACCGCGAAATACAGAAAGAAAGACGACAGGTAATCACGCGGCTGAAGCAAGAGCCACACCGGCAGCAGTGACGCCACCACCACATAGGCCATAAGGATTAAGCGCCACTGGTCGGCCGTGAAAGTGAATGGCGCGACCACGGCTGGATAGGTGTGTCCGAACCAGCAGGCACCGAAGACCACCGGCAGCATAAGGATGGTGCTGATCTTGACCGGCACACCGAAACGATAGGTGGCCAGGCCGAAAATGAGGGCCAGCCCCATATAGACCGCGGCGGCAAAGGCCACGGTGGGATCGGCGGCCAGGCTGTTGGCTCCGAGTTGAATGAAGACGGCCACGATCAAAATTAGGGTCAGGACGGTGAAGGTTTGAAACAGGAGGCTGCCGCGTTCACCGATCCAGCGGCGGACCACCTCGCCCACCGACTTGCCTTGATGACGGATGGAGGCGATGATGGAGCCGGCGTCATGCGGGCCGCCGAAGAAGGCCGAGCCGATAAGGCACCAAAGGTAGGCCGGCAGCCAGCCGAACCAGGCGGCGGCCGTGATCGGCCCGACAATGGGACCGGCCCCGGCTATGGAAGAGAAATGGTGGCCGATGAGCATCGCCGGGTGAGTGGGGCAGTAGTCAATACCGTCATACATTTCTTCGGCCGGGGTTTTGCGGGAGTTGTCCAGCGCGAAGACGCGGGTCAGGAACCCACCGTAAAATTTGTAGCAGACCAGAAAGTAAACGAAAGCCAGAATGAATAATACTGTCAGCATGTTCCCTTCTTTCGCCGGCTTTGAAACCGGCTTATTAAAATAGATCTGTTATTGTTTTTCATTTTTTTGATGGGTTTTCAACATTTGCCGCTCCGGCCTCAGGCCCAGCTTGACCAGACCGGTCAAGTCCGGCGGCGCGGCCGTTTCAGCTTCGGGCCACCAGGCGTAAAACTCCAGATAACCCTTAAAGCCCAGCCAGAACGACTTGATGCGGCGCTTCGGCCACGGCTCTGGCAGGATAAACAGAAACCGCTGGGTCATCACCTCCGGTATGGGTTTTATCGATTCCCAAAGGCGCTGGCGGTCAGATTCGCCGCCAGTCTCCCAAATGATGCAATCACGCGCCCCATACTCCGCGATACGGCCCAGAAAGCCGTCCTTTACAAAATGCTGAGGCCGGAAGACTCCGCCCAGAGCCCCGTCGCGCCACGGTTCAAAGCCCCAGTGCGCCCAAAGGGCGGGGCTGGCCGAAAGTTTTCGCGATATTTCCTCTGAACTGATAATCATTGCCGACACTTTGATTAAGAGCAGGGGCCGCTCAAGAGGTTATCGCCGCTATCGATGCGGGAGAGTTCGTCAGACGAAGTTTCTCTCAAAAATTTCAACAGCATCTCCTCCGTTGTCTCATACTTATGGACGGCCGGTCTTTTCAAGAGGTCATAGCCGTCGCCGCCGTCGTTTAAGAAATCATTAATGGCGATAATGTAATCCGCCCTGTCAGACAAGGGTTTTCCGCCGATATTGATGGACCGGACACTGTAGCCGTTCAGGCTGGCGCCCTCATCAGTTTTAATGGCGCGGCAGTCAGCCTTTACTTCCAGGCCATAAAACTGGAGAAAGCCTCCGTGCCCGCCGGTGGCCAGCCCCTGCTGCATGACTTTACGCAATTCAGAGCCTTTCAGTTTCACAGTGACTGTATAGTTGCCAAAGGGCAGCACTTCCAGGAGACGGCCGCGGGTAATATCTCCGGCCGGAATGGAGGCCCGGATGGAGCCGCTGTTAAAAATAGCCGCGTCGGCACCGGTATATTTCATCATGGCCGCATTGATCAGGCGGCCCAGATTGGTGCTTTTGTTACGAATGTCCTCGCGCTCACCTCTAAGATCGATAGGCGTGCGGCCGACTACCACGCCCGTTTCCTTCTCAAGTTCGGTTTCCATCTTTTTCAGCGTGGATTCAATTTTGGCATCCGGCTCGATAGCGGCCAGTTCAGCCGCCGGAATCAGTTGCGTGGTAATTATCGGCCGCCATGCGAGGCCGTCAGGAGCTACCACCACTTGAACCTGGCCGACATTGTGAAAAAAAGCGCCGGTGCTGACAATGACGGAACCCCCTACTTTCAGGCCCCTGACCTCGCTGTGACTGTGTCCATCAATGATGAGGTCAAGGCCTTCGACTCGCCCGGCCAGCCACTGGGCATTGGTCTGGCTGACGGGGTCTGTGCCCAGATGGGTGAGGGCGATAACCAGATCGACTCCCTTTTCCTGCCGCAGGTGGCGGACTGCCGCCTCAACCAGTTTAGCCAGTTCTTCGCCGTCGCTGAACGAAAGATTGGCCACGTTGGCCGGAGTGGTACTCCGGGGCGTTTCCGGGGTTGAAACACCCAATATGCCGACTTTGATTTCTCCGAAATCTTTAATTATATACGGCGGGAAAACATACGCTTTGGAGAGGTTCCCAACTCCGCTTACATTGAGGGCGATGAATGGCAGCCGGTAGGTATCCCGCAGTTCCAGCAGCCGGGGCAGACCGTAATTGAAATCGTGATTGCCCACAGCCAATGCGTCATAGCCGAGAGCCGGGAGCAGGCGGGCAATAAACTCGCCGCGTTTGGCGGTGGCCAGCGGCTGGCCATGAAGGATGTCGCCCGCATCAAGCAGCAGCTTGTAATCCGCCGGGTCATTCTTGACCAGGGTTTTGAGACGGGCGTATCCGATCCGGGTCAGGTTGTTGTCATCATCGCTCTCTTGGATTGCATAGCCATGAATGTCATTGGTATGGAATATGGCCAGACGCGCTGGGCGGCGTGTGCTGACATCGCCTGAAGGCACACAGGACGTAATAAAAAAGAGGGCGAAGATCGGGAGCAGAAAATAGGCCGCAAGTCCGGCCCGGCCGGATTGCCTGTTCATTGGCGGTACTCCTTGGGGTGGGAAGGGAGGAATCAGCAAAACGCCGTGAACAGCGTTTTGCAGTATCAAGCGCCGCCGGGGAGACCTCATTGCCTCCCGCTTAGTTGGCCGTACACTCTGAAAAATTCCAAATGATCAATAACCTGTGCAATCACGCCATAGCCACGGGGAACACACTCTTAATACGATGATGGCCGCCAAAACCCGCGCCCAGGGAAACCGCCACCCAGACATGGGGTCCGGGCCCTGCCCGGCTAGCAGGTCATTATTTTTTCGGAGTCCAGGATTAGGACTACGCGGCCGTCACCTAAGAGGGTTAGGCCATTAAAATAGGGGAGCTTGCGGAAAGTCTCCAGCTCAAACTCCTTGATGACTATTTTTTGCTGCCCCAGAATCTCATCGGCCATGATGGATTGGCGCGAATCATTCTTATCCTGAAGGATGATAAAGGCCCGGCTGTCACCGGCGGCCGCGTCACGCTCGGAATAGTCGCTGATGCCCAGACCAAGGATCTCCTTGATATTGATAACCGAGATAACCATGTCACGGTGACGGAAAACCGAATTGTCCTTGTGGTGATGAATGGCTTCAGTCGGCACGGTGACGATCTCACTGACATACTCCAGGGGCAGACAGAAGATGCTTTCGCCAACTCGCAGGAGGATGGCCTCCTTGGTCAGAAGGGTGTTGGTTATGGGCAGCCTTAGACCCACGGCCATGCCCTG
This sequence comes from Acetispira formosa (nom. nud.), assembly GCA_023525915.1. Lineage (GTDB taxonomy): Bacteria > Desulfobacterota > Desulfarculia > Adiutricales > Adiutricaceae > Adiutrix. The sequence goes on along the minus strand of CP026657.1, from coordinate 1,679,506 downwards.
GCCGGGGGTGGAGTTGACCAGCACCTCGCCGTTCCACTTTTTGAGGTTGGTCATGACCACGTCCATGCCTACACCGCGCCCGGAAAGGTCGGTGGCCTCATCCTTGGTGGAGATGCCGGAGCGGAAAATCAGCATTTCCGCTTCTTTGTCCGGCATAGTATCAGCCTGCTCCTGGGTGATGGTCCCCCGCTCGACCGACTTGGCCTTGACTTTGTCCAGATTCAGGCCCCGGCCGTCGTCGGCCACTTCAATGTAAATGGAGGCCTCTTCCTGCTCCACACTGATATTAATAGTGCCCCGGCGGTTCTTGCCGGCGGCCAAGCGCTCCTCCGGCGTTTCCAGGCCGTGATCGACCGCGTTGCGGACGATGTGGACCATAGCTTGTTCCACGTCATCCAACAGGCTTTTATCAATGGGCACACGCTCGCCGGAAAGGTTCAGCTCGGCCTCTTTGTTGATCTTGTGGGAAATATCACGCACCAGACGCGGGAATTTCTTGAGAATGTTGTTTATTTCCACCTGGCGCACTTCCATGATGGAGCGCTGAAGGTTGACGATGTCATTGGATATGGTGCGTGAAACAGTGGTGAAATCACGCATAAGGGTGGTGTTGAGGCCCGCCTGACGGAAAGCGAACTGAAGGTGGTTGAGAATTTCGCTTTTGGTGATGAGCTTGCCTACCGAATCCAGAAACTGATCGATCTTGGCCTCATCCACCCGGATGGTTTTGGTCTGCGGCTCCTTAACTGAAGCTGAAGAGCTTTTGGAGCTTTTCTTGCGCTGGTCAGTGGCCGGGGCGATGACTTCAACCTGGAATTTTTCCTTCAGTTCGTTCAGGATTTCGCTGAAAAACTCCACCAGCATCTGGTCGACTTCCAGTTCGCGCTCCTTGAACATATAAAGGCCGTCGCCAAGTTCGGCGATGAGGTTCTGGGCGTCTTCGGTGGCCACATCGGCCATGCTGTTGTACAGGCTGCCGACCACGTCAATAAGGGCCTGGGCATCCTCGGGCATGCCCTTTTCGGCTTTAAATTTTTCCATCAGCTCTTCGAGCTTGCGCACATCGACAGTGAGGTCCACCCCGTTGTAATGGAAACGGATCTGATTGGAGCCTTCGTCTTCCAGAGTGGCCAGGGTCAGGCCGGCTGAAACATCGGCCATGGTCCGCTTGAGGTTTTCACCCTCGGATTCTTCCAGGGCGGGCACCAGGCTCTCCAGCTCCTCCAGAAGCTTGCGGGCCGCGTCTACCAGCTGGGAATCGCGGCGGTTGATTTTATCAATCTGGGCCTGTATCTCCCCGATGAAAGCGGTGTGATCGGGCGTCAGATGGGTGTAGGTGATATCATCTTCCAGTCGGGCGATGATGTCGCGGAAAATATCGTTGCCCTTGAACAGGAGATCCACTATCTTGGGGTGCTTGGTGAGGATTGAGTTGTTCTTGTCAATCATCGACATCAGGTCTTCCAGACGATGGGCGATGTGGGCGATGTTGTCCACATTGAACATCTTGGAAGAGCCCTTCAGGGAATGCATATGCCTGAACAGTGAGAAAATGGTCTCACTGGAAGTGGGATCCTGCTCTATGGCCACCAACTCATTGTCCAAAGTACCGATGGTCTCGCGAACCTCATCTTTGTACTGTTCAAACAATTCAGCCAGGTTTTCGTCGGTAACGCTGCTCATGTACTTCCTCTTTTGGCTGTTGCCAAAATATTCGTCCGGCCCGCTCTCGCCGAACAACTATTCCCTTGCATCTCCCCTTGTCAGAGGCGGCTTATAGCCGTGACGTCCGGAACGGGCAGGTAAAAACTCCCGGCCCCCGCAGAACACCCCGCCAGGTTTACAGACCCAGCGTCTTTTTGACCGCGGAGAGGATTTTGGCTTCATCATACGGCTTGGTTATGTATTGTTTCGCGCCCATTTTCAGGCAATGCATAACCGTCCTGGCGTCCGAGACGGACGAAGCCATAATAATGTTGGCCGATGGATATTTGCCCATCAGTTCTTCCAACACTTCTATGCCCCGCATTTTAGGCATGACGATGTCCAGGGTGGTGAGATCGGGCTGCAGCTGTTCGAACATGGTCACGGCCTCCTGACCGTCGGCCGCTTCTCCGACAATTGCAAAGCCCTCATCAGTGAAAATCTTAACGAGCATCTGGCGCATGATGGGGGAATCATCAACTATTAATACGCGCTGGCCTGAACCCAAGGGCATGAAAGACCCTCCGCTTTTCTGGTATCGATAAAATTATGTCAGCCGTTCAGCCTCTCGGCTTGAAGAAGCGACTGCGGATAGTTTTTGGACAGTTTAACACAAATGCGCGGCAAAGGCCATATCCAGCCAGCAATTCTCAAAGTAAACTTTTTCCCATGAACTTACGGCTCGTAGCTACACAAAAAGCGTGGTTTTTGTTTCGCGAGCGGCTATTTTTCCGCCAAAACCAATCGCCTCTCGCTCCGTCACCCCTTGCGGGGCGACCTGCTATTTTAAATTTGCCATCTACTTTGAGAATTGCTGATATCCAACTGCCAACAGCTGTTTATGGCTGCCTGGCGGCGCCTTGTCACCTATATCGGGCTTTTCCCGTGGGGTTCGCCGACGGTGATTCAGTCATCCCATACCCCTATTTTCGCGGCCAGGGAAACAACCTGCTTGGGGGTGAGGAACCAGCCTGAACCGACCGGGGAATCGGTGTAATCAAAGAAGGTATAGCGGATTTTAAAGGCCGCCTCTTCTGTGTCGCTTTTCAGATAGCCCGCTTCCGTTTGGGAGAGGCTGATGGGTTCGACCTTGAGAAGAGCCTTTTTGATAAAATTGTTGCCCTGGCCGGTAAAGAGGCCGGACAGGGATGAAACTTCAAGTTCAGATTCGACAATGGGGCTTTTGGGATCGAATCTTAAATAGGCGTTGTTAAGGAGAAACGGGTGCCCGTTGTGGGAGACCAGACGTTTCAGGGTGACAATGGGCGCCCCCTGTTTGACCCCCAAAGCCTCGGCCGCCTTAGGTTTGGCGGCGGCTATGCCTGCTTTTAAAATTTTTATGGTTATGCCGCTTTTGTCATTGAGCAGATCCAATAAACCTTCCAGGCTGAAAGTGGCTCGCACCCAATCGGGCCCGCAAACGTAAGTTCCGCTGCCGTGAACACGCCTCAATAGGCCCTGTTCAGCCAGAAGCCCCACCGCCTGCCGGACAGTCATCAGCGACAGGCCATAGGAGCGGCTTATTGATGATTCTGAGGGTATTTTATCGCCCGGCTGATATTCGCCGGTGGCGATCATCCCTTTTATGATAGCCGCCAGCTGGGCATAGGCCGGACCTTTGAAGGTTTCTTTGCTGATGGCGGCTTGATTTTGATCAGTTTTGAGCATTTCACATATCATTAAGGGCACGGACCCGCCGAAAGGGGCGGAACGCGCACGTCAGGACTTGTTTGTGGGCGGGATGGACCCTGGGCGGCCCGGCCGCCTGACAATTTGCAGCAGCAATTCTGAATGTAAACTTTTTTCCGTGAACTGGCTGGCGGCAGCCGCGCAAAAAGTTTTGCTTCACGAGTGACAGTTTCGGCCTCTAAATCAGCCGCTGCCGCTCCGCCGCCCTTTGGGGCGGCCTGCCATGTGCCTGGAAAATTGCCGCATTTATAACGTCTATATTACTTAATGATAGCAGAATTAAAAGTATTTAGCAATTCTTTGGAAATGGGGGCTTTTCTTGCACCCGCGACGCGCGGCCGGGCGAAAAGTGTGATTTTTGCCCGGCCTCTTTCCTTCAGGCGGCCCCTGGTCAGGGCGGATACATGCCGGGATAATACTTTCCCGGATAGGGATTGTCGGCGCGGCCTTTGTAGGGGTGGCGCTTTTCCAGAAAGCGGCCGGGGTAGTCGAAGTTGCTGAAATCCCGGTGCGGACGGTGTTTGTCGCCGCTTTTGAGCATAGGCAGGGTGCTGAGTTTGGCTGTGCTGCCATAGTAAGTCATGTCGCGCGTGTTGGGATCGTTGCCCACCGGCACATTGGTTATGCCGTAGTCATGTATTTTTTCCCAATAAATGGCGGCTTTGGTTAAAATTTGTTTCTGTTCCCGCGTGTCGGCCCTGGCCCGGAGAAATCCCTCCTTGATGGCTCTGGCTGTATCCTGATTTTTGGGAAAATTGCGGAAAAAGTCATAGCCGGTGTTCCACAGGGCCGCCTCGTTGTTGGGGTTCCTGGTCATGCGCCGTTCCAGTTCGTCCCGGACCATGGCCATAGTCAAATCCTTGCCCATGGGGATGAAGGAGTTGTGTGCGGTGTAGGCCGTCTGGCCCGATGCGGGCTGGATCGGCCAGAGCATGGCGGCCAGAATCAGTCCCATGAACAGCCGCCATGGGCGCGGTATTTTTATCAATGGGGTGATCATTCGTTCCTCCCGCAAACTTGCCGGGGCGGCTTTCCGGCCCAAGCCCCCGGCAGGTCGAAAAGGCTTATCGGACCTTTTCAGCCCCGGAACAGGCCCTCCTAGGCCTTGACCAGCGGCTTGGCCCTGAAGACCGACTTCGACGGCTCCGAGCCGGAAGCCGGGCGGCTGGTTTCAAGATCCATGTTCAAGCCGTCAACATTAATGGGGCCAAGGTTAAGTTCCTCTTCATCCACCGGCCCCAGGTCCATTTGCTCATCTTCCGGCAGGGGTTCATCGTGATTTATTTTGGCCGGCGCCTCCGCCTCTTGATTGGCGTCATACACCTCGACCATGACGGCGGTTGATTCTTCCGGTGATTCAGGGCTGGCACTGAAGTCCTGATCGGGAAGTTCATTGGTTTCTTCAAGAGTCAAGCCGTTGTCATTTTCAGCGGCAATCACTTCCTCAACGGTTTCTTCAACCAGAGTTTCGGATATGTCGCCGGATTCGGCCTCGGCCATCAGGGCGGCCCTTTCCTCATGAACGGCCGCTGAAAGACGGGCCAGCGCCTCACGGGCTGATGGGCCGATGCTGTCCAGACCCTCATCAACTATTTCACCTTCGATGACTTCTTCCTCATCTTCTGCCGGAGGAGCGCTCTCGGGAGCGGGATCGTCGATTTCATTTTCATCGGCCAATTCAATTGCCGCCGGTCCGCCAGCGTCACCAAGGTCGGCGGCTTCAGCCTGGGCTTCTTCGACATCAGACTCCACCTGAGCCATGTCTTCGACGGCGGCTTCGTCAGGCTCGACACCATCAGCGGCGGCCTCGGCCAGATAGGCGTCGAGAGCGTCATCAGCTTCTTCATCGGTGAGAGGAGTTTCCGGCTCAGATTCATCAGAGGCGGGTTCATCAGCCTCAGGTTCGTCAGTATCGCCAAGGTCGGCGGCTTCAGCCTGGGCCTCTTCGACATCAGACTCCATCTGGGCCAAGTCTTCGACGGCGGACTCATCAGGCTCGACACTGCCAGCGGCGGCCTCAGTTTCAGGTGCGTCAGCATCACCAAGGTCGGCGGCTTCGGCCTGGGCCTCTTCGACATCAGACTCCATCTGGGCCAAGTCTTCGACGGCGGACTCATCAGGCTCGACACCGTCAGCGGCGGCCTCAGTTTCAGGTTCGTCAGTATCGCCAAGGTCGGCGGCTTCAGCCTGGGCCTCTTCGACATCAGACTCCATCTGGGCCAAGTCTTCGACGGCGGACTCATCAGGCTCGACACTGCCAGCGGCGGCCTCAGTTTCAGGTTCGTCAGCATCACCAAGGTCGGCGGCTTCGGCCTGGGCCTCTTCGACATCAGACTCCATCTGGGCCAAGTCTTCGACGGCGGACTCATCAGGCTCGACACTGCCAGCGGCGGCCTCAGTTTCAGGTTCGTCAGCATCACCAAGGTCGGCGGCTTCGGCCTGGGCCTCTTCGACATCAGACTCCATCTGGGCCAAGTCTTCGACGGCGGACTCATCAGGCTCGACACCGTCAGCGGCGGCCTCGGCCAAATAGGCGTCGAGAGCGTCATCAGCTTCTTCATCGGTGAGTGGAGTTTCCAGCTCAGATTCATCAGAGGCTGGCTCTGTTTCAGGTTCGTCAGCATCGCCAAGGTCGGCGGCTTCGGCCTGGGCTTCTTCGACCTCTGATTCAGTCTGGGCCATGTCTTCGACGACGGACTCATCAGGTTCAACGCCGTCAGCGGCGGCCTCGGCCAGATAGGCGTCGAGAGCGTCATCAGCTTCTTCATCGGTGAGTGGAGTTTCCGGCTCAGATTCATCAGAGGCGGGGTCAGCGACTTCATCAGCTTCAGGTTCGCCAGCATCGCCAAGGTCGGGGACTTCGGCCGTCTCTTCGGCCGACGTGGCTTCAAGGCTTTTAATTCTTTCGTTATCAGTAAGGGAGGCCAGCGCGGCTCCGGCCGTCAGGGCCGCCATGTCTTCAGCCAGATTGTCAAGGTCTTCACTGGCACAGGCGGCGGCCGCTGTCTCTATGTCAGTCTCGTGCGCGGCACAGCCGCACTCTTCCTCTTCTTCAGGGAGGTCAGCCTCAACCGGTTCGTCCAGCGGTTCGTCTGATTCCAGAATGCTCTTAACATCATCCGGCAGCTGATAGCCGCCTGCCTTTTCCGGCTCCCTGGATGATTCGGACCCATGTTCAGGCGGGGGGCTGATACGCACCTCAATCAGGCTGGCGCCGGGCTGAATGCGAAGTTCTATCACATCTCCGCCGGGGGTGACTTTCACCTCGAAATTATTTTCCGGGGGAGTGACGCGCACCTCAACCAGGCTGTCGGGGTGGGGAGTTTTCACTGCCACGCGGGCGGACGGAGTCTCATGATTATTAGAAGACATAGTTCTGGCCTCACCAAAGAAGTTGTTCAGGTTCGAAACAGTGTGCTCCGAGCATACGGCTCCAATGCTTCTATAAATTGTTATCGACCACCTACCCTCAAAACTTAAACCAGGGCTCCGCCCTGGTTGTGTGGGTGGGGGAATGCTGGTATAATTCCTTTCTGTTTGTGACGGGTTCGCGGCGGTTTTTTTGCTTTGAACCACTTTCTCTTCAATAATATTATACAGCTAAGGATTGGAAATGAACAGGCTATCAGGTTTTCCAATAGTTTTCGCGCTTCTATTGACGCTGCTCCTCTGCCAGGGGCACGCCTTTGCTGAAGTTAATCTGCAAGTCATGTCCGTTCAGGACGCCGGCACCGCCCGTCAGGAGGCCGACCGGCTTTTTGATCAAGGTATCCCCGCTTTCACACAGGCCGAAGAAGTACCCGGCCGGGGCGTTTGGAACAGAGTTTATATCGGCCCCTTTGAAACGGAAGCCGAAGCCAGGGCGGCGGCCAACAACCTTAAAGAGCAGGGCACTATCAGTGATTTTGTTTTAAAAACTGAAATGTCTCCGCCAGCGGCCAGCTCGGTCCAGGGAATGGAAAACGGCGTTCCGGTTATCGGCAGCGAGGCCCCACCCGTGGTCGAGCAGGCTCCGGCCGCTTCTCTGCCGGTGGCCTCAACTCCGACCTATGGCGAGAATATCAGCCCCGAACAGGCCCGTGAACTGGGTGTTGGCGGAGCCACCGTCGGAACTCTGCCTACTTATGGCTCTTCTGAATCCGTTCCCGCTTCGCCCGCCAACAGCCTGGACCTGAAAGAGGGCGACACCCTGCCGGGGCTGGTTGGCGGCTCTGTGGCGGTCACCCCTCCGGCCTCCGGCCAGACTTCCGGCGGGCTGAGCACCTATGGTGATTCAGAGGGACTGCCGCCCGCTCCGGCCGTACAGACTGAAGTTCCGGTCACCGCCGCCCCGGTTGTGACTGCGCCGGTGGTGGAGGCCGCCCCCGTCCAGACTCCCGTTCCGGCTCCTGTTCAGGCGGCTTCGCCCCGGCCTGACGGGCCTACCCCGGTGGGCGATATGAAGATTAAAGGTTTCACTATGCTGGTGGATCTGTCCTCCAGCATGCGGAATATGAGCAACTGCCAGGGCAGAGTTAAGGAAGAGGCCGTTTCGGCCCTTATCCGTAAAATGAACCACCGCATTCCCGGCCAGCCTTACACCGCCGCATTGCGTGTTTTTGGTTATAAATCGGCCTGGAGCCGCAAGGATTTCACTACCACCTATTATGGCCCCACCACATATGACCGCGATGCCTTCGAAGATTCCATCGCCCGGCTGGTGGCCGCCGATTCCGTTTCACCCTTTGGCGAGGCCCTGAAAGCGGCTGACAATGAACTGGCCTCCATGGGCAATCCCAAGGCCGTCTTGATGTTTGCTGATTTTGAGGAAACAATGGGCTCCGGCGCGCCGGTCCAGAATGCCTCCACTGTCCGCCGCCGCTACGGCAAGGATATTGCCGTCTATACCTTTTATATCACCCGCCAGACCAAGGCCGAGAGCCTGGCCAAGGAACTCGCCGCAGCCGGCGGCGGCAAGGCCTATAATATCTGCCAGATGCTAAGTGATGAAAATGCCTTTGAAAGCATGATGATGGAAATTTTCGGACCGGCCGATCTGCCGCCGTGCGCCGACAGCGATGGCGACGGTGTCTGCGATGAAGACGATCTCTGCCCCAATACCCCGGCCGGGGCCCCGGTGGACGCTCGCGGCTGCTGGATTGCGGCCTATTCGCAGTTCTTTGATTTCGACAAGGCCGTGGTCAAAAGCGCGTTCCTGCCGCGCATTGAGCATGCGGCCAGCATTTTGAACAACAATCCCAAGCTGCCCAGGGTCACCATTGCCGGGCACACCGACAATATCGGCACCGATTCTTATAACATGGATCTCGGCCGCCGCCGGGCTCAGGCCGTGTTCGACCTGATGGTCAAATATGGAGTCCCGGCCGACCGCATGGCTGTGGAGTCATATGGCAAGACCCGCCCCATTGCTCCCAATGACACTGAAGAGGGCCGCTCCCAGAACCGCCGGGTGGAATTCCACATCGGCGATGTGCCGCCCGCCCAATAATAGACAGTGGTTTCGACCGGGCCGACAGCCTGGCCTGGTCGAAACCGCCCCCCAAACCCACCTCACGCAATCATCCTGACCATAGCTGAGAGGGCACCGCTTTTAACACGCCGGTGGCCTCCAAAATCAACTTTTAAGAGCAACTCTCACCCCGACCCGGTCTGGTGCGGGAGACGCACATACTTTGATATTATTAGGATTTTATCCTATTTAAGATTTTTTTATTAAAATGTAAATTTTCTGTATGATTTCTAGGGTTTGTTTTGAAATTGACCTTTGATTTCAACTAGTTGTACTACAATTATAAAAATGGTCTTTCAGAAGAAAAAATTCATTTCATTACATAGCCATTTCCATTTTCAGCCTTGATTTTGAAAGCTTTTCTGAAAATGATCAACAGACTTGTGACCCTCTTTTAGTCGCCGCGGGGCGGCTTGACAAGCAAAAATAGAGCGTCTAGTATAGTTATCGTTGCTACAACACTTAGGCGGCCGGATGATGAAGTTTTCGGACGCATTTAACAGAACCATGGGAGGAAATTATGGCTTCGATTAAAGGCAGCAAAACCGAGATAAATGTTTTAACCGCTTTCGCCGGGGAGTCCCAGGCGCGTAACCGCTACACTTATGGCGCCTCCATTGCCAAAAAAGAGGGCAAAGTAAAAATTCAGCAGATTTTTGAGGAAACCGCCAATCAGGAGAAAGAACACGCCAAGCGTCTGTTCAACTTTCTGGAAGGCGGCTCGGTCACCATCAATGCCGCCTATCCGGCCGGCATCCCCGGCGGCCTCATCGAGTATCTGACCGAAGCGGCCGAAGGCGAACATTATGAGTGGACTGAAATGTATCCCGGCTTTGCCAAGGTGGCTGAAGAAGAAGGGTTCAAAGAAGTGGCCGACTGCATGCGCCACATTGCCAATGCCGAGCATTACCACGAACGCCGCTTCAACGAATACGTTGATGAGCTGAAGAACGGCACCTATTTCAAGAGCGAGGCTCCCATTGTCTGGCGCTGCCTCAACTGCGGCTATATCCATGAGGGCAAAGAGCCTCCGAAGAAATGCCCGGCTTGCGCCCATCCTATTGATCACTTTGAAGCCCTTTTTAATGTGGTCAAGCCATAGTTTTTATGGTATTATTTGGATGTTTAATTGGTCATTATTGTTATGGCCGTTTGTGATTGAGCATATAATATGATGGCGCGAAAAAGCAAACTTCGCGCCAAAATTATCACCACCAAAGATAGATCGGGAGGTCTCAAATGGCGGAAACCAAGATTTTTAAGTGTGAAGAATGCGGCAATATCATTGAAGTTCTGCATGATGCGGGCGGCCCGGTGGCCTGCTGCGGCAAACCCGCTAAACTCATGGAGGCCAATACTGTTGACGCCGCCCAGGAAAAGCATGTGCCGGTGATCGAAAAGATCGAAGGCGGCTATCGGGTTAAAGTCGGCTCAGTGGCGCATCCGATGGAAGAGAAGCATTATATTATGTGGATTGAGCTGCTCACTGACGACGGCATGAGCATGAGAAAATTCCTCAAACCCGGCGACCAGCCGGTGGCTGAATTCAAAACCGATTCCGCCAAGGTCACTGCCCGTGAATACTGCAACCTTCACGGCCTGTGGAAAGCTGCCAACTAATCCAGCCCGGCAGGCGGCGCCAGCGCCGCCTGCCGTTTTGATTTGATGTAAACGTTGTCTGGCAGGCTAGCTATTCTAATTATGGCTTTTTCCTAAACTTACGACTCGTAGCTACACAAAAAGCGTGGTTTTTGTTTCGCGAGCGGCTATTTTTCCGTCAAAACTAGTCGCTGGCGCTCCGTCTCGCTACGCTCGACCCCGGCTTTATGCGGCGGCGTCGGCCATAATTAGAATTCCTGCTGGCAGACAGTCAAGGTTGAATTTACTGAAAATCGGGTGACCGCCTCCGGGAGAAATGTTTTTGCCTGTTTCCGTTCCGGGGGCTTAGTGACGGAACCAGGCAAAAACATTTCTCCCGGAGGCGGCCTGATCGGCCGTAACTGCTGCCTATAGCCGGGTGGGAGCCGGAAGCTGGGGATTGTTTTTGTCCCGGCTCCGTGACTAAGACCCCCTTCACCTCGACGGGACAAAAACAATCCCCAGCTTCCGGCGGGTCAATGCGGTTCCGTAATTATAAGATTGACAATGTGCCGGCCTGTTTGGCGCCTGAAAAGCGGTTATCGACCGGAAATACACCAGCGCCCTGGGCTTGGCGAGTTTATTTACTTTCACTATGCTTTCTTGATCGTAAGGAGGAGCGAGATGCTCTCAAAGAAGATGACGGCCGCGTTCAATGGCCAGGTGGCGGCTGAATTGTATTCCAGCTATTTGTATATTTCCATGAGTGCCTGGCTCCAGTCCGAGGGCTTCCCGGGAGCCGCCAACTGGATGGGGCTTCAGGCCAGGGAAGAGGTTTACCACGCCCAGAAGCTTTACAATCACATTCTTGAGCGCGGCGGGCAAGTCAAGCTGGGTGCCATTGAGGCCCCGCCTTTCAAATGGAAAACGCCGCTGGAAGTGTTTGAGCAGGCTTATGCGCATGAACAGAAGGTCACTGGCCTTATCAACAACCTTATGAGCATGGCCAAGGCTGAGAGCGACCATGCCTCTGAAATATTTCTACAGTGGTTTGTAACCGAACAGGTCGAAGAGGAAGCCACCGCTCTTGACGTGGTGCAGAAATTCAAACTGGCCGCCGGCGGCGCGGGATTCTTTATGATCGATCAGGAACTTGGGGCCCGCGTTCTGAGCCAGATTGTCAAAGATGCCCTGACCGGCACGGTCGCTTCATCTAATTAAGGCTAACCCTTCAACTTGCGTTGTGCTGCCGGGCAAACTGTGTGGTTTTTGCCCGGCGGCGAACAGTGTCCGCCTCAAAACCAGTCGCTGGCGCTCTATCTCCCGGGGCCGGTCGACCTGCTGTATTAAAATCACTGTCTGATTTGGGACTTTTCTGCTTTAAAAACCGTTCGTATATTCCTAAAAGGTTCTGCCTTCAGTTGAACCCTGGCAAATTTCTGACAGATTGTTGATGACGCCGACCTTTCAGGGAGCGGCTTTATTCTAATATCGGAGCGTATCGGTGTGCCTTCATTCAGGCTTCCGCCAGCCCCGTCAGAGGAGGATTTATGAGCAAGGAAAATCGTGTTGAGGTTTGGTTGAACCGTGCTCTGGAAATTGAGAACAGAGGACGGGATTTTTATCTGGACGTATCCAAAAGGGCTGGTGACGCGGTAGTTGGAGATTTTTTCAAGATGTTGGCTGACCAGGAGCTGCTCCACATAAAGATCATCAAGGACATTTACAATAAGCTCGGCGACGGCAATTCCTGCTGGCTGGCAGGGAAGGGCAATGCGGAACCATCCGGCCTCAACGAGCTTTTCCGCAAAGTGACGTCTGACCGCCCCTCCGCTGAGGCCGGTATTCTGGAAGCGATCGACAATGGCATGAAGTTTGAAAATGAAGCCAGGGAATATTATGAGAAAGAGCTCCCTCAGGCGACCTGTGCGGAGGAGAAAGATTTCCTGACCCGCCTGGCTGCTGAAGAAAGCGGCCACTATCAGATGTTGAGCGACATGAAGCTCTACTACACCGATCCAGAAGCCTGGAACGACCAACAAGACAACATGCACCTGGACGGAGTCTAACCACCAGGGCATAGCCCTGGACCCACGGACCAGGGCAGAGCCCTGGACCCACGGATGCTCGCGCATCCTTCGTCTATGGGGCGTCTTCCCGTAATCGTTAGTTTTGGCGGCTGTCATCGTATTAAGAGCGGTGCCCCCTTTGCGGTGGCCGCCTCCATAGCCAAGGGGGCACCGCTCTTAATACGATGATGGCCGCCGTAATTAACGATTACGGGAAACCGCCACCTAGACATAGTCCCGTGCGGACCACGCACATTTGGAGGGGGTATGAGGGATTCTTTGACTATCGTTATCGGGGGAGAGGCGGGGCAGGGGTTGGCCACGGCCGGGGAACTGGCTTCACGATTGCTCACCCGCACCGGATATAATTTCATCACCTATCAGGGCTATCATTCCCGGATTCGCGGCGGGCATAACACCTATGCACTCAAAATCTGCCAAAGCCCTCTGACCGGCCCTGAGGACCAGGCCGATATGGTGATTTCCCTGGATGAAAACACCGATGCTATCGATGCGCCGCGCCTCAGGCCCGGCGGGCTTCTGCTCGCTTTCAATGAAAAAGCGGCCGTGAAAGCAAATGGAGTTTCAGTTCTGGAAGTGCCTTTTGGCGAACTGGGCTCGGCCCGTGAAATCAATATGATTGCCCTGGGCCTTATGGTTTCCGCCTTGGGCTTGCCTTTGGCCGGGGCCACGGATGAAGTGAATCAGCTTTTTGAAAAAAAAGGCGGCAGCGAAAAACCACTGGCCGCTCTGAAAGCCGCCTATTATTGGGCCGAACCCAAGATCGGCGGCAAATATCAGGTCTCTCCGGCTGTGCCGGGCCATCCTGGCCGTCTGGTCATCACCGGCAATGACGCCCTGGCTTTGGGCGCGGCCGCCGGCGGCGTCAATTTCTGCTCCTTCTATCCCATGAGCCCGGCCACCACTGTGGCCGTCAACCTGACCAACTGGGCCGCCGAAGCCGGTCTGGTCGTTGAGCAGGCGGAAGACGAAATCGCGGCCGTGAACATGGCTCTGGGCGCGTCCTACGGTGGGGCCGTGCCTCTGGTGCCCACCTCCGGCGGCGGCTTTGCGCTGATGACTGAAGGGGTCAGTCTCTCCGGCATGTTGGAAACCCCGGTGGTGCTGGTGGTGGCCCAGCGTCCAGGACCGGCTACGGGTCTGCCGACCCGCACAGAGCAGGCCGATTTGAACCTGGTGCTCTATGCCGGGCACGGCGAATTTCCACGGGCCATTCTGGCTCCCGGCAGCATCGGCGATTGCGGTCTCCTGGCCGCCAAGGCGGCCCGTCTGGCCGAAGATTCTCAGGGGCCGGTATTCGTGCTCACCGATCAGTATCTGGCCGACTGCACTTCTCCAATCAAGCCTTTCGACCTTCATGGTTTTGAAACTCCCGTCAATCCGCTGGAGACCCACCGCCGCCATGAGGCCGAGTTGAAGCCCGGCGCCTATAACCGTTATGACCACCGGGTCAGGGATGGGCGCTCGCCTAAACTGTTGCCCGGCTTTTCCGATCATCTGGTCAAGCTCGACAGCGACGAGCACACCCCGGACGGCCATATCACCGAGGATCTGGACTGGCGAGTCAAGATGCAGGATAAGCGCATGAAGAAGCTCCATTGGCTGAGGGAACGGACCATCGCCCCGGCCTATCACGGTGACGAGCAGGCCGACCTGATTCTGGTGGGCTGGGGTTCATCGCTGGGGGCTGGCCTGGATACTTTGGCCGAACTGAAAAGAGAGGGCCGGAAAGCGGGTTTTCTGCATTTCAATCAACTCTATCCCCTTGATCCGTCCGATTGGCTGCCGCGCCTGGAAAAAGCCGGGCGAGTGGTTTTTTTCGAGGGCAATTATGATGGCCAGTTCGCCCAATTGGTTCGCCGGGAGTGCTGTTTCCAGCCCCATATGGTCATCACCCGCTATGACGGGCTGCCCCTGACCGCGTCTTATATTCTGGAACGATTGGAGGCGAATCATGGAGTTCAATAAAACCCCCATCGAACCGGCCTGGTGTCCGGGCTGCGGCAATTTCGCCGTGCGTGAGGCGGTGCTGAAAGCTCTCAATGACAGCGGCCTGAAGAAAAGAGACGTGGCCTGGGTCTCCGGCATCGGCCAGGCGGCCAAAGCGCCCCACTATATTGAAACAAATTTTTTCAACGGCCTCCACGGGCGCTCCCTTCCGGCGGCCACGGGCTTGAAGCTGGCCAATCCTGAACTCAATGTGGTGGTGGAAAGCGGCGAAGGCTGCCATTATGGGGAAGGCGGCAATCACTTCATTGCCGCCATAAGGCGCAACATCAATCTAACCGTCCTGGTGCATGACAATCAGATTTATGGTTTGACCAAGGGCCAGGCCAGCCCCACCACCGATCTGGGGCAATCCACCAAAAGCACCCCTCTGGGCGTTCTCAACGAACCATTCCACCCGCTCTCCATCGCCATAAGCGCGGGCTGCGGTTTCGCGGCCAGAGGCTTTTCCGGGGAAATCGCCCATCTGGCCGCCCTGATAGTAGAAGCTATTCGCTATCCCGGCTTCGCCCTGGTGGATATTCTCAGCCCTTGCATCTCCTTCAATAAAAAGGCTACTTTCGCCTCTTACAAAGAGCGGGCCAAAAAACTGCCGGAATCCTATGACCCCTCAAACCGGGAGGCGGCCATGGTCCAGGCGGCCAAATGGGATGACGAGATTCCCATAGGCCTGATTTACCGCCGCGATCCCGAAGACCATCCCTCACTGGAGATGAAAATCGCCCACGCGCGCGGACTCGATAAACCAGAGGTATTGGCCGGGCACCCGCCCGCGCGTGACAGGCTGGAGGCCATTATGAAGCAGTTCGTCTATTAACACAGCTTTAATGTTGAAGCGGAGGGCCACCCCTCCGCTTTTTTTATCTCCGGCCCCAACGTCCTTATATTGTCACTTAACTCTTGACAAATAATGAAAAAAAGAGATACAAATAATAATGAATATTTGCTCGTATTAAATATTTACTCGTAAACTAACACTCGGTCGTTTCCTTAACTTTCTTATAATTACCGCAAATCCAGGAGAAAGAAATGTGCCTTCCGTCAGCTCAATAAGAATGCGCTATCGTCTTCTAAGCATACCTGTCACTTTTCTGGCCGTGGCCCTGGCCCATTTTCTGAAAACCCCCAATCCGATGATGATTTTGATCATACCAGTGGTCTTTTTCTGTTATTCAGACGGTTATATAGGCGGCGCGTTGAGCGGGGCCGTCGCGATTCTGTATTCTCTCTACTTTTTTTCCAATCCTGGCCAACTGTTCACCTATAACGAATTGAATGTCCAGAAGGTCATGACTATTGTGGCCGCCGTCGCGGCCATTGTTATTCTGGTCGGGCGGCTCAAGCAACGGGACGCGGCGGCCATTGAGGCGCGTGAAGCCCATGTCCGGGAAATGACCCGCGTCAACATGGAGCTGGACAAAGCCGTTAATGAGGCCAGAAACGCCAGCAAAGCTAAAAGCATGTTTCTATCCAGCGTCAGCCACGATATCCGCACCCCCATGAACGTCATTCTAGGCATGACTACCCTGGCTCAGGATGAAGTGGGCAACCCGGAAGCCGTGGCGGATTATTTGGCTAAAATAAATTCTTCGGCCAATTTTTTGCTGGGCCTGATCAACGATGTGCTGGATATGTCAAAGATTGAGAGCGGCAAGCTGGAATTCAGGCTGGAAAGCTATGCTTTCCGCACCTTTCTGAATGATATAGAAGTTATGTGTAAGCCTCTGTGCGAACAGAAACATATAAATCTGATCATCGAGAGCCACCCGGATATGAATGACGTGGTGATGATGGTGGATAAGGTGCGGTTCAAACAGGTTTTTTTGAACCTTTTATCAAACGCCGTGAAATTCACTCCCGAATATGGGGAGATTTATTTTCTGACCGTCACTGACAAAGGCAAATGCGGTGAAGACCTTCTTCCCTGCTCTTTCACCGTGCGTGATACGGGAGTAGGCATGAGTCCGGCCTTTCAGGAAAAGATGTTTGAAACCTTCACCCAGGAATCCAGCCGTTATGCCCGTAAAGTCCAGGGCACCGGCCTGGGGCTGCCGATAGTCAAAAACATCATAGACAGTATGGGCGGCAATATATCAGTGCAAAGCGCGGAGGGGGAAGGAACCACTTTCACAATTGAGCTGAACCTTCTGATGACCCAGATCCTGCCGGAAGATGAGGGTGAGGCGACCGTGTCTGATCTGGATTTTGAAGAAATTCTGGGCGGCAAGAATGTTCTGGTGGCTGAGGATAATCCGTTAAATATGAAAGTCACCAGCACTTTTTTAAAAAAGAAGGGCGTTGTGGTCAGTTGTGCTGAAAATGGTTTGGAGGCAGTGAAGGAGTTTGAGGACTCGCCGGAGGGATTTTTCTCCGCCATACTAATGGATGTTCAGATGCCTGACATGGATGGGCTGGAAGCGGCCCGTCGAATCAGAGCGCTCACCCGCGGGGATGCCCGAAGTGTGCCCATAGTAGCCATGACTGCCAATGCTTTTGGCGAGGATGTGGAAAGATCCATTCAGAGTGGAATGAACAAACATCTGACTAAGCCGACCACTCCGGCGGCGCTTTATAGCACACTGGCCCACCTGATAACTTAAATGCGTGTGGAAGGGGTGGTTGGATATTGATTGAAGGAGTGCGGCCCAGAGGGCCGCGCGATTAAAGGATTTGGCCTGACAGGCCAACCAAAGGGTTCCACCCTCTGGACTCCGGCTGGGGGAGGGCCCACGCGGGCCCTGCCCCAGACCCCACCCGCGCCAAGGGGCAAGCCCCTTGGAACCCCAAGAGGTCAGTGTCGGCTTCAACTTTCTTCTTCCCGCATCGCCGCAACTCGCTTCGCAAGCTCAGCTCAGACAAGCGGCGACGCTTCACACATCGTCAGCCCCGTGTGCTATGAGTAATTTTACGTTGAGTTGTTGCCTCTTTCTATAGGCGGCTTCATTGGCGGAGTGGCAGTTCTCGTATGCTCGGCTTAAATCAGCTTCCCTTTAAAGGCCCTTTCCAGTGCTGTCAGCATATCTCTCTGCCACCTATCGCTTTATTATGGAGTCGCTCATTAGAAAAAAGTCGGCAATGTCTCACTGGGTACAGCGCTGGAAAAAAACCTTTAGGGGAAGGAATATTAAGCCGAACATACGTGAAGCAACAAAGATTTGATGAGGCTGCCTATAGCAAAAAGCAGCGACACAATGTGAAGCAGCATATAGTACCTAAAGCTGACCCTGTATGAAGCGTCGCCGCTTGTCTGAGCTTCGTACTCGAAGCGAGTTGCGGCGATGCTGGAAGGGAAAGTTGAATCTGACCCTGACCTCTTGGGGGTCCAGGGGGCTCCGCCCCCCTGGCGCGGGTGGGGTCTGGGGTAGGGCCCGCGTGGGCCCTCCCCCAGCCGGAGTCCAGAGGGTGGAACCCTTTGGTTGGCCGGTAAGGCCAAGTCTTCTCCAGATCAGCCGGCCGCCAGGCCACCATATCACCATGCTGTTTCAGCACTGTATTTCTCAGTTGAGGGCGAAGTAAACTGGTCAAGGGAAGGGCCAGGAAATAACTGGTATACAGTCGCAGGTCAATCAAGTAAGAAATCAGTCGAATTCTACAATAAAATTCCGGGAGCAAAGGAAGGAAACTTCTTTAGCGCTTGTGCCAAAAAAGGGGTCCTCATCCTTCCTCTGTCCCCGGAAAGCGTTGGCCTATAACCTATACCACTCTTGTCAGGTTGCGGGCGCGGCCTATTTCCATGTTGGCCTCTTCACGCACATTTCCCTCCCAAGCGTTCTTCGCCTCGTTGGTGGCGTGAAGGTCAGTCTCATGCCTCAATTGCCCCAAATGACGGTCGGTGGCCGTGGCAATTTTCTTATCAGCCAAACCTTGATGCATGGTAAGTTCCGCTGAACTGCTGTTTATCGCCATTATTAACCCTCCATTTCAGGCCGGGGTGTTTTTATTGTGAATATAAAGCAAGCCTTCAAGATTGTGAACCTTCTCCAGAGTCTCCAGACTGGCCGACTTAATGGCCGACTCCAGCCGGTTCAGGAGCTTTCCCGCCGCGCCCAGATCAGTGGCCGACGGCAACTTCAAGGCCCGCATATTCTCCATGGAGATAACTCTGCCGGGATTCGCAACCGCTTCTCCCGGCGGGGACGCCGATTCGCCTGTGGAGGCCTTTTTTAAAAACGACGCAAAATCCCCATCCGGCCCGCCTGCTTTATCAAGACCGGTTTTATCAGCCGCCCGGCTTTCCTTGGGCGGTGATACTGGCGTAAATTGGTATATTTTCATAGGCGCCTGCCTTTCCCCGGCGGCGGTCTGTCAGATAAAGCTTAAGTGACTCTTTAAGCTTACCATAAATTTCAAATACAAACCAGCCGCATTCATTTGTAATTCCCGCTTGTCCGGGTTCGTAAGCCGTCGCATCGCACACCCTTATAACGCGCCCATATTATGGGACTGATGCACGTTTGGCCAGCCTCATATACTTTATCGGCCAGCTTTAATTTAAACTTAAGTCTTTTTTTACATAAACCTGAAGTATTTTTTCATTTACTTGTTTAGTTACATTAAGTATTGATTATGGCTTGATTATTTGACTGGTAAAAAGAGCTTGAAAAAGAGGCTGTAAGATGGGATAAATAAAAAGCCTGAAATCACCGGAATCGTCTCAAAGAGACCAATCAGCCGGAAGATGAAGGGCCGGTGTTTGAATTTTGACGCCATATAAAAAACAACTGGGCGGAAACCAAACTTTCCACCCAGCTGAAGCCGCAAACCGGACCGTTTACCATCTCACCCTCAACATACCTTGAACGGGTGAGGTCAGTGCGCGTCAATCTGCACAGTAAATCATAAAGTAGAAAAAGCCGCCTTTCAGCGCCCCGCACTGGGGCTGCTGGTTATGAATTCATGCTTCAAAAGCCCCAGAACCTGATCTCGAGTGGCACTTGTGTAGGTGGCTCCATTTAAAAGGATAACGAAACTCAGGGGCTGATCCGGTGCGTCCGGCCGCTCCATGAAGCCGGCCAACGTCTTGATATCACTCATCGTGCCGGTTTTACACCGCACCCGGCCGTCATCACGGCTGGAAAAAATATGACGATTCGCCTCCACTACCTCCAGAACGGCGGCCATTTGACGGGCCGTCAGGGTCGTCTGGCGGCTGAGCCCGCTGCCATCGCCCATGACTATTCTCGGAAGCGAATGCTTTTTGAAATAGGCGTCCATAGCCTTTTGGGCTTTATCCAGATTGGCCGGGGCTCCGTAAAGCTCGGCTCCCATGGTCAGAAAAATTTGATTCGTCATGAAATTGTTGGAATACTTCATCAACTCCTTCAAGGTTTCATCAAGTGACCGCGAAGATACATGACGGTGGAAGACTTTACGCTTGGAGGGAGCGGTCTGCCCGGCATAAATTTCCCCCTTCACCTTAACCCCGGCCTCCTCAAGGTGGGCCTTGAAGGTCTGCCCGGCATGAAGCTCAGCTTCGGCCGGACTCTCGGAAATATTCAGACAATAGGTACCGCTCTTTTTGAATTTCTTGGCCATATCCAGAGCCATGGGCGTCAACGGCAGATGATTGGCTGCCTTAACTACATGTCCTTTTTTGTTTTTCTTAAAATTCAAAGTATTAAAATTAACGGCCAGAGCACCATTATAGGCGTCATAGGGGTTGCGGGTCTGGGTGTTGCCGTCCAGAATCAGGTCACGCTCAAAATAAGAACTATCAAGATAGATATTTCTAACCTCTTTCAGGCCCTTTTCTTGCAAGTCATTAACGATGCGTGTCAATTCTTCCGACACAAGATATGGGTCTCCATAGCCCACAATCCACAAATCTTTGTCTTTTGTGAGGAGAAAATCAGTTTTAAAGCGATAATCAGGCCCTAAAAATTCAAGTGCGGCGGCTGATGTGACGATCTTTAATATGGAAGCAGGTACGTATTCCCGCTCGGCATTGTGGGCATAAAGTTCCTTCGTCGCGCCTCTGGGAGCGTGGGTGTCCATAACCAGGACGGCCCCGTCGCCGACCAGAGTCAGAAGGTTCTGGGGCCACGGCAGTTCAGCGGCTTTCTGCGCCTGCGTCTTCTTGCTGCTTTGTGAACCGCTTTTTCCGGTTGAGTTCTTTTTGCTGGAACTCTTCGCACCGGACTTCTGGGCTTTTGCCTGGCTCTGGTTTTTTTTATTCTGAGCCTCGGCGGTTGACGGCAGCGACAGCCCCGCGCCAAGGAAGGCCAAGGTCAGGACGGCAATAAAAAGGAGTTTGATATGTTGGATAAAAGATCGACCGGTAGTCACGGCAAATATTCCTCCACTAAGGTGTCAGATTTGTCTATGCACAAAATATGCATGATATGTGCCAAATTATCTCTTGTTTTGCTTCTTGTTTTTTCCCTGAGTGCCTGTTCCCTGACCACCACCAGAGCATCCAAATCCAGCACTAAACACGCGGGCAAGTCATATGTAATTAATGGTAAACGTTATTATATACTGTCTTCGGCGGATGGTTTCAAGGAAAAAGGTCACGCCTCCTGGTATGGAGAGCCATTTCACGGCCGGAAGACCGCCAGCGGTGAGGTTTACGATATGAATAAAATCTCCGCCGCGCATAAAACCCTGCCCCTGCATACCTGGGTGGAGGTCAAAAATCTGGATAATAACAAAACGCTGGTCATGCGGGTCAACGATCGCGGCCCCTTCATTGATGGCCGCATAATCGACCTTTCCAGGGCGGCGGCCGAAGAAATCGGTATGCTGAAATCTGGAGTGGCCCGGGTCAACATTAAAGCCATAACCGGCGACAAAGCCAGACAACTGGCCGCCCAGGAAAACCAGGTTAACGCCCAGGTGGCCAAAAAGCAGGGCACCGCCAAAAAAGTGGCTTCAGTCAGCGCCCCGGCCCCGGCTGCCGGCGGCGGAGGATATTATGGAGTACAGGTTTCCACCACCACCGATCCCGATCAAGCGCACAAGCTCCTGACCATTTTGAAGAAAGAATTCTCCAAGGTCAACTTGGACACCAAATACCTGAACGGTTCGCCGCAATTCTCGGTCTATGTAGACGGACTGAAATCACAGTCCGATGCCGATAACCTCAAAAAGAGCCTGGCCGGACGCGGCTACAGTCAGTCCAAGGTGGTTTCCCGTTAAACTTCGAACTTTGATTGATCAATGACCGAGCTGACCGGAAAGATGACACTTAAAGCCCGTGCCAAAACGGGCTTTAGTTTTTACATTAAAGTATAAGGATAAAAATCATATTGCTAATTGAATTGGACATATACCATCCTGATACACATATTTGATGTATAATTATATAACAAAGAGCTATAGTAGTCAAAGGTAAAATATTCAGGTTGCTTCGCGGCCGAAAGCAGTGGCGGAAAGAGTTGCATTACGCAGGCATAAAGCCGGCGGAGCAACACTTATTTAATATGATGATAGTTTCCGAACTCGCTATTACAGACAACCGCCATGTGGAAACAATTCGGTGTGGCTCACATAATAAATATAAGAAAGGTGCATTTTTTGATTGACATTGAGGCTTAAAATAGCTATTCTTTGCGAGTTGCGCCCGTAGCTCAGCTGGATAGAGCGCCGGACTACGAATCCGTAGGTCAGAGGTTCGAATCCTCTCGGGCGCGCCACTAATTTCAAGGGGTTCAGCGTTTTTACGCTGGACCCCTTCGGCGTTTTTGCTACCCTATTGCTACCCAACACGCGAAAATCCCCTTTGTAACGACCTACAACAGCTAACAACAGTCTACAACAATCGGCGGACTGAAAAAAGATTATTTGCGTCTATCAACTATCAAGGTAGCCGCGAAGTCTGCTGTCTTCGATTTTTGCTACCCAAAAGTTACCCACCTCGGATTCATCGTCCACCTTCTCATATCTTCTATAAAGCCCGCTTTAGTGGGGTGCGCCCATGACCTGGAATCTGCACACCCACAGCAAATCATTGTCGAAAAATTCACAAGGCTATCAGTCCTTCAGCTCAAGCAGCCTCCCCGCCATCCATGGATGGTTGAAGGACTGTTGCCAATTGCCGCCCAAATGCCCCCTCTTTAATCGCGGGCCTGATCTGAGGTTGATGCGGAGCCAGCGCCGTGAGGCCTGCCTGGCACTCCTGCTGGCTTTGCTGCGGCACCTGGACCCAACCACCCTCTGCATCGGCTTCCTGCACCCCAATGGCCTGTTTCAGAGCCTGGCTATGAAGCACATCGTTCTGGAAACCGGCCTCGGGCGGCGGCGCTGCGAGCGGGTCATCGCCGATTTGAAGCGGATTGAGGCAGTGGAGATGAGGTCGCCCGGTCACTGTCAGCCGCCAGCCCTGGCTTTCACTCCCAGGTTCATGGAATGGATGCTCTGGGCGGCGTCTCTCTGGGCTCTGGAGCGTGGCCAGTCGGCCGCCCCATCTGCTTTTGACCAGGCTGGGGGTCGTTCATGAATCCGATTCCCCTGCCGCAAAAATCCGGCAATCGCTGTGGGCATGAGCCCCAAAACCCGAATCTGAGTCCGCCGAATCCGATTCGCAAGGGGAAAGGTGCGCCTCCACGCATCCTGTCTTTGGCCGCTGAACGGGCCAAGGAGTGGTTCTGGTGCCCGCAGAAATGCCCGCTCCTGGATACCAGTGCCGAACGCCAGACCCGCAGTGAGCGCCGGGAGGCCATCCAGGTGGTGCTGGAGTATCTGCTTAGCCGTCTCGATCTGGTCACCCTCTGCGTCGGCACCCCCACCCTGAATCACGGCTTTATTGATCTGGATATGAACTCCATAGTGGACGGTACCGGCCTGGGCCAGCGTCGCTGTGAGCGGGCCATTGGTGACCTCAAAGAAGCCGGCTTTATGGAAGTAGCCCAGCCGCGCCACCGCAATGAGGACGGCAAATATGTCGGCCTGCGGGCCATCCGCTATCTGACCGCTCGTTTCTTCGAGTGGCTGGGCCTGGGGCCGATGTTGGCACGGGAGAGAGCCAGGGCCAGCAAGGCCCTAAAAAAGCGCCTGGCCAAGTATGGGCGCTCCCTCAAAGATGTAGTCAAGCGATCATTCAACAAGTTTCTGTCGTCGTCTCAAAGCCGGAAATGTAGTCTCCAGCCGAGGCGCTCGGCGTCGCCTGAGATCAGCCGCCCCTGGTACGATTTTTATAAGCAAAAAATCAGGGACGGGTTGGACATTGAAGATGCCCGACGTCTGACTAACGAAGCCTTTGGATACCCAACTAAGTGGAGCCCCGGCTACGGCGACCCGGCGGAGTTTGTCCAGTGACTGGGAACATGATCAAAATGCTCCTGGGAAACAGGTGCGGACAGGCCCAATTGGCGCCCAACGGGCCTCAAATCCCTCCCTGACGGCAAAAATTTGGTTAAGTGGATTGAGGCTAAAATTTTTTGATCCTGGTAAGTGTCGCCCGGATGGCCCTCATCTGTCGCGCCTTAATCAATAACAAAAGTAAGAAGAAGGCTTGGTGCCTTATCGCAGCCCGCCCTGGCCGCTGTCGCTGGCTGGTTGGGGCCGCCCCGCCAGCGGCCAGGGCTCGTCGTCGGTTTGTAAGCTTATCCCTTGAACCACTCCAGATATGAAGGAGGAAATGTTGAATATGAAAAAGCCCAAATACATGGCCAGGGTTGAATATCGTTCACTTCAACCTGAAATCGAAAAGCGGTTGGCCGAAGGTTACTGTATGCGTTTCGTTTTTGACGAGATGACCAGGGACGGTCGCCTGACCATGGGTTACACGACCTTTTGCGACTATGTTCGCGGCGGCGGCCATCGGCTCCACAGCCGGAAAAAGCCCGGCCGGTTGCAGCCCCAGTCAGCCGGTCGCCCGGCCAGGCCGGCGAACAGGCTGGAGCCTTTTGTGCATGATAAGGATGTGGAGCTCAAAGACCTTGTTTGACGCCAGAGGCCATTTTGAACCCTACTGCCCTATTACAGACGGCGATCAGCCACGAAGTACCCATATCAGCGGAAACGGGCCATTTGCTCATTATCGCTGATAGAAGCCAATGGAAGTCTTCGGAGGCTTTTGATACGAAAAAAGCCCAGGGTGAAAGTGCCGCAAACCATGTCGGTTGGCCGCTATTTCGATTTTCCTACAATCAGCCGCCATCAGCACAGAAAAGCCCGAATCAGCCTCAGCCGGCTGATATCGGCCGAATTGAAGCAATGCGAGCTATCGGCTCATTGTGGCTGGACGAAGCTTTTGCAAGCTTACGATTTGAAGGCAGGATATGCGGGGTACCGGTACCCCGCCATCCTGCCCGCCTGCTCCGGCGGGTGGCTTATTCGCTGAAGCTCAACGCTGGGCCGATATCGGCCCGAAGATGGAAAGGATAAAGATGCCAAAGAGAAAACCTTATTTGACCGTCTACCTCACCGAGGACGAGCATCGGCAGATTGCCGGGCTGGCCGGTCAGGCGGGCTTGTCGGTCTCCAGGTTCGTCAAAAGAGTCTGCCTGGGCCAGGAAATACGCAGCAAGGTGGACCAGGAAGCCGTACTGGCCCTCTTGCATAGCAAAGGAGACCTGGGCCGCCTGGGCGGCTTGCTGAAGCTCCATTTGACGGAGGTAGAGCACCACGAGCAGTGGCACGATGATTTGCGAGCCCTGCTTCGGCGGGTGGAAGTCAAGCAGCGGGAGCTGGCCGCCGGATTCGACCAGGTGGTAAAATCTCTGCTCCAAAGGGGAAACGGGTGATTGCTCGGCGCATTGACCGGGAGACGGCCAACGATAACTACCGTGCCCTGGCTCTGTATGCCGCCGACGCCACCATCGGCGGGCTCCAGGGCGAAAAAACATTTCATAGTTGGTACACTGGCGGCGAAGCTGAAACTAATTTGGAGGGCTTTGCTCACTTATGTAATGAGGCATAAGCCCACCATCATGGACATGCTGAATAAAGCAGCAAGCTGGCGGGATGTCCACAGCGCTTTTCTTCAATACGGCCTTCTACTCAAACCTTCTGGCAACGGCCTGACCATAAAGGATCGATACGGCAAACATAACGCCAAGCCAAGCACCATCGACCGAAGTCTCGGAAAAAAACAATTGGAGGCGAAATTCGGGCAATTTATGGCCGCTGATGCGGATATGCTTCGATCCGTCAAGTCGCTTGAGACTTACACAGCCGCTCCCCTTCATCTGGGGTCGGAGCGAGACGAGTTGTACGCGCATTTTCAAACGGAGATGGCCCGGCGTAAGGAGATCCTCAGCCAGATCAATCATGAAAGTTCGAGCCGTTATGCCGATTGTCACAGCCGGTGGGATAAACGACGGCAAACCGTAGAAAAAATGCCTATGCTCAAGCATGACCGACAGAGGATAAGGTTGGAGATTAAAAGGCGAAAGCAAGCGGAATTGGAAAAGCTACGGTCAGATATTTCGTCCAGGAGAACGGCTGTCAGAACGGAAATACCTTACACTACCTGGGTCAAATACCTTCAACATAACGCATGAAGGGATATCCAAATCACGCCGGAACAATAAGCCTGGTACGCTCTACATGTGACTAATCAGCATATTTACACAAAAACCATCACAAATAGCCCATCTTTATCGACAAGCCTCACGCCTAAAAATCGCCAGCTCTAAATCAAACCACCGGCCACCAGCAATCATTACCGAGATATGATGACCCTATCTTCAATGCCTAGCCTTTGGTTGCGTCAATGCGATATTAGTCGACTTGTGCGCTATATGGGTTTTATTTGGCCTCTCTTGTAACAATACGACCTTCTTTCATAATGACGCGCATATTGTTAACTGAGATAGCCCGGATGTTTTCAAGAGGGTTACCATCAATCACCAAAAGATCGGCGCTCTTGCTCACTTCCAGACTGCCGGTGGCCTCGTCCACCCGAAGTACTTTGGCTCCGTTAATAGTCGCCGCTTTGATGGTGTCCATCTCGCTGATGCCGGCCTTTTCAACGAAGGCGTGCAACTCGCCTACAGCCGTCTCGCCGTAGGGGGTCATCTGGGAGTTAAAAGAGTCGGAACCAATGGTGAGCAGGATACCCTTGGCATTGGCCTTCCGCAGGTTGTCGTATACCCGCTGCAATTCTTTTTCGGCGGTGGTATCACCTTCGTACTTGTCGTGCAGCGCGGGGTCGTACACAGGGGGGAAGGTTGTGTACCAGGCCGGCATAAAATTGATGGTGGGACACAGGGCCACCCCATTAGCCGCCATGATATCCAAGGTCTCATCATCCAGGGAGAGGCCGTGAATGATCAGATCGACGCCGGCCACCGCCGAGTTGTGGGCGCTGCCGAAGCAGTGAGACCACACGGGGATATGCCGCATCTTACATTCGTCCACAACGGCCTGGACTTCTTCCATGGTGTAGTGCTGATCCATAGCGGTTTCCCAACGCCAAATGCCGCCGCCGGTGGCCCAAATTTTAATGGCGTCCGGGTTTTCGCGCAGCCGCCGACGCACAGCCTTACGCAAATCCCACGGGCTGTCCACACATTCGCCCCAGGGATGACCGTTTTTGTTGGCCTCCGGGGAGACATGGTGTGAATCGCCATGGCCGCAGGTGGCGCAAAATCCCAGGCCCGTGGCCACAACGCGCGGCCCGCTCATGACGCCCTGTTCGATCATATTGCGGATGTGAATACCAAACCGGGAGATTTCACCGACTGTGGTCAGACCGGTCTCCAGGCACTCGCGAGACTGCTGTACGGCCACAACCGCTTTTTGGAGGTTATCTTCCATCACCCAGTCGGTGTCGTTGTCGGTCAGATTGCCGGAAAAATGCAGGTGCGAGTCAATTAAGCCCGGCATTATCGTTCGGCCGGAGATATCGTGAAGCTCATAATCTTCACCAACCTGTAGCCCGATACCGGCATATTCAATTTTTCCCCCGGAAATCAAAACCGAAGAATCCTTGATCGGAGCCCCGCCGTTCCCGTCGATAAGCAACCCACCCTGAAAAGCTATTTTTTTCATAACCTTACCTCTAATCTTCCACGAAGGCCGTCATTGCGGCTTCCAACGGCACATTGGCCGGCAGGGCTTCAACTTGCACACAAACCCGAGTGGGGCGGTGGTCGCCAAAGAAATCGGCATAAACTTCATTGATGGCCGCAAAATCGTCCAGAGAGTTGATGAATAAATCAACTCTGGCCACACTGTTCTTACCGCCGCCCCCGGCCTCGACAATACTGAGCAGGTTTTCCAAAACCAGACGGGTCGCGGCCTTGATTTCATGCACATACTCGCCGCTTTTGGTCAGGGGAATCTGACCGGAGGTGATAATCGTGTTGCCGAATTTTTTGCCATGGCAGTACGGCCCCAAAGCTGGAGACGCTTTATCGCTGACAAGTTCAATCATTTTCATTTCATACCTTCTTCTCTGGTAATTGTGACCTCAGACGGTCAGAGTTGATTCTGATATCGCTTCGGGCACTGTTGTCCATCAAGTGCCAGGGGTTAGTTTTCGTAAGTGACCCGCAGAGCGTCAGCAATGGCGACGCCTTTTTCCGTGACAAAAACAGGGTTGATATCCAGTTCCTTGAGTTGGTCCTTTTCCGTTGCTGCCATTTCGCTGATGGTCACCAACAGGTCGGCCAGGCCGTCGACATCTCCGGGCTGGCCCCCGCGATACCCATTGAGAAGGGGATAGGACTTCAGGCCCTTAATCATGCCCAGGGCCTGGGAACGGGACAGCGGTGCCGGAGCCAATTGAACATCTTTAAACAGCTCAACAAAGACTCCGCCCATACCAACCATAACCATAGGACCAAAATCGCGGTCGTTGTTGACGCCGATAATCATCTCCGCCCCCGGTTTCAACATGGGTTTAAGCAATACGCCTTCCAGTTTGGCACCGGGAACTTTTTCCGCGCAGCTTTTCATGATGCTGTCGAAAGCTTGGCGCAGCTCTTCTTCATTACGTATATTCAACTTGACGCCGCCCACGTCAGATTTGTGCAGAATGTCCGCCGAGTGGATTTTTACCGAAAGCGGATAACCCAGCTCAACCGCTTTAGCCACAGCTTCATCCGCTGTGGCGGCAATGGCCTGCGGCGGGATGGGCACTCCGTTTTCCGCCAAATGGCATAGGCTTTCATACTCGCTGAAGGCTTTCTGCCCGATGTGGCTTTGTTCCGGCACGGCCCCCGGAGTATCCTCAAAATCAGTGGTGGCGTAATCTAAAATTTGGCGCAGGATTTTACAGGCATAACGCCCAGTGGGCAGAAGAGGAACACCAACGGAGCGCAGAGCTTCGGCGCTGGCGGAATCGCGGGTGTGTTCAATAAAGGGCATCCAGAAAATGGGCTTCATGCCCGGCTCCGCCCGCGCCAGTTTGACGGCTTCCACCATGTGGGTAATGGTGGCGTCCCAGACTTCCGGGGTAATAGTGTAGGCGATGCAAATAGCGTCGACATTTTCGTCTTTGGATATGGCCTTCAGGGCGTTGTGCATAACCGGCGTGTTGTAGCCGATTTCCGCGGTCATATCAAAGGGGTTATTAACCGACCCGTAGACCGGGACTAGCGTCTTTAAATAGGCCAGCGTTTCCGGCTTGTATTCGGCCAGAGGCAAACCATATTCCTCGACCAGGTCGGCCGTAACCCCCGCTTCACCGCCAGAGACGTTCATAAAAACACAGTTCCGACCCTTTGGCATTTCCCCCAGCCAGGACAGGGCGGCCGAGATTCCGCACAATTCCTCTAAATCACCGGCTTCAAAAATACCGTAGCGCTTAAAGATGGCCCGCAGCATCTGGTCGGAACCGGAAAGAGAACCAGTATGTGAGGCGGCCAGTTCCTGTGATTTGGCGGAACGGCCGGATTTAAGAATCACTATGGGTTTCTTTTTCAACGCGGCCTTACGAAAGGTCTCAACCAAAAGTTTCGGTTTGGTAATGCCCTCAATATAGGCGGAGACAACTTTGGTGTCTTCGTCGTCCACCAGAAAATTCAGGTAATCTTCAACCTTGACATTGCAGGAGTTACCTGAGGAAATCACATGGCTGAAACCCATATTGGGGCTGTCCAAACCGGCCAGCACGATCTGGCCGCTTTGTGAAACCATGCCGATGTTGCCGCTGCGGTCGCGCTCTTCCACCAAAAAGGCGAAGGCGAAAATACCGTCGATGAAATTGGCCAACCCGGCGCAGTTCGGACCCATGACGGCGATGCCCAGTCGGTCGGCTTCCTCCACCAACTCGTCCTGTTTTTTCTTTCCCCCAGCGCCCGTTTCACTGTAGCCGCTGGCAAAAACCACCGCGCCGCCGCAGTTTTTTTGGGCCGCATCCTTTAAAAGCGGAATGATGGTCTTTTGGGGAGTGCAGAGAATAACCAGATCCACATCAACCGGGATGTCCAGAAGCGAAGGATAAGCCTTGCGGCCAAAAATCTCCGGCCGGCTGGGGTTGACCAGATACAGATTTTCCAGGTTTTTGGAAAATTTTAGATAGTTCCTGGTGGTGTCGCCGCCGAACCCGGCCTTTTCACTGGCCCCGACAATGGCTATGGTACGTGGTTTCAGCAGTTTGTTCAGATTCATCTTTTCACCTTCTGCCTTTTGATGTATTCGCCCAGGGCCTGGTCGACGGCGTCGTCCAGCAGACATTCGGGCGCTTCATTCAGACGTTTTTTCCATTCCTCATTGGCTCGCCGCAAAACATAATTCAGATCATCGGGCGGACGCGATTCCGGGGTGGCGTTCCAGTCTGTATATTTGGGATACCAGTCATTTTTCATGTTTTTCAGAGTATCGCGGCTGGTTATGAACTCGCCTCGACTGCCAACTTTCAAAATGATGTCCAGAGAGGCCGCTTCCTCGGAAACATCGATGCCGTCACGCATATGCATAAGGCGACTGGTGATTTCTTCATCAATAATTGTTTTTTCGTAGGAGGTGGTCATCAGGCCTTCCAGGGTGCCTATTTCCGACAGCATATAGTCCGCGCCGGCCAGGCTGTTCCCCAGGGTGTTTTCATAGGATTCAATGCCGCCTTGAACATCCAGGCCGGTAGAGTCCGAGCCGTAAGTTATCGTCCTTGAAGGCAAGTTATAAAAACGTTTCCCCATTTCCATGGAACCGACTTGAAGGGCCACCCGAGTTGGAGAACCACAACAGTAATTAGCGCCGCGCATATTGCCGGGCGTGGCCCCGGTACCGTAGCCAACCGGGTTTCCAGGGGTGACCAGTTGGGAAAGAACAATGCCGGACACCAACTCCGCATTCTGCATCACCAATGTCCCGAACACCCGGATGGGACCGGTTACGCCGGTGCTGGTGGCCGTTCCGGTGGTCACGGCCTGGCCGCGTTCAGACAGGGCAATGATATCGTCGGCCACATCGGCGGCCCAGGCCAGTGGGCTCATGGAGGGGCACGACCCGGAGGTCAGGTAAACCTTCCCGCCGGGCTCTAATTTTTCGCCCATAACAATTTCAATCATGTCCATGGCCCGGTGCATTTGATCATAGTCGAATAGTTTGGTGTAAAAGGGCTTGTCCGTATGTCTCAGAAGCGCCCGCATGATCAGCAAATAGCGGCTTTCGGCCGGGACATCGTTAGCCTCGACGCCGTTATTGGAGTTCATGGTCATAACGGGGCTGGCCTGATAGATTTTGATCAGGTTTTCAACATCTTTAAGTGTGCCCGGCCGTCGTCCGTTATCCAGATCCAAGACATTGACCGGACCGATTGGACCGGGAATGCCATAATCACCCCCGCCCAGATCCAAATCACGGGCACTGTTTCGTCCCCGGATGATGAAATGAGAAGGCGCGGAATCTAAAGCTGCCCGGACCTGCTTTTCAGTCATGAATACCTGCTGCCCTTCCACTTTGAATCCATGTTTCTTGAATATTTCCTGAGCGCGGGCGCTTTGAAAGCAAACGCCGTTTTCACCCAGAATACGCATCGAAAGATCATGGATTCGTTCGAGATCGTTATCTGTAAACATTGATAACGTTATTTTTCTCATTTCTTTGCCAGGCATACCTACCCCCTATGATGGCCCATTGCGGCGTTCAGATCGGTTATGGGTTTACAACCGCTCTGAGTTTTCAAGTTAAAAACTAATCGTTTCATAATTTAAAATTGAAATTGATTTTTATGAAACGATAGCTTATGATAATTTTTCCGTTTTAAAATGTCAAGAGCAAAAAATACAGAATATTGTCATAAATTGATATTTGCGTTTCAAAATATTAAGGGATAAATCATAATTGCACTTTATGACTTTTATGACGTATAATGGCCACAACAAAGGCTGATTTCATGGAGCCACTTTTACTGGAAGTCAGGAGGATGGGAGTTGGATGAAAATCTAAATAAGCTGGATACCGTTCAGTCTGTTGAGAGAGCGTTGCAGGTGCTTGAAATAGTCTCGCGCCTCGGCAGTGTCAGTCTAAATGATTTGCGCCGGGAGCTTGATGTCAATAAGGCTTCGCTGTTAAGGCTGGCCCATACCCTGGTCGTTAATGGTTATATGGCCAAGAGCCCTCAAACCGGCAATTATTCCCTGACCCTCAAAACTTATGAAGTGGGAATAAGCGCCGTTCAAAGCCTGAACCAGATCAGCATCATTAATACAGTTTTGGTGGATTTGAGAAAAGAAACGGAGCGGATCGCCCAGTTTTCCATCGAGGATAACAACGAGTTGATTTGCCTGCAAAGCATTGGCCAGACCAACCCGGTTTTTTCCGTCTACACCAGCGTCGGCAAGCGCTCGCCTCTATATTGCACAAGTGCGGGCAAAGCCATTTTATCCACTTATAGTAATGATGAAATCATTGGCAAATGGGACAAGTTAGACCCCAAACCCTTGACTCAGAATACCCATGTGGATGTTCAATCTTTATTGAAGGATATTGGAGAAATACGGCGACGCAACTATGCTGTGGACCGGGAGGAAAATGAATACAACGTCTTTTGTGTGGGCGCGGTGGTCATGAACCACACCCGCACCCCCATCGGAGCCATAAGCGTCAGCGCCGGCAGCCTGACCGAGGCAGAGGAGGAGCGAGTCAGTCCCCTGGTAGTCAATGCCGCCCGCAGGCTTTCCAATCTGCTGGGATACGCCTCGGCTGACGTGCCGGCCTAGCCTCTGAGTTTTGGCCCGGCTTAAATAACCCTCCCTGCCCATGCCGAAAAAAACGCCATTCACTTGTCGGTGAATGGCGTTACTCTTGTTTGGCTTAGTAATTCTATTCCGCCCAGATGTCACCTACGGTGAACCCGTTGGGGAAGGGATCGGTGGGGTCGAGAACGTAGGTGTTGAGGCCGTATATCCAGGACTGGCCGCTGATGGTCGGCACAACGGCTTTGATGCCGTCCATATCCACTTCTTCAACGAGCCTCCCGGTGAAAACATTGCCTAAAATGCCTTCGTGACGAAAGTCCTGGCCGATTTTTAATTGGCCTTTGGCGTGGAGGACGGCCATTTTGGCGCAGGTGCCGGTGCCGCAGGGGCAGCGGTCCAATGCTCCGGTCCAGGTGGAGGGGTGGTTCCAGTCAACATCCCCGGAAGAAACGGTCACCGCGTTTTTCCAATCGGCCTGGGGGTTGTCGGTGGGCCCCGATAGCTGGGAAATCGAGATGCCCACCCCGGGATAGTGGGGATGTTTCACCGGAAGCTGCTCAATGGCCGCCTGGCGGATCATGGCGCTGACCCGGGCTATTTCTCCGCCGTATTGCGGCTCCAGTTTGATATGGGGGAACTGGCGCACATCCGCAATGGCGTAGAACATGCCGCCCCAGCCAACATCGACCGTCACTTTGCCCAGCTCCGGAACGTCTATTTCCGCATCGAGGTGAGCGGCAAAGGCCGGTACGTTTTTGAAGGTCACGCTGGTGACCTTGCCATTGGAACACTCCGCCCTGATGCCGATTAAACCGGCCGGGGCTTCCAAGGTCAGTTCGGTGACCGGCTCTTTCATCGGCAGCAACCCCATTTCCAGGAGAACCGTGGCCACCGAGATGGTGTTGCCGCCGCTCATGACCGGATATTCAACCTGTTCCATGATGATGTAACCGGCGTCGGCCTCGGGGTGTTTGGGGGGGACAATCAGGTTGCAGCACAGCGGCGGATAGCCTCTCGGCTCCCTGAGCATCATCAGGCGCAGTTGATCGTCGTGATCGCGAAGATACTGCATTTGTTCGTAGACGGTATTGCCGGGAATGTGCGGCACTCCCCCGGTAATAACCCGCATCGGCTCCCCGGCGTGGGTGTCAACCGCGTGAATAGTTCTTTTAAAGCCCATTGGTGGCTCCTTTCTTTATGTACTTATCAGTTGTTTGTCGACGGAATATCCGTCACCTGACTGGTGGGCGCTTCAACCTCATCGTAGTGCTTATGCAATGATCTTAACGCATTTATGAACATCAACAGTAGAACGAACAAGAAAGGAAACGCGGCGACCATCGATGTGTTTCTCAGGGTCTGCATGCCGCCCCCGCCTATCCACAGAAATAAAAGAGCGTTAAGAGCAATGAATGTTCCCCAGAACGCTCTCAGCGCCAGAGTCGGCTCGGCCTGTTTGGCGCCGCTGGACATGAGCCCCATGGTGTAGGCGCCCGAATTAACGGAAGTGATGATCAGGGTCATGGTGAAGACCAGTGAAATAACTATCGTGATGCTGGAAAGCGGCAGTTGGCCGAGAAAGACCACCAGGGATTCCTGGGAATTGTTGGCCAGCACATCCAGAATCTCCTGGGAGACTTTGCCTGAAAGAGCCCAGTCGATAGCTGTTCCGCCGAAAAACGAAAACCAGACGAAGCATAGGACCGTGGGAGCGAAAAGACAGGCTAAAATAAACTCTTTGATGGTGCGGCCTTTGGAGATGTTGGCTAAAAATCCTCCGACAAAGGGAGCGAAGGCCAGCCACCAGGCATAGTAAAAAACCGTCCATCCGCTGACCCAGTTATACCCGATTTTTTCCTGCACCGCGCCGGTGGTGTCATTAAATAGGCTGGCGGCCGGGAGTTTGTTGAAGTATGAGCCGACCGCTTCCAATAATATGTTGATTTCAAAAAGGGTTGAGCCGACAATCAGCATGAAGACGACAAAAAACAGGACAATCCACATATTCAAGTCGCTGATGATCTTAATGCCTTTGGCCACGCCCTTCATGGCCGAGATGGTGGAGACCACGCCAATAAATACAATGACTATAGCCACCAATTGGAAACCAGAAGGCAAACCGTATTGCAGAGATATGCCGGCCGCAAACTGGGTGGAGGCAAAGCCGACGGAAGTGGCAATGCCGCAGAGCGTGGCCACCAGGGCAAAAATATCAATGACTTTGGCCGTGACGCCGTCCAGATTATCCCGGCCCAGCATTGGTTCAAAGCAGGAACTGATGCGATTGGGCAACCCCCGCTTATATTGAAAATAGGCCATAGCCAGGCCGGCCGCGCAATACAGGGCCCACGGATGCACCCCCCAATGCATGAATGTGAGCCGCAAACCATCAACGGCCGCGGCCTGACTGCCGCCGACTTCAAGGGGGGCATTGATGAAGTGGGTCATGGGTTCATTGACCCCGAAATAAACCAGCCCGCTGCCGATACCGGCCCCAAACAGCATGCCCATCCAACTGACAAAACTGTATTCCGGCTTATCATCCGGCTGCCCGAGCCTGATTTTACCATAAGGTCCGAAAGCAACAAACAGTAGGGCGATGAATAAGCCGGTGCAGCCTAATAAATATACCCAGCCGACTTTATTGAAGGTAAAGCCCAAAGTGGCGCTGATCGCCTTTTCCGCCATTGTGGGCGCGATAATGATAAATATAAAAAGAACAGCATAGATTGCGGCGGCTCCGCCAAATATCGTGCGGTCAACGCCTTGAAACCATTTTCTCATTGGAAAACTCCTTAAAATCCGCCCCGGTAATTGCGGACGGGCTTTTACCAGATATCGCCCACCTTGAACCCTTCTGGAAATGGATCTGTTTCATCAAGAACAAAATTATTAAACCCGGTAATCCAGGCGTTGCCGGTGACTTCGGGAATGACCGCCGGGTATTCGCCGATTTTCGTTTGCTCAATCAAACGCCCCTTTCCTTCCAGACCAATAATGCTCTGGTGAGAAAAGTTTTCGCCCAGAGTCAGGCGGCCATGGGCCAAAAGGGAGGTCATGCGGGCGCAGGTGCCGGTGCCGCAAGGGGAACGGTCAATAGCCCCGCCCCAGGTGGTGGGGTCGGAATAATCGACCTCGGCGGTGAGCATGGTCACGCAGCTTTGAAAGGGGATGTTTCTTTCCTGGTCACCCGCGCAAATCATGGCCAGGGTAATGGGAACATGGCCGAACTGAGGGTGATTGAGCGAAAGCTTATCTTCGGCCGCCCGACACATCAGCGCCGCGATTCTGGTCAATTCCTGACCGCACGAAGGCGTGATGGCCAGCCCGCCAAAGTTGGCCACATCGGCAATAACGAACCAGGCCCCGGCCCAGACTGTATCCACTATGGCCTTACCAACTTGGGGGATATCCAGTTCCACGCCCAGGTGCCCGACAAAGCAGGGCATATTCTTGAAGGTCACGGCCTTCACCCGGCGGCCCTCGCAATGGGCCGTCACTTCAATGAGCCCGCCCGGCGCTTCCAGTTTGAATTTGGTTTCCGGGCCGGTTATTTCCAGCATGCCCGTTTCCAGTAGAGCGGTGGCTACGGCGATGGTGTTCCAGCCGCTCATGAGGCAGTATTCGGATTGCTCCATGATGATATAGCCGGCGGCGGCGCTGGGGTCGGCGGCGGGAACGATCAGGTTGAGGCACTGAGGCGGGTAGCCCCTCGGTTCCCTTAGAAGCAGCTTGCGAAGCTGATCGTCATTTTCTTCAAGCCATTTCATTTTTTCAAAAACAGTTTGCCCCCGCACTCCGGGCACCCCGCCGGTGACCACTCTCATCGGCACTCCGCCGTGGGTATCGACCGTTTGAAACATGCGTTTAAAAGCCATATCAGTTCCTTATCCCAGCCCAAGTTTGTCAGTGGGGGCCGGCTTTCATTTTAGCCACGAGAGCGTCGATATCCTTGACCAGGGTCGGATCCATATCCGGCTGACGGTAGCCTCCGATTCTGGCCTCAATGGTTTTTTGGGCCTTGGCCACCAAATCCAGCGCCCCCTCCTTGCGCCAGCCTGCTTCGTCATACTTATTGAAAAGCTTGTGCTGGTAAAAGGCCTTGCGGCACTCTTTGGCGGTTTCCGGACGGGTGATGAAAGTGCCGCCGCTGCCGACCGCGAGAATCTGGTCGACGGCCAGATTTTCCGGGGTGATGGGATATTTTTGAGTGAGACCCCGCATATACGCGCAAAGCTCTTCGTCCATAATCCATTTTTCAAAGGAAATGCCGATGAAACAACCGAGTATGCCGAAGGCGTGGAGAACCAGGTTGGCTCCATTGCGGATGGTGGTCATCAGAGTCATGGCCCCCTCGGCCATGGCCTGGGCATCGGGGAGGTGCGAATCGGTCAACGAGCCGCCCGTCCGGCAGGGCAGGTTGTAAAACCGGGCCAGTTGGGTCACCGCCGAAAAGATCCATTGGGATTGGGGACTGCATATTTCGGCCCCTGCGGTTTTCATAAAAATGGGGCAGGAATTAGAGCCATAGATGACCGGCGTTCCCGGCCCGACCAACTGGGCCAAAACCAGCCCGCCCAATATTTCGGCGTTGACCAGGGCCATCAGGCCCGGCAGCCGGATTGGGCCGGAAGCCCCGGCCATGATCATGTTGTGGATGATGACCGGCTGACGGCGTCGGGCATAGGCGATGATAGAGGCGGACATCTCGTGAGCGTAGGACAAAGGCGAGAGCGGATTGATCAGGCCCATGGTCACCGGGTGGTCGTCGATATAGTTCCGGCCGAAAACCAGTTCCATGATTTTCATGGTGTTTTCCGCGCCGGTTTTGCTGTCGGTGCTGCCCATCAGGGGTTTGTCGCTCAGGACCAGGGCGGCCCGGATCATATCCAGATAAGATGTTTCCGCCGGAATGTCCCCCGGAGCCAGATACTTGAATCCGTTGAAATCAACCACCGGGGAAGTCTCTACCAGCTTGACCGCTTTTTCGTAGTCGCTCATATTCCCCACCGTTTGGCGGCCTTCGGCATCGACCACAAAGGGCGGCCCATAGGCCGGGGCAAAGGCGAAATCATCCCGCCCGATCCAGACGGATTTTTCCGGGTTGCGGGCGTGAAATTTGAAACGGTCGGGTGCGGTTTCCAGAGCGCTCAGGACATCTTCTTCAGTGAAATAAACCTGGCTGCCCTCAACCTTAAACCCTCGGGATTTAAAAATCTCCAAAGCCTCGTCATCGGTGAAGTTTAAGCCGTTT
This sequence comes from Acetispira formosa (nom. nud.), assembly GCA_023525915.1. GTDB lineage: Bacteria > Desulfobacterota > Desulfarculia > Adiutricales > Adiutricaceae > Adiutrix. The sequence goes on along the minus strand of CP026657.1, from coordinate 1,641,643 downwards.
TGAGCCAAAATGGCCATAGAGGCGTTGTGAATTAAGGTGAGTTCCGCTTTGGAAAAAGACTGCATTCGTTCGTACATCTAATTTACCTCCACCGCAAATGTTCTTTTACCGATCATGATGAACTCGTAAAAAGCCGCCGGTCCTGTGGACATCGCACTATCGTTCCACTTAGAACAGGCCCTTTTTACGAGTTCGTCAAGCGTGATCAGATGCTCCGTAATCTTTCCTCCAGGGCGGCCTGTTTCTGGTCATCGGCGCAGTCCTGAAGTTTTTCCCGGATAATGTTTTTCCTTTCCTCATCGGTCAGGGTCAGGTCGTAGGTTTCCCGGTTGTTGACCGCCTTGATGAAGCTGACCGCATTGACCAAAAGAATCACCAGAACCGGCAGGCCCAGCATGACCACCGACTGCTGCACCGCCTTTAAACCGCCCGACTTCAGGAGGATATAGCCCATGATGGCAATGGCCGCCCCCCAGAAGACCTTCAGAAAAGTCGGTGATTTCTGCTCGCCGATGGCGGTCTCCCCCTTATCGGCCGAGGTCATGCCGGCCATGGTATAGATCATTGATTCAGATTGGGTGATAAAGGAGAGAAAAATGATCAGAAAGCCCAGCATGGTCATCACCCCGCTCAAGGGCAGCCCCTTGAGGTAGGCAAAGAGGGAGACCGGGAAGCCATACTGCTCAATGGCCGCCCAGATGTCCAGGCCGTTGTACAACTGCTGATAAATGGCCGAAGAACCGAAGGTGCCGAACCAGATGACCACAAAGCCGATGGGAATGAACATGTTGACCAGCACAAACTGACGGATGGTGCGGCCGCGAGCGAGCTTGATGAGAAACAGGCCGGTCAGGGGGGCCACCGTCAGCCACCAGGCCCAGTAATACAGAGTCCAGTCGCCGATCCAGCCGCTCTGTTTGGCCGGCTCCAGGTAAAAAGTCTGCGGCACCATCATGCCCAGGTATTGTCCGATGGAGGTGACGGTATTGTTGATTATGAATTGGGTACCGCCGAACAAGAAGGCCCAGACGACCAAAATGGCGAAAAAAACCATGTTGGTGTTGGAGACATACTTGATGGCTTTATGAATGCCGGAGCAGGCGAAGGTGATGCCGCAGACGGCCAGAAAGATGATGATGACCGGATGAACCAGGTCATGGGGGTAGTTGGAACCGAAAACGTAATCCAGGCCGGCCGTCAGTTGGAGGGCGCACAGCCCCATGTTGGTGCCCAGGGAGCCGACCATGATGTAGAGGCAAAGCCAGTTGACGGTGTTGCCCCAGCCGCCCTGCTCGCCCTTTTCGCCCAGAAGGGGGTAGAGCCCGGAGGAAAGGCTGAAGCTGCGCTTGGTATTCCAGAAGACAAAGGCGAAACCCAGGCCGGAGCCGGTATAGATGGCGTAAGGGTGAAAGCCCCAGTGGAAAAAAACATAGGACAACGCGGCTTCGGCCGCCTCCGGGGAACCGGCCTCAAAACCCGTAAAACCGGGAGGGGCCATGAAATTAAACAAGCCCTCCCCGACGCCGTAGAAGACCACGCCCATGGCCATGCCGGAGGTAAAGGTAATGGCGGCCCAGGAGAACATGCTCATATTGGGCTTGGCCGCTTTTCCCCCGAGTCGGATATTGCCGACTTTGCTGAAACCGGCCCAAAGGCAAAAGACCAGGAGGCAGGCAATGCCGATGTCGTACATCCAACCCAAGTTGCTGGAAATCCAAGCGAAGGCCACCTTGATCAGATTGCCGAACCCTTCGGGGTTGACCACGCCGACGGTTAAAACGGCCACGACTAAAAGTGCCGGAACCAAAAAAGTTTTGATGTCAATTTCCGAGATAATTTTCCGCATGGGCTTGTCCTCTTCTCTGATTAAGAGTTCACATAGTCTGAAAGTTTCTTCAAATCATCCGCTCCGAGCGATGGAACCTCGAATTTTTCAATGCGTTTTTGCCACAATTCCCGGGCGGCCTGAGCGCAGTCCTTCTCCCCGCCGGAGACCCAGCGGCCATAGCTTTCACGGTTGAAAAGAGCCGGCTGAAACAGGCCCTTATAACGCTTGGTGGTGTGTTTGTGGGTTAGGTAATTGCCTTTTGGGCCGACATCGTCAATGGCCTGGCGGGCCAGGGTGTCCTCATTTACTTCGGCGCCCCGAAGGATACGGCGAACCATGGCGCAGCACTCTTCATCCACTACGAATTTTTCCAGAGAACTGACCATGTAGGCCTCTAAAATGCCGCAGGCGTGAAGAATAAAATTAGCCCCGCTCATGGCCGAGGTCATCAGGTTCATCATGGTTTCGGCTCCGGCTTGGGCGTCGACTATTTTGGAATCGCTGATCGCCCCGCCGGAGCGGCAGGGGAGGCCGTAAAAACGGGCCATCTGGGCTGTGCCGATACAGTTGAGGGCCGATTCCGGCGCGCCCACCGAAAGGCCCAGAGTTTTCATGTCGGTGGCGGAACTGGAGTTGTTGATCAAGACCGGTGTTCCGGGGCGGATCAACTGGGACAGCACGATGCCGGCCAGGGATTCGGCCATCATCTGGCACAAAAGGCCCGGCCAGGTCACCGGGGTGGTCAGGCCCGACTGGCCGAGCCCGCCAATACGCTGCGGTATGCCGTATTCGGAGCAGAACATCAGCATTTCGGTCATGGTTTCGTCGTAAGCCAAAGGCGGCAGAGAGTCGACGATGGTCAGGAAGCGGGGCTTTTCTTTCATTTCCTCAGGAGAACCATAGAGAATGGAAGACAGCTCAAAAGCGCTTTTCACCACCCCGGCCGTCTTGGAAACCACAAAGGGCTTTTCGCACAATTCCAGGATGGTGCGGATGTATTCTTTGTCGCGGGTTTCCAAGGGCAGATCGGCCATTTCGCAGGGCACGGCGCTGGCTACATCCAGATGGGGGCTGTCCTGAGTCAGCTTGGTGAATTTAATGAAATCATCGCGGGTGCCTTCCCGGCGCTCCTCACCCAAGTGGTGGACATAGGGAGAGCCATAGCAGGGAATGGTGACGAATGAGTCACGGTCAAAGACCACATCCCGCTCCCGGGTTCGTCCGTAAACGGTGAATGATGACGGAGCCAGCCGCCGCTGCTCCTCCACCAGCTTCCGGGGGAAATAAACACGGTTCCCATCCACCCGGCAGCCGGCTTTGCGGAAAATATCCAAGGCGGGTTCATAGAGGAAAACGATGCCGGTTTTTTCCAGAATGTCCAATACATTCTCATGGATGGCTTCCAGATCGCCTTGCGAAAAAATTTCAAAAAATTGCATACTGACTCCTTCAGTGGCCGGCAGTAAAACGGCCCATGCATTAGTCGCCTGGCCATCTATATCACCTCGAGCATTAAACCAGGCATTGGTAATATCTATTTGTTCAGCTCGCTTGACCTTCCAGGCATAGAGGCCAAGTCACGAAAGGCCGCATATTTTTAAGCGCTCTTTTCAGAAGCTTTCAATTCAATTACACCGATGGCCACATCGGGGCAGACAATGCCGCAAATGTTGCAGAGAACGCATTTATCGGCATCACACTCCACCACTTCGTAGCCGTTGGCGTTCAGTTCATGGCCGATGCTTAAGGCCTTTTTAGGGCAGGACTCCACGCACAGGCCGCATGATTTGCAGCGGCGGGCCTCAATGATATGTTTTTTATTGATCATGATTATTCCTCAAACCGCCAAACCGGCCTTAAAGGAGGCCAGGTTGCTTTCCAAAAGTTCCGGTTTCTTGTGGCCCAGACTGTCGGTCAGGACTTTTTCCACGGTTTCTTTCTTAAGAAAGCCGGTTCCGGCCACGGCTGCCCCCAGCATGACCAGGTTCAAGCCTCGAGGCGAACCGCCGGCGCTGATGGCCAGGTCGGATGCGGCCACCGCCGTCTGTTCCAGGTCGGGCACGGGTTTTTCAGTAATAAGCGACGAATTGTAGAACAAGCGCCCCCCCGGCCCCATGTTGGCCAGGCACAAATCGTAAGTGGAAGGACTGAGAGCGATGCCCAGGTTGGCGTCGCCTTCCACCAAGGGGTTACCGATGGGCGCATCGGAGATTATGACGAAGGCCGTGGAATCGCCGCCGCGCTGTTCAATGCCATAAGTCTGGGTCATCAGAACTTTAAGATTGTCGGCGATGCCGGCCTGACAAACGAGCTTGGCGATCAGCGCTGAGCCCTGGCCGCCCGATCCTGAAAAAACACATTTGAACTGCATGCCTCACTCCACTTCATCTTTAAAAACTTGAGGTTTAAAGTAGTCGACCATTTGGTCTTTGCACCAGGCGTAAGAATCCTTAACGCTCTTTTTCAAACCCGTGGGGCAAGGCACGATGAACTCAATGAAGGCGAAGCCCTGGTTCTTCTCCTGGCACTCAAAGGCGCGGCGGATACTTTTGCCGGCTTTGCGAATGGCCGGAGCATCGGCCACTGATTCGCGGGCCAAATATTTTACGCCCTGCATGGCCCGCATCATTTCCGGCACCAAGATGGGGTAGCCGTGAAGTTTGGGGTCGCGCCCATTGGGGGTCGTGGCGGTCACCTGCCCTTCCAGCGTGGCCGGGGACATTTGGCCGCCGGTCATGCCGAAGACGGTATTGTTGATCATAAGGGCCGTAATCGGTACGCCCTTATTGGCCGCGTGAAGGAGATCGGCCAGGCCGATGGCGCTCATGTCGCCGTCGCCTTGATAGGTGAAGACGAAATTTTCAGGCGAGGCCAGCTTAAACCCGGTGGCCGTTGATGTTGAGCGCCCGTGGGTGGCCTCAATGGCGTCAATGTCCATATAATGGTGAGAAAAACCGCCACAGCCGATGCCCACCACGCTGACCGCCTTTTCTCTCAAGCCCATGGCTTCTATGGCTTCGGCCACCAGACGGGTGACGATGCCGTGGCCGCAGCCGGGGCAGTAGCTGAAAAGCTTGTCGAGCATCAAAGTTTTGCCGTATTTTGATGATAAATTTTCCATTGCGTTTTCCATGACCTCTCCTCCCTCAGCCTAAGATTTCCAGGGCTTTGGTTTCCATTTCCCTGAGCGTGCAAAGGGGGGTATCGCCGCCGGTTTTGCCCAAGAAGTGGACGGGCACACGTCCGTTTACCGCCAGCCGCACGTCGTCGAGCATCTGCCCGTGGTTCATTTCCACCACTAAAATGTTTTTCAGGCTTTGGGGCAGTTGTTCAAAGGCCTTGTCCGGGTAAGGCCACAGGGTGATGGGGTTGATGGCCCCGACTTTGCGGCCCTCGGCCCGGAGGCGGCTGACCAGTTCGGTGGCCATGCGGCCGTGGATGCCGAAGGCCACCACAATAAGCTCCGCGTCTTCCACCTGTGCGCTTTCCCAGCGCTGCTCATTTTCTTTGATCTTTTCATATTTGGCCCGGAGGCGCTCGTTCATCTCATAACCCTGATTATGAGAATAGCTGCCGGTGACCACAAAGCGCTTGGGATGATCTTTGGTGCCGGTGTAGCGCCAGCCCGAAGTGTCGAAATCAGCCGAGTAATCGTGCGGCTCGGGGAAAGTCGCGGTTTCGGTCATCTGGCTGGTGACGCCGTCCAGAACAAACAGCACGGGGTTACGGTACTGATAGGTCAGGCGCACGGCCTCAGGCATCAGGTCAACGATGCTTTGACCGGAATACGGGGCCAGAACGATGGTGCGGTAATCACCGTGTCCTCCGCCGCGCGTGGCCTGGAAATAGGTGCTTTGGGCGCCGATGATGTCGCCGTCTCCGGGCCCGACGCGCATTGAATCGAACATGATGGCCGGAAGCTCGGCCGCGCACATGAAAGATATAGCCTCCTGCATCAGGCTCATACCCGGCCCGGACGATGAGGTCGCCCCCAACTTGCCAGTGCAGGCGCAGCCCGAAAGGGCGTTGGACACGGCCAACTCGCTTTCCATTTGAATCATCCGGCCGCCGTATTTAGGCAGTATCACCGCCGCATGTTTCATAACGTCGGTGGCCGGGGTAATGGGATAGGCGAAATGATAACGCACCCCGCAGCGAACCATGCTCTCGGCAAAGGTTTCCGCATTTTTTAAAAACAAGGTTTCTGACGACATAAGAACACTCTCTCTTTTAAGCAGTTTCTCCAGAAGAAACCATATTCCATCACAACCGCATGAGCGGCGCTAATGGGTTTAGGACAAATTAACGCTTTTTCGATGGCTAGGCCTCCCTTGACCGGGACCGGCAGTCAACGCACCTTAAAGATCACCGCTTTTAGCCTTTAAATTTGGCTAGCTTCATAATGTGAAAGGTGTGGTTCAAAATATATCTTGAAATTTACTTAATGTTGAAACGATGCCTAATCATAATTTGATACATTCCATAAGTCAAGAGATAAATTTCAATATTATGGCGATTCATTTCATAATATGAATGTTTGTGGATAATAATTGCGATTTATAAGACGTTTATTGCATTGTTTGGCAGAATGATTGGAAGAAATTTGGAAAGGGTGCCCATATGAGAGTCGTCAAGCTGGCGGAGGAAAGCGGGCTTACCAAAGCGGCCGCGTCCAAAGAGCTTGACACTTTTTTAAATGAGGTTGTTGAACGACTGGAATAAACGAAAGGCAGGGAAAATGGGAATCAAGAGCACGCAGGCCGAGGCAGATCTTTTGGTGGAAGCAGGCCATCATAAGTAAATGAGGGCCTGGTGTGGCGAAAGGCCGGAAGTTCCGGCCTTGTCTATTCAATCAAGGGCGAGCAAGGCCAAGACATAAACCATTCCACCCGCTTTTACGCCCTGAGAGTAAGGGCCGACAGCGGCCGGAGCCTTGTCGGTACTGATTATTTCTTTCATAATCAAATCTCCTTCAAAATTTTCCAAGTTCAACGCAACGTTTGACACAAGCCCTTAAGCCTTCTTGAAGGCAGCGGTCAAAGCCGAGTTCTTCCATCTTTTCCAGGGCCGCCACGGTCGTGCCGCCGGCCAGGCGGAGCTTGCCTTCCAGTTCTTCCGCGCTCAAGCCCGAGCTTAAAAGCGTTTCCGCGCTGCCCTTCATGGTTTGGGCAAAAAGCCGCAAGGCGGTATGCTGATCAAAACCCATGCGCACAGCTTCGGCCACCACCACCCGAGTCATATGGTAAAAATAACCCGGCGCGGAACCATTTAAGGAAACAACTTCACACATAAGGTCTTCCGGTATTTCCTCAATAACTCCGCAACTCGACAGAAAGCGGTCCACTTCCTTATAATCGGTATCCAACACGGTCTCGGCCCGCGCCACCGCGAAAGAGCCCAGGCCCACATGGGCGGTCAAAGTGGGCATGCATCGCACCACCTTACAATCCTGTCCCAACCGCTCCCGGTACCACTGGGTGCTTATACCCGCAACCACGGACAGGAGAACGGTGGAGGCCATCAGCCCGCTTTTTATCTGAGCAATGATTGAATCAATCACCTGGGGCGTCACCGCCACGACCACTACTGAAGAAGCTTTGACCAGGTCTTCAATCGAGTCATAAGTCACATAGCCGCCCGACGCGTAATCCTCCCGCACATTCTGTGCTATATCAAAAATGCCGACCAGTTTCGTTTCGTAAAGACCGCTCCCGGCCACCCCCGAAAGAATAGCCCGGGTAATGTTGCCCCCGCCGATAAATCCAATTGCCGTACTCATTTATTTAGCCCTTTCTTTGTCCAAGTCTTTGTAACAATTAATTTTCACGTGCCGGACACTGTGTCCTGATCCATCACTTTGCCATGCTCATAAGCGGTTTTAACGCCGTCAATGATGTGTCCGCGCACTCCACACCGATCAAGATGGTTTATGCCGGTTATGGTCATGCCGGCGGGTGAAATGCCCTGCTCGCGAAGTATGGCCGGATGGCGGCCGGTGCTCGAAGCCAATTCCGCGCAACCGCCCATCAGGCCGATGGCGATGCTTCGGGAAGCCTCTCTGGTCAGGCCGATACTGACCCCGGCCTCAATGAAAGCGTCCATAATATAAAAAAGAAAGCCCGGCCCGCAACCGGCCAGCCCGGTAAAGTTATTCATCTGCGCTTCGTCCAGCTCGATTACCGTACCGAGCCGGTCGAACAGAAAATGAATCATTTCTTTATGGGCGTCTGACAGATTTTTCTCCGCGCATAGCCCGAAGATGCCCCTGTTCACTTCCAGCAAAACATTGGGCATCACTCTGGCTACCGCCAGTTTCCCCTGGCCCGCTTCATCGATGACCGAAATGGGCACTCCAGTGGCCAGAGATATAACCAGCCGGGACTTGTCAGGAGTGTCGGCCGGCAAATATTGACCGATATCCAGAACCGCTTGTTTGACCTGCTCAGTCCGCACGGCAATGATGATAATGTCTGACTTTACGGCCAATTCTTCCAGTGAAGAGGCAAAATTGAAAGGCCGATCGCCCCGCTCGTTTTCCGGCGGCTTCCTGGCCAGGATGTTTAAAGTGAATCGCTCTTGCAACTCGTCAGACCGGGCATAACACCGGCCTATGGCCGCGCCCATGACTCCGTACCCTACTACTCCCAAAGTGGTTTTAGTTGTGGACTTCATAAAAACTCCTAAAAGTGTACTGCGGCGTTAGGCCGAACAAAACCAAGCCGGATAATTGCCGACGTTCAAATTTTTTCCGAAATCATTGCCACTGACCAGATGATTGGCAAAATTACAGCCAGGGGAGAGATCAACGCCCAAAATTTATAACATACATTAAATCCGGATGTTCCCCGACAGTTGACAGATGGTGAATCAAACGCCTACAATTAGAGGCAAAATAAACGTACCAGAAGGACAAAATATGAGTCTGGACATGGATGAATTTTTTGCCAACCCCGTCTCCTACCTGGAGTGGGTCAAGCTTCCTCTGGCCGATTTTTTTTGGCTCCAGCCTATGCACCCTTGAATGTATATTGGATTCCTTTCCCTTGGGCGTCTTTATCTCCGATGCCAAAGGGGTCGTCATCTATTATAATAAGTCCATTATAATAAGTCCATGACCAGAATTGACGGGTTTCCACAGCGGCAACCACTTCCTCAATGGTCAGAGCGGGAGATTACAACGGTTGTTGCGCGTGCCTGATTCTGGCACTCAAAATACATTAGAGTGGGGCGAGCCTGGCTGGCTCTAAAAAATCATGTCTATGTAAAATACTGATATCTTAAATGATGGGGTTAAAAATCGTTAAATTGCCTCAAAAAAGATTTGGCTGTTTTTAAAGCCTTCGGGTGTCGCATTGAGAGAATCGAGGCTCCAGCCAAGATCATGGTGATGGCTTCGGTGGCTTCCAGAGTTATCCCTTGACTGATTTTTTCACCAGATCTGTTAGATGTATCAATCATCCTTGCGGCTTCTTTGGTTTTCCAGACATCCTCGCCGAAGAAGCTGATCATAGGATGCTGGGCATCCTGATCATCAACCACCAGGGCGGCGATTTGCAACTGCTCCATAACCGTGTAACAATATTCCATACCATAGCCCAGGGCGGCGGCGGTCGGGTCCATAATGATGCGGTCTTTGGGCATACCCATACCGTAAAGCAAAATATTCAATTGCTTGGCCAAGTTGAAATCTGTCGGCGAAAGCGCGATCACCGAGTGACCGTGCGCTATGGCCTGCGCCCCCAGACGTTTGTAATTGCGTGAGGTCACCGGCCCCAGCGCCAAATTGCGGCCGCTAAACTCCTCAGCCACCGCCGACAAGGTCTCGACATCTTTGTTGGTATGGTCAACGCCCATGACAATCAAAGGTGCATTTATCTCTTCAAGAACCCGGCGTACACTTTTGACCGCCTGATCGGCCCCCAAGTCCTGGTTGTTAGGGCTGGTGCTCTTTAAATGCAGGGTCACCAAATCAGCCCCGTAGTCAAGGCGCTTTTTAGTCCATAAGCCAGTGTCATGACGTACATCCTGGTAGACCGTCAGTAAAGCTTCCGGCCAATCCTCTATAGGGTCATAATCCCAAACATCCAAAGAAAATCGAGGTGGGTATGGATTCCGCCCTTCAAAGTCATGCAGATATAAAGAACGCTGCCCGCCAATGGGCAACCGGTCATCGCCCAGGCAGACGGTGTGGATTTGGCCGTAATATTTGGTTTAAGGTACCTTGAAGTCCATGATGCACACTTCCGAGCTATATTTTAAGCCGCCGGGTTTTTGACTCGGCGGCGATTGTCAGTCGAGTTAGTGAATCAGCTTTTGATATATAACCCTGACAGCCTCGGCCGCTTCTGGGGCGGCTTTCTAAACTGAAGCTCCATTGCGGTCGGCGTCGACGACCGAGTCGGCGTAAGGGATGAAGCCCAGCAAGTCCAGACCATCTAACTCCCGCCGCAGAAAATCCTCGTCACTTTGGTTGCGGATTTTATTGCCGACCACCGACACTCTGTTCAAGCCGATGTCAGCGGCCAACTTTTTGACCACTCTGGCCGTGCCTACCGATCTTTTTCCCGGCTCCACCACCACAATCAAACGATCAACGCCGGTGGCCGTGGCCCGGCCCAGATGTTCCAGGCCAGCTTGCCCGTCAGAAATGGTTCCTTCTCTAAGCAATGAGATAGGCAGTTCCCGCCCTTGTCGGTCACGGCCAGGGCGTCCCGAGCCGGTCAATACAATTCCATTCAGGATCAATCCATCATCGGAGATAAACAGATGGTCACTGGGCAGTCCGACCAGATGTTTCAAAAGCGGACGCAAACCGCTTTGACAGCCACCTGGCCCCAGGTAGCCTCGTTCACTCGCCAAAGGTGAAAAAGGGTTGTCAGGTTCCAGGCAGAAAGCCACCAAGTCGTTGCGCTCAATGTCTTCCGAAGAAAATTGATAGATACCTTCCGGTAGTGACGGGGTGATGTTCACCCGAAAACCGAATATCCAGGCGGCTATCAGAAGAATGACCATAAGGTCGATCAGCAACAAGCCGACCTCAAGCATCCAGGAGTCTTTTATATTCATCAGCAAAACCTCCTTGTATCGCGCCAGGGTGAATTGAGGTATCGTTAGGCACGTTGTTTCCAGCGACGTGTTCTGATCGCCCGTCGGTGATAAGCGGCATTGAGAAATAGAGGGAATCTGACAAACCCCGGCTCCAGCCTTCAACCACGCCGGGGGTTTTGACCTTGGCACGAGTCGAAAAGACCGGATCAACGAAATAAAGAATCTGGCGGCCATAAATAGGAGGATTGCCGGCGGTAAAAATAAGCATGTCGCCGGGAACGGGGTTGCCGGAAGAATCTTTGGACAGGCCCGGCAGACGCATACACTCGTCCGGGGTCAAAAGCGGCCGGGAAGTTTCAGAAATACTGGTGGATCGGGATTTGCCGCCCTTGCCGCCGCCACCGGAGATGGAAACTTTTTTATCGACGACCGTGGTGGTGCCGGCCATCTTACTCAAATATTCGGCGGTTTCCGGGAGGTTGGGAGCATAGGCGATGCGGATATGGCAGTTGGCCATGATGGCGTTGTCCGCGCCATAGGCTTGGTTCAATTGTTTCGTATCCTGGACGATAAAATAACCCTTGCAGCCGTAGCCAGCCATGTAGGCAATGGCCCGCTCAACTATGGAAAGCTTGCCCAGAGAGGTGAACTCGTCCAGCATCAAAAGCATCCGATGTTTGTAACCGGCTTTGCTGGCCCCGTCCTCAAATTCCATCTTTTCTGTGATCCGGCCCAGAAGTTGAGCCACGAAAATCCTCAGGAGGGGTCGCAACCGGTCAATATCCGCTGGGGAGATAACCATATAAAGATTCACCGGCACTTCATGATTCATCAGGTCATTGAGCCGGAAGTCACAGCGGGATATATTCTGGGCCACCACCGGGTCTTTGTAGAGAGCCAAGTTGGAAGTGGCCGTGTTGACCACGCCGCTCATTTCATTTTCAGCCTTGGAGAGCATCCCCCTCGCTGCCGAAGCAATATAGACATGGGCTGCCTGGCCGAGAGGATTATCCTTATTTTTCTTGACCAGTTCGGGGAACATTTCAGCCATAAGAGCCGCATGATCCATCTTGAGCATTTCATCGAAAACGTCTTTGACCGGGCGGCTGGGATCTTCCAACATGACGGCCACATCGTAGAGGCTGGCCGCCCGCTTTTGCTCATGAAGGGTTTTAACGAGGCAATGCAAGACGGCTCCACCGAAAAAACCAAAGGCCGCTTTATTCCAATAGTCTTCCAAGCCCTTGCCATTGGGGTCCATGACCATGCTGGCGATCTGCTGAACATCGGGGATGCTCATGGGTGAATCCAGCCTGATTTCTTCCAGGGGATTGAAAGCCGCCGAAGCGCCTTCGGCATCAGATGGATCGAAACGCAGAATCTTATTGCCCAGACTGGACAAGTAGCCCGTCGTGAGCGCGAAATTCTCTCCCTTAATGTCGAGTACGAGGGAGGAATGAGGCCAGGCCAGGAGCGTCGGCAGAATGAGCCCGACGCCTTTACCGGAGCGGGTGGGCGCGAAGCACAGCACATGCTCTGGCCCGTTGTGCCGGAGGTAATAATGGATTTTCTTGTTACCGTCCCACCAGCCCCCGACGTAAACGCCTTCCGGCTTGAGGTAGCCCATACCTTCAATATCTTTGAACTCAGCCCAGCGAGCCGAGCCATGAAGGTCGTCCCGGCCTTTCAGGCCCTGTTGTGACGCCATATAAATGAGGAATAGAACAAGGGGAATGCCGGCGCCCATCAAATAGGTCTGGTCTACAATCCTGGTCACTTCCTCGTATTGCTGATATTCACCGGCCCATTCCAGGAGCTTCCAGGGCCAATACCAGGGGCGTTCGAAAGCCACGAAGGCCGGTTTGCCCAGAGCCTCGTGATAGCTGAATAAAGAGGCCATCCTGCCGGTATTCCAGGCGCACACCCCAAGGCCCCACAGGCAAACCAGACCGACAATCAGCCATTTCCAAGCTTGACCACTTTTTTTGCCTCTGTTCAGGTGCCCATATTGGTTAACCGACGGCATATCGGCCTCCAGAAGAGCTTGACATGGTAGCAAAAAGTGGTATCATTAAACTTATGAACAGTCGGCACCGAAAAACTCTGACGGCCATATTCGCCAAACCGCAAAGCGGCACCATTGACTGGGCCGATATCGAGACTTTGCTCATTGCCGTGGGGGCCGAACTGATTGAGGGAAGAGGCTCCAGGGTGCGCTTTGTGTCCGGAGATTTGACGGCCACTTTCCACCGGCCGCATCCGGGAAAAGAAGCCAAAACATACCAAATCAAAGACGCCCGGATTTTTTTGGAAATGATGGGGGTGAAACCATGAACGCCATGATTTATAAAGGCTATACCGCCAGTATTGAATACAGTGCCGAGGATGGATGCCTGATTGGCCATATTTTGGGCATCAGGGACATCGTGGGTTTTCACGGAGATTCCGTCAGTGAAATGAGAGTAGCTTTTGAGGAGGCGGTTGACGACTATCTGGAAACCTGTACCAAGATCGGCAAAGAACCCAATAAGCCTTATTCCGGCAATCTCAGTCTCCGCCTCGGTCCTGAACTTCACGCCAAGCTGGCCGTCCAAGCTAAGATTGAAGGCAAGAGCATCAACGCCCTGGTAACCGATACCTTGACCCAGCTCACCGGCCATGGCGGCTAACGAAGATGTTTTATTTCCCCGCATAAGCCGTCCTGAAAATCACGTCTTTGGTGACGATGATATTGAACTGATAGCCGGGCCTGATTTCCAGGGTCGGCTTTATATTCAGATTTTTTTGTAAGAGCTGGAGAGTGGTCTGGCCGAGTTGGGCAGCCAGGGCGGCGATCATCTCGTCCTGCATTGAGGTGGAATCAGAATCCGAGTCATTATTGGAAACTTGATCCACGGCATAGCTCATACCTCCGGTGACCAGGGACATGAGCACCGCCGAGCCGAAGATGCGCATGTAATGGTTATCGACCTTGTCTTTGAAGCCGGCATAACCGGAGATATCCGTGCCGGGCATGGCTCCCAGGGTGACGGATGAGCCATCAGGAAAGACAACCCGGTTCCAGGCGATCAACACCCGACTCTGACCATAGACCACCCTGGAATCGTAAACCCCGAACAGCTTCGCCCCCTGCGGCAGGAGTAAATCCCGGCCGGTGGCAGTGTCATAGACATTTTGGGAAACCTGAGCAATCAGGTGGCCGGGCAGATCGGAATTTATGCCGCTGACCATCACGCCGGGTATGACTGACCCGGTTTTGAGTTCGAAAGTGCGTCCGGCCTCGCGGGTGTGGGGGGATATCCAGTCCCTGGCATCGGAGCGGGTAAAGAACTGTTCCTTGTCCTGATCAGCCGCCGGGTCGTAGGCATTGGGGTCGGCTGGAGTATCGGCCGGAGTCGGCTGGTCGATATAGCCGTCACCATCGGCATCCACCGAACCGGACCCGGCGTTGCCGCTGCCGCGTTGCACCAGCATGATTGAGCCGAAAGCCTGCTGCTCCCGCTCAAATTTACGGCGACGGATTTCGTCGGCTTCACGCCGCCGGGCTTCCTCTTCCGGGTCGGTTTTAGGCGGGCCGACATATTTGTTCGGTTCGGGCAGCCCATCAGCCGGTTTGTTCGCCTCGGTTTTGGGGGTTTCCGGCATCGCCAGCCCAAAACCTTCCACCGGCGGGACCAGAGGTTTGTTTTCACCTTCCAGGGACGAGGCCACCGCCGCCAACCCCATGTCCTGAGCCTGGTTGTCCTTCTGCGAAGTCATGGTGACCATCAGCACCACAGCCAGGGTGGTGATGGAGGCGACGATGGCCGCCAGCACTTTTTTGTTGGACTTTTTGACCGCCGGCTTAGGAGCCAGAAAGCCGGGGCTGGCACTTTCTTTAGCTTTGGCCATTGGTCTTCTCCGTGCGTCCGGTTTTGGTGGCCGCTTCCATGAGCAGACTGTCGCCAGTCCAGCGCCAGGTTCTGGTCATGGTGAAGCCGTCAGATACAAGCAGCCTTGAATACCAGAGGTCATCGTCAGCCCGATCCAGTACATAGCTGATAACCAGAACCTGACCATCCCTTTCAGCGACCAAGGCAAAGCCACGCGAACGCAAAGCCGCCTCCAGGGCCGGAGCCAGTTCGTCCTTAGGATTTTCAGTCTGGGCAAGGAAGAAGCTGGTGTAGCCGGGTGGATAGTTGGCGACCATCACATCGGCCAGGTGCTCGGCCACCGCCGCCACCGCGTCAGAGGGAAAATCTTCCGGCCAATAGGAAGCGCCCAGACGATTGAACCGGGAAGCACAGCCGCCGAGCATGAACAGGCAGATCAGAAGAATGAGGCTGATCGAGCGTTTCATTATTTCACCTTCCTTTTGATATCCACCCGCACTCGATCCCGGCCCACGCCGCTGATCAGGGCCAGATGCTCAAAGAGGCCATCCACCACGAAAGTGTTGTTGTGAACGCGGTAGTTGACCAACTGCTCCTGTTTGCCTTTCATGGCCAGAAGCACAGGAACCTCAGTTTTGGAAGCTGAATCCGGCAGCTTTAAAAAAGTCTGACGGCCGTCGTTATAGACCTGAATAGGCTTCCAGGGCGCTCTGCCTTCGACCTTGTAGCCAAAATCCAACCCCGACAGATCGACAGTCTGACCGTTGATTTCGGTCGTATTCCAACGCTGTTCCTTCCGATCTTTGGCCCCCAGAATCTTGGCCTGCTCTTGATACAAAAAGCCGATATGCGGGGTGAAGTTTTTCTCCTGGGAAACGAGCTTCAGGTGATAGACCCGTTTGTTGGTGGTTACCACCAGCGAAGTCTCCAGCCCGGCCTCCAAGGGTTTGACGAAAATATGAGTGGTGCCGCTGCCAGAGTTGCCTGATTCCACCATCCAGCGGGTGTTGTCGCCGACCAGAATTTCATTGACGAACTCTCCGGCTTCCAGTTCGATGTCGCTGATCTGCATGGGGGCGCCGATGATGGTCGGCCTGGTCGCACCATGGACGTAGACCACCTTGCCGTCAGCAGTCTGGATAGGTTTGATGGGGCGATCCGACCAGGTGCTGGCCAGACGCAGGGCTTCTTCTTCCTTGGGGCTAAGGCCGCTGGTGCCGGCCAGGGCCGGAGAAGCCGTGAGCATGAAAAGCAAAACTCCAAAAATCATTCTCATAATTACTCCTCAGTTGCCGGTGGCCCGCAGGGCTTCCGAATTTTTGGACAGAACCGTGCCGAAGGAAAGCTCGGTGATATAAACGCCGCCGGGGTTGCGCAAAATTTCCGCGTCCGTCCTCGGCGGCTGGATTTGAACTGTCATGGTGGCCTCGTACTGGGTGGTCTCCACGGTGACGCCGACATGGTTGCGAACAGTCTCCTGCCACTCGATGCGCCAGGAATTCTGAGAAACCGGCAGGGGAACGCCTTTGATGTTGACGGCCACCAGACGGCCGCTCCTGGCTCGGCCAACGGGATTGTTCTTCTCAAACCATTCGGTTAAAACGCCTTTGGCCGAGCCGCGAGTGAAGCCGGAAAGCCGGTCAACCATCCGGGACTGCAAATCCAGATCGGCGGTAACGGTGCGCCAGTTGGTGACCAGGTTGGCCAACTCGGCTTGGATGACAGTCACCGGCGTCGGTGAAGCCACGTCAGCCCTTTTTACGGCCAGGGCCGCGCCCAGCTTGTCCACGGCCACCACATAGGGCACCACTTTTTCCCGGCTGGCCTGAATGACGTTGCCGGTGAGGGAAAGAGTCAGCAGAGCCAGGCAGATGAAGGCGGCCAGTCGCCACTGGGCGGCGGCCTTGACCGGATAGCCCACGCTGTCGAAGAACTCGGCTCGGGCTTGCAGATAGGGATTGTCCAAATCGGAAGTGCTCATTTGTCACCTGTCATTTCTTAAGGGTTGAGGGGTCAAAAGTTCTCATGTCAATGGTTCCTTTGGGCCGCGTGGGAGGGCCGTAGTCCTCTTTCGACGGTTTTGGAGGAACCGAAGGCGAAACCGTCGCCTCGTGGTTGGATGAAGGATTTTCCGGCACAGGCTGTCCTGAACCACCGGCTGGAGAGGCAGACGATGCTTCCGGTTGACTGGAAGCCTGGGGAGCGGCCCCGTCAGGAGTTGCGACTGACGGAGCCGCATCCCCGGCACCGCCGGATGGCGTTGGTTGCGCGGCCGGCTGTTCAGGTCGGTAAGGAGATGAACCCGACTGAACAGCCTGACCGGAACCTCCGGCGGAATCGGCGGTATCTGATGGCGGTGCTGGCTGGCCCCCATCGTCATCCAGAAGACGCATGGCCTTGGCGGCATTGGCCCCGGAAATAAGCTGGTTTTTGATACTGCCCGGAGTGGTTTCCAGATTCTTGGCCGCCTCTCCGGCTTTGGCGTCGCCTCGGGCCTGCCAGGCCGCTCGCGCCATACCCTTCACGGTTTGAGCCGCGCCCACGGCCCCGTTTTCCTGGGCGATGGTGTGGGCGGCGTTGGTGGCTTTGGCCGCGCCCACGGCATATCCGGCTCCGGCAGTGACCGTGCCCATGGCCATGACGCCGGCCGTGCGGGCCATACTAGCGATGGGATTGCCTCCGCCGATGGCCGAGCCGTTAATGATTCCGGCACAGGTATCAGGCAGGGATTTGGCCAAAGCCAACAGAATGACGGCCTTGCCGATGAGGAAGAAAAGATCGACGAATTTGATGCTTTTGACCGTGGTGCCGACACTGGCGTCCAGGTCGCTCAGGGAGATGATGGCGAAACCGATGTTGACGATCAGTTGCAGCACAAAGAGTTTGACGGCGGTGGCCAGGACGTAGCGCATGACATTGATGGCATAGTCCTTAAAAATTTTGGAGCCGCCCAAACCGATCAGGAGGACGCCGATGTTGGCCACAATATAAAATTCGCAGGTCACCAGAATGACCAGAGCGCTGATAAGCACGAAAATGACTAGGATGATCAACATGCAGGAGACGTAAAGATAAACTTCGCCGAAGTCGGTGATGCCGGCGTCTTTCATTACTGGCAGAATTTTATCGACCACGGCTGCCGCCATAGCCAGGGGCTGACCGGCGTCGACCGCGTTGCCGGTCAGTTGACCGGTTAGAGGTTGAAGGCCCTTAATGGCAATGCCGGTGGACCATTCCTGATAGTTCATGATGACCGCCGCAATAAAGCCGGCGAATAGAAGCAGCATGACGAACTGGCCGAAAGTTTCGGCGATATTGGTTTGCTGTATGGCCACCCGGATGCCGAACAGGCAAATTTCCAGAATGAGGGTGGTGGTGAATAGAAAGAGAGCGTAACCTCTCAAAATGGCCCACCAGCCGTCGGTCTGGCTGACAAACCGTTCCAGGAGGCCCTTGGCAATATTGTCCTGGGCCAAGGCCGTTTCAGCCGACAAACAGATGAGCAGGGTTAGAGCAATAAATATGGGCAGTTTGCGCATCCGACCTCCTAATTACCGCTGGTCAGGGCGGCGGGGCCTTTAAGACCCCGCACCCTTTCCGCAGCGGTGAGGTCGCCCAGAGCCGCCCGCCCGGCCAGATAGGCCAGGGCCAGGCCCGCGATGATGCACAGGGCGCATAAGAACCATTTTTTACGGCGGGAGACTCTGTTCCCGTTACCGCCGGGATTCATGCCTTATCCCTCCTTATTTGTAGCCCTGGTATTGGGAAGCCAGGCCGGAAGGGTCAAGGAGGAATTCACGCTGTTCCACGGAAAGCTGTTCCCGCTTTTCATCCTTCATCATGGCCTGGGTGGCGGCCTGGATGTTGGTGGCCATCAGCGCTCGGAGTTGGCGCAGTTCATCGATCTGAATAGCGGCCAGGGAGTTGCCGGACTGGATGGCTTGCATCTGTCCTTCGGGAGTGCTGAGCAGATCGCTGATGTGCCGATCCAGAGCATCGGAGTTCTCGCCCAAATCCTTGAGCTGGCTGCCGGTGAGCTGGAAAGTGGCCTGGGCGGCCCGGTCAACTTCGGTAGACCACTTTTCCCAGACCTCTTTCACGTCCTTGACTCCGCTGCCACTGGTTATGTTTTTCAATATCTCCAGGCGCGGATATACCTCATCGAAGACCTGGCCGAGCGCCAGATAATCCCCTTTTTGGAGATTCAGCTTGTTGGTCAACTGGGCCAACTGGCTGAACTGGCCTTTGACTTCGTTCAGAAGATTCTTAGGCAGGTTGACGGTGTTCTGGATCATGTTCTGGTACTGCTGGATATTGTTTTGCACCAGAGCGATCTGCTGCTGAGTCTGCTGAATGGCCTCGTGGTAAGTATTCAGCACATTTTTCAACTGCTCCAGGCTGGTAACCCGCTCCATCTGCTGCGTCCAGTTGTCCGAGCAGTTGGCGCACCAGACGGTTGCCGCCTGGCCGGGAACGGCCATAAGGCAAAGAAGAAAGACAGATAACGCCAAAGTAAAAATGTTTTTCATGGTTCTCCTTTACTGAAAAAGAGGGCAGTACGAATCAGGCGGCATGAACCGGCTGACCGGATAGCCGCTCAACAGGCTGGCCGCTTCGGCCAGAAAGCCGGCCCGCATCTGGGGCGGATAAACTTTCAGGCGGGCCATCTGCCGCAGGACGCTGATGTACCGAACAAGGTCGAGATATTCACAGGGCTGCCTGACAATGGCCAGGGCCTGGACAGTGGCTTGTTGGTATTGCCCGGTTTTGCGGATGGTCGGAATAACCTCGTGGGTTACCCAGCGCTTGAAAGCCTTGGCCTCCGGCTTTCGGGAGCGGAAGATCAGAGAGTAAAGACCGGGCTCGGATATGGCCGAAAACTGGTGAGGAATACCGGCCCTGGGATTACCGTCGGTATTAGCGACGGTAATCTTTTCGTCATCATCAAGGCCATTTACCGCATCGCGGCTGTTCAAAATACCCAGCGCGGCACAGACGTCGGAAGCCACAAACCAGGGGTTACCGTCTTCATCAAGAAAGCCCCGAATCTGCCCGAAATCTTCACTGTAAAAAACGTGTAAATCGTTCAAGGTTGTTTCCTTTTATCAGGCGCTGCCATAATCTTCCGACCACGCCTGGGAATCGGCCGTCTAAGCGGCCAGTTGATAATCGACCCATTTGGGAACCCATTGTTCTCGTTCCGGGAACTCTTTGATGAGTTCTTTCAGGTGGCTGATGTCCTCCTTTCCCGAAGCCCCGATGAAGGCCAGGGTCTTGCGGCCCAGGGCCAGTTGCATCAAACGCCGACCATCGCGGCTGACAACGTAATAGTCCCGCTTGGGCTTGGATTGGGCGATCATGTATATCTGCTTGGAATTCAAACCCAGGGCCTGATATTGGCCGCGTTGGGTTTCATTGTTGGCCTCGAAGTTGGGCAGAAAGACCTTGGTCGGGCAGGATTCGGCCAGCACGTCCAGAATTTCCGAGCGGGAGGCGTCCGAAAGTGATTGTGTTGCCAGGATGACGGCGCAATTAGCCTTACGCAGCACTTTCAGCCATTCCCGTATCTTATGCCGGAAAACTGGGTTACCAAGCATGATCCAGGCTTCGTCCAGCACCAGGATGGTCGGCTGGCCCTTGAGGGAGCGCTCGATGCGATGGAACAGATACAGGAGAACCGGAATCAGATTCCGTTCGCCCATGTTCATCAGTTCTTCTATCTCGCAGACCACGAAGTCGGAGAGGCCAAGGTTGTCGGTGGTGGAATCCAACAGCCGGGCCATCGGCCCGCCGGAACAGTAATGCCCAAGACCTTCTTTAAGACGGGCGTCCGGCAGCAGGTGCATGAAGATGGTCAGATTGCGGGATTCCGGCGGCTGATTCCGAAGGCGGTTCATGGTTTCGGTGATGATATTGACGTCAGCCGGGGACAGAACCATGCCCTGAACTTCAAACAGCCCGGTCACCCAATCGCAAGCCCAGGACAGCTCGGCCTCGGATTCGTCAATCCGCATCAGCGGAGCGAAGGCCAACTTGGAGTCCTCACCACCCACGTCATAATGGGTGCCGCCGACGCCCATGCAGAGGGGATACATCGACATCCCCTTGTCAAAGACGAAGACTTGGGCATCAGGGTAACGCCGGAACTGGGCGCAAATCAGGCCGAGCAAGGTGGACTTACCGGCACCGGTAGGCCCTAAAATCATGGTGTGCCCCAGGTCACCGGAGTGCAGGTTGAAGCGGAACGGCGTGGAGCCATCAGTGGTGCAGACCATCAGCGGCGGCGACTTGGGCGGATAAAAGGGACACGGCGCCTCAGCCGCCCCCGGCCAGATACTGGGCAGGGGCAGCATGTGCGCCAGATTGACGGTGGAGACCAGAGGCCGCCGGACATTGGCATAGCCCAGACCGGGTAGGGAACCCAGCCAAGATTCGACGGCGTTATAATCTTCAATACGGGAACCGAACCCCAAAAGACTGAGTTCCCGCTGAACGTATTGGGCCAGCTTTTTCCCGTACTCACGGTCCTCAGCCATCAAGGTGACGGTCGAGGTCAGATAGCCGAAGTTCAAGAGGCCGCTCTGCACATCGGCCTTGGCCTGCTCAGCGTCTTCTACCATCAAAGCTGCGTCGCGGTTGACTTTGGCATTGGGACTGGGCAGATATTGGTCTTTGAGGTTGAACATCTGCTGTGCCCAGGTCTTCCGATAATCATCAATAGCTTTGATGGCGTCCAGCGGATCCAGGGCGATATAACGGGTGTTGAAGCGGTAAGGCAGCGGCAGACCGGAGAGCAGCTCCAGAATGGCCGGATAGGATTCCTGCGGAAACCCGTCAATGCCAATGGTGAAAAGATGCTTGCCGCCGATCATGGGCTCCAGGCCGCCAACCAAATCCCGGCTGGCTAAAATGCCGTCCAGGTACATGGCTATCGGCTGGGGCACCATGATCGGATGAAAATCCCCGGTCAGGCACTGCTGAATATGAGACAGAGTGGACGAATACCGGTGATTCAAACCGAATTTGTCGGTGAGATCGTATTCGCCCAGGCGATCCAGGTTCAGAACGCCGCTGAGGATGGATTCAAAGTTGATGACCTGATCCTGGAACTCGGCCAGCACCTGATCGCCGGTTTGGCGGCTGGCCAGAATATTCATGGCCAGACTTTGAGTGGGGGCCCAGGTCAGAGTCAGGACGGTATTGGTTTCAAAGCAGGATTCGCGGGCGAAGAAGGCCCGGCGCTCGTCGTCTATCATCTGCGAGACGAAATCCTGGAAGTAGGAATCAGCCCGGTCAGGGTAGGCGGTGGCCGGGCGGCGCACGGCGTCAACGTGCATCATCCAGCCAGTGCCCAACAGCATGAGGGCCTGATTGACTTGGCTGGTCACGAAATCCAGTTCCTCCATGGTCGAGGAAGCAGTGTCGCTGCCCCGGAACTCCCAACAGGTCATGAGGGAGCAATCCTTGTTGGCCACGACTCCGTCATCGACTAAAGCCATATAAGGAACGAGATCGGGCAATCCCCGGTGGTTGGTACGAAAGCCCTTGAGATCAAGCATGGAGCCACCCCCTTTTCCAGGGGCCGCTTTTGGGCGCCTGCCGCAGGAAGACCGTGGTCTTGGCCGGGTATAAATCCTGCTGACGGATATGGCGTAACCAAACTTGACGCATCAAAGGGTCTTTCTTGGCCCACTTCTGGAGCCAGTAAAGGGCGATCAGCCAAAACATCAAGCCGCAGAAGGCTGAGAAAAGGCTGAACCCGCCCAGGGCCGTAAGAAAAGCGCCCAGGCCGGAGAACATGACCAACTCACGGTCTCCGCCCAGAACCAGGGTGTGCCGATGAAGCGATCTTCGAATCGGCGCCCTCATACCACCGCCCCCGAAAAGGAGAAGACGGAATTGACGATGCTGCCGGCAAAAGCAATGAAGCTGATGCCGAAGACGACCCCCAGGAGCAGCTTGAAGCCGCCGGAGAGGTCGTCTTTATTCATGATGAAAACCAGTCCGCACAAGGCCATGGCCACAATAGAAATGGTCTTGCCGGCCGGGCCGGTGATGGTGTTCATAACTTTTTCCAGGGGCGCAGAGAACTCTCCGATGCCCCCGGAGGCCAATGCCAATTCGGGAAAAAGGCAAAGCAATCCCAGCGCGGCGCAAACCGCGAAAATATTGAATGACTTGCGGGTCATGTATGTGAAACTCCGATATATAAAGCCGGCCATTAATGGGCGGCAGTAAATCCCCCGTCAGACGGGTGTGATTCAAAGCGATATTGGTAATCGAAGGTGTAATCCTTCGAGGTATCCGAAAATCCCACCGAAACGATCTCGGCCACCCTTCGGATGCCGGAAAGTTTTTTCATGAACACCACCAGGTGGATGGCGTCGGCCAGGACTTCCTTGATCGGCTGATAATTTCCTTCCGCGATGAGCTGCTCAATGCGGGTCAGCCCTTCGCGGGCACTGTTGGCGTGAACCGTGGCCAAGCCGCCTTCGTGTCCGGTATTCCAGGCCTTGACCAGAGCCAGGGCGGCCACATCCCGAACTTCCCCGACCAGGATGCGGTCGGGGCGAAGACGCATGGTGACCTTCAATAAACGCTGCATGTCAACGAAATCGGTCGAGTGAAGCTCCACCCGGTTCTCGCTGGTTGATTGGAGTTCCGAAGTGTCTTCGATTATGATTAGGCGGTCGTGGGGCGTCATTCGGGCCACGGCTTCGATGACCGCGTTGACGAAAGTCGTCTTGCCGGAGCCAGTGCCCCCGACCACCAGGATGTTTCTATGGGCCGCCACCGCTTCTTCCAATAACTGTTTTCCAGTTTGGGTGAGATTACCGACGGCCAGGTAATCGTCAAAAGTGAAAATCCGAGACGCCTTCTTGCGGATGGTGAAGGAAGGCGCGGCCACCACGGGGGGAATTAGGCCTTCAAAGCGGGAACCATCCAAGGGAAGATTGCCCTCAATAATGGGGTTCTCCCGCGTGGGCACCACGTCGATGGCGCTGGCGATCAGCCGGATGGCGTTGTCCGCCTGGGACGACGCCACCTGACTGACCATGGTCATGGGCTGACCAAATTTTTCCACCCACAGCCGCCCGTCCGGATTCAACATGATCTCGATGACCTCGGGGTCATCAAGGGCCTCCAGAACAGCCGTGCCGAGATTGCCGGCAATGCTGTTCATCAGGGTCCGCCGAGCCGCTTCCTTTACGGAGAGTTCGACGGCGCCGGTATGATCCTGCAAAGTGGTTTCACCTCAAGGCCAACATCCAGACATTGGCCAGTGCTGAAACCGCCACGATGAGGGCACACCACCGAGCGTTCCATTTGGACGCGCTAAGCGCGGCTGCGTGTTCTTCAAATATTTGGCGAATGCCTTCTATCGAGGCATCCGAAATGGTTTTACTGAAAGCGTCCGTCGTCTCTTGAACGCCGGCGATATATTCCTGCGTCCTGGCGGTTATAATTTGAGTCAGGGCTTCATTGTGTTTTTTATGAAGCTTCTCTACTTCACCCAGGAACGAGTTGGTGATCGAGACCAGCATCATGACCGGGTCGCTCAGACCCATGGAAGTGTCGTGCTTCATGGCCAACATGACGGCCATGTCTTCGTAGCTGATGCCGATGCCGTCGGGCATTTCCGGCTCCTCTGAATTTTCAGAGTTCTCCGCCGGTTCTAACTCGTCATTCATAACGCCCCCTAATTCAATGTCGGCGTCGCCGCGTTCGGCTGGGCCATACTTTTGGGAGGCGGCATGATGATATTGGGGTCGCCATCGGGGCTGACTTCAATGAGCCCGGCCTTGTCGATGGTCATTTTTATGTTTCGCCAGATCATGGCCAGGCGCTGTCGGGCCATCAAATGCAACCGGGGCGATTTGACGGCGGCTTCGAAACTGGTGCGTCTGGCCAGGAGATCTTCAAGGTCGCGGCCGAAAGTGTTGGGCCTGAGCGTCGGCAGTTCGATGACCGCCTGGAAAGTCGCTGAGGCCTCGGCATACACTTTGAAGCCGTAAAAATCATTGCCGTCCAGGATTATTTGGCCATAGTAGGGATTGAGCCAGACCACTATGGGCACGTCCGGGAAGTGCAGAGTGAGGGAGCGCAGTCCCTTCAAGGTGTCCGTCAGGGCCTGACCCCCGGTCACCACGGTGTGGATGAGCACTTCATGACCTTTCTCCTTGAGAAAGTCAAAAGCTCCGTTTTCTTTGAGATATCCGCAAAGGGCCACGAAGCAGGAAGCTCCGTTGTCCACTACGACATGAACGTCTTCGGACAGCTCGCAGAGGTCTTCTATCAGTTGGTCAAAGCGTCGTTGATCAATATCGTCTCCGTTCATAATGTCCAGAGCCAGGACATCAAACTCCTTGTAGCCTGAAAAGGTACTGTTGACCGGATCGGTATCACAGCCCTTGACGGCTTTGTCGTTTTCCTTCAAGTATTGAAACAGAAGCGAGGCGACCAACGATTTTCCAACCCCTCCCTTGCCTTGCAAAAGCATATGGATGGTTGCCAATCGTCACCTCTGGCGCCTTTACTGGGTTGACGGTCGTTTGGCGGGGCGGCCCTTGCGGCCAGCCCCGGAGCTGGAATCAGTTTTGCCCAGGCCGATATCAGCGGCAGGGATAAAAGGCTCCCTAGCATTTTCCTTGTTCACCAAATTACAGAAGCTGCCGTAGCACATGGTGATGCGTCCGGCTTCGGTCAACTTGGCATGAATCTCTTTGCGGGTTTTACCCGCCTGAAAAAGCGACTTGATCCTTTTCAGAGCCTTATTGAACTCTTTCTGACAGCCGCTGATGTTTTTAGAATTTATATGGTCAGTCACAGATGCGACTCCTTCGGTTAAAGTATTTGCCGGTTCGGAAACCAACTGGGAGGCTTTGAATAGCAGGTGCGCCTCGACCCGAGGGCTGAGGGGAATGCCGTCCGCCACTTTGCGGCGAATCTTCATGTAGCCGCGCAGGGTGTAACCGAGGAATTCAGCCACGGCCCGGCAGTTGCCCAAAATATTGTGGAAATGGTCGAGGTTGTGACGCACTTTTGCCTCCTGCCAATGTTTTACACATAATAAGTGTATTTATCAAGTTCTTTTTGTCTTGACCTTAGACTCAATCAGTGTTATTTTCAACCCAGGCTATGAACTTTGTTCACACCCGCTAGAATGGAGACAGGGAAAATGGCTATTGATTACGCTGAGTTGGTGATGGAATCGTTTGTGGAAATAATCGACAAGCTGGCGACGCAGAATAGAATCAAGAAAGGCGAGTTGGCCGCCAAAGTCTGGCCGGACATGCAACCCAGGATGGCCAGCCGCAAGTGGCAATTCATCAGAAAAAAATCCTACACCACCGGCCAGCCCCAGGGGATACTACTGTCGGATGCTTATCGCCTAGCAGCCGCTCTCGACCAAGACCCCGCCTACATTCTCATGAAGGCGTCCGGCACTGCGGAAGACAAATGGAATAAGCTACAAGCGGCATCAGCGGCAAAACCCAAAATGAAAGCTAAAAAATAAAACGACATAGCTCATAAACAGCAAAAGGCCCCTGTCCAGAATCGGACAGGGGCCTTTTACTTGGGAGTTGATAGACCTTCAAGCCTATCTATATGCGTAGCAATCTAAGCGAGGCTCGCCATGTGACAATTAGAGCCATCACGACTCTCACCGCTTTTGCACCATAGACACTATGCTACGAATCACATCACATTGATTAATCTCATGACCACATTTTATGTGTATTAATTTTTGCACATCATAAGTGTAAAAAATACTAGCCTATTTTGGCTTATTGTGCTAGGCTTTTGCTTCGATCAGTTGCATTCGCCCGAAGTATGCTGATTTGTCTCTGATGGAGGAAGGAAATGCCCACAACTGGACAATCGGAAACGAATAAAGATATCCGCGCTGAAATCGTTGATTTAGTCGCGTCCCAGATGACATCAGAAATAGAGGACAAGCTTCTCGCGACAATCCAGCGCATGTTTGAACCCGCCGCCAGGGTCGCCCTTCTTAATGAAAAAGAATTTTTAACAGAAAAAGAGGTCGGCGATCTGTTCTCTATAGCTCCATCGACCTTGAGGACAGAAAGAAGCCGAGGCATTGGCCCCGGCTACGTTAAAGATGGCAAAAAAGTTTTGTATTCGCGAAAAGACCTCATCGCATACTTTAAAAACCGCCTGGTGAGGCATCATGGCTAAGGTTGCTGTCCCTGGGCAAGGCTTGTAGCGCCATAGAGGCTATCTTGGCTACGGCTCTTTGCTTTGTATCCGGACATAAATGGGCGTACCGCTTGGTCATTTCTAAACTGGCGTGCCCCATTAACTCTGAAATTGTATACAGCGGCTCTCCGGTAATGGCCAGCCAAGAAGCGAATGTATGCCGTAAGGTATGAAAAACTACCTTTTGCCGTTCATCTATCCCGTCAGGGTTGAGTCCAAGATATTTAACCACGCGAGAAAATGTCTTACTGGCTTCCATAACCCGTGCGTCATCATCCTTGTTGGACGGAAATAACAGAGCGGCATGGTGCCTGTTCGGCATCTCGCGCAAAAAAGATTTAACCTCATCGTTCATGTGGGCCATGCGAGTCCCGGTTTTGCCAAATCGGACGTGTATCACTCCATTGTCAAAATCAAGGTCGCTACGGGTCAATGCCAATATCTCGCCAACCCTCATACCGGTATGAAGACTTAGAGACGCAATGCGCCACCATGTCAGGCTGCGCTTCTTTAATTCGGCCATAAGCCGCTCCGCCTCTTCCGGAGTAAGGTAGCGTACCCTTGCATTATCAATTTTGGGCATCTTGAAGCCGGTGGTCGGGATTCGGCCATCAAAGAGTTCCCATTCAACCATTTTATTAAACACGCGCCTGATGTTTCCCAAAACATGCTTAATGCTGGCCGGGGACAGACCTTTTGCCGCGAGCTCTTGTTTGAAATCTTCCAAATCTATGGTCTTGATTTGATCCAGGGGGGTCGCCGCGAAGCGAGGAGCTATATGAATATCATAACGACCCTGTTCATCCCGAGAGCGAGACAGGTTGGGCAACCACTTTTCGCTATATATGCTCCAGGCTTCACCGAAGGTCATAACTTCTTTTTTTTGGGGCTTTTCCAAGGTGTACTCAATTTTAAGCTCTTGAATTCTCTCAACGAGTTTATCGCGGGCAAAATGAGCGGTAAATCCCTGGGACTTCCAGCCGATGGTTTCCCAGATCTTCTTTCTGTTTTTATCTTTGTAAGTAATATAGTAGCAAATATCAATCTTGCCGTCTCTGGAATCGCGCTTGATCTCGGAGCGCCGCTGGTAGACTCCCTGGTATTTGGTTCGCTCTCTACGTTCACCCATTTTGCCGGCCCATCCTTTGGTGAAATTTGGGTTAAAAAGACTCATTTTGGGAGTCATTTTTTGCTACCCATTTGCTACCCATATATCACACTTTTGGCCTTTTTGCTACCCATTTTGCTACCCAAATGCGCAACATTGAACAATTCAGAACAACAGACTATTAAATTATTAGGCCGTAATTACAATATCATACAACAACAGACAACAATCAACAACAACATGATCGAAGAACTACGAATCCGTAGGTCAGAGGTTCGAATCCTCTCGGGCGCGCCACTTTTTTAAAGGGCCTCAGAATTTTCTGAGGCCCTTTCTCTTTTATCAGCCCACTTTTATACTACCCATATACTACTTTTGCAGATTATGTTCTGTGGTCTAACGTGACTAGCAGTGACACCCGGTATATAACGCACAACCATAATATCCACCGCGATGAAAACATGTCGTCTGGCTTTCACCGGACATTTGGTCAATTCTTCAAGCCCCGCCATCAAGCGAGAAAGCTCTGAAAATATAATCTATGCATTTTATATTAGTTTATATGATAATACATATTTTTAGTGTAGAGAAGTGCATATTGTGGTTGTATATTCATTATTTATACAGTATATCATTAAATTATTGCCTATTTCTAAATGCCGTTAACTAATTTAAATAAATGATTTGTATTTTAACTTTACATTTTTAATTGAATCGATTAAGGTAAGTTCAAGGTTCATGTAAATAAAAATATCGCACATTGATAAATATGAAAAGTTTAGCCGATTGGTTGTCACCGTTCGGTATTATTCTTCTTTTAATGCTGGTAAATTCATGGATTGTTTTATTGCATTTTTTCCTGGCAATTTGGCGGT
The DNA here is from genome assembly GCA_023525915.1 of Acetispira formosa (nom. nud.). Taxonomy (GTDB): domain Bacteria; phylum Desulfobacterota; class Desulfarculia; order Adiutricales; family Adiutricaceae; genus Adiutrix. The sequence continues at coordinate 1,612,690 of CP026657.1, read as the reverse complement.
GTCTAATGATTTTTGAGGCGTGAGGATTTGGATTTGTTTTTGCGTGGTCAGTCATATAAGCGGCGGTGGCAAAAATTTCTGTGGATTTCTTTGTCGGCGTTGCTATGTTTATCATTAAGCATGATGGGCACCCTTTTCTGGATTGATAATTCCTGGGCCTTGATTTTTGATGATGATCCTTACACCCAGATCAATATCAGCTCTTATTATGATCTGGATGGTAATGATGATTCCAGAGCTGAGCTGGAAGCAGATGATGACGGCATCGTTCCTGTAACTGGCGGGATACTTGTTCAAGGAAATGGTGATCAGGATGATAACAGAGATGAACCCTTCAGTATAACTAAACGCCCCAGCCGGGTTGTATCAGTAAAAAGCACATCCATATATAGTGATTTTCGTGAACGCCGCATGGTAAAGGCCTATAGAGACTTTGGTCACTTGAAGGTCATGCCTGGCTCATTTAAGTTCATTCATTATTGTAACTTGTTAGCCGATTGTCCTCGTATTGCTGGATAATCGGCTTATTTTGTGTGATGGAGCAAAGTCATGATCAATAAGGTTTTGCGAAGAGGTAAGTATTTACTTTGGATAGCTGTTCTTTTAACTTGGGGAGGATTTGTATCGGGGACTCTGTGGCTTAAAGGTTATCAGCCTCAAAAAGTCGCAACTTTACAAATGAAGAAATGATTCGAATAGCTGTGCGTCGGACCTTGCAAAGGCTGCAGGTAAACGTTCCTTTGAACGTTGTTCGAAGTCAAGATGGTTCAGCTACTGAAGACCTAGAACCTACATGCTTTGTTCCATACATAGATGTAAGCCACTTTTTACAAGAAAACCCTAATTGTTGCTCTGTGAGAGGATTATATGGAGGACAATATGTCGCAGTTTATGGAAAAATAATCTATAAAGATAAATTTGGGCAAATCCATTTCAGTAGAGCTTACAGACTTGGAGTGGAACCATTTCCACAAAAAATACGTTATCTACAATAAGTAAGGATATTGCATGGCAAGATATCTTAACCCTATTTTTAAAGGATTAATACTACTGCTTTTAGCCTTGAGTGCACTGTACCTGCCAAAGGCGATGCTTCTCTATTCTGGCTATTGTTTTGAAGAGGAATGCTATCTAACGACTCAAGAAAAGTTTGACATTGTGGTGAGAGAGATAATCAGTGAAAAAAATGAATCCAACTCAAAAGAAGGTGTTGAAATATTCAACTATTCCAGCCTGGAGGACTTCTATGCAATAAATCAGGACTGTTGCGAGTTTACAGAAATTATTTGGTATGATGGGGAGATATTTTTTGTTCCATTTGGTGCAAGAATAAGTGGTCAACTAAATATATTTATACGCGTCTATTATCTTTATGGCCATGAAAGTCAGAATAATAACGTACCAGTATATGTGGAAAGGTATTTCGGGCTGTCTAACTGTGGCAGATTGTGGACGCCCTATGATGTTTATCGCCTTCGTTCACCAGAGTGGTAACATAATCAAATTTTGAATGTAGAGGAGTTTTGAATCATGTCAGTTGTTTATTCTTATGAAGCCGGGACTCTGCCAACAGCAGAAGAGATGACTAATTTTTACTTGTACGGGCAAAAAAACAAACCAATAGATATGACTGCTCCATCCACATGGGCAGGGAACAATGTTTCAGATGGGAAGATAGAGATTGAAGTTGATTATAACACTTTTCTAGTTCAGATAGCACGGTTCTTTGACGCATCTTCATTTGAGGTAATAAGAATTTTTATGGGGTTGGATGAAACATATTCCGATTATTGGGGAGGTGGTCCGGGTAGACCTCTAACCTACGAAGATTACCGGAGTGTTAAAGAGCCGCAAGCCAAAGAAGGAAATGGTTTAATTCCCACCGATATTCAAGGTGAATATAAATTAAACAAAAACGATTTGTTTGAAGCGTACGAATTACTAAATAAAGATAACTCTATCAATATGCAGCATGCGGAATATGATGTCGACAGCAGTGATTACCTTGAACGTACATATATTTGGGCAAGCCAATCATTCAAGATTAGTGATAATACAGAATTTGTTATTAATCCAGATGGCTCTCGTGAAATACGCAACTTCGCAATCGTTCTGAAGAATGAAGAGGATTTTGATTTTGAAGGAGGCTGGTTATCGAATATCGGAAATGCAGCATTACACCCAGTTATCGACCCATCCGGTATTGGGCATAAGGTGGAAATCAAATTTATCGGAGAAGTTGAGGCAACCACTATTACTAAAGAAGATTTTATAAGTATTTATGAGAATAATAATTACTCTGCCGATAAAACCAATTGGATAAACTTAACGTTAAAAATAGAAAAACTTGTTAAGGACTTGTTTTTTAAAGGAGATTGCCCAATTTCCTTTTTGGATAGCACTGACAGGCCTATCATTTATTGTGGAAACAATGGCAGCAAGATTAACGGTACTGAAACCGGGCATAGTATAAATGGAGAAATTATTGATATTTCTAAGAATAAATTTAATATCAATATTGTCGGCGGCTTGGACTTGGGGTTTGGGCTAAAAAATTACCTCGCAGATTATGTTGATAATGGAATAGTTTATATAGGCGGAGATGGGGTTGATAATATTCACGGCGGTAAAGGTCACGACGTTCTACTTGGCCATGGTGGCAACGATTATCTTTATGGCGGGGCAGGAAATGATACATATTATTTTGACTTTTCAGACGTACAAACATGGAGCAAGCAAGGTACTGATACAATAGTAGACTCAGAAGACAAAAACAAAATTATCTTCAAACTTCCTGGTGGAGATCTTGAACTATCCGGTGGTGAATGTATTGAGGATGCTCCATTTCCTGTTTATCAGGATAAAAATAATAAATCCATCACCTATCAGTTCATAGCAAACTCAAGCGGTTCCTCAACAGGAAAGTTATTAATATTTTTAGACTCATTGCATGTAGCAACTATCAATGACTTTAACAAAGACAACTCTGATGTCTTTGGTATATCGCTCATTGACAACGAAAAAGAACAAACCGAAGCCAGCAAAAAGGTCTATATCGTTGATTCGGGTGTCAACCCCGATTCTTATAACCTCGTACATATGGACGGCAGCGGAGCTGGTTCATCAACAGGAAGTGGTGCCGTTCCCAGTATTGAACTGAACGGCGGTGAGAATGAAGATATCATCATCGGCAGTGATTCATCGGAAGTGATCAAATCGCACGGCGGCAATGACTACATAGTAGGCGGCAAAGGCAACGATTACATCTACGGCGGCTCCGGCAACGACTACATCGTGGGAGGCCTGTCGCCGGTAAGCCCCAACGGCACGGCCTCATCCTCATCATCATGCGTAGACCGAGACGGCATATATACCGATGACGACTACCTGATGGGCGGAGCCGGTCAGGATATGATCATCGGCGGCCAAGGCGACGACATCATCATAACCGGGGAAAGCTCCGGCGAAGAAGGCAGCAGCACCGCCAATGGCGACTGGGCGGCCGGCGGCACCGGCAACGATGTAATATTCGGCAGCCGCGATAGAGATATTCTGATGGGCGGAGCCGGCCGGGATTATATTAAGGGCAATGGCGGCGATGGTATTATTTTTGGAGATGCGGATCTTTACAGTGTCGCTTATTACAGTGAAAAGCTCTCCATGGGTTTTAGAAAAGTATATTATAAAGATAATGAAGGCAGATTGTGGTCAACCTGCGTCGGGGCTGACGGGTCTCTTGAGCAGGAAGAAATAACCGATGAATATAAGATAGACCCGGACACGGGAGAGCCGGAAATAGATCCGGAAACCGGCGAACGCATAGTCATCAAAGAGGGGTATCTGATGATCTATACCCCTAAAGGATGGAGTATTATCATTGAGCGCCGTGAAGACCTGATACAATATTCCTATACCCATAAAGGTTCCGACGGCGGTTCCAGAGTCGATCTGGAAGCCTTGAAGGACATGACTCCAGGCGCGCACAATGATTATTTATTTGGCGGACGGGGCAATGATATGATTCTCGGCCAGCTTGGTGATGACATCCTTGACGGCGGCGAAGGTGATGATTCATTGCACGGTGATGAGGATACAGGCCACACCTTGCCCAAATATGCCGACGGCAGCTCTGGTGAGGGAAATGATCAGTTATACGGCGGTGCTGGCGCTGATAAATTGTATGGCGGCGGCGGCAACGACATATTATATGCCGATGCTTCATATAATGACGCGGACCCCAGAAGTGCGTCTGATAATGCGCAGGATTGGCTGTCTGGCGGCGATGGTGACGACCATCTCTATGCCGGCTCCGGCAACGATCAGCTATTTGGCGGCAATGGAAATGACCGCCTTTATGGCGGCAGCGATGAAACGATGTTGTCGGGCCAAGACGGTGATGATTATTTGGAAGCGGGTATCAGCCGCACTGAATCAGGGAACATACTGCTTGGCGGCGCGGGCGATGATACGCTGGTCAGCAATATCGGGCAGCATCAACTCCATGGCGGCGCCGGGCATGATAAATATGTCTTTTCCAGCGAAGTAATGCGCCAAGGCAAGTCCGGAGAATATGATATCGTTTATGATGAGGATAACGATTGGGAATTGATATTGGACGGCCGGGTCATTACCATGCGTGATGTGGCCTGGGATTATACCAACAAGATGTGGAAAGCCCATGACGGCAGCTTTGTTATGTATACCAACGAACACGAGGAGCTGTGGTTCGGGCTTCTGGACAGCAGCGGGACCAAGATTATCGGCAAGCAGATCTGCATAGATAAAGGTGTGCATCAAAGCGGCCTGATGTCTCCCGGCGATTATTCCACAGACGGCGACACCACGACCGGAAGCGAGCATAACGACCTGCTCAGCACCGGCCAGAATGGCGGCACCCTCTATGGCAAGGGCGGCAGTGGTACTCTTTTGGGCTCTGACGGCAATGACATTATTTATAGATTGTGATTTTCTCAAATAAACCAGTAATATAAATGTATGGGGGTAAAGAGTATGGCAGTAGTTTGGGAAATAGCTTTATTGGTAATCATAATTGTCTGGGGATTTATTTTTATCATCGGCCCATTCACACGACGAGGTGATGAGACAATTAAATATGAAAATCTTGTGGAATTGATTGCAGAAGGGAAAGTAACATTAGAAATTAAAAACTATAGGATTGCGAATGAAGTCGCATCCTCATCAATATATCCATTCGATAAATTTAAAAAATACCGAGTTAAAGCATGTCTATTCAGAGGAATCTTATTGGCATATATAGCAGCCTTATGGCACTTATCTTCTATTGGTGCATTAGAAATTATTATCGCATTAATCATAAGGGGGGTATCGTTGCGAAGTCTCTCCTATGAAGTAACTAGAGTTGGACTGTCCAACCAAAAAGTTTATGATGCCGTCTCTACCTTAGATGGTTGGGAATACAAGAAGAAATAACTAGCCGTATTAATCGTCATCTGTCTTATAGTTGGCAGCAATGGCAACAGAAGAGGAACCATTAAATGAAGATCAACATTAATGATATTGCATGGGGGATATCTGGGGACAGTATACTTATTTATCGGTTTTAGGTTTTCGCCCTGGCTTTTGGGGGGTAACAGTTCTTCCCAGGATTGACTCTATATGGGCGATAAAGCCTGGTCCGCCCAAAGGTCTACCTGTGTTTTCATGCCGGTGAATGACTTCTATATCCTCGTCACTTAGTCCGCAGGTCAGAAACTCGCGCCAGTTGGGCATGGCAGAGAGAAGTCTGTCGGTTTTCAGTAGAGGATGGGGAAGTTTATAAAGGTGCGCCCGGGCGCTTGACCATGGATAGTCCTCCGCAGAGGCGGCCAGTTTTGCGCGAACCGGGTTCAGTTCTATATATCTGGCGGCATTGAGAAGGTGTATATCATCGGTGGGAAATGACGCAAATCGTTCTTGCCAAAGATGCCCTCGCCAATTTTCCCGAAAATTAACCATGCGGGTATAGCGTCTATGCGCTTCCCCAAGGGTGGCCCGCAGCCCGTCCGGGGTAGTGGGTACGAGAAGAAGGTGGACATGGTTAGGCATAAGGCAGTACGCCCACAGCTCTGTCCCTGTTTTTGCACAACCGTCAGCCAAAAACTCCAAATAGGCGGAATAATCGCTGTCCTTAAAAAAAGTAGGAAAGCGACGATTGCCGCGTTGTGTAACATGGTGCGGGACATGTGGAATGACAATTCGAGCTATTCTGACCATGGGTTATGGTTACACTACAGTGGGGGTGCTGTCAAGTCGAAGCAAATAAATGTACTGGCACCGGAATGCACTAACCGTTGGTGCATCGTTATTTAATGATCGCGTGGTGCGGGTGCTGGTCAATGTGGAGTGGGTTGCCCTCCAAGGTCTTTCAGGTGACAATCAGACAGTGATAGTCTATCGCAAGTGGCTGATGTCAGTAAGGTTTTAAATTAATTCAGCATGACCTCTTTTTTAACTTTACATTTTTAATCGTAGTTATTAAGTTAATTAAATACTTGATGTATTGAAGTTGCTTGTGGAGAAATCAATAAAGCTGGAGCTTCTTTAGTTATTGCTGTTTGGTAGCATTGTTTTTTTAAGTTTGGTGGTTTTCTGCTCTGCTAAATTATTGTGTTATTGAGCGATTTTCTTCAGTTGGTGATATTTGCATGACCCGGTGGACTTTTAGGCGGAGAATTCAGAGAATGGTTACAAAGAAGCAAACAATGCGGCCCATGTTCATGTGCTTAGGTGTTGGCTATATTTTCAGTGCTGATTTGCGAGGTTGCCTTATTAATGTATAAACAAATCATATCTTTTTGATTCTGATGATAATCCCGACGATGTAATATTTTGAACTGATGGAACTGGCAAATGGGCATTTATTGGCGACAATCCAGATATATAAGTATACTGTCCCCGGAAATCCCCCCGGAAATCCATCTGCGGATTTGGATCATTGTGTTTATTATTCTGAATATCGTAGCCCTGACAAGCCAAATTGCCAGCATAATTCATGAAATGATATTGCGTTATAATTTTGCTGGGGCTTAATTATACGAATGTGAGGTGTCTATGATGATATGCTCAACGAAATTGCGGCTTTTGAAAATTATGTGCTTTATTCTGGCTTCAGGTTGGCTGATGCCGGAAAATTCTTGTACTGACAACAAAGAAGCTGCAAAAATCGACTGCCAGTCTCAAAAACTATTACCTATTGATAATGGTGTTGGGGTGAAGCTGCCATTGGCGTTTTATGTCTCTAGGTGGGCTGTAGAACTCACTCGTATATCCTTGATCCTGGAAGAGCTAAGGGATACTGAGGAAAAAAAAATCCTATGGAATAATTTTACAGAGACAGAAAAAGGCCAGCTTGTATCATTCTTGTACTATCTCGAAAATTTGAGAATTAATAGGGAGTTAGTGCTTCATGACCATTATTACCAACAGAAGGGGGTGTTCTCAAAATATAAAGGAACAATAGTAGAGGAGTTGCATGATGCCCGTGACTCTTCTACTGAACCAGATGCTAAAGGCATGCAATGGTTCTCCGGTGACAGATGGTTTCCACCTGGCTCTTCGCTTGATATGCACCTGCAAAACTTAATATATAAAGATTTTAGGGTCACATCACACAAAGTGGATGACAATTTAAACGATGAGTTTTTTCTTGTGATGGATACGCCTGAAAAGCGTGGCCGCACTTTGTATAGGATTATTTTATATTCGCAAAATGGCTTGATTCTGAGCAGCAATGTCAGTGTTGCACGGAATCCATTTTAAAGGAGAAAGAAGATGACTATAAGATTTGAAGACAAGATTGAGGTTAGGCATTTACTAATGCAGAACTTGCCGCCAGAATTCCCGTCGTGTATCCATAAACTTATAGTCTATACGCGAACTATAATTGATGATGATACCGGAAATATTATTGATATCCAATTGGAATTTGCTAGAAGTGGTCCAAATGGCGAGGAGTATCCGGCTGTTGGCACAAAAGGATATGGTAAAATATTGACGTTTTCCGGTGAATACAAAGAGGGCAATACAGACTGGGTTGGGCCGGATTCTGGCAATACCCTGATTGCTGATTGTCAAATTGCAGTTGGTAATGACCTATCACAGGTGTGGGAAAAGCTTGTAACAAGTATGCACTATTTCGATGAGGCTGGTTTTTTATATGATCCCGCTTTATGTAATTCAAATACTGCGGTTGATTTTGCACTGATAACATCAGGCGTAGATATTCCGAGTGTTGCTGATTACTTCATCCCTGGCGGTTATGACTTTATTAAAACAATGGCTCCGGGCCTGCCTTTGGTGACCAAACATCCCCATCTGGATAAAAAAAGTATCCAACTGATGATGGAAACAGGGGATGATAAGGCTGGGCAGGAATTTCTGCTCTATGTGGGGCTGATCCAAACAGCTACCGGACACGGTTATGACTTGTCCAAGGACGGCGAAGATTCCGCTGATGCAGATTTCTATGTATGTCCGGAAGACTTGCTCTCTGAGTATATTATTAGACTTGGCACAGCCACATACGACATTTTGGAGATAGGCATTGATGAGCAAGAATCACGCTATTTTCTCATGGGATTTAATGGCGACGATAATATCTCAGGAGGCATCCAAAACGACTTCATACAAGGCGGGGCCGGTAACGATACTATATTTGGGCTTGGCGGAGACGACATTATTTATGGCGGCCGGGATAATGATGTAATTTATGGTGATGATCTTTACAACTATCAGGATGGTAATGATAAAATTTATGGTGGCTCAGGCGATGATGAGATATTTGGCGGCAAAGGTAATGATATCATTTATGGCGATGATAAAGAAAATAAACTGACTGGCAACGACCACATCTATGGCGGCGAAGGTAACGACGAGCTTTATGGCGGTAAAGGCAATGATACATATTATTTTGACTTTTCCGATATTGAAACTTGGAAGGAACAGGGTACTGACATAATAGGTGACTCTGAAGGTCAAAATAAAATTATTATTATGCTTCCCGATGAAAAGGTTGAGTTGTCTGGTGGCAAACAGATAGGTGGAGGTGGATTTCCTGTTTATCAGGATAATAAAAACAAACTCATCACCTATCATTTTATAGCGAAGTCGAGCGGTTCCTCAACTGGAAAATTGCTAATTTATTTGGATTCATTACATGTCGACACTATCAATGATTTTAACAAAGACAACTCTGATGTTTTTGGCATATCCCTCATTGATAATGAAAATGATCAAGTCGAAGCCAGCAAAAAAGTCTATGTAGTTGACTCAGGAGTTAACCCCGATTCATACAATTTGGTAAACATGGAATCTTCTGGTGGGAACAGTGATTCTTTGAGATCGGCCTCTGCCTTCAATAGTAATACAGTTGATCCAAACTTAGAAGTGAATGCCGGCCAGAGAGAAGATGTGATAATCGGCAGCGATTCATCGGAAGTGATCAAATCGCACGATGGCAACGACTACATAGTAGGCGGCAAGGGCAACGATTACATCTACGGCGGCTCCGGCAACGACTATATAGTCGGAGGCCTATCCCCGGTAAGCCCCAATGGCAAGGCCTCATCCTCATCATCAGTCGTTGACCGTGACGGCACATACACCGATGACGACTACCTGGTGGGCGGAGCCGGTCAGGACATGATCATCGGCGGCCAGGGTGACGACATCATCATAACCGGGGAAAGCTCCGGTGAGGAAGGCAGCACCAACGCCGAGGGCGACTGGGCGGCCGGCGGCACGGGCAACGATGTAATTTTCGGCAGCCGCGATAAAGATATCCTGATGGGCGGAGCCGGCCGGGATTATATTGAGGGCAACGGCGGTGATGATCTGATTTATGGCGATGGAGATCATTACAGCGTCGCCTTTCATAGTGAAAAGCTATCCAAGAGTTTCAAAAAAATATATTACAAAGACAACGAAGGTAAACTGTGGTCCACCCGCGTCAAGGCGGACGGCTCTCTTGAACAGGAAGAGGTAAGTAATTATAAGATAGATTTTGAAACCGGCTTGCCGATAATAAACCCGGAAACAGGCGAGCGTATAGTCATTGAAAATGGATATTTAATGATCTATGACCCCAAGGGGTGGAGCCTTATCATCGACCGAATTGATGATTCTGTAATTTATACATATGAAAATAATGGTTTGACCGGGGGCAGCGTAATCGATCCCAATGCCATAAATGATTCGACCCCCGGCGCCCACAATGATTATTTGTTCGGCGGCCAGGGAAATGACATGATTATCGGCCAACTGGGCGATGATGTTGTTGATGGCGGAGATGGTGACGATGTGCTGTTTGGCGATAGTGATGATTTGCACGCCTTGCCGACCTATGCCGACGGCAGTTCCTCTGAAGGCAATGATCAATTGTATGGCGGAGCAGGTGCGGACAAATTGCGCGGCGGCGGCGGCAACGACATATTATACGCCGACGCCTCATATAACGACGCCGATCCGCGAAGCGCCTCTGATAATGCCAAGGATATATTGTATGGCGGCGATGGCGATGATTATCTCTATGCCGGCACGGGCAACGATCACCTTTATGGTGAAGGCGGCGACGATCACCTCTATGGCGGCAGCGATAGAACCGCGATGTCCGGCGGCGACGGCAATGATTATTTGGAAGCCGGGGCCGGCGCCACTGAATTTGGCAATACGATGTATGGCGATGATGGCGATGACGTGCTGGTCAGCAATACCGGCCAGCATTTTCTGCTGGGCGGAGCCGGGCATGACACCTATGTCTATTCCCGTGAAAAACTCTTGAAAGATGCAGACGGCACTTTTGATCTGATCTCTGATGATGACGGGGATTGGAGCCTGGTATTGGATGGGCGCACCATAACCATGCGTGACATGGCCTGGGATTATACCAACAAGATGTGGAAAGCCCATGACGGCAGCTTTGTTATGTATACCAACGAACACGAGGAGCTGTGGTTCGGGCTTCTGGACAGCAGCGGGACCAAGATTGTCGGCAAGCAGATCTGCATAGATAAAGGTGTGCATCAAAGCGGCCTGATGTCTCCCGGCGATTACTCCACAGACGGCGACACCACGACCGGAAGCGAGCATAACGACCTGCTCAGCACCGGCCAGAATGGCGGCACCCTCTATGGCAAGGGCGGCAGTGATACTCTTTTGGGCCGTGACGGCAATGACATTATTTATGGCGGTAGCGGCAATGATGTCATAGATGGCGGGAAAGGCAACGACAAACTGTACGGCGACGAAGGCGATGATATAATTTATGGCAATTACGGCGATGATTATATCAACGGCGGGGACGGCAACGACCTTTTATTCGGCGGAGCGGGCAATGACCGGCTGGAAGGCGGGGCCGGGAACGATCGGCTGTATGGTGAAGGCGGCAACGACATACTCATCGGCGGTGACGGCAATGATTCCTTGTACTCAGGCCAGGGGCATAATGAACTGATCGGCGGGGTCGGTGATGACCATTATGTTATGGATTCGGGAGTCCATAATGTAATTGACAGTGACGGCCACTCCACATATTGGTTGGAAAATGCGGAAGGCGAACTATATGAGTTGAAGAAAGACAATTTTTCCGAAATACCGCTGATAGTTTTGCCCGCCTGGATTAAGTGGGAAGCTGATGACTTTGCGAACTTCCGGTGGTTCTATGATCATACGAGCGGAGTTTACTGGCATTCAACCAAAGATGCCGCGGACATGGAGCATGGTGGCAAATTTTACGTTCCGAAAGTTATTTTCATAAACCCCTCAGACCCGGAAGGCGGTGGCTGGACTTCAGGTTTTCAACCCGGCACATCTTTGGGCGGGAACGGGAGCGGGTCATCTGGAGGTGGCGGTTATCCCGGCGTATCTTTTCCAGGTGGCTGGTGGGTGACGGAAGATGGCCAGATAACTGGTATATATAAGCCTGGTCCCGGCTTCATGGAATGGCCTCCGAGGGATGGCGATGGTAACATTATAATCCCGCCTTTCGGTGGTGGCGATAACCCTGACGGACCTGATGGTCCTGACGGACCTGATGGCCCTGAAGAACCCAAGGACCCGGATGAGCCCAAGGACCCGAATGAACCCAAGGACCCGAATGAACCCAAGGACCCGGATGAACCAAAGGACCCGGATGAACCAAAGGACCCGGACGAACCAAAGGACCCGGACGAACCAAAGGACCCGGATGAACCCAAGGACCCGGATGAACCCAAGGACCCGGATGAACCCAAGAAACCGGATGGCCCTGATACCCCAGATCTGCCCGAAGCACCAGAAACCCAACCCAGCCCGATAATACTGGATCTGGATGGCGACGGCGTAGAGACCATCAATCTTGAGAACGGCGTATATTTTGATCATGACGGCAACCGTTTCGCGGAAAAAACCGGTTGGGCCGGAAGTGATGACGCGTTCCTGGTCTGGGACAAAAACGGCAACGATCAAGTAGATGACGGCAGTGAGTTATTTGGCGACAGCAGCATTCTGTCGAACGGGAAAAAAGCGGCCAACGGGTTTATCGCCCTGGCGGAATTGGATTCCAACGGTGATGGAGTTGTTGACGCCAAAGATGAAAAATGGTCTGAGTTAAAACTGTGGCAGGATAAAAACGGCAACGGACAGGTCGACGACGGGGAGTTTATTTCCATGGAGGAGGCCGGCGTATCCGGTCTTAACGTCAAATATAGTAACCAGACTTACGTTGATGAAAACGGCAATGAGCATCGTCAGGCCGGGTCTTTCATCCGTGAGGATGGCTCTGTGGGGCAGATGGCTGACGTCTGGTTTCGCGGCGATTCCTCCGATACTAAATATCTGGACGAAGTCGAAGTAGGGGCCGATATACTTGAACTGCCCGACTTGAAGGGTTATGGCAATATTCCCAGCCTGCATCAGGCTATGGCCCTTGATGAAAGCGGCCAGCTCCAGTCTTTGATGGATAAATTTATCAATTCAACACCATTTGCGGCCACCGGAATGACCTGGGATATCATTTTCGCCTGGACCGGAGTCACGGACATTGATCCGAAAAGCCGCGGCGGCCATATCAGCGACGCGCGTAAACTGGTCGCAATGGAAAAGATGTTTGGGCAAGGCTGGCTGTCACTGAGCTGTGGCGGCTCTTACAACCCCAATCCACATTCGCACGACGCCCCGAAACTCCACAAAGTCTTTGATGAGTGGGAAAAAAAGATAGCCTCATATCTTATGTTGAGCACTCACTACAGCGACCTTTATAAGTTGGCCTCCACTGCCAGTGAGGCTCTGGCGAACAACATTGAGGAAGTAGTTGCCTTGCAGCCTTTAATGCATAAGCTGTATGAGCTGTATTCAAGCGGTCAGGACTCGGACCAAATAACTCTTTTGAATTTCATGTCTTTGCTGGGCACCTATGATTCTCGCGGCATTAAGTGCGTGGAAGCCATTGTGGCTACTTATAAAAACATAGCCTTTGATGACGATGTATTTTCAAGGTTTATTGATTTTTGTTTCAAAAAATCTGTTTTGGGAACTAATGGCACGGATATGCTAAGCTCGGATGGAAAAAGTGATACCATCTTTTTTGGCGGGGCCGGGAACGACGTCCTCAACGGCGGGGCGGGCAATGATATCCTTGATGGCGGGAGCGGCAATGACCAGCTGAATGGCGGCGCCGGCAATAATATTTATGTCTTTGGCAAGGGATACGGCCATGATACGATCAACCTTTATAATGCCGTCAACGGCAAGCGGGACGTGGTGCGTCTGAAGGATTTGAACTTCGGCGATGTTGAGTTCAAGGTCGTGATGGGCAGTATTGCGGATTTCCACCATGTCATCATAACCATTAAAGACACTGGCGAAACATTGACCTTGCATAATGTCATGCACAGCCGGAGCTATCAGAAAAATTACAGCATGCAGGCCATTGAATTCGCTGACGGCCAGGTCATGGAATGGGCGGAGCTGGAATCTTCCGGCATGCTGAAAGGTGTAAGCACTGGCAATGACTCCGCCAATTCTTTAACCGCCGCAGTGGGTGTTGACACCACCTTTTATGGTCATGGCGGAAACGACATCTTGACCGGCAACACCGGTAACGACATTCTGGATGGTGGGGCCGGCAACGACATCCTGATCGGCGGCGGCGGAAGTGACATTTTTGTCTTTGGTCGCGGCTATGGGCACGATCAGGTTATTCTGGATGATGACACGCCCGGCAAACGGGATATCGTTCGTTTGACCGGCCTGAACCTGGATGATGTTGTTCTCTATAAACACGCTTCGGACAACAGCGAGTTTAATGACCTGTTGATCTGGATAAAAGACACCAATGAAACTCTGGTGGTCAAAAACGCTCTGAGCGGCATGGCCGGCCAAAGCCTTGAAGCAATTGAGTTCGGCGACGGCACTATTCTGGAGTGGAGTGATTTCAACTGGAATACACTGGAGAAATTCGATTACCTAAGGGTATCCGGGACTGAGGCCGGTAACAGCATTACAGCTCCGGCCAGCCACCTCAATATTGTTATCAATGGCCACGGTGGAAACGATAACCTGTCTGGCGGCGACGGCCATGATATCCTGTCTGGCGGCGGGGGCAACGACACGCTGTATGGCCGCAACGGCAACGACATGCTCTACGGCGATGGAGGCAACGACTACTTGTATGGCGGCGCGGGTAATGATTTTTTAAGCGGCGGCACCGGCAATGACAATCTGTATGGCGAAGACGGCAATGACGTTCTGGACGGCGGGGCTGGGGATGACTACCTGAGCGGCGGCGCCGGCAATGATACCTTTGTGTTCGGCAGGGGATATGGCCGCGATACAGTTTACCTTTATGACACCGGCGCCGGCAAACGTGATGTGGTTCGCTTGAAAGACCTGAATCTCCATGACGTAGAATTCAAAGCGACAATGGGGAGCATGGCTGGCTATCACCATGTAGTCATCACCATCAAAGAGACTGGCGAGACCCTGACTTTGCGGGACGCCATGCACAGCCAAAGTTATCAATCGTCTTACAGCCTTCAGGCTATTGAATTCGCCGATGGCACGGTTATGGAGTGGTCGGAGCTGGAAGCTTCCGGTCTGTTGAAGGGGGTGAGCGAAGGCAGCGCTTCCGACAACTCTTTGACCGCCGCCAAGGGGGTTGACACGATTTTTTACGGCCGGGCCGGCAACGACACTTTAACCGGCGGCTCCGGCGATGATGTTTTGGACGGCGGCGCTGGTGATGACATATTAATCGGCGGGGCCGGAAATGATGTTTATATTTTTGGCAAAGGCTATGGCAATGACCGGGTCGTTCTGACCGATGATGGCCTGGACAAACGGGACATCGTCCGTCTGGCCGGTCTCGGCGAGGATGATGTGATTTTTTTCAAAAAGCCATTGCCCGCCTCCGATAGTCTTTATGATGTCTTCATTCAGATAAAGGAAACCGGCGAAATACTGATTTTGGAAAGGGCCCTGGGTTTTGGCCCGTCCCAGAGTATCCAGGCTGTTGAATTCGGCGATGGCAGTGTGCTTGAGTGGAACACCATCGATTGGGACAAAGTCAGCATTTTTACTGGTCTGTCGAAAATAGCCGGCACAGCGAGCAATGACAGCCTGAAAGCCGTTGGTAACCTTGACACCGCCTTATATGGATATGCGGGCAACGACACTCTGGTCGGCGGACGCGGCAATGATATACTGGATGGCGGGGCCGGCAACGACTCCCTAAATGGCGGAGCCGGCAATGATATCTATGTGTTCGGCAAGGGCTATGGACATGATACGTTCAATGCCTACGATACAAACTCCGGCAAGCGCGATGTGATTCGTTTGACCGGCCTGAACGCGGATGATATTACGGCCAAGGTCGTCAAAAACGGCTCTTATTACAATTTGATCATCACCGTCAAAGAAACAGGTGAGACGCTGACTATAATCAATGCCATCTATGAGACAAACTCGACGTTTAATCCTTATGGAGTTCAGGCTATAGAGTTCGGCGATGCTATGGTCATGGAGTGGGCTGAATTCCTCGCATCTGATAGCCTCCATCACCAAGGCACCAATAGCGATGATGTTATGAATGCCAGTGATTATGATACGGTAATGCATGGTCTGGCCGGCAACGACACCCTTAATGGCGGCAAAGGCAATGACACCTTGTACGGCGGAGATGGCAGCGACAAACTGTATGGCAATAATGGCAATGACATTTTAGAAGGCGGAGCCGGCAATGATTACTTGTACGGCGGCTACGGGGACGACATACTGGATGGCGGTACCGGCAACGACTATCTGGAGGGCGGCTACGGCCACGACACTTTTGTGTTCGGGAAAGGCTATGGCCATGATCGTGTGTCTGCCTATGAAGACAGCTCAAGCAAACACGATAAAGTGAAGCTGGTGGGTCTGGGGCCTAATGATGTCGAGTTCGGACAAGTCACGCGGGTTAGCGGAAGCTCAACCTATCACGACCTGGTGATTCGGATCAAAGAAACTGGTGAGACGATGACCATAAATTGTGGTGCTCAGTCAAGTTATTGGTATCAGATCCAGTCAGTGGAATTCGGCGACGGAACAGTCTGGAGTTATGCTGACATCCTGGCCAATGGTCTCTATGGTACCGATGAAGGCGAGACCCTGACCTTGAGCCAGGGAGCCATCCTCTATGGCCTGGGCGGCAACGATACGCTCAATGGCAGTTCATCGGCTGACCGACTGTACGGAGGAGACGGCAGCGACAAACTGTATGGCAATAGCGGTAATGACATTTTAGAGGGCGGAGCCGGCAATGATTACTTGTACGGGGGCCACGGTGACGATGTTCTGGATGGCGGCACCGGCAACGACTATCTGGAAGGCGGCTATGGCAATGATACGTTTGTATTCGGCAAAGGCTATGGCCATGATCGCATGTCTGCCTATGAAGATAGCTCAACCAAACACGATAAAGTGAAGCTGGTGGGGCTGGGGCCTGACGATGTCGAATTCGGGCAGGTCCATCGGGTCAGCGGAAACTCAACCTATCAAGACCTGGTGATCCGGATCAAAGAGACCGGGGAGACGATGACCATAAGTTGTGGTGCTCAGTCAAGTTATTGGTATCAGATCCAGTCAGTGGAATTCGGCGACGGAACAGTCTGGAGTTACGGAGACATCCTGGCGCACGGCCTTTACGGCACCGATGAAGGCGAAACCCTAACCTTGAGCCAGGGGGCAGGTCTCCACGGCCTGGGCGGCAATGATACGCTCAATGGCAGCTCATCGGCCGATCAGCTCTACGGCGGAGACGGCGATGACAACCTGTACGGTAATAACGGAGACGATATCCTGGACGGCGGTGCCGGCAACGACTATCTGAATGGTGGAAATGGCAATGATACCTTTGTGTTCGGCAAGGGTTATGGCCATGATCGCATGTCTGCCTATGAAGACAGCTCAACCAAACACGATAAAGTCAAGCTGGTGGGGCTAAGGCCAGATGATGTCGAATTCGAGATGGTCCATCGGGTCAGCGGAAGCTCAACCTATCAAGACCTGGTGATCCGGATCAAAGAGACCGGGGAGACGATGACCATATATTGTGGCGCTCAGTCAAGTTATTGGTATCAGATCCAGTCAGTGGAATTCGGCGACGGAACAGTCTGGAGTTACGGAGACATCCTGGCGCACGGCCTATACGCCACCGATGAAGGGGAAACCCTAACCTTGAGCCAAGGAGCAGCCCTCCACGGCCTGGGCGGCAATGATACACTCAATGGCAGCTCATCGGCCGATCAGCTTTACGGCGGAGACGGCGATGACAACCTGTACGGTAATAACGGAGACGACATTCTGGACGGCGGTGCCGGCAACGACTATCTGAATGGTGGAAATGGCAATGATACCTTTGTGTTCGGCAAAGGTTATGGCCATGATCGCATGTCTGCCTATGAAGATAGTTCAAGTAAACACGATAAAGTGAAGCTGGTGGGTCTGAGGCCAGACGATGTCGAATTCGGGATGGTCCAGCGGGTTAGCGGAGGCTCATCCTATCAAGACCTGGTGAGCCGGATCAAAGAGACCGGGGAGACGATGACCATAAGTTGTGGCGCTCAGTCAAGTTATTGGTATCAGATCCAGTCAGTGGAATTCGGCGACGGAACAGTCTGGAGTTATGCTGACA
This sequence comes from Acetispira formosa (nom. nud.), assembly GCA_023525915.1. Taxonomy (GTDB): domain Bacteria; phylum Desulfobacterota; class Desulfarculia; order Adiutricales; family Adiutricaceae; genus Adiutrix. Next base: position 1,594,527 of record CP026657.1, on the reverse strand, counting down.
TCCTGGCCAATGGTCTCTATGGTACCGATGAAGGCGAGACCCTGACCTTGAGCCAGGGAGCCATCCTCTATGGCCTGGGCGGCAACGATACGCTCAATGGCAGTTCATCGGCTGACCGACTGTACGGAGGAGACGGCAGCGACAAACTGTATGGCAATAGCGGTAATGACATTTTAGAGGGTGGAGCCGGCAATGATTACTTGTACGGGGGCCACGGTGACGATGTTCTGGATGGCGGCACCGGCAACGACTATCTGGAAGGCGGCTATGGCAATGATACGTTTGTATTCGGCAAAGGCTATGGCCATGATCGCATGTCTGCCTATGAAGATAGCTCAACCAAACACGATAAAGTGAAGCTGGTGGGGCTGGGGCCTGACGATGTCGAATTCGGGCAGGTCCATCGGGTCAGCGGAAACTCAACCTATCAAGACCTGGTGATCCGGATCAAAGAGACAGGTGAGTCAATGACCATAAGCTGTGGCGCTCAGTCAAGTTATTGGTATCAGATTCAGTCAGTGGAATTCGGCGACGGAACGGTCTGGAGCTATGCGGATATCCGGGCCAATGGTCTTTACGCCACCGATGAAAGCGAAATCCTAACCTTGAGCCAGGGGGCAGCCCTCCACGGCCTGGGCGGCAATGATACACTCAATGGCAGCTCATCGGCCGATCAGCTTTACGGCGGAGACGGCGATGACAACCTGTACGGTAATAACGGAGACGACATTCTGGACGGCGGTGCCGGCAACGACTATCTGAATGGTGGAAATGGCAATGATACCTTTGTGTTCGGCAAAGGTTATGGCCATGATCGCATGTCTGCCTATGAAGATAGTTCAAGTAAACACGATAAAGTGAAGCTGGTGGGTCTGGGGCCAGACGATGTCGAATTCGGGATGGTCCAGCGGGTTAGCGGAGGCTCATCCTATCAAGACCTGGTGATCCGGATCAAAGAGACCGGGGAGACGATGACCATAAGTTGTGGCGCTCAGCCAAGTTATTGGTATCAGATCCAGTCAGTGGAATTCGGCGACGGAACAGTCTGGAGTTACGGAGACATCCTGGCGCACGGCCTTTACGGCACCGATAAAGGCGAAACCCTAACCTTGAGCCAGGGGGCAGCCCTCCACGGCCTGGGCGGCAATGATACGCTCAATGGCAGCTCATCGGCTGATCAGCTCTACGGCGGAGACGGCGATGACAACCTGTACGGTAATGACGGAGACGACATTCTGGACGGCGGTGCCGGCAACGATTATTTGAATGGTGGAGATGGAAATGATACCTATCTGTTCCGCCGGGGCAGTGGTCGTGACACTATTAATAATAGTGGCGGCGGAAATGACACCCTGCGACTTGAGGATGTGAGCCCCGCCGATTTATGGTTTGGGAAATCCGGCAATCACTTGCTGATCGGTCTGGTCGGAGGCAATGACCAGATAACGGTCAACAACTGGTTCTACAGCAGTTCTTACATGATAGATACTATTGAGGCTGGTGGATGTGCAATCACCGAATCGCAGGTGGCGCAGATGGTGCAAGCGATGGCGGCGGTGGGTGCTCCTGCCGGTGTTGACGGACAATGGACGGATGAACAGAAAGAATCGCTGACGCCAATACTGACCACCTGTTGGAAATCAGTGACTTGATTACTGACAAATTGTAAATAAGAAAAGCGGCCTGGACTGATAATCTTCGGTTCAGGCCGTGTTGCGGGGCATATTGGCGATGAATTGGCGTAGTCATTCCGGCGGTATAATCATGACCATGGATGGGACAGCCTATGCTTTATTCCATCCGTCTACCGATGATGATAGCGGGTTCTGCTCCCAATACGAAGGATACCTATGAGAATAGCTTGTTATAGTGATCTCCATCTTGAATTTAAACACCATTGGACTTTACCACTCGATCTGGAGGCCGATATTTTGGTGTTGGCAGGGGATATTATTGTCTTCAATGATTTTTCCCCGCTGAAAATCCTTCTGGAAAATTGGCCAAAACCAGTTATTTTTGTCCCCGGCAATCATGAGTATTATAACCTGCCGCTGCCCATGCCTGAATATCAAGATTTGGTAAAAAATTGGCTGGCGCGGGAATTGCCGCAGGTCCACTACCTCCACAATCAAGCGGTAAAAATTGGTGGAGTTAATTTTTTCGGCGGCACGATGTGGACTGATTTTAACGAGGCCGACGAGTTTTACATGCAATACGCCGCCAGCCGCATGAGCGACTTCAATCTCATTTATGCGGAACAGCTTCACCTGCCTCGGCTTTTAAAACCCATAGACACGGTAAAGTTCCACTCTGAATTTATGGACGCGCTCATGGTCTGGTTCAAAAAAAGATTGCGTGGGCCTCGCGTAGTGATCAGCCACCACGTTCCGGTGGCCAATCCCGACAGCAAACACCTTGGCACACCGCTTCAGCCGGCCTTTGTCGCCACCGATGTCCATCCTCTGATTGAAAAATATCAGCCTGATATTTGGGTTTGCGGACACACGCACGAAAGCCACCGGCATGATATGGGGAAAACGAAAATCATATCCAATCAGTTGGGATATCCAATGCGGCCAGGTGGCTATGAGAGCGGGACGCAGTTTGATGCATATGGACTGAGGGTTGAAATTTAAGGCGCTGTCGATGGTATAAAGGATTGGGAGGAGCAATGCCATCGCTTGTCTCCCCTTACAAGTGGTAAAGACGCGTGGCGGACTAACCTTTGATATGGTCAGGCCGCCAAGTGGTTTTACGTCAACGGTTTTTCCGCGCTGTCAGGTACTTTGGGTTTTTAGCTCGTCAATATTGGCGACGCCTGAGGTTGACTTTGCTGTCGCGGCAGCTGGTAAAGCGTCGATGGCGGGTGTCTCTGCCGCAGTAGGCGCAACGGCGACGGCAGGTGCGGCTGTGGGGACAGCCACATCCGGTTGAGCCGCATTTTCTGACGATGCCCTCTTGACGGTTGTTTCCTGTTTAGTGGGCTTTTTCATTTTCTGAAATTCACGCAGATAACGGCTGAGGTTATGGGCTTTGATTTCCAGATTATATGGCCGAAGCGTTTCTGTTATGTCGGCATTGGTAAAACCTTTCTCTTTCATTTTTAAAATTGTCGGAGCCAATATCAATATGGCCTGTCTGGTGGATAGGGGTTTGTTATCGCTATCCAGGTCAGACAGTTTGCGTTTTTTCAAACCTTCGCGGATGCTTTGAATGTCCTTTGTTTGTATGGTCATAAGTTTTCCTTTGACTGATGTCGGGATGTTCAACGGCCCCTAGGGGAGCTGTTGACGTGTTGCTTTATAGTTCTCGCTATTTGCTCAACCTTTTGTTGATGGTTTCGATAAGCGGCAGCAAGTGTTGATACAGCCCGCTCAAGTGCAGCAATTGCCGCTCTGATTCGTTCTGCCGCTTTTCCAAATTCTGGATGGTTTGGCGTTGCTCTTGCTGGTGCTGGAGCAATCCGCGCAGTTTTTCCATGAGCAGCATTTCCAGTTCCGATGTCGTCATTTTTTACTCCAGTTTGATGGCCTGGCGTCGGCCGACTGTCCAGCCTGATTTCGCGGTTGCGTTGAGCGGCAGGATGATGAAGCGGCCCTCCGGTACCTCCAGCAATTCCAGGCCCCAGATTTGGTTTTGCAGATGCTGAAGACTGCTCTCCGCTTTGCTTATCTGCTGCGTCAAGTCGCTCATTTCCGAGTATAGGGAGGTGATGTGATATTGCGCCAACTTCATCAATCCCAGGCCGCCGGTGAACATTCCCAGCATCAGGGCCAAGCCCAACAGGGCGATGGCCAGCCAGCGTTTCATGAAGCCACTGTTCAGCAGCCTGACTTGTGCGGTGATGTTCCGTCTGGTGTTCAGGGTTTCGTGCGCGATATCGCTTTCTATTGTATTGAGTGCGTTTTTCGCGGATGCGGTCAAGTTCGCACTCAAGTTCTCGAATGATTTTTTGATCAGCTTTTCGGTCGTCTGTCGCTCGTCTTCCGTCCGGGCTTTGAGACGCACGGTCAGGCTGGACAGGTTCGCGGCGGTCGAGTTGCCATTGTCGAGCATAAATTCCTCCTTTCAGGCGTAGCTTCTCGCCGCTGACCGGGTCTTTTACTGTGATGTAATCTTTGCCCACGCGGTTGATTGTCAGCCCAGCCGCTTCAAGCGCGGCGGTAATGCCGCTGTTGTTGATCACGTCACCAGACTGTATTTTGGACAGCAGGTATTCGTGAACCGCGTCCTTGACTTCGGCCCGTTGCTCCGGCTGCGGATTTTTACCCCAGCGTAGGAGTCGGGCGCGGTGTAAGTCCGCATGTTCCGGACTGCGCGTTCGGGCGCGAGCCGGGTCGTCCGGGCGGCTCCACCCTTCGCGGTGATTGTAAAGGTCACGCAGAGGGTCAAAATCTTTTTGCCAGCCGGGCGGAAAAGCGTTCATGGCCCTGCCGGTAGAAAGCTCGATTCTGGGAATGACGAAGTGCAGTTCGTGGTGCCCAGCATGGATGTGGCGCACCCAGAGTATGTTATATCTGTCAGGCTCCAGACCGGCGAAGGCGGTGCGCTCAAAGTCGTCCATCAGGCGTTGTTCCTGTTCCGGGGTGATGGTATCGTCCGGCCCCCATGAGCAGACCCCGGCGCTGAACTTCCATTTGTTTTCCAATGCATCGATCAGGTCGAGCGTCAGGCCGGGGTCGCCGCGCAAAACTATGGGCGGCGATTCGTCACGTTTTGGGTAATCCAGACGGATGAGATAATTGACCGGCCCGTCTCCGCCGCCCTGACCATGAGGGAACACTTTTATGTACACAGCGGCGTCCCCCTCAGGTTTGATAAATCGCGTCTGATGCGTTCTAGCGCGATGAGCACGGCAAGGCTTTCCGCCTGATGCTTATTGGTGTTGGCCCAGCGGGCCAGTTGATTCAGGTTGGCCCCGATGCGGGCCAGATGACGGATGATTTCGCGTTCATGTTCACGTGGGCGAAGGCGGCAAGTCAGGGTGCGCTGACGGATATAATCCGACGCGCTCATTCCGGTGGCCTGAGCAGTCGCCTGGATGCGTTCGCGCTCGTCGGCGGTGACGCGAATTTTCAGCCACAAATGGCGGGACATTCTTTCTCCTCCGTGGGTTCGAAGAGAGCGTAGCTCCCTCGCCAGCCCCCATAGCGGCCTGTGGCCACGATGGGTAGGCTGGCTCTTGATAATAGCGGTAAAAAAAATCGGGCTGTCCCGCTGTACCGCGTATATACAGGCGGTACAGCGGGACAGATGTTCAAAGTGCGGCCAAATTTTCGATTTTTTGCTTTATCCGATGCACCGCGCTTTTGGAGATTTCCAACTCTCTGGCCACTTCACGAATGGACATCCCTTGCTCCAACAATTCTCGTACTTCTTCCATCTCGCGGTCTTCCAACTCACTGATCAGCCAGGTAAGGCTTCGCCGTCGTCACGCAACTGCGCCTCAAAGGGGCGGGCCTCCGGCCCGCTCACTCCGCGTGCTTTGGTCAGGTGAACTTCGAAGCGTGCACCTTCCTCGGTCTGATAATCTTTGGCGCGGCGCAGGTTGATGACCGTATCCATAATGTCTTCCTTGGCCGAGGTGCCGCGCTGGTCGCCGTTTTTACCGGCGTGATGAACGATCAAAACCGAAATACCGCGTTCGGCACATCTTCAGCAGGCGCTCCTGCATGGTGCGGGCGGGCATTTCGCCGTCGATGTAGAGGGTGCGGGAAATTTTGCGGCCTTCCCACATGAACAGGCGGCGGCCTGAGATCACCGTCAGGCCGATGGCCAAGGCCACATAGGTTTTGCCCAAGCCGCGCGGCGCATACAGCAGCGCCCCCCCTGTTCCGGCATGACCGGATATAAAAGATGCTCACACGGCGGGATGGGCCAATCCAAAAATTGGCCGAGAGTCAGCACCTGAATACCGGAACTTTCAGCCTCATAAAAAATGCCCAACTGAGGCGCACTTCATCCAGTCCTCGCGACTGATGGATGTCGTTAAAATCAGTGCCGCTTTCATTGTCAGCGAAAGTAGCCAAGGCAACTCGCCCGCCGGCAGTCTTGGCCGCCTCCAATGCTTTGGTCAGACCGGGGTTGCCGGAAGTCGTGCGGTCATTATCAGCGCAAATTATGATGCGCTCATAACAGCGACTGAAAGCTGAGGCCACCTGAACCAAATTGACTGCGCTGAAGCAAACGCGAACATCATGCCGCCGCTCCATCGCCAACCAATCCTTCCCATGGTGCAATAGTGACGCCATGGGAAGATTATTAGCTGCAACGCTTGTTGCCGTCGAACGTTGCTCTTCCAGGAACAACTTTTTTGAGGGCAATTAGCTAATAAGATTGAACTATTATCTTGTAACCTTTGATATGGGTAATATCCTAAAAACTATAGTGAAGGAATAATGGGAAGATTGTTAAGGCGTTAAGGGGAAAAATGGTCTCTGTTGGGTGTTGCGGCCGATAACAACTTGATATGATATCAATTTTAGCCTATGGTAACACTCCTCGGCAACGGCCAGTAAATCAATTATGGTTCATGCCACCCCATGTAGCAGGTGCCATGGGCTTCGATTTCACCATAAATTATACACGAGGCCAAGGAAGACAGGTTGGAAGAAAAAAGTCCGGAATAACCTCTCTGACTTAGCTTCCGTGTCGACACCAGTCGTTAGATTCATTTGGTTTTCTGCCTGCGGAGTTCCTGTTCAGCAGGACTGGCGTCTGCGGGAATATTTGGGTACCCAGCTTATTTACTATCCGCCTGAAGGCCTGGAATTTTATGAAAAAGCCGCCAGGTTGTTTTTTGATCTGCTCCGCCGGGGGGGTTACGATAAGAGGAACAATCGATATGCCGATTGCCCTTACCGCGTTGGAAAATAAACTCATGCTGCTGCACAATGACCGCGACTTCGATGCCATCGTGGCCCAAACACCCGGCCTTAAAATCCTCCATACTCTCTCTTGAAATTCAGGGCAGGTATTTTTCGGCTCTTAATTAGAAGTCATTTCATAAATAGCTTTTTGCTCCCTGGCGTTGTTGCTCAGCCTTTTTAATGCTCAAAATAAGTCATATATTTCTGCGCTTAAAAAGTCTTCGCGCCTAGCCAGGAAACAAAAATTTTATTTATGAAATGATTTCCAATCAAAGCTATGGGGTATAGTCATTTCGCTCTCCTCTTGATGTTCTTAAGGTGTGTAGTCACGAGATTGTAAAAAAGTAGAAATTATGTCATATTGAGCATTTAAATGAAAAAGCAGAGAGGTTTAATATGACAGTTGCGGCCCACAGACGACACGATATTTCCGATGCCGTATGGGAAAAGCTGGAGCCGCATTTGCCAGGGCGGCAAGGAAGCTGGGGGGGGGCAGAGCCAGAGATAACCGGTTATTTATCAATGCTGTTTTTTGGATTATGCGTGTTGGTGCGCCTTGGCGGGATCTTCCGCCGGATTTTGGCGGATGGAGTAATACGCATCGCCGGTTTATTCGTTGGAGAGATAGCGGTGTATGGGAAAAAAGCTCCTGGAGCTACTGATTGACGAACCTGATTATGAATGGCTGATGATTGATGCCAGCCATTGCAAGGTTCACCCACATGCGGCAGGGGCAAGAGACGGAAATCAGGACATTAGCCGCACAAAAGGGGGCTCAACACAAAACTGCATCTGGCCGTGGACTCGCATGGTATGCCGGTCAGGGCTATTATTACACAAGGTACAACAGCAGATTGCACTCAAGCAATCGCCTTAATTGATGGTTTGAGCACTCAGCATCTTCTGGCAGATCGGGGTTATGATTCTGATTTGATAATCAGCCACGCGAAGCTGTAGGCAATGGAACCGGTTATTCCACCGAGGAAGAACCGCAAAGTTCAGCGTCAATACGATAAAGAGTTATATAAGGCTCGGCATTTGGTGGAAAATGCCTTCCTTTACTTGAAGCAGTGGCGAGGCATCGCAACCAGATATGCTAAAAATGCTGCCTCTTTCCTGGCTGCCGTTCAAATCAGATGCTTTTTTTGTGGGCTACCATCTCGTGACTACACTGTCTAAGATGTTTTGACAAAAAAAACCAACCCCGCGCCTCAACCAACTTGAAGGCGGGGTTGTTTTTTCACAAAATTACCATGGCTACATATCGAAAGAGATGGTGTCGTCGATCGAATACAGGCCCGGCTCTTTCCCGGCCAGCCAGGCGGCGGCCCGCACCGCGCCCTGGGCGAAAGTGTCGCGGGTCTGAGCCCGGTGGGTCAGTTCCATCCGTTCACCGGGGCCGCAGAAATAAATGGTGTGGTCGCCGACAATGTCGCCGCCGCGCAGAGCCAGAACGCCGACCTCATCGCGGGTGCGCGCCCCCACCTGCCCGGCCCGGCCGGTCACCAGAGTTTTCTCCGGGGAAAGATTTCTGGCCTTGGCAACGGTTTCCTGAAGCCTCAAGGCCGTCCCGCTGGGGGCGTCCTTCTTGTGGCGATGGTGGGCTTCCACTATTTCGATGTCATATTCCGGCCCCAGCATCCTGGTCATGGCCGCAGCCAGTTTGTACATGGCGTTCACACCGATGCTCATGTTGGGCGCCCAGATAATGGGAATGTGTTTGGCGGCCTCTTTCAGCCTCATCTCATGCTCATTATTAAGGCCGGTAGTGCCTATAACCGCCGCCAGGCCCAGCTTCACCGCCTCATCCAGATAGGACATGCTTGAATCCACGGAGGTGAAATCAATATAGATGGAGGCCTCGCCCGCCCCTTCGGTCAGGTTTTCAGCCAAATTGATGTTGAGAGAGCCATTGCCCACCAATGGGCCGATGTTCTGGCCCAGAAGCGGACAATCAGGCCGCTCGACCGCCCCGGCCAGAACCATGTCCCGGCGGCTGAGAACGGTATCGACCACCCGCTGCCCCATGCGGCCCAGCGCGCCGCAGACCGCTACTTTAATCTGATCAGCCATTACATCAACCCCCACTGTTTCAACAGAGGTTTCAAAGCCTCTACCGTGGCCGGTTTCGGCTGGCACATCGGCAGACGCATCTCTGAATCCATGCGTCCGGCCAAGCTCAAAGCGGCCTTGACCGGCATGGGGTTGGTCTCGACAAACAGAGCTTTGAACAGCGGCAGCATTTTAAAGAAAAGCTCACGGGCCTTTTTCACTTCACCGCTTTCCCAAGCCTTCCACATTTCCACCATCGGGCCGGGAATGAGGTTGGAGGCCACGGAAATAATACCGCCGCCGCCCACCGACAGAAGAGGCAAAGTCAGGGCGTCGTCGCCGCTGGTGACCAGAAAATCCGGCCCGCACAGTTCGATGGTGCGGGTCATCTGGCCCAAATCGCCCGTGGCCTCTTTCACGCCTACGACATTGGGAATTTCCGCCAGTTTGACCATAGTCTCCGGCAAAATATTGACCCCGCAGCGGCCAGGAATATTATAGAGCATGATCGGCAGGTCCACGGCTTCGGAGACGGCTTTGTAATGCAGGAAAATGCCTTCCGGGGTGGGCTTGTTGTAATAGGGGGTGACCATCAGAAGCCCGTCCGCCCCCACTTTTTTAGCGTGGACGGCCAGGGCAATGGCCTCGCGGGTGGAATTGGAGCCGGCCCCGGCCAGAACGGCCACTTTACCGGCCGCCTCCTCAACAGTTATGGCCACCACCCGGTTGTGTTCTTCATGGCTCAAGGTGGGTGATTCGCCAGTGGTGCCGCAGGGCACCAAGCCCTGAACCCCGCCCTCAATTTGGAAGCGGATATGTTTCCGCAAAGCGTCTTCATCCACCTCACCGTTTTTAAATGGTGTAACAATGGCAGTGACAACGCCCCTAAATTTCATCCCATTCATATAAAAACCTCTTGTGCGTGGTCCGCACTGGACTATGTCTAGGTGAGACCTTCCCGTAATTGTTAGTTACGGCGGCCATCATCGTATTAAGACCGCCGTCCCCATGCCTGTAATGCGGCCACCGCCAAGGGGGTACCGCTCTTAATACGATGATGGCCGCCGTACTTCACTATTACGGGAAAAGGCCACCTAGACATGGGGTCCGGGCCCTGCCCGGCGCCCTGGCTACTTTAGGAAGAGGTCGGCTTCTACCTGGCCGGAGAAAAGGTAGCGGACCTTGCCTTCCATGAATACCTTGTCCGGGCCGTCAGCCGGGCCTTCATAACTTACCGTCAACTCATCGCCGCCCTTGGTGCGGCAGGTGATGGTGGTCTCCGTCACCAGACCCTGGGCGGCAGCCAGCATGGCCGTGGCCACCGCGCCGGTGCCGCAGGCCAGCGTCTCGTCCTCCACCCCGCGCTCATAGGTGCGCAGAGCCAGTTTGCCCGGGCCGAGCACTTTGGCGAAATTGATGTTGGAACCCTCCGGCGCAAAAGCCGGGTGGCGGCGCACGGCACGGCCAACTTTGAAGACATTGAGATTGTCGAGATCCTCCACCCAGGCCACGGCGTGGGGCACACCCACATTCAGGCGGTGATAAGTCAGACTCACGCCCTCAACTTCCACCAGAGCCGCGCCTTCGGGACGGCCGATCTTGGGGAGATGCACCTTGACCTGACGGTCATTGACCTCCGCCTCCACGATTCCAGCCTTGGTCTTGAAGGACATTTCAGCCGGGGCGATGCCGATGGTGTTGGCCAGATGGGCCGCACAGCGGCTGGCGTTGCCGCACATATCGGCCTCGGAGCCGTCGGCATTGAAAAAACGCCAGGCAAAATCCACCTCGTCCGGTCCGGGAATGATGAAAACCGCGCCATCGGCGCCAATGCCGAATTTAGGGCGGCACATAAGCTTGGCAATCTTGCCCATATCTTTTTCTGGAACCAGACCGTCCCAGTTGTCCACAATCACGAAATCATTGCCGTGACCACTGTATTTGTAAAAGGCGAATTTTTCCATAATCTCTCTCAAACGTGAGGGCGGGCTTGTTATCCCGCGGTTTCGGTCCGTGAACATTCAAGCCTTGCGGCTCTGACTTCAGGCGGCCCCGGACACTCTTCTGGAATGGCGGGTTATCCGCCGGGCCAATATACCTAAACGGATGCGCGGCTTAGAACCTGTTCGTAAATAGTGAATCCCTGTCGTCGTTGTTCACGTTTTTTAATGCTCGAAATATTAATATATTGCTCCGCTTAAAAAACACTCGCGCCCAGCCAGGGAACAAAATCCCTTATTTACGAACAGGCTCTTATTCGCCGCGCACCAGATCTTCATAAGTTTCACGCGGCTTGACCACAGTGAAATGGCCGCCGTCCACCAGAACCTCGGCGGCGCGGGGCCGGGCGTTGTAATTGGAGCTCATGGTGAAGCCATAGGCTCCGGCGCTCATCACCGCCAGAAGGTCTCCCCCGGCGACAGGCTGAAGGGGGTGGTCTTTGGCCATAAAGTCGCTGGATTCGCAGATAGGCCCGACCACATCCACCGTCAGCGGAGTTTCACCGGTTTTTTTGACCGGCAGAACCCCGTGATAAGCCCCATACAGGCTGGGGCGGATCAGGTCGTTCATGGCGACGTCGGTTATGACAAAATGTTTGTCGCCGTTGGCCTTGTTATATAGAACCTCCGTCAGTAAAACGCCGCTGTTGCCGACCAGATAGCGGCCCGGCTCCAGGACCATAGTCAGGCCAGGCACATCGCCCAGCACCTTCTTCAGACCGGACGCGTAATCAGCCGGGCTGGGCGGAGCTTCATCCTTATAGCGGATCCCCAGACCGCCGCCCAAATCAAGATAGCGGATATCGTGCCCGGCGGCTCGCAGATCCAGAACCAGTTTTTTGAGGCGTTCGGCCGCTTCAATGAAGGGTTCGGTTTCGGTCAGTTGGGAACCGATGTGGCAATCGACGCCCACCACTTCCAGGTGAGGTGACTGGGCGGCTTCAGCAAAGACCGGGAGGGCTTCCTCACGGCTGAGTCCGAATTTGTTCTCTTTCATGCCGGTTGAGATGTAAGGATGGGTGCGGGGATCGACATCAGGATTAATGCGCAGTGATATTTTGGTGCGGCGGTTCATCTCCCCGGCCACCCTGGCCAGGAGACGCATTTCCTCGGCCGATTCCACATTGAACATGAGGATATTGGCCTCAAGGGCTTCGCGCATTTCAGCGGCCTTTTTGCCCACGCCCGAAAAGACGATTTTATCAGGGCTTATGCCGGCCCGGAGCGCCTTGAAAAGTTCGCCGCCGGAAACGATATCCGCCCCAACTCCGCGTTCGGCGGCCAGTCGGAGCAAAGCCAGATTGGCGTTCACCTTCACTGAATAGCAGACCAGGTGAGACGTTCCGGTGAAAGCGGCCTGGAATGCATTGAGGCTTCCGGTGAATTCAGCCTTGGAATAGACGTAAGACGGTGTACCTATCTCTTTGGCGATAGTGGTGAGCGGCACCCCTTCAACAGTTAAAATGTCGTTTTTATATTCGATGGAACTCATAAGTCTTTCTTTATACAGGTCGTTTCGCGCCCGATTTCCAGTTTCCGCCCCCTTTAAGGGCGCGGCGGCGCCTCGGCCGGGGGATCGAGCAGCACATCGGCCGTGGGTGAAGGTCCGCTCTCGTTGGCTCTGGGGCTGCCGTCCACGGAGGTGACGCGGTAACGGGCCGTGGCATCCGGGGTCAGCCGCACCGGATCGAAGAAAGTATTAGCTTTCAGGAGCGGCCCGCTGATGCGGGTGAAGCCGTCTTCACCGCTCAGTTGGCGATAGACGCGATAACCGGCCAGATCGGGATCAAAGGCCAGGCTCTCCCAGGTGAGCCGGACTCCATTTGCCGCCAGAGCCGCGTCGAGATATCCCGGCGGGTTGGGCGGAGTGGCGTCAAGAACATTGACAGCCCTATCATCCGACCAGGGACCGGCCGTGCGGGTTTCACCCTTCTGGCTGGTCAGGCGGCCGCGATAGACATAGGTGTTTTCGTAATCGACTTTCAGGTCGACGTAGCGGCCGGAAGCGCCGTCGAAATCCGGCAGGGGCTTCCATTGGCCGTCGGAGGCGCGTTTTTCCACCTCGGCCATGTAGCCGGCCGAAGGCCGGGACCAGTGCAGTTCAACGGCCTTATCCCGCATGGAGGCTCCGAAACCGGCCAGAGCGCCGGGCGCGGGGATGGACCAGACCACGGCCGGGACGGCCGAGCCGGGATGAACGCCGCCGTTTTTGGCTACACTCAAGACGCGAAAACGATAGACGTGGCCGGAGGTGAGTTTGTAGCGCCAGGTATAGGGGCCCTGGGCCACCATCAGGCCCGGAGGGGGCGTCATGGCCGGAACCAGGTCGATTTTTTCATAGCGGTGGGGACAGGTTTCGCAATAGATTTCATTGGCCGGATTATCGGACATTTCTATTTCGAAGCCGCCCAGCGACTGGAGTGGCCGCCCGACCATATTATTGGCGGGAGCGTTCCAGGAGAGGACCAGTTCCCCCTGATCGGTGACGAACTGTGAGAGGCCGGAAACCGGGCCGGGCAATATGGCATCGGCCGGGTAAGGTGAGGTTTTGACTCCGCAGCCCCAGACCATCAGCAGCAACAGGCAGGTTGCCGGATATTTCCAAGCGCCGGACGCGCTCTTGAGAGTTGTCATCAGAAGCCCTTCCGAAGGCCGACGGGAGTTGCTCCAAGCCGTGTCTCCAGGGGCACGGCTTGAATTTCTGTTGATTAGCCGCGCAGAAGTCTTTCAATCCGCAGGCGCAGGCCCAGACAGTGGATGAAGCCGGTGGCGTCGCTCTGGTCGTAGACGCTGTCGGTTTCAAAGGTGGCGAAAGCATCGTGATACAGCGAGTGTTGGGATTTGCGGCCCACAACGCTGCAATTGCCCTTATAAAGTTTCATCCGCACCACGCCGTCGACGCATTCCTGGGTTTCATCGATCATGGCCTGAAGGGCGCGGCGTTCGGGGGAATACCAGAAGCCGTTGTAAACCAGGGCGGCATATTTGGGCATGACGCTGTCTTTAAGGTTGATGACTTCGCGGTCCAGGGTCAGGGTTTCCATGTTGCGGTGGGCGATATGGAGGATAGTGCCGCCCGGAGTTTCATAAACGCCGCGGCACTTCATGCCCACATACCGGCTTTCCACCAGATCGATGCGGCCGATGCCGTTGGCTCCGCCCACGGCGTTGAGGTGGTCGAGAATTTCAGCCGGGGTCATGCGTTTGCCGTCTACGGCCACGGCATCGCCCTTTTCGAATTCTATCTCAATATAGGTGGGTTTATCCGGGGCTTTTTCCGGGGAGACGCTGAGGACGAACATATCCTCCTCCGGCTCATTCCAGGGGTCTTCCAGGATACCGCCCTCAAAGCTGATGTGAAGAAGGTTACGGTCGGTGGAATAGGGTTTGGCCTTGGTCACGGGTATGGGAATGCCGTGTTTTTCCGCATAATTGATCAAATCGGTGCGGGAAGTGAGGTTCCACTGCCGCCAGGGGGCGATGGTAATAAGGTCTTTATCGAGGGCCATGGTGGTCAGTTCGAAGCGCACCTGATCGTTGCCTTTGCCGGTGGCGCCGTGGGCCACGGCGTCGGCCCCTTCCTGGCGAGCGATTTCAACCATTCTTTTGGCGATGACCGGGCGGGCCAGTGAGGTGCCCAGAAGGTACTGCCCCTCATAGATGGCGTTGGCCCTAATGGCCGGGAAGACGAAATCACGGACGAATTCCTCTTTCAGATCACCGATGAAGAGTTTTGAGGCGCCGGTATTATGGGCTTTTTCCTCTAAACCGTCGAGTTCTTCCTTCTGGCCGACATCGGCGGTGAAGGCGATGACTTCATCGGCCCCGTAATCTTCCAGGAGCCATTTAAGAATGATGGAAGTATCCAGGCCGCCGGAATAAGCCAGGACGATTTTTTTCGCTTTTTTACCACTGCCAGACATAGTATCCTCCACCGGCCGCAAGCCACGGCCGCTCATTTGGTTGACAACCATACATGTATCATAAGGCCCTGAAAGTCCGCCTATTGGTGTAGGCGCGGACTGGCGGGTTTATTTAAAGAGCGTAAGCACTTTTGCCTAAACCATCCTGTGGACGGATTCATTAATGTATCAGCCACGGCCCTTAAATTCAAGGTTTTTTTGTGGTCGGGAGGAAGAGAAGGAATGCGGCCTTTGGCCGCGCGATTTAAAGGACTTGGCCTGACAGGCCAACCAAAGGGTTCCACCCTCTGGACTCCGGCTGGGGGAGGGCCCACGCGGGCCCTGCCCCAGACCCCACCCGCGCCAGGGGGGCGGAGCCCCCTGGACCCCCAAGAGGTCAGGGTCAGATTCAACTTTCTTTTTCCCGCATCGCCGCAACTCGCTTCGAGTACGAAGCTCAGACAAGCGGCGACGCTTCATGCCGCGTCGGTTTCTGGTGCTATAGGTGGTTTTACGTTGGACCGTTACAGTTTGCGATAGGTGGCCTCATGGGCTGAGTGGTAGTTCACGTATGTTCGGCTTAAATCAGCTTCCCCTTAAAGGCCCTTTCCAGTGCTGTTAGTCCGTCTCTCCGCCACCTATCGCTTTTCAATGAGTTGCTCATTAAAAAAAAGACGGCCAAGTCTCACTGTTACAGCGCTGTAAAAACTATTGGAGGGGAAAAATTAACCAGCCGAACATACGTGAAGCAGCAATCATTCAATGAAGCTGCCCATAGCAAAATGTAACAACCCAATGTGAAGCGGCCGACAGCGGTTAAAGCGGAAGCGGTATGAAGCGTCGCCGCTTGTCTGAGCTTCGTACTCGAAGCGAGTTGCGGCGATGCTGGAAAAAGAGAGTTGAATCTGACCCAGACCTCTTGGGGGTCCAGGGGGCTCCGCCCCCTGGCGCGGGTGGGGTCTGGGGTAGGGCCCGCGTGGGCCCTCCCCCAGCCGGAGTCCAGAGGGCGGAGCCCTTTGGTTGGCCGATAAGGCCAAGTCCTTTAAATCGCGCGGCCATGGGCCGCCCCCCTTAACTCTCCCCGCTGATATTTAATGGAAAAAGTTGTAAAAGCCGACAAATAACCGTATCATATAATTAATCGCGCCCGCCGCAACCAACACTTCATAGGGTCTGGAGGAGAAAATGGCGAAAGCCGACCACAAAGAAACTATGATCATTTCCGGCAATGCCCAGAAAGCACTGAAAATATTACACCTTCTGGCCGTCTGCTTCTGGGTGGGCGGGGCTTTGTGTGAATTATTGCTCTATTATATAAGCTCAAGTGCGGAAAGCGGCGGCGAACTCTTTGGCATCATGCGCGGCACACGCTTCGTCAGCCTTTATGTGGTGGTCTATCTGGGCGCTTTCGGATCCTTCTTCACCGGGCTGGCCTATTCACTCTGCACCCATCGCGGCTTCTTCCGCCACAAATGGATCATCATCAAATGGGCCACCACTATCTATATGATCGCCTGCGGCTTCATGTTCCTGGGCGGCTGGGGCGCTGAACTGGCCGAAAAAGCCTATTTCCTGGGACTGGCCGCCCTCGATGACCCCGCCTATATGGCCATCCGTACCAAACTATTATTCACAGTCAGCGGCCACATGGTGCTCTTTATCATTTTGACCGCTATCTCAGTCTACAAACCTTGGGAAACCAAAGAGGCCATCCGCCTTCTGAATAAAAAACTCCGGGTTGAAAAATAAATCAAGGCTTATCAGCCACAGCCACATTCCGATCATCATGCGGCCGCTGGCTGAAAAGACAACGCAGGTAAAAAGTCAGTTGGCAGAGATTATGGGTACGGCCGTCCGCCGTTAAACTCGGTTCGCGGCTGGTGGCCGACAGACTGGCATTCCTGGCCGCTTTCTCCGCCCGCAATTCACTCAGCCACCCCGTTTCCCCTTTAACGTGGACAAGAAACGGCACTTCCCGGTCACCAGGCTCAAAACCACGCGGGTAAACCACGTCACTGCCGTGATCCCCCCAAATGATCATAACGGTTCCTTCCGGCAGTCTGGCGTAGTATTCAGCCAACTGCTGATCAAGATAGGTCAGTGAGGATACATAGCGGGCGAACTTTCCGCCGACGCTCTTGTATTCCGGCCGGGGCTTCATGAAAGGCACATGCGAACTCATGGTGATGATAAACTGGGCCCGGCGGCCGTCGGCGGACAAAAGGTGATCGGCCGCGTTCTTGAACAAGTCTTCATCCATTACATGTTCCATTATGTATGGCCCCGGTTTGTAGCCTTCGGCCAATAATTCCTCTTTAAAATGAAACCGCTCGAACCCCTGGGCCTCATAGGCGCTGCGCAAGTTAAAAAGCCCGCCGGACAGGCCATGAAAAACAGCCGGATGATAACCACTTTCATTTAAAAGATGAATTACACTGTCCGGGTAATCATTGATATAGGTGTAATAGACCACATTCTGCTCGGCTATCCGGCCATTTAGAATCTCATAATCGGAATTGCACGAACCTACCTTATGCGGCGCAAAGACCTTCAACAGCATTGAAGTGTGGGCCAGATAGTTCATAAACGGCATGACCACCCGGCCGTTGACCCGGAGATCCACGGCCGCGAAATCCAGGCTTTCAGCCTGAATCATAACCACGGTTTCGCCCAGGGGCGGCACCGGCAGGCCAAGCCACTTCCCCGCGCCGCCCTCAGTGACGCAGAGGCCGCCGCCGGGATCGGAACAGCGGGCTTCAGCGTAGATCAGGGTAGTATCCTTATAGTTGCCGCTGAAAAACTCACCCAGCCAGGTGGCCACATACCCAATGGTGCGAACCGACTCCCGCGCCCCCTCCTCCAGACGCCGCTCCGCAGCCGGGCGGTGCCCCTTGGGCTCCACCCAGGTCAGGGTCAGGCCCGTTTTGCCATAAATGGCAATCACCACACAGCAGATGGCCATCATACAGGCCACAGCCACCGCACCCCGCAGTTTCCAGATTCTGGGCATGCCCCGGCGGCGGACCATGGAAACCCGCACCAGAAACAACTTCAGCATCAATAGAAAGCCAAGGGTTATGATGATGTCCCAGCGGGTGAACCCAAGGATGTCGATACCGAGAGAGGCCGCGCCCTGCATGGAGTGATAAATGGTGGAGAGGGTCAGGGTGTTGTAAAAAAAGATGGTGTAGTGAAGCAGAATGCTGCTTAAAAAACACTGGGCCAGAAGATAGAGGATGAAAAAACGCTTGGAAAGGAGCGCCACCGTCAGCGGCACCAGAAGATCAAGGCTGAAAAGCAGGAGGAACGGCACACTGCCCAGAAGGTCGGCAGTGGCGGCCTGATTGGTGGTGGTGACCTGAACATAGGCCGATTCCAGCCCGCTCATAGCCACCACCGCCAGAACCAGGAAGATAGCCAGAAGAGGACTCTCCACCTTCCAGGAGGCTATTCTAATTTTTGGCACTTTAGCGATTCTAATTATGGCTTTTTCCCTTGAACTTGCGGCTCGTAGCTACACAAAAAGCGTGGTTTTTGTTTCGCGAGTTGCTATTTTTCCGTCAAAACCAGTCGCTGACGCTCCGTCTCGCTACGCTCGACCCCGGCTTTATGCGGCGGCGTCGGCCATAATTAGAAATGCTGATGACGCGCCCGGTCACTTGACCAGAGTGAAAGTGGGCTTGCCTCCGCCGGAAGGTTTCTTGTCGGATGGGCCGGGTGAAGGGCCGCCGCCCTTGTCGCCGCCGTCGCCGTCATCCTCCGGTTCGTGAAAGCCGGTCATTTCCTCATAATAGGTCTGGAAATTCAGGGCTTTTATAAAAACCTTGCGGCCGCCCATGGTAAAAATCTCCTGGCCGGTGAAATGGGGCGTCTGGAGGATAATGGTCCGGGGGACCGGCGGCATTTCCAGAAACAGGAAATGCACATGCCACCATTCATCCCGCTTGGTGGTGTCGCGGTCAAAACCCAGAACACGGGCGTAACTCATTGAAACACGCCCGTCGTCGCCCTCACGCAGCATCAGGGTCACGTCGCCGGTTTCGGTTTGTTCCTTGAAAGGTATCTGAAACTGGAGTTCCTCAACCAGTTTTTCCATAACTATTTCATCCGCCGCCATTATTCTTCACCTGTTTCAGGGGGGCCGCCCTTTTCGGTTGCTTCAGGGTGCGGCTCCTGGTTGTTTTTTGGAAGTATAGTCGATTTAGCCGGATTTTCGGCTTTTTTTATTCGGGCCGCGCCTTTTTTCCATAACCGGCCGCCGGAAAAGGCCTGCCAGCCCCACTTCAGCCACCTTATCAGGTTCACGGCCAGCCACAGCGACCAGGCCAGCATAATGGCCTTGTAAAACCAGACCGAGACTGAAAAAACATGCCCGGAGGGCCAGGGGCCGGAAGAGCGGTCGGTAAACCATCTCAGGCGCTGGCCATATGAGCCGCCGCCATCAATCAGCATATCCGGGTTGGACAGAAGCCCATACTCAATTCCCTTATAAATAAGATAAAGTGCGGCAAAAGTCCAGACCGTAAGAAGAATTTGTCCGGCGTTGAACTTGAAAGCCGATTCTTTATCCTCATACCCGGCCCTCCAGCCAAGCATCAGAAGCCACCCGGCCACCAGCATGGCCCCCAAAATATTTAATTGGATCAGGCCTATGCCCAACAGGAACCAGGCCCACCACCTAAGCGGCGTTTTGGCCTGGCGGCCGAGAATTACGGCGGCTATGAGAACCACGGCCAAAAGTGACCAGAAGCGGACGGCCGGGCCATTCATCGGCCCCCAGGCCCTGAGTATCCAGCGGTCTTCGGGCAGATTGAGGGTGATGCTGATATTGGCCGTGGGCGCGCCGAGATTCAGCTCCGGCGTGTCCATGACGGCGCTTATGGGCTTATCTTCGACCCAGGTGACGACGACGTCGTGGCTGCCGGCCGAGAGCGAAGCGGTCAGGACCGGCCCGGCTTCTTTATCGGTCTCGACGGCGGCCAGGGAGGGCGCCAGGGGCACAGAACGCCCATCCACCGTGAAGCCGCGCACTTCGACCGCCGGGGGGAGGCCAAAGCTGTAAGGGCCGGCCTGACTGGTGCGGATTTTGAAGCTCAGGGTGGCCGAACGCATATTTTCAGCCGCGTCAATGGTGAGGCCGGCTTCGTCGATCACCAGATACTCGCCGGGCACCGGCTGGGGCCTGTCAATGGCGACCGTCAGTTCCTCGCCCGGCCAGGGCCGCCAGGAGGGCTGCCAATAGCCGTTATTGATGGTGTGAATGGGCGTCAGCCCGGTGAAAGATACCCGCCAGAGGGGTGAGACATCCAGCGACCAGCTTTCCGTAAAGGGGCCGTCGGCCGCTTTCAAGCTGATTTCTGGTGTGGTGTCCAGGCGGGAAGTCCAGCGGACCTCTTCAGCTCCAGGGGCGAAATTGACGGTCATCAAGTCGCCGTCGCGCCGGAAATCAGCGCCGAGAGGCAGTTCGCCGGGCAGCAGCGGCAGCCTCAGGCTCACTGGCGCGCCGGTGGGAGTCAGACGGCGCACTAGAGTGTGCACCTGCCATTCCAGGCCCAGAGAAATGGTTCTCTGCACCATGAAGAAGGGTTCCAGGGTTACGGAAGTGGCCTCATCAGCATCCGGCCCGGCGGCTGCCCCGCCGGTTGCGGATATAAAAAGGGCTTCGCCGCGCAGTTGCCCGTCGGCCTCCAAACCTTCTATTTTCCATCTCTCGCCGCCTGAAGCCGCCACCTGACGCGGCAGGGCCGTGTGGAAGAAGTTTATCTGAAAGGAATCGCGCCCGGAGGGCAGACGCAGACGGCCCTCCAGAAGCAAACGGTGGCGGCCCGGAGGCACGTAGCTCAGCATCAGGCCGCTATTATCCTGAATCAGCGGCAAATCGCGCGTGCCGCCCAGACTGACTCTGGAATAACGAAACACGGCCGGGTCCAGTGAGGGCAGCGGCACAACCGTGGGGCGGGCCGCTTCGACTTCCAGTTCCATCAAGAGGCGTTCCGGCTCAATGGTCAGGACAGCTTTAGGAAGACCGGCCGGGGGCATGTCCCGCTCGGCCAGAAGGCGGGCGCGGAGGCTATCCAGCATGGCCTGCTCCGGGAAACTGTCCGCGGCCAGGGCCGCACCACCGGGCGAGGAGGCCAGCATGGCGGCCAGGACGGCCGCGCCCAACCCGGAAAACAGCCGGAAACGTTTGGGGCGGTTTTCAGATTCGCCGCCCTCTTCCAGACGGCTGCGGACGGCGAAGCGCCCGCTTTCCAGCATCATCAGCGTAAAAACGGTCATCAGGATGATACGGGCCAGGCCCAGTATTTTCCAAAGGCCGGGCGGAATCAGATAAAGGCGGACGGTCTGGTCGGCCGTGACGCTGCCGTTGTAATACAGCCGCACCGAGCGCCACTTCCAGGACGGCCGGGCCAGGCTGTTCTGAACCTTGGCGTCCGGGGCGATTGAGAGGCCGCTTAAGCGATTGGCATAAGAATTGACCTGGGAGGGAGCGGCGGGCATGATCGAACCCAGCGATGAATCTTTCTGCATACGTTTGGCCGGAGCGGCGCCGGAGGCGGAGGAGGCCAGGCTATCCTGCCGCATGCCCTCAAAAGTGTTCTGAACGGTGGAGGGCGGCATAGGCGCTTCGGCCGCCACCATCAATTCCGGCTCATACATGGTTGCCTCACCATAGTCGTAATCATACATTTTGGGGGCGGAAGAACCCGGCAGGCCAAAGCGGAAAGCAGGGTCGTCATACCAGGCGCGGGGATCTTCCAATTGGGGGTACATTGAGACGCGGGCCTGATTAATCAGGAAGAGAGATGAAAGGACCAGAAGGGTCAAAACGGCCCCAAAGCGCCACACCCGCACCAGGAGGCGAATTTTTCCAGTTGGCGGCAGAAGCCGCAAGAGGGCCGCGCAGGCCAGAAGGTGGAGGAAAACCATTCGCGGAGCCATTGGCTCATGATAACAGAAGATGAGGGCCGCGAGAGCCAGAAGGCCCCATTTCAGGCCATAAAGTTTCCAAACGGCAATGGAGATGATCAGGATGATAAAAAAATCGAGTGTGCCCCAGGCTCCGGTCCAGGTGCCGGAACCGCTGTAGTGTGAGTCCTGGCGCACGTCGGCCCCGGAGGCGTGGAAAATGTGATAACCCGGCGGCAGGTTCAGGCGCTGGCTTTCGATATCGAGCTTGTGATCCCAGCCGGAAGCGGGCAGGACGCCGCCCCAGTCATCAATGCGGAGGTCGGCCGAAAGATTGACCTGACCGTTGCGTAACTGGAGGCCCGGCGCTTCTTCGCCTTTGGAATCAGTCTGCCAGGTGATGACTTGGGGCTGGCCGCCGAGTGCGGCCTGGGCCAGCACAAAGGGGCGGCTGGTGTTCAGGTGCCACTGGCGATTGAGGGTGCCGTTGAGCCGGTCGCGGCAGGAGAGGCCGTGGCCGTCGTAATCAAGCCAGCATTCACGGGCCAGACTCAACTGGTCAGGCGGCGGCTCAGGATCGCCCCGGCGCAGGGTGGTAAAAGTGAGCTGCTGACCGGGTTCCATAACATAGATTGGAAAGGAGCGCCAGGCCGGATAAATGTCGGCCTGGGAAGGGTCGATCTGTTCGGCCCCGGAGACCTCGGCCAGCCGGAGCTGGGGTTGGGCTTGAAAGGCCCAGAATTCCCGGCTTCTCTGGTTGTTTTTGGATACCGGGCCAAGTGATTCTGAATGTGTGAGGGAGCGGCTGTCGAGAAAAATTTCGTGAACGCCAGGTTTGAGTTTGACCCGGAGCCCCTGTCCGGTCAATTGGGCCGGAAGGGGGGATGAGAGGTAAGTGGCCCTGGTATCAGGCAGGAGGACGTTTTCCAGCACCACCTCTCTGGCCCGTCCGGTGACGATCAGCCGGAAGCGGCTTTTGATGATCATGGGCTGAGAGTCCTGAATCAGGCGATTGACCAAAACGGAAAGACTATCGGAAGTGGCGGTGTTTACGGTGGCTGCCGCTTCGTCATCTGAGCTGTTTTTCAGCCACAGCCGGGCACTGCCGGTGGAGTAATCAGCCTCCATGGCCGGAAATTCCTGTGAGCGGCCGTCCACTTTCAGCTCCAGAATAAAGCCAAAAGGCACATTGATGGTTTCCGGGAGGCGCGGCCATTCATAACGCCCGCTGAGGATGTGCCGGCCGGCCGGAAGCCAGACTTGGGGCCAGTCTTTGCCCAGCACCGGTACGGCCCGGCCGGATTCGTCAGTCACTTCCCTGGGCCAGGCGGCAGGCCCGCCGGGCAGAGTGAAAGTGCCCTTGGTCAGAAGATCAAAGGTGGCGGTAAAAGTGCCGCCGCCGCTATTAAGATCCACCGACACTTTAACAGGCCAGGCACAGCGGCGCTGGCCGTTCACATCCGGGCAGTAATAATGGTCTTCATAGCCATACAGCACCCAAGGTTCCCAGGCGGCCAGAGAATCTGGAGCCCCAGTTGGCTGGCCGGGTGCGGCTCCGGCGGCCGGGGCCGCCCAGACAAAAAGAATCAGCCAGAACAGAATTACCGCTTTTCTCATAACTTTCCCCTGACCTGAGTACATGATCATATGGATTGCGGCCTTCGGGCCGCGCGATAAAGGACTTGGCCTGAAAGGCCAACCAAAGGGCTCCGCCCTCTGGACTCCGGCTGGGGGAGGGCCCACGCGGGCCCTGCCCCAGACCCCACCCGCGCCAAGGGGCAAGCCCCTTGGAACCCCAAGAGGTCAGGGTCAGATTCAACTTTCTTCTTCCCGCATCGCCGCAACTCGCTTCGGGTACGAAGCTCAGACAAGCGGCGACTCTTCATACTGCTTAAGCGTCAATCGCTGTCGGTGGCTCCACGTTGGGCCGCTACATTTTGCAATAGGCAGCTTTATGGGATAATTGTTTCTTCACGTATGTTCGGCTTAATACAGTTTCCCTTCAAAGAGCTTTTCCAGCGCTGTAACAGGGAAACTGTGCCGACGTTTTTTGATTGAACAGCTCATTGAAAGCGATAGGCGGCAGAGAGACATGCGGACAGCACTGGAAAGGGCCTTTAAGGGGAAGCTGATTTAAGCCGAACATACGAGAACTTCCACTCAGCCAGTGAAGCCGCCTATCGCAGAATGTAACGACGCAACGTAAAACCGCCTACAGCGCCCGGAGTCGACCATGTATGAAGCGTCGCCGCTTGTCTGAGCTTCGTACCCGAAGCGAGTTGCGGCGGTGCGGGAAAAAGAGAGTTGAAGCCGACACTGACCTCTTGGGGGTCCAGGGGGCTCGCCCCCCTGGCGCGGGTGGGGTCTGGGGCAGGGCCCGCGTGGGCCCTCCCCCAGCCGGAGTCCAGAGGGTGGAACCCTTTGGTTGGCCTGTCAGGCCAAGTCCTTTAAATCGCACGGCCAAAGGCCGCATTCCCTTATCCCTCTTCACTCCCGGTTTCAACTTCATCGGTTTTCTTGGCGGGTCTCTTACGGACCGGACGGTTCCCGTCCGGTCCGTATTTGTTGACATAACCGCGTGGCGTAATCATAAAACCCTGATAGACAAAAGTGCTTTGATTGCCAATCACCACCAGGGTCTGCATATCCACAGGAGCCTCAGCCAACTCGGCCAGAGTCAAAATCCGCACTTCCTGCCCGGCCCGCCCGGCCCGGCTCACCACCCCTACCGGCTGATCGGCCGGGCGATGCTTCAACAGAATTTCCGCCGCCCGTCCCAACTGCCAATCACGCCCCTTGCTCTTGGGATTATAGATGCAGATAACGAAATCAGCCTCTCCGGCCAACTCCAAACGCTTCTCTATCAACTCCCAGGGCGTCAGCCGGTCCGACAGGGAAATGGCGCAAAAATCATGGGTCAGCGGCGCGCCCAACAGCGCCGCCGAAGCCACCAGCGCTGGCACGCCAGGAATCACCTTTACACGCAGTTGACCAGGCTCCCGGCCCAAAGATATGTTCCTGGCCGCCGCCACCTCAAAAACAGCCCCGGCCATGGCATAAACCCCGGCGTCCCCGCCGGAAACCATCACAGTGCGCTTGCCGCTCAAAGCCATGTTAATGGCCTCTTCCGCCCGGCGCATTTCAGCCGTCATGCCGCTCTTGTGAACGGTGGCCTTTTTAATATGAGGCAGCGCCTGCTCCAAATAAAGACCATAACCATAAACAGCTTCAGCCGATTTCAAACTTTTCTGGGCCGCCAGGGTAATCCCGTTGAGGCCACCCGAGCCAAGCCCGACTATCTCCAGACGGAAAGCGCGGCCGCCAGCGTCGCCCTGGCGCTCTTCCGTTTGCTTATTTTCAGACGATCCGCTCTGGCCGCCAGCATTGCCGCCGCTTCGCATACCGATGCTACTCCTATTCTTTCCAATACTTTGCTTGAAGGGTTGGGGGTGTTCACCCGGCTCAGTTCGGCCTTGGTGAATATTTTCAACGGCCGGTTCATATTCCGGCTTATTTCCAGAAAGGCCGGTTCTTCTGACCGGGTTTCCACCGTGGCCAGTATCGAAACCGATTTGGGCGAAAGGAAGGCCTCCGCCAAACTCAGCGCTATCAATTCTTCCACTTCCGCCCGGTCAATGCCGCGATGACAGCCCAGACCCAGTGCCAGCACCCGTGGCCTCAAGGTCAAAGCCGCCGCATCCTCAGGCGCGGTCTGAAAATCCACTCGAATGTGAGGCTCGCCTTCCGCGGGCGGGGGACCGTTGATCTCAAATAATCCCGGCCATTCAGCTAAATTCGGAGCCAGCATCAGGTGCGGGTCATGAACCTTTACCCTCGTCCCCTCCACTAAAGAGCGGCTGACCGCCGCCAGCCGCGAAAAATCATCTATCTCCATATTCAAATCGCGGGCCAGCACCTCAAGAGCCGGACAGCCCGCGATATCAGTGGCCGTGCTCACAACAGCCTGCCCGCCGGTCAGGCGGGCCACTTCCTGGGCCAGACTGTTGCCCCCGCCCAAATGGCCAGACAGGAGACTCACCACAAAACGGCCGTCCTGACCAAGCACCACTACGGCCGGGTCGTCCTTTTTCGAAACTAAGAGCGGCGCGATAAGCCGCACCACCAACCCGGTGGCCCCGACCACTATATGGCCGGAAAAACGGCCGAAATTTTCAGCCAAGGCCGTCCCCAGCTTTTCAAAGGGCTGCGCCGCCCCTTCAAACTCCGGGCACAAGCGCCCAGGCAGAAACAACTCGGCCCTGGCGGATGGCAGGTCCCTGGCGATTCGGGCGGCCAGGCTCGCCCCCGGAGCGGTCAGGGCGTAAACAGCGAAGCTCTTCATAAAAGGGCCCCTCAAGCTTCGGAAATCGCTTCAGCCACCTTTTTCAACATGGACTGCCGCGAGGGTTTTTCAGCCTTGGCGGCCGGTTCCTGGCCCTCCCGGCAGGCATGGGTGAATGCGGCGTCATAAAGCCTGGACTTGGGGGTGTCGCGCCCGCTTCTAAGAGCGGCCACAGCCGGGCCGACCAATATCAGGGTATGCCGGTCCAGCTTCTCATCAGCCAGGGTTTGGGCCAGTTCCGCGCAGGTGGTCCAGACAGTGCGGGCGTCCGGCCAGGTTACCCGGTACAGAAGTGCCACGGGAGATTCCGGTCCATAGGCTTCGGCCAAAATCCGTCCCACCGATTCCCCCTGGCTGGCTGAAAGATAAATGGCCATTGACGAGCGGCTTTTGGCCAGGGCGGCCAAATCCTCGCCCTCCGGCACCGGGGTGCGTCCGGCCGCCCTGGTGATAATAAAAGTCTGGGTGATTTCCGGCAGGGTGTATTCCAGGCCCAGCGCGGCCGCTCCGGCCAGGGCGGACGTGACGCCGGGAATCACCATATAGGGGATGTTCTGGTCCTTCAAAAAGGCAATCTGTTCATGGATGGCCCCGTAGATGGAAGGATCGCCGGTGTGCAGGCGCACCACTTTCTGTCCGGCCCGCCAGCCGGTGACCATTTCCGCCACAATCTCTTCCAGACTGAGCGGGGCCGAATCAACCAGACGCGCGCCGGGGCGGCACCAGGATAGTATTTCGGGATTGACCAACGAACCGGCATGCACCACCAGGTCGGCGTCTTTGAGAGCTTTCTGCCCGGCTACAGTGATGAGGTCCGGGTCACCCGGACCCGCGCCGACAAACAATATGGGTAAAGTATTCATAACAGTCGTCCTGTGAGCGGGCAGGGCCCGCCGCCAACGCCGAGGGGCGTCCCTTCTGATTGTAGAGTAACGGCCGGGAAGCGGCCTTCAAAGAACTTGTTACTTATAAGATTTATTTGGTCAAAAGCGTGACCGCCCCATACCGGGTGGGCGTTCCGCAAACGTGGCTTCGCCGGTTTGTTTTTACAAACCGGCGAAAAAATCAGCTCTTAACTCCGCGCACCAGCCAGACCTGATTCAGCGGCTTCAAATAGGCGCTTTCAGCCAGTGGCTCCGAGCGGGCCACCTGAATCTGGGTCACGGTGACGTCCAGGCCGGCCTTTTTCATCGACTCCCTGGCGGTCTGGAAATTATCCAGGCTTACCGCGTTGACCACCATAATTCCCTCAGAATTCAGCCGGGCCGCCGCCACCGGGATAATGGAGGACAAGCCAGTGCCGCCGCCGCCGATAAAGATTCGGTCAGGCGTGGGGAGGTGGGCCATGGCGCTCATGGCCTCGTCTTCCACAATCTCCACCTGGGCCGCGCCAAAAAAGGCCCGGTTGGCCGAAATCTGCTCAGTCCGCAAAGGCGATTTTTCCACCGACCAGACCGAACCATATGGCAAGAGAGCCGCCGCCTCAATGGAGACCGAACCGGAACCGGCCCCCAGATCCCACATGGTATGATGCGACAGAAGCTCCAGAAGCCCCAGTGTGACCACCCGCACTTCCCGCTTGGTAATCAGCCCGGCCTCATGCACATAGGCCCCCTCCGGCATGCCCAGAGAAATGGAGGCCGGACGCCGGAGGCACTCCAGAATCACCAGATTCAGGGGCGAAAATTTCCTCAGCTTGGCCTCATAAAGACTCCAACTGGTGACGCGCTCATCCTGGGTGCCCAGATCCTCAAAAACATGCATACGCCAGTTTTGCTGGCCGCGACCCAGAAGCCGTTTGGCAATGACCGACGGGCTGTTCTCCGCGTCGGTATAGACGGCCAGATAGCCGGAACCCTCAAAATGGCTGACCCGATAGAGCCCGGCCCAGAAAGCCACCTTGGCCTCACGGCCGTGCATACTGACCACTTCAGCCCGCTCATAACTGACCTTCAAACGCGCGAAAGCCTGCTGCACCGTGGAAACGGTCGGCACAATGGTCACATGTTCCTTGTCAATAACGGTCAGAAGCTTTTTGGCAATGCCGAAATAATTGGGATCGCCGCTGGCCAGCACCACCACCCGTCGGCCTTGGCCCTGAAGGTCGCGCAGTTGGTTCAGCCAGCCCTCCAGCGGAGTGGTCAGGCTTAGTTTCTCGCCGGTATGGGACGGAAACATCTCCAGAAGACGGTCACCGCCGGCCAATACGTCCGCCCCTTCAATGAGGGAAGCCACAGCCGGAGACAGCCAGCCTTGGTCAGGCAAAAGGCCGATCACATACAATTGAGGTATTTCCGCCATGTTATTGTCCGCCTTCCAGTCGGCGCTCGGTCATGAGCCGTCCGTCATAGTCAAATATCATCATCCACAGGTCCGAGGCCGGCCCGGCAAATGAGCGGGCCGCCACCAGAGCCTTATCAGCCACCAGGGCCACCAGTTCCTCGGCCCCGGCTCGCTGAATTTCTTCAAGAGCGGCCCTGGCCGTCAGTGCCTGTCTGATGGCCGCCCGCGTCTGGTCACCCAAATCCGGCAGCCAGTCAGCCAGAGCCGCCGCGTCCTGATCGTTGCGGTGGGCGTGGGTGTTGCGATGCCCAGCGCCCTGCTTGACGGCCTTGCCAAAAAAAACAGACAGGCCAATGGTCGAAAAACCATATCCGGCGGCCAACTCCAGGCTGTCGCCAAAAAAATCGGCCACCTGAACGAAAGCCTCTTCCGGCAGCTCCGGCCGAGCCTTGCGCCCCAGCTTTTCACTCTGGCGGCCGGTGGTCAACACCGCTTCCTTCAGTCCAGCCGCCTGGGCCACGCTCAGGGCGCTGTCAACCGTGGCGATGTAGGCCTCATTGGAAAACGGTTTGACCAGACCGGTGGTGCCCAGAATGGAAATGCCGCCCTCAATGCCCAGCCGGGGATTGAGAGTCCGGGCGGCCAGTTCCTCCCCCCGTTCGACAAAAATTTCCACCTCAATGCCCGGAAAAGCCGACGAACCTAAAAGCGGCCGCAGATTTTCCTCCAGCATGGCCCTGGGCACGGGATTGATGGCATAGTTGCCGGGGGCCACAGCCAAGCCGGGGCGCGTCACCCGGCCCACGCCGCGTCCGCCGATAATGTGCACCAGATGCGGCTCGGACCGGCGGCGTACAATAGCCCCGATCTCCGCGCCGTTGGTTACGTCCGGGTCGTCGCCGCCGTCTTTGATGACCACGGCCATGGCCTCGTCAGAGCTGATGATGGAGCTTTCCGTCACCGGAACCAGGAGCCTCTCCCCGCCGGGCAGGCGAACCTCCACAGTTGAGGGACCGCCGCTGCCGGCCAGTATGTGTGCGGCGGCCAGGGCGGCCGCCGTAGCGGCCGTGCCGGTGGTGAAACCGGAGCGAAGCTTTTTTCGGTCAGGGACCTCGGACATTTCGTCCGGCTCTGAAGCTCCGATCCCGCTTTTCTCAGGCATTGGCCAGCTCCGCCAGGGCGTTGATGACCGAAGCGGCCACGTTGGAGCCGCCCTTGCGCCCCCGGTTGGTGATGAAATTATGATTGGTTCCGGCCAGGGCCTCTTTTGATTCACTGGCGTTGACAAAGCCCACCGGCAACCCTACGATCAGCCGGGGACGGGGCCAATCCGGCTCGGTTTCCATTTTTTCCATCAATCGGAAAAGAGCCGTGGGCGCGTTGCCGACCACCCAGATGCCGCCGTTGTCACTGTTTCTGAAAAACAGGTCATAAACCAGATCCACGGCCGCCAAGGCGCGGGTTGTGCCGGTCTCGCGGGCCCGCCGCTGGGTGCGCTCATCGGAGATGAGGCAGATCAGCCGGTTGCCGTAGTTGTGAAGACGGGCCGCACTGATGCCGCAGAGAGCCATTTTGGTATCCGTGACAATGGAGCAGCCGGAACGAATTGCCTCCACCCCGGCCTCAATGGCTCCAGGGCTCATGAGGGTATCGGAGACATAGTCGAAATCAGCACTGGTGTGCACCATCCGCTGAACGATGCTCCATTCCTTGTCGTTCCAGTTGTGGGAACCGGCTTCATCGGCAATGATGGAGAAGCTTTTGTTCTCAATGAACTTGGGCTGTAGATTCCAATCTGTGTTTTCCTGCATGATAGATCCTTTTATTATTCATCTTTCTAATGCCCGGCACAGCCGGAATATAATACCGGGATGAGGCGGCGAGAGTTGACGCTTTTGACCGGACTCTCAATCCGCCACTACCCATAGAATTTATTGGTCTGAAATAGTGAAATAAAGACACACTTATAATACATATAAAACCGACGGTGAACAAGTGTTAGGTCAACTTTTTTTTATTTTTTCATCCTGACAGGCCCTCAACCGGCCCCGAACACCCTTTTAAGTCGGCGGAAAAATCCCGGCTTTCCATCTTCTTTGTGTTCGAACGAGTCCGAAGGAGTCGGCGTGTCCGCCGCCATGGTTTCCACGCCCTCACGCAGATAAAAAGGCTCAATATTATCAAATATGTATTTGCTGAGCCCATCCTCGCCACGGGCGACGCGGGTAAAATCAATAATCATGCCCTCTTCGGCATTGGCCTGGACCAGCGGGGCGGCTGCTTCAAACATGGGCACCAGATCCGCGCCGCTTTCACTTTCAAAGCCGAACACAAAGGCAACGGGCGCGTTTTCGACATCTTCCCGCATCACCGCCAGATAGGCGGCCCGCACTTCCGGCCGGGTGGGCAGAAATCCTTTCAGGGCTTCGATCACCGCCTCCGG
The DNA here is from genome assembly GCA_023525915.1 of Acetispira formosa (nom. nud.). Classification (GTDB taxonomy): domain Bacteria; phylum Desulfobacterota; class Desulfarculia; order Adiutricales; family Adiutricaceae; genus Adiutrix. The sequence continues at coordinate 1,563,727 of CP026657.1, read as the reverse complement.
GCTGGTTTCGGGGCGGCCGAAAAGGAAGCGCGCGCCCTCCTTCGCCGGCTTGGGGGCCGGGGCCGTCTGTCTGCGGCTCTGGCTGGTGGCGGCCAGGATGTCCTTAACTTCCTGGGGAGCGAAAACTTTGTTAAACTCATAGCCGGGGTTCAGAACCAGCGGCCGGTCGAAGGCGGCGGCCATATTCAGAAATTCCAGGGCGCCAAGCGACATGAAACTCTCGCCGGCAGGCACGCATTCGTTCATAATTTTCTGTGAACTGAAGAAGGGCACGATGTTGCCCTCGACGCTGGGATGAGTCCAGGAGGCGATGGAAAGATTTTCACCCTCCCGGAGCTGCCGTCTGGACACACCGTTTTCCTCCAGATTCTCGGTGGGCTTGCCAAGCACCAGCACGCGGGAGTTGACCAGGGTGCTGTAAAAATCGTTCCACAGGGGCATAACCTGCGCTTCGTCGGTATTTTTGATGGCAATTTCCAGGGAATGAACCAGAGGATCGCTCATAACCAGATTCAGGAGCATCTCCACTTCGTCGTTCTTAAAATCCTTGGAACCCTCGGGGCAAGTCATGACCAGGGTGGTTTCTTTGCCGGCGAAGCGGAACAGGTCGACCACCGGCACCAGGATGTGCGGCTCGGAAAAGGCGAACATATCGCGGAATGACTCCATCGTAGCGAAAAAAGGCATGGCCAGGCTGCCATCGGGCTGTTTCCACTGTTTGAGCTGGAGGTGCGGCCGTCCCTGGTCATCTTCGTGGCCGGGCTCGGTGCGGCCAACCACATAGACCTGGGCATTCATCAGTGAGTGATAGAAAGCCGGGCGGGCTTCGGGATCGCTCACAGCCGCTTTCAGGGCTTCTTCCAGTTTCAAGCCCGGGTTATTGTCAGTCGACGTATCGGTCATTCTCAAGAATCTCCTTATGTTCTTAAACCTTCCGCCAGCGCACCACTCATGCTCTGAAAAGGTGATAACCAGCGCGTGTCAGTATACCTTAAACGAGCATTTATTCTAACCTTTACCTTAACATATAGTCAACGCTAAAAAAACCGGAGAAGGATACTTGACTGGATATATTTACTAAAGTATAATTAATTGGTCTTATGGAAGGAGTGTAAGGTGCATGTTGAGTTAGGCGATTTGGCCGTGTACCCCGCCCACGGCGTGGGACGTATTGAAGCACTTGAACAGCGCACTGTCGGCAACGCCACTTGCGATGTTTTTGTGATGAGAATCCTTGAAAATGATATGCGAATAATGATTCCGGCCCAAAATATTGATGAAATTGGCCTTCGGCCGCTGATAAAAAAGAGCCAGATAAAAAAAGTTTATGAGATTTTTAAAACTCCCGCCAAACCGGCGGCTCCGGTCAACTGGAACCGCCGCCACCGTGACTACATGGAAAGAGTGAAGACCGGTTCGCCTTTTGAAGTGGCCGCCGTTCTGTGCGAACTTTTGACCATGCGGGCCGATAAGGAACTGTCGTTTGGCGAGCGCAAGCTTCTGGACATGGTCAGGACGCTTTTGATCAAGGAGCTGGCCCTGGCCGCCGACAAGACCGAGGAAGCCATTGACGCGGAGATCTGCGCTTTTTTCCCGCCGCCCAAGGGCAGCGTGGCCGCCGCCACATGAGCCGCGCCGGGGACGATCTTATCATTGACGATGAAAGCCTTTCCGCCGACCTTGAAGAGGAGGCGGGCGGGCTTGAGTTCGTTGTTGCCGACGAAGAATCCGGCCGGAGGCTGGATCAGGTGCTGGCGGCCCGTTTTCCCGAGTTTTCGCGGTCCCAGTTGGCCAGAATGGCCAAAGGCGGGCAAGTTCTGGTGGACAGACGGGCGGCCAAGGCGTCGGCCACGGCCGTGGCCGGGCAGAAGGTGGTTTTACCAGCGCCTCAAGCGCCAGTAACGGACCTTGCGCCTGACCCGGATGTGGTTTTGGATGTGGTCTATGAAGACGCCGACATTCTGGCCGTCAACAAACCCTGGGGACTGGTGGTGCATCCCGGCAGCGGGCATTACGGGCCGACCCTGGCCGGAGGACTGTTAGCCCGCGATCCGCGTATTTCAGCGGTGGGTGAAAAGTTTCGTCCTGGTTTGGTTCACCGGCTGGACAAGGACACCAGCGGCATTTTGATCACCGCCAAGACAGAGGCGGCTTTACGCAGGTTATCAGAATCATTCAGCCAGCGTGAAACTAAGAAATGCTACCTGGCTTTCATCAAGGGCCGTCCGCCATTGAGGCAGGGACTGATTGACAGCCCCATCGGACGGCATCCCACCCAGCGCCACAAAATGGCCGTTGTGCCAGGCGGGCGGGAGGCCCGGACGGTCTACCGGCTGCTGCGATATTTTCCTCAGGCCGATATTTCCCTTCTTCATTTAAGGCTGATAACCGGGCGCACTCATCAGATCCGGGTGCATCTGCAAAGCCTGGGCATTCCGGTGCTGGCCGATCCGGTCTACAGCCGGGGGACAGGAGATTTGGCGGCCCGGTACCCCCAGTTGGCCCCTTATCTGAATCACCAGCTTCTCCACGCCCGGCGACTGACCATCGGCCACCCTTCCACCGGCTTTCCCATCACCCTCCACGCCCCTTGGCCCGCCGAGTTTGTCGGGTTGCTGAATGAGCTTATGCTGATGTGATGTGCTCAGTCCCCAGCACATCACGCGAAATCTTTTCCCTTTAATTCTTATCGTCCGGTCAGGCGCGTGGTCGGCTTGAGTAAGGCTTTGGAGAACCACTTCAGAAAGTGGCGTAACCAGAGATAGTCCACCAGCAACGTTCTTAACTTTTCAGCACTGACAGCCCACAGGGTTCAACCTGTGGGCTTTTATATTCCATTTCCTATGTGACCCGGACAACTGTCCGGGTCAGGCAGCAGGCTTAAATCCGATATAGTGCTTCGTGTAGCCGCCAATTGCGACGGAATATTTAATAAAGGAGATTACTATGCCAGAATCCAACCACAATCACCACGGCCCGAATTCGCTTGTTTGGGGTGCCCGGCCCTGCATCGAAGAAACCGACAAGTATCCCTTGCGGCCTGACCTTCTGAGCTATGAAGAATTGCTTTGTCAGTTGACTAAGCATCTGCGGGACATTGATCAAAGGATTGAAACCCAGTCGAGTGGCGCCGAACCCGATCTCTCTTATGAAGAACAGTGGACCGGCCGCTGGGACCGCACTGACCCGGATGGACCGACGAAGATCTATGTGAAGACCGTGGCTTGCGGAACGGCCCCGGCTGATGCATTTCAAAGGACGGTAGCTCACGGTGTCGTCGACCTGAAGGTAATAGTTGATTTGAAGGGAATTTTTGTAACAGAAGGTACGTCCAGGGTTACATTAATGTGCTCGACTCATCCTTTGCATGCCAGCTTCGGGACCAGTCTATACGCAACTAAGACTGATATCATTGTCAGCGCATCCGTTTCCGGCTCTGGAGGTTCTACAACTTGGCTTAAAAATGACAAGATGATCGTAACGCTTTACTACACCAAAAACGAGTAACCAGGCCAGCATCTATTTCATGACGCTCCCTCTGAGGTAAGATTGCTGACAGCCCGCAAGCAAAAGTTTGCGGGCTTTTCTGCATGAAGATCAAGCGTGTTGGTTCTGAATGGCGGTGATCAAATCAATCGCCGCAAGGGCCTGCTCAATTACACTTTTACTAGTTTTCCTAGGATAGGGCTCAACACCTATTCCGTTTTTGTGGGGCATTCGGCTCTGTTCTGTGCGGCTTCCTCATCCCTCAATGATTTATACATTGAAGTCAACATCAGAATGATGATGACCATAAACGGCAACGCGGCCACCAGGGAGCTGCTGCGGAGCGTGAAAACACCACCAATCCAAATAAACAGGAAAGCATTGACGGACATGAAAATTCCCCAAAAACCGCGAATGGCTACCCCCGGTTCGTCTTTAGTGGTGCTGACCATGGCCCCCATGGCGAATGTTGCGGAATTGACCGAAGTGACCACCAGGGTCATAACCAGACACATGGCAACGATTATGGTCACTTGACTGAGCGGAAACTGGCGGAGAAAAACAAAAAGCGAATCCTGCGGCACGGCCAGCAAGCTTTCCGTAACCTGCTCACTGAAAACTCCGCTCTGAATTAAACCAATGGCCGTGCCGCCGAAGCAGGTGAACCACATGAAGCAGAGAACTGAAGGCACGATGGCGCAGGCCAGAATGAATTCACGGATGGTTCTCCCTTTGGATATATCGGCTAAAAAGACCCCGACAAAAGGAGCAAAAGCTGTCCACCAGGCGAAATTCTTTATGGACCACATACCGACCCAGTCGCCACCGGTCCTCTCGGCCACCTGGCCGCCGGCATCTAAAAACAGGCTTAAAGAGGGCAGGTCGCCCAGGTAAATCCCTAGAGATTCAAAGAATATGTTAATCAAATACTGGGTTGGACCGAAAATGAGGGCCAGCGTCAACAGGGTTATGATGATAAACATATTGGCGTCACTGACGATTTTAATACCCTTAGCTACCCCTTTCATAGCCGACACCGTGGCCAGCACGCAGATGATGGAGGTGATGACGACCAGGGTCAGATTATTGTTCGGGAGACCGAACTGGCTGTGAAGGCCGGTGCTGAACTGGCTGGCCGCAAAGCCGATGGCCGTGCCCACCCCGGCCAGGATGGCTACCACCGAAATCATGTCGATCATTTTGCCCGCAAATCCGTTGGCCTTTTTCTCGCCCAGAATTCTGGTCAACGACGTGCTGATCCGGCCGTCGAGGCCGTGTCGAAATCGAAAATAAGCCAGGGCCAGACCCGTGGCTGTATAAATGGCCCAAGGGTGAAGGCCCCAGTGGAAATACATGCTTCTCATGGCTATCTGAGCTGCTTCGGCTGTTTTAGGTTCGCCGAAGGGGGGCTTGATATAATGAATCAAGGGCTCATAGACACCCCAAAAAACAAGACCAACACCCAGGCCCGCGCCGAACAGCATCCCTATCCAACTGACAAAGCTGTAATCCGGCTTATCTTCCGGGCGACCAAGCTTATAGGAGCCGAAACGCCCGAAGGCCAGACAGGCCAGGACTACAATGACCCCGCTGAAGGAAACCAGGTAAAACCAGCCGAAGCGTTTGACGGTGAATTCCAAAGTGCCGGTAATGGCCACTTCGGCCTGCGAGGGCCAGATAATAATGAAAAGGAACAGAAGAGCATAAATGGAAGCCGCTCCGCCAAAAATGCTTTTATCCACGTCCTTGAACATCTCTCTCATCGTTTCCCTCCTTATAAAGTGAAAGGTCAAGTACATAGTCAAAGTTGTAATTTCGTAACCGCATAGACCCGCCGGAAGCCGGGGAATGTTTTTGTCCCGGCTCCGGTTCCGGGGGTCTTTAGTCACCGGAGCCGGGACAAAAACATTCCCCGGCTTCCGGCTCCTACTTCAGCTATGCATACTTTCCAGACTGGAGGGAAGCCAACCATGTAGCCGCCGGGGGAAATGTTTTTGCCCTGGGTCCCGTGACTAAAGACTTCCGGAACGGGACCCAGGGCAAAAACATTTCCCCCGGCGGCGCCCGCCCGCTTTCCGAATATTCAACATTGACTGTGTACTAGCTCCGCGCCCCGTCTTTTTGATCAAATCGTAAGGCATACAGACCAGTATCCGGGAACAATTATGAAGAGTTCCCGGATACTGCAACCCGTCATTTGGCCTTGGCTTCAAGAGTTTTAGAATAGCGATAAGTCATAAAAGCTATCACAATGCCTAAAATCCCGCAGGCCACCGTATAAATCCAGATGTAGTCGTAACCTTTGACGCCATAGGTATCCAGCCAGTAACCGGCCAGTTTCGCGAAATAAACATCCGGCAGATAACACAGCGCGGAAATGATGCCGGTGGCCACCCCGGTTATGCGTAGGGGAATGCCCACTTCGCTGAGGGTGGCGAAATAGATGCCTCTCATGCCGGAATAAACTAAGGCGAAAGCGAAGGTTATGGCAATGCAAAGCACCACGGCATTTTTGGTGACAATCAAGGCCACGCATAAAATCGAGGCGATTACCAGATAAATTCCCAGGGTTTTTGATTTCGAGCCTATTTTGTCGGCCACGAAACCGGTCATAAAAGTCATTAGGGCCGCGATAATGTAATTGCGGATAATGGCAAAGGTGCTGGCCACAGTTGCTGAAACTCCCAAAACATTGGTTGAATAGGCGGTAAGGTAACCGTTGCCGGCGGAAGTAAAAGAAAAGCAAAAGAAGATTAAGGCGGAAAGCAGCCACGTCCCGGGCATTTTGATGACCTGAACCAGATTTTTGAGGCTGAATTTTTCGGTGGTGACGGTCTGGTCGCCACTTTCCGCGCCCGTAACATTGGCCGGAACTATAACCGCAATCAAAATGCTGAACAAGATGAACAGGCCGCCGCTGATAAACATCAGGTTGCGCCATTGACGCCCCACGATTTCAGGGTCCAGCCCGCCGCCGCTCAGGGCCGCCTTGCCGAGAAGGCCCACCCCGACAAAGCCGATGATGGTCCCAAAAATTCCCCGGACAAATTCTGAGGTGGAAAACATGCGGCCCTGTTCGGCTTCCGTGCCCATTTTTCTCGTTAATTTCAAATAGGCCGACCAGATCAAAAAACTGGTGCCGATGCCGTAGAGGATATGAATAATGATGATGGAGGTGGCGCTGGGCACCAGACCGAACCAGAAGGAACATAGCCCCATCAACAGGCCGCCGCTGATCAGCAGTTTTTTTTCACTGAAAATATCGGCCAGCACGCCGCCGAAGATATAGCCCAAAGTGCAGACCACGCCGAAACCGAGCCCGAAGTCGCCGATAAATTCATTGACGTAACTGGCGGGCACCACCGCCTTGTATTCCGTGAACAGCACCACCATCTGGTCATAATAGCTGTACCGTAAAAACGGCACATAGACCATAACCCCGGCCATCAAGGCACTGACCACCACCACAAACCATCTTTTTGCGCCGGTAACTTTCATCCTGTCCCCCTTCTCCAGTCTTGCTGGCGTATTATCTGTTTCTCAGGCCTAGTTTCAATTCGTTACGCAAATACCTGATGCTCTCCAGGCAGGCCGCCATTTCGCGCTCCCTGGCTTCCTCAATGGGCTCGTCCAGACTTTTGAAGGCGATCTCGTTTTCCAGAATAATGCGTTTCAGCGATGACTTCTCCCGAATTTCCCGCACCATTTTGGCGCAGTCGTAAGAGCCCCGGCCGTGAGCCGAGCCGATGTTGTGAACTCCCAGGGGGTCGACCACGATGGTGTCGTCGCTGAAGTGAATGCAGTTGGCCCGAGGCAGCATTTTTTCCATGGCGTAGGAAGGGTTTTCCATCACCTGAAGAGGGTTGGCCGTATCTACGCAAACGCCGATGCGGCTGTGATTCAACTTGTCAACTATCCACAGAATTTCATCGGCAAAGGTGTCGGTGTGGTTTTCAATGGAAATATCAAGATCAAGCTCTTCAATCATGGGAATGGCCTGGACGAACAACTCATATTTTTCGGCCAGCTGCACCATAATCGCCGGGTCCATTGAGGAACCGTAAAGTTTGCGGGGGCGTTTGATATCCAGACTGAATTTAACCAGATCGGCGCCGATGTCTTTGCCTATTTGCAGGGCTTCCGGTATAGTGCAGTTGACCCGCGAATCACTGCCGGCATCAAAGGAGGCGTTGAATTCCAAGAACAGGCCATGCTTCTCAGCCGCTTTTTTTACTGCGGCCAAGTGCTGGGGTTCGGTGCTGGCCAAATCGACTTTTGTTACTTGCAGCCCGTCCAGCTCCCACTTTTCAGCGTTTTCCATCAGTTCAAAGATGTCCATGGTTTGTTCAAAGAAAAAATCTTTGCCAAAGCCCCAACTCTCGCCCAGCCCAAAAAAATGTAAGGTGTAGCTGTGCATTCCCAATTGCAGCGGTCTGTTCTTATAATCCATTTCTTCTCTCCTCTCATGCTCCGGTCGGGCAGCAATTCTCAAAGTAAACTTTTTCCCATAAACTACGGCTCGTAGCTACACAAAAAGCGTGGTTTTTGTTTCGCGAGCGGCTCTTTTTCCGTCTAAACCAGTCGCCTCTCGCTCCGTCACCCCTTGCGGGGCGACCTGCTATTTTAAAATTGCCATCTACTTAGAGAATTGCTGCCGGTCGGGCCTCTTAATTGTTTTCAATGGTTTTAAAGTGCTTGGGGTTAAGCCCGGATTTGGCCAGGATGTTTTTCACCTCAGCCATAACCTGGGCCTCCGGCTCGGGACGGTCGCTTTCATATTTCGACAACAGCCTGTTTAGCTCTTTATCTATGTTTTCTTTGAGGTAATCAGCGGTGCTGGCATTCCTCAGGCCAATGCGCGGGGCATATAGGGTTTTGAAGTTTTTGGCGGTGGATTGGGCGGTGACAAAGGTGCCGGTATGGCCGAGCTTTTTTATCTCCGCCAGATTCAAAGTTTGCTCATTAACTTCGATGGGCCTGAAAGCCGCCTTTACCAGGCGAATGATTTCAGCGTCAATGATCATTTTTTCAAAAGACGTGGCATTGACGCTGTCCATGACCCCGCCGGCCTCTAAGATAAAATTGATTCCATGACGGTAGGCGGACGAAAAGGTCAGCATGGATTCATAGCCCGCCTGGCAGTTTATCCGGGGCGCGTCGGTCTGGCAGCCGCCGCCTCGGGAAGGCATTTTGTAAAATTTGCCCATTTTGGCCGCAAAACCCTGCATCAGCGTTCCCTCCGGGGCGGCGCAGGCGAAGGTGATGCTGCCGCGCATATCGGCCGCGGTGGACTGAACCCCAAAGACAGCCGGCGTGCCCGGTCGAATCATCTGGGCCAGAACAATGCCGGCCAGACTCTCGGCCGCGCCGCTGGCCAAAGTCCCGGCCATGGAAATAGAGCCGGTGGCCCCCAGCATGGCCGCCGGGCAAACAATGACCGCCTGGCCATGCTCGGCCAGAGCCATCAGGCAATCCAGCATGACCTCATCAAGGGTGAGCGGCGAGACCGTGTTAATCAGGGAAATCATTCTGGGCGCTTCGCTGAAGGCCTCCTGGCCGCCAAAAAGTTCGCAGCCCGCCTCCATTATCAGCTCCATCTCTTTTTTAGAGCCGGTGGGCAGCAGGATGGCTTTGTCGGAATAGAGAAGCGTGGCGTAGAACATGGCGATGGAGGCCCATTCCGAGGGGATATCGTCGGGTTGGACCATAATGCCCCCGTTGATGGAATACACGTCCTGCATGTGGACCAGCTTCAGGCATTTGATAAAATCCGCCATCGTTCCCGGCCGCCGGTTACCCTCCCAATCATCAATAAACGCGCAACCATAAGCCGGGGCCGGGTGACTGATTTCCCCTCCCAGCACCATATTATGTTTGGGATTTCTGGCCTGAATGGTAAAAGACTCCGGGGCCATATCCACCCAGCGCATAACTTCGTCTTCAGTGAAAAATACGATTTCGCCTTCAACCCTCAAGCCGTTTTTTTTGAAAATTTCGATGGCTTTTGCATTGTTGACCCTAATCCCCACCTCGGCCATGATTTCCATAGCTGCGTCATGAACCATCTGTTCACTTGACATGAAAGTCCTCCATAATGGTTTGTGAACTTGTTGTTAAACTTGGCCAGGGCGTGCCCGCCACTAGCGACCTTGGGTAAATACAGCCATAATTAAACGCGTTTATCTTATGTTAACGCGTTCACTTTTTTTTGAAAAAAAATACATTATGCGACGGTTACACAGTCTCGCCACAGGTGACCTTCCTGGCAGTCACTGCCCGGGCCGCTGGCCTTAGAACCGCATCATGATATAGTGGTCTGATTATCAAGTTTGTTAAGAACTTGTTCGTAAATAGTGATTTTGCCCCCTGGCGTGGTTGCTCGCGTTTTTTAATGCTCGAAATATTAGTATATTACTCCGCTTAAAAAACACTCACGCCTAGCCAGGGAACAAAATCCCTTATTTACGAACAGGTTCTAAGTCTGTTGCGCTCTAAAATCAGTTCAAGGTTTTGTTGCAGAAGCTGATTGGCTTCTTCTTCCGCCTGATTCCGATTTTTGTTGCCGAGAGTTTCCAGAAGAATCCCCTTGACGATCAAAGGATTCACTCTGCTCAGGTAAATCGCGTCCGCCTCCGACATCAAACTTTTGTCGCAGGCCATCCGCAGCACTTGAAGGTCGCGTTCATAAATATCGCCGCTGGAAAATAAGGATAAAAAACGGGCCGGGTATTTTTTAGATCCGGCCACCGGGAACAGCTCGTAATACTCTTCCATGGCATTGCAATAGCTTCCCTGGTATTCCCCCCAAAACAGCCCATAATATATATCGGGATCAGCAAAGGCGTATCTATTGAACAATTTCCACCCGGCTATGTAGTTTTTTGGAAAATCGCAATCACTATCCATCAATTTTCCATAGTCGTTTATATAGTCCTGCATAAACTTTATAGAGGCGACAGCGATCAAATTCTCCATGCTGTCAAAATACCGGTATAGGGCCGCCGGGGAAAATCCGCCTGCTTTGGCAAGACTTCTGGCTGACAATTTATCAGCCTTCTCCTGGCTCAACTTTTCAAATGCAAGTTGGACCATGCGTCTTTTTGTTTCAAAGCCCTTACTCAGTACTCTCACGTTACATGTGCCGTTGTTAAAAATTGTAAACATGTTCACTTTTGAATTTTATATTAGCACTCTCAGAGAATATGTCAACACTATTTTTAAGGATTTTATTGCCGGTGGCTAGACTTGCGGAGCTTAAGTTATTCATGTTCTGGATATCGTTGTTAAAAAATATTGTCGCTGATTTGCTGTCAGTTTGCTGAAATTAGATATTAGATGGTGTCGTCAAAAGATATAAAATATGATATAATTGAGGCAAATTCAAACTGAGGGGACACCAAGTGGAGCCTGCTCACCGTCGCCACGATATATCTGATGAAACCTGGCAACTGTTGGAATTGCATTTGCCTGGCCGCAAAGGCACCTGGGGCGGAAATGCCCGAGATAACCGCGAATTCATAAACGCCGTCTTCTGGATTCTTCGATCTGGTGCTCCCTGGAGAGACCTACCGCCAGATTACGGCGACTGGAAAAATACCCACAGGCGGTTTTGTCGTTGGCGCGATCGCGGCGTGTGGGAATCCTTGCTTGAACTTCTGGTTGATGAACCAGATTATGAATGGCTGATGCTAGAGCCAGTCATATTAAGGTTCACCAGCATGCGGCAGGAGCTAAAGGCGGCAATCAAGCCATGGGCCGCACAAAAGGGGGCTCAACACCAAGATACATCTGCCGTGGATGCGCATGGTATGCCGGTCAGAATGTTTATTACAGAAGGTACCACTGCTGATTGCTCGCAGGCTGCAAGACTGATTGATGGCATTGATGCCGAGCATCTCCTGGCCGACAAGGGCTACGATGTTGATGCGCTTATCAAGTTGGCAGTACTGGCCGGCATGTCGATAGTCATTCCTCCGAAACGCAACCGCAAAGTCCAGCGTGAATATGACAAGGACCTTTATAAGTTGAGGCATCTTGTTGAAAATGCATTTCTGGTTTTGAAGCAGTGGCGCGGCATCGCTACCAGGTATGCAAAGAATGCTTCTTCTTTTTTGGCCGCTGTTCACATCCGTTGTATTACCATTTGGGCTAAAATCTATTGACGGCACTGTCTAGGGTAGATTTAGAATTTATCCGTAAATTATTATATAATGTCCCAATTGTAATTTTTGGGGGGCATAATGAAAGGGGAATCATGGGAAGTATCGGATGAGTTTTGGTCAAGGGTAGAACCTTTAATACCAAAAGTAGAACGTGACCCTTCTAAAGAGTATAAAAGAGGGCCTGGGGCCGGCCGAAGAAAAAAATCACCGAGTCTTGTATTTGAAGCGATAGCTTATGTACTCCGGACAGGTTGTCAGTGGAAAGCGTTGCCCCAAGAGCGCTTCGGTAGTTCAAGTTCGGTTCATCAGTATTTTTTGGATTGGGAGAAGGCTGGTTTTTCAAAGCGGTGTGGAGACAAGGATTAGCGGAATATGATGAAATGGAAGGCGTAGCCTGGCGTTGGCAGAGTATTGATGGGGCAATGATGAAAGCTCCGATGGCTCTGGGGGTCGTGGGCCGGAATCCGACCGACAGGGGGAAAAAAAGGAAGCAAGCGGCACTTGCTGGTGGACGGGCGTGGTGTCCCGTTGTCGATCGTCGTAACCGGGGCGAATCGTCATGACGTGACCCAAGTTGGACAGGTGCTGGAAGCGATAATTATCAAACGGCCTAAACCCCCCAAAAGGCGCTCAAGGCACCTGTGCGCAGATAAAGGGTATTCCAGCGTGGAAGCGGAAAAACCATGGCTTCTCATGGTTACATTCCACACATCAAGGGCCGTGGCCAGGAAGCTAAGGAAATCAAAGCCAATCCTCAAAAGAAAGCCAGACGCTGGGGTGTCGAAGTGGCCCATAGCTGGTTTAACAAGTTTAGAAAACTCTTGGTTCGTTATGAAAAAAAATCCGCCACTTTCTTGGCTTTGAATCATCTGGCCGCTGCTATTATTACCTTCAGTAAAATAATATGTAATGTTAGTATTATTTACGGATAGATTCTTAGTCGACATAGTTGATTACCTCTTTGGATGTAATGAATTGAAATCATAATCAAACCTCAAATCCAAATCGTCGTTTTCATCTTGTCGCTTTGCTTTGATTCCACGAACCAGCTTTGGTTCGAAGTCCTCATCCTCTTCGTCCAGGCCAAATTTTTGCTCCAGCCATCTAACAAACTCTGGAAATCGTTCAACTAATTCTATTTGTGTCCAGCCCTGTTTAGAGCGGGTGGATGAGCGAAATTCGTCCCATAGCTTTTTAAATGCCGTGGGGCTTATCTCCATTGCCCATTTATCAACCGCTTGTCTTGGAATATCAAATACTTCATGCTGATTGTCATATATCTGTTTGGGAGGAGCAGGTTGCTGGACTTTCATCGGTTCCGGCAATGGAGCAGCCGTTACGGCCGATTCTTGAATGTTCGCATTTCCCTTACCAAAAATTAACCAGTCGGCAGAAACTCCAAATAAATTCGCGGCGTTAATTATCCATGATGGATGCACAATGCCTTTACTTTTAGCCGTAGAAATAGATGACAACTTTAAACCCAAGGCCGTTGCCAATTGGCGATCACTATTAGCGCTAGCAGATTCTCTCAAACGATCAATAATATCCTTACAGGCGGTTGCATCCCCAACCGTCAAACCCGCAACCTTTATTTCGATGCGGACGAAAGGGGCGGCGTTTATCGCGAGGATTACGGAAGCTGGATTTTCGTTCTGCCGTGTGAAGATTTTCCGGTGCTTTACGAAGCCATTCGGAAACGGCATAACGACACGGGCAAGGGGGTAGTGGCTGGGACACGGGACTTTCCCGCGTCCCAGCCTGTTGTCTACAATTCAGAGCACCCGAAGTCGTCTGATGCATTTTCAGGCAAACTTCTTGACCGCTGCGGCCATAATGGCGTCAAGGCCCTTGATGGTATCCTTCGGCAGCAGAGGTTCCTTTGGGGCTTCAGCGATGATTTTTTTTACTTTTTCGGCCGCCCGGTCAACCATGGTCTGAGGATTTTTCAACCACTGGGACAATAGCGGATAGGTGAAAAGAGAGCTTTGATAACGCCTTTCCTTTCGCAGATATTTCAGGGTCAGCTTTGAAGAGACATACTCGCCCTTGTCGGCCATGGCCGCGATATCGGCGACCGCTAAAGCCTCGTCGCTGAAATCTATGCCTTCCATGTATTTGTCCATGTAGGCCTTGATATCATCAATGATGACCAGCGCCTCAGGGCTATAAAGGTTGCCGGATTCCAGAGACGCGGCCCCCACCTGATAAGTGTAGCCGCACTGGAGGCCCAGCATGATGTTCACGCCGTAATCGAAAACCATCTGATGCGACTGGCACTCGCCGCTGAAAGTGGTGTTGGCCACACTCGGCAGATTGTAATAACTGGCAATATTGGCCCCGGCGGCATAGAGGGCCATTATTTCCGGCCCCTGGGTGACGCTGGTGCCGGTGCGCATATCCAGAGCTTGCAGCAGGGTGTAATAAAACTGTCCCATCCCCGGACACAGGGCCTGACCGACGGTGATGACGGCTAAATTTTCAGCGGTCATCTGGGCCAGGCAGCCGGCCAGGGTGTAAGGGGCGCTGCCGCCGATCATAGCGATGACCGGAGTCATGCCGCTGATGCCGTACTCGCCGCAGATCAGGAGGCGATCGATCTCGTCGGCCGGAAAACGCAAGGGCGCGATGGTGCAAACGATGCTGCTGACGATGTTCCGCTTTTTGAGATTTTCCTTGCCGCCCATTGAAGCGGCGACCATGTCCAATTCATACCGAAGATGCTCGGAACTTGTGGTCAGCACCCAAAAGTGTTTATTGGTATTTTCCAGCATCATTTTGGTAGTTTCGATCTCATAGGTCGCCGGATTGATGTCCTGGGGGCTGAGGGCGGCGTGAGCGCTGATGTTCGGCAAAGCGTTGACCAGGCGAACCGAATCGAGCGCATCGGCCAAAGTCAGATTCCGGGATTGGCCGGACAGAATGTCGTAATGATAGATGGGGCCGGCGGCGGAGCGGATAAAGGAATTGCCCTGCTTCATCACCAGATTGTATTGGTCTTCGCGGCCGGCGAAGACAAATTCCTTCGGGGCCCGGTCAAGCATTTTTTGAACCAGCTCCGGGGGAAGGTAGACCCGTTTTTTATCGTCGGACACCCTGGCCCCGAGGCCGGACAGCACTTCCTGAGCTTTGGGATGATCCAGAGCCACCCCGACTTTATCCAGAACTTCCAGAGCGGCCTCATGGGTTTTACGAATCTGCTCATTACTCAAAACGTTATATCGAGGAAACATCTCCATTCTCCTATTTTAAATATGACAAGTTGCGGTGACCGGCATCGGTCACCCGGTAGCGGAAGCAGGGTTCCTGGTTTTCGTCCCAGAAGGGGTCAATGGCTTCAATCAAGCCGACGGATTTTATACAGATCAAGTGCCATTTCATTTTTTCCGGGCTGAACTGGCCTTCGCCGTCGTATTCATCCTTCAGGGCCTCATAGATTTCCTGTGGAGTCAGACATTGGCCCTGATGTTGGTCTATGTAATGTAAAATCCGGAGTCTCAGCGGCAGGGTAGCGGACATAGCGGCCTCCTTAAACCTTGCGCAGGGAAAACAGTTCCCTGGGATTGGCTACGACCAGAAGCGCGCCGGCCACGATGACGCCAGCGCCGCACAACGACTGGGCGGACAATTCCTGGTCGGTCAGCAAAACGCCCAGAACAACCGACCACAGTGCGTAGCAGATGTTCAAGGCCATGGCCCTGGCCACGCCGACGGTATTCATGGCCCGATAATAGAAGAGCTAGGAGGCTCCGCCGAATATACCGACCAGCCCGACCAACAACACCACCGGATTTTGGAAAGCTTGGGTGGCGATGCTCCAGCCAGAAATTGAGCCCATGAAACCGCTTATAGCCATAACCGGCAGCACTACTATGGCAAACACCAGGATGCTGGTCAGTTCCCGGATGTTTAAGAGCACATCAGGCTCAATCGTGTCCATGCCATAAACGGTGGCCAGGCAACTGAGGGCGATACCGAGATGGAAGTTGGCGCCCCTGACCGCTTCATCCGGGGTATAACCGATGACGAAAGCGCCGGTGAAGCACAGAAGAAGCCCCAGTCAGACTCGGGGCGGATTCTTTTCTTTGAGAAAAATTGTGGAAAAGACGACCGCCAAGGCCGGATAAGTGGCCGTAATGGGCATGGCATAAGTCGAGCCTGCCATGGTTATGCCCAACAACAACCCGCTCATGGCCACCGGCCCACCCATGATGGCTCCAAGACAGACTATTTTGCCCGGCCGGGTGCGCAGAGTTCTGAAAAATTCCTTGGATTTGCCCATGATGCCGTTATAAACAAACATCAGCAAGGTGGCCGCAACATCATGAATCATGGCCAAAGCCAGGGCGGCGGCAATGACCAAGCCGACCATTTCGGCCGGTTGGGCAAAAGGCGCTTTGATTGAGGCCACGTAAAGGGTAGTCCCAGAAGCGGACAATAGTAAACCGGATATTACGGCGGAGCCTAGGCCCCTCATGCCGTGAGCCAATTGGAGGCGATCCAGCGCCGATATTAACTTTCTATCTTCCATTACAACTCCTTAGACCTTGCGAATCAGGTCTTCCAGTTCCGCACGCTGGTCATTGATCTGGGGAAACGAACTGAGAAAGTGATTCATATAGCGTTGGCCTTCATAATCGTTATGGCCGTCTGGATCCTGGTAATACCAGCCGTCGGTACACCAGTTGATGAGGAAAAGATTGCCGACATGGAACATCCTGACAAACCATTCTTTTTCAGTCTCATTGAAGGGCGGGAGACCGCCGAGTTCCCGCAGGGCCTGGCTATAGCCTTCGAGATAATACCGGCAATCGTCGATGCGGAGCCTGCCGTCATCATCAGCCTTCCAGGACTGGGCGACATACAGCGTGGTCAAACAGACGTCAAAGAGCCTATAGTTGATCTTAGCCCAGTCCAGGTCAAACATGCCGGTGGCGTCTTCCCCGTCAAACTTCAAATTACCGGCGTGAAAATCGCCATGAACCGTGGTCAGCGGCATCTTGGCCCAAGCCTCGTCCGGAATGACGCAGGTCTTCAAAAGCTCCTCTATCTGAGGCAGGGTTTCATTGAAATAATCGTGAAAATAGGAATCCTTAAAGGGGCGGGAGGCCATTTCCTTAAAAGCTTGGGGAAAGGTTTTGTAGAATTTATCGATGCGGGGTTCAGCTTTTTTCAGACTGCCCTCGTCGAAATCCCGGCCGGCGTTGTGGTAGCGGGCGTGCATGGCTCCCAGGCTGCGAAGTTCGTTCGGCGTGGCGTTGGCCTTGGCCCAGGAATGTTTATCTTGGCCCTCTAAATAAACGTAAACGGCATACAGGCGTGGCCGCCACTGGCCCTCAAACCTTTCATTTTTTTCCACATAGGTCGAGCCAGTTTTGGTTTGGTATGGCCAGGCTATTTCCGGGAAACCATGCTCCTTAACATAGTTGATAAGTTTGTGCTCATATTCGACATCAATCTCGGTCGTTACCAGATTGAACTTTCGTACAAAATAATTGGTGCGGCGACCATTTTTTTCGCAGACGACCCCGAAGCTACGGTTGACATAGCCTCCAAATATTTCATAGATATCCACAACCTGGCCAAAATCATAGTCCTCTAACATAATATCCGCAATTTCATTTCGAATATTCTGTAAAGCCAATGATGACTTAAGCTCAGCCCCTTGCTGTTCGAGCTTTTCCGCTTTTTCTTCCAGTTCGATGAGGCCTTTAGAGCCCAGATTGTTGATGTGCATCATTTTTGAAGTGTCCATAGTCTACCTCCGGATTGGACAAATAATTGAGCAAACCTCCCCTGTCCCGTGTCACCGCAACGGCGAACGGATAGGAGGACGTAATGACGAAGTTAACCAACGGCCGTATAAGCCGGGGACATAGCTCCGTATAATTGATTGAATAATGCAGCAATGGGATTCAGGATAAACGTATAGTGGGGGGACGTGCTTTAATCTTGCCCATTATCTACCTCCAGATTGGGACATTCACCAGAAAAACAAAGTTAACTCCGCTACATAGTAATGATGCGGTCTGTTCTCAGATGGAGCCAAAGTGACGCGGTGCGGTCGTTGTCGTTCTGGCTCTGGATGGTAAAAGCTGATGTGGCGAGCTGATCTGTTTATTCATTCTTATGATCGCATAAGACGTTTTTAGAGTCAAGCTAAAATGTATTTTTTGTAATAATAAATTTTAAAAATTGATCTAAATATAATATAATATATTGATTTTATTAAATTAATTGATAAATTATTTTTCTAATTTTAAATAATGATATTAAGTATAAAAGGGATAAAAGCCCGAATTTGATATGTAATATAATTTAATATACATTAATTGGCGATTTGCTCATAGGTTATTGATGGCATTAAAGTCAGCACTTGGCCACACATTGCCCAGCAATGGAGGTTGGAGTTTTGTCTATTATTATTTAATGATATTGTAGTATATTGAATATAAAGACGGAACCATTTGGTCGATGTTAAACATGATCTTGATGGTATCAGACAAAGTCTAGAAAAGAGGCAAGAGGGAGCCTATGCTGGAAGACAACGACCTTGAAGTATTTGGTCTCAACCGGAACCTTACCCGCATTTACAAAGCCATACTGCAATCTAAGGGATTATCTCCGGCTCAGTTGGAAGCCGCCACAGGGATTAAACGCACCAACATATACCCCCTGGCTGAACAACTGGTGGAAAGCAAGTTGGTCAATGTGGATTTCGTGGGGACCAAAAGGCGCTACACGGCTCGCGATCCCGAAATTCTCAAGGAGATGGCCGTTGAACGTTTGTCGGCAATTGAAAAGTATATGCCCGAACTTAAGGCTCTTTACGGTTCCGGCATTATAAAACCAAAAATCAGCTATTATGATGGCGACATGGCTGCTCACATAGTTTTCGAGGAATTGACCAATATTAAGGGAGATAATTATTGCTACTTCGGTTCTTTGCCCGCTCAGTTGGCCTTGGAGAATCTGGATAAAACAGGCAAGTACATCAAAAAGCGCCTAAAGCGCGGCATTAGAACCAGGTCGATCCGAACCAAAGCTGCCGACGATGTCGAACACTACAGGGACAGTGAAAAATATCTTCGCGAAATCCGCTATTTCCCACGTAAAATGCCAGATGATATGCCGGACATTTACATTTACGACCACTCACTAACCATTTTGGCCACTTATCAGGAACAATATGCTCTGGTAATTGAAAGCCCAGAACTTAGTAGAATGATACAAGCTCTATTTGAAATTATCTGGGATGTATCATTGAGCACAGATGGAAAAAAGTAAGTAAATTAATTGAGATCAAAGACGCGGTCATCTGCATGTATTAAAATCCCAATCACATTTGTATCTGGTCTATTTTGCCATCCGATATGCATTTACTAGTGTCCTGAGTCAAGAATACGGTCACAAAATTTTCCAACCGATTCGATGATTTGATCAGCCGTTTTAAGCCACATAAATGGCTTTGGGTTTTCATTGTGAGCGGTGATGAATTCCGTGATGGCACTTTCCAGGGCCTTGACGCTCCGATGCGCGCCTCTTTTTATCTGCTTGTTCGTCAACTCCGCGAACCACCGTTCGACCTGATTCAACCACGAAGAACTGGTTGGTATGAAATGAAGGTGGAAGCGCGGACGCTTGACCAGCCAATCACGGATAAGCGCGGTTTTATGTGTGCCATAATTATCCAACACGAGATGCACAGCCAGTTCTTTCGGTACGTTCCGATCGATTTCCATAAGGAATTTCCTGAACTCTTCACTTCGGTGTCGCGGATAGCAACGCCCCAAAAGCTGCCCATTCAGCGTATTGAGGGCCGCGAACAAAGTCGTCGTCCCATAACGTTTGTAATCGTGAGTTCTCCTCTCAACCTGGCCGGGGCGCATGGGCAATAATGGCTGGGTTCTGTCAAGCGCCTGAATCTGGCTCTTTTCATCGACGCAGAAGACCACCGCCTGATGTGGAGGATTCAGATACAGGCCTACTACATCCCTCACTTTCTCCACAAAAAACGGATCACTCGATATCTTAAAGCTCTCCGCCCGGTGAGGTTTCAACGAAAAGGCCCGCCATATTCTGCTAATCGCCGACTGAGACATTCCGCTTCGTTTGGCCATCGAACGGGTTGACCAATGAGTCGAGTCCTCTGGCCTGGTCTCCAATGTCAATTTGATCACTCGCTCAACGTCTTCGTCACTGATACTTCTGGGGCCGCCGGGGCGCGGAGCGTCGCTCAGCCCGTCAAGGCCGTGTTCCAAAAATCTCTTCCGCCACAATCCAACTGTCCTGGCGCAAACATTTAGGCGAACCGCAACCTCGTTGTCAGGTAGGCCTTCCGCACAAAGAAGTACCACTTGGCTTCGTACCGCTATGCTTCGTTCCACTCTGCGCTTGCGGACTAAACGATTCAATTCCGCAACTTCGCTCTCGCTCAGTACTATTTCTTGTCTGCGCCGGCCTCGCTTCATTTCATTCACCTCTCCTCGGAAGTGAATATATTATAACATGATTTCTTGACTCAGGACGCTAGATAGTGTAGTCACGAGATTGTGGCCCACAAAAACAGGCATCTGATTTTAACGGCAGCCAGGAAAGAGGCGGAATTTTTAGCATATCTGGTTGCAAGGCCTTGCCACTGCTTCAAGTAAAGGAAGGCATTTTCCACCAAATTCCGTGCCTTATATAGCTCTTTATCGTATTGACGCTGAACTTTGCGGTTCTTCCTCGGTGGAATAACCGGTTCCATTGCCTACAGCTTCGCGTGGCTGATTATCAAATCAGAATCATAACCCCGATCTGCCAGAAGATGCTGAGCGCTCAAACCATCAATTAAGGCGATTGCTTGAGTGCAATCTGCTGTTGTACCTTGTGTAATAATAGCCCTGACCGGCATACCATGCGAGCCCACGGCCAGATGCAGTTTTGTGTTGAGCCCCCTTTTGTGCGGCTAATGTCCTGATTTCCGTCTCTTGCCCCTGCCGCATGTGGGTGAACCTTGCAATGGCTGGCATCAATCATCAGCCATTCATAATCAGGTTCGTCAATCAGCAGCTCCAGGAGCTTTTCCCATACACCGCTATCTCTCCAACGAATAAACCGGCGATGCGTATTACTCCATCCGCCAAAATCCGGCGGAAGATCTGGCCAAGGCGCACCAGCACGCATAATCCTGAAAACAGCATTGATAAATAACCGGTTGTCTCTGGCTCGGCCTCCCCAGATTCCTTGCCGTCCTGGCAAATGTGGCTCCAGCTTTTCCTATACAGCATCAGAAATATCGTGTCGCCTGTGGGCCGGGACTGTCATATTAAACCTCTCTGCTTTTTCATTTCCATACTCAATATGACATAATTTTTACTTTTTTACATTCTCGTGACTACATGGCCTAGTGGCTGAAGACTTTTGGGCGGTTGAAATCCGGCAGGTAGTTCACGGCCGATTCCAAATCCTGAATAAAAGTGTTTTCCAAGCCTGAATCCAGGGCCAGATCAATAGCGTCCTCATATTCCCTGATGCTTAAGGGGCGTGACAGCCCCGGATAGGCCCGGAACTCCTCCGGCTGGCTTTTAACCAGATGAGTGGGGTGGTATTGGGCCATCAGGCTCAGGTGCACCGTGGAGCCGAAGGTATCGGACAGCCAGGGCAGCATTTCCGAGGTGCGGGCCAGATTGTCCGGCAAAACCAGATGACGCACCAGAAAGCCCTTATAGGCCAGGCCCCGGCTGTCCAGTCTCAAGGGGCCGACCTGCCGGTACATTTCCTTGAGGGCGATACGGTTGATTTTTGGATAATCTCCGGCCCCTAAAAGGCGGGCCGACTGGGAATCAGGCTCATCGGGGTCGGATGCGGCCGGAGGAGCCATTTTAGCGTCCGGCAGATAGATGTCCACCAATCCGTCCATGAGGCTGAGGGCGGTGAGGGAGTCATAACCGCCGGTATTGTAGATTATCGGAAGAGTCAATCCCTCATTTTTGGCCCGGTTCAAGGCCATGGCAATTTGGGCGACGTAGGGAGTGGGTGAGACAAGATTAATATTGAGCGCGCCCTTGGCCTGAAGCTCCAGCATGGTTTCGGCCAGTTGCTCGACGGTGATGTCGGTGCCGCTGGCGGCCTGGGAAATCTGCCAGTTCTGGCAGAAGACGCACCTTAAAACACATCTGGTAAAAAAGATGGTGCCGGAACCGCCAGGGGTATCTTCGCCGCCGGAGAAGGGCGGTTCTTCGCCATAGTGCTGAAGAGAGGCGGAAAAGCCGACCAGGCTGCCCGCGCCGCAGCGCCCCCTGTCTCCGGCCGACCTTCTGGCCAGACAGGTGTGGCCGCAGAGACGGCAATGTTCATCCGGGCTTGGTTTGGCTGCATCACTCATTTGAAATCTCCTTTGGCCGGTGTGACCGTATGAAGAGTTTTGTGAGCCGTGGTGTCAGTGATTGGTAAAACGCGGAGGGCGGTGCGGTGAGATATCTCCATAGTGGAGCGATTTTAATTACGGCTTTTTCCCTTAAACTGGCGGCCCGTCCGCTACGCAAAAAGCGTGGTTTTTGCTTCGCGAGCAGCTTTTGTGGCCTCAAAACCAGTCGCTGGCGCTCCGTCTCCCCCACAGGGTCGACCTGCTATTTTTAAAATATAGGCATTTCTCCTTAAACCGGCGACTCATCCTCTACGCAAAAATCGTGGTCCCCTCTGGAGAAATCTCACCGCCCCGCCCTCCTGGACATTGTCGGCTGATGAAAGAGGAAGAGTGGATGGGTAAAAGTTCGCCGCCATTGGAGCCGGCTTTAGAATGGCAACGGGTTTATCTGCCTAACACCAGTTATGAAATTCTTCGAACCAAATGCTGATAAGGCAGGAGCCGGGGGCGAAAAAATTTCTGTAGAGAACCATTGTTTTAGCGCCACTTGTCTGAGCTTCGTATTCGAAGCGAGTTGTGGCGCTAAAACAATGGTGAACGGAAGAAAATTTTTCGCCCCCGGCTCCGGGCTATAGCCAGAACAGGCACAAATGGATACGATACTATCCGTTCACACGGGCTGGCCTGGGTGGTTTATTGCCAGGCACCCGGTGAACGCGCGGAACGGCCGCCTTGCGTCTGACGCGGGTGCTTTTGCGCTTGATCACCGGCTTTTCCGCCCCAAACACTATGTGTAGGAACTGATCGATGTCGTCAACATCGATAAACTCCATCTTGGCCCGGATCTGCTGAGGGATCTCCTCCAGATCCTTGAGGTTCTGCTTGGGTATGATTACCTTTTTAATCCCCGCCCGCAAGGCCGCCAGGGATTTCTCCTTCAGGCCGCCAATGGGCATGATCTGCCCGCGCAGGGTGATCTCGCCGGTCATGGCCACATCCTTGGGCACGGGGCGGTCGGTAAGGGCGGAAATCAGGGCCGCCATCAATGACACGCCCGCCGAAGGCCCCTCTTTGGGCACAGCCCCGGCCGGGACGTGAATGTGGATGTCTATTTCCTCATAAAAATCCGGTGAAAGCCCCAAATCCTCAGCCCGCGAACGGGCATAGGCCACGGCCGCCTGGGCGCTCTCCTTCATCACTTCGCCCAACTGGCCGGTCAGGGTCAGATTGCCTTTGCCGGGCATGGTGCGCACTTCAATATACATCAACTCGCCGCCGAATTCGGTCCAGGCCAGGCCAGTAGCCACACCCACCTGTCCTTCGGCCCGCTCCGGTTCCGGCAGAATTTCCTCCGGCCCCAGGTACTTGTGAAGCGACGACGGCGTAACCCGGTATGGGCCGGTCTGGCCTTCAGCCACCTTGCGGGCCACCTTGCGGCAGATGGTGGCCAGCTTTTTATCCAGCCCGCGCAGACCGGCCTCCAGGGTATAGGAGGTGATTATCTTTTTCAGGGCCGTATCCGTAAAGCTGATCTGCTTATCCGTCAGGCCGTGGCTGGTAATCTGGCGCGGTATGAGGTGCCGCTTGGCTATTTCCACCTTTTCCTCCGCCGTGTAGCCGGAAAGATGAATCACTTCCATGCGGTCCTCCAGGGCCTGCGGGATGGGGTCCAGGAGGTTGGCCGTGGTGATGAACATGACCTTGGAAAGATCAAAGGGCAGGTTCAGGTAGTGATCGGAAAAGGCATTGTTCTGTTCCGGGTCCAGCACTTCCAATAGGGCCGAGGCCGGGTCGCCACGGAAGTCGGCCCCGATTTTATCGACCTCATCCAGCATGAAAACCGGATTATTCGAACCGGCCGTCTTCAGACCCTGGATGATCCGCCCCGGCAGGGCACCGATATAGGTGCGGCGGTGGCCGCGAATTTCGGCCTCATCCCGCATGCCGCCCAAAGAGAAGCGCACGAACTTGCGGCCCATGGCCCTGGCAATGGATTGCCCCAGGCTGGTTTTGCCGACGCCCGGAGGCCCCACAAAACAGATGATCGGCCCCTTCTGCTTCTTATGCAGTTTCCTAACGGCCAGATATTCCAGAATACGATCTTTGACCTTTTCCAGATTGTAATGATCCGCGTCCAGAACTTTTTTGGCTTCCTTCAGATCCAGATGGTCGCGGGTGGACACTGACCAGGGCAAATCCAGAATCCAATCCAGATAAGTGCGGATAAGGCTCGATTCAGCCGCGTCCGGGTGGGTCCACTCCATGCGGGTGAGCTGCTTCATGGCCTCGGTGGCCACTTCTTTCGGCAGACGCGCCTTTTTGATTTTTTCACGATAATCAGCTATTTCGTCGTCTCGGGCGCTCTCTTCGCCCAATTCGCGCTTGATGGCCCGCAACTGCTCACGCAGGTAGTATTCCCGCTGGGATTTGTCCATTTCCTCGCGGGCTTCGGAATCGAGCTTGGCCTGCATGGTGGCCACTTTCAATTCCTGACCCAGAAAGTCATTGACCATCTTCAGGCGGGCCAAGGGGTCGACAGTCTCCAGCACTTTCTGGGCTACGTCAACCTTGACCCGCAGATTGCTGGTGACCAGATCAGCCAAGCGGCCGGGGTCATCAATATTGTCGAGAATGGCCACCACCTCATCGGACAGCACGTCTTTGAGGGAGAGAATTTTCTGGCTCTGCTCACGCACATTGCGCATCAGGGCTTCCAGTTCGATGGAGCCTTCCGGCGCTTCCACATCGGGTATGGGTTCGATGGCCACCTTATAATATGGTTCACGGCTGATGATGCCGACGATTCTGGCCTTGGCCAGGCCCTGAACCAGCACTTTGATTCGTCCGTCGGGCATTCTGAGCTGGCGCATGATCATGGCCACGGTCCCCACCTGATGGATGTCCTCGGGGCCGGGTTCGTCTTTGCTCTGATCTTTCTGGGCCGCAATCAATACGAGTTTGTCGCCGTCCTGGGCCGCGTCCACCGCCGCGACCGATATATCCCGGCCGATGAAAAGCGGCAGGATCATATCAGTGAATATAACTACATCCCTGACGGCCAATAGAGGCAGTTGGACAGGTATTTCAATGTCGTTTTTTTGATTGTTCAAAATGACCTCTTAATTTTCTAGTGTCGCGCGGCCGGTTAAATCCGGCCAATGGTGGACTATTATACCCCATGATCGGCTTATTCCCAAACGTAAAAAGCCTGGCCCTAAATTTGTAAAGATTCCGAAATGTTGCCTATCGTTAAAGGCTGTTTCAAACCCTGAGTGACTCCGTCTGGCGGGCCGGGCGGATTCAGCAATTCTCAAAGTAAACTTTTTCCCATGAAGTTACGGCTTGCAGCTACACAAAAAACGTGGTTTTTGTTTCGCGAGCGGCTATTTTCCCGTCAAAACCAGTCGCTGGCGCTCCGTCTCCCCTATGGGGCGACCTGCTATTTTGAAAATGCCGTCTACTTTGAGAATTGCCGGGGCGGATTTTCTGACATTGCAATAAAAACTTATACCACTTAAAATAAATAATAAGAGTTAATAATATAGAATCAAGGCTCAGCCGGGGACTTGAGCAATTCTAATTATGACTTTTTCCCTTGAACTTACGGCTCGGAGCTGCACAAAAAGCGTGGTTTTTGTTTCGCGAGCGAGCTGCTTTGCCTTCAAACCAGTCGCTGGCGCTCCGTCTCCCCTCTCGGGTCGACCTGCTATTTTGAAATCGCCGTCTACTTTGAGAATTGCTGAGACTGACCATACTTTCTTGACCCAAGGCCTTTTTTTGGACCGGATCTTGTATTATCTTTCCTGTGAGAGGCGCATCACCGCCGAGATATTGACACAGCCCGGTCTTGGCCGCAAGGATATTGTTATGAAAAATTTAAAAAAACTCATTTTAGCCGCAATAATGACCCTCAGTCTGTCCGTTCCGGCCGCCGCGTCCGACCCGGTGGATCTTGTCAGTCTCCAGGAAAAAGGCCTCAGCCCTGAAACCATCGGCCGCTATCTGGCCCAGAATCTTGACAGCACCCGCATCGCTCCCCAGGTCAACGCCGACCTTTTATCGCGCCTGGGTGAATATGGCGGCGATGAGCTGGCGGCCAGCTATCTGAATCTTGACAAGCAGACCGCCCACCTTCAGCGTCGTGATTTTTCGCCGGAAGTGGTTGAACAGCTTTTAAAAAGCGATATCGGCGCGGCCAATATGAAAAAAGTGCTGGATGGCGAAGCCGTCAAGGCGGCCAGCGCCGCCTCCAGCGCCGCCCCCGTTCCGGCCCCGCCCGTAGCCATGTCCGCCCCCCCCACGCCTCCCCAGGCCCCAGTAGCTATTGCGGAAAGCGATCTGGCTCCGCCGGTTTTGTCCTCGGCCAGGGAAGCGGCAGCCGCTATGGCCGTACCCCCGGCCCCGGTGGCCGCTATTCCCGCACCCAGCCAGCCGCCGGCCGGTTTCGAATCTACAGCCCCGCCAGCCGCAAAGCTGGCCCCGCCGGCCATGCCCTCCCTGTCCATCGCCCCGTCCGCGCCTCAGGTGGCCGCGCCGCGAGTGGCCGCTCCGGTGGTAGAGGCCCCTCAAGCCCCGGCCCAGCCCCAGCGTTTCCAGAACCTGAAGCCCGGCCAGGCCGCCGATCCCGGCAGCAAAATGCCGCCTCCGCTGGATACTTATGAAATACGCCAGCCCTCCGCCAACAGCCCCTGGATGGGCGTGACCGAGCGCGAACTGGCCGACGGCCACCGGGTGGAAGTCAACACCATGGGCAATCCGGCCATGGTCGGACAGGAAGTGTTCAACCGCCCCAGCGGCCACAAGGTTTATCGCTATCACAGCGGCAACACCGGCCAACCCGCACCCATGACCGACCCCGTGCAGGAACGCAAAAACCGGGAAGATTTGCAGATCATCTTCGGCGGCTCCAAGTAGACCGGGTGAAACCCGGAGATTGTCAGCGGGCAATCACAATACTATGTAAATATGCCCCTTTCCCTGAGCGGGGAGGGGCATATTTTTTTGTGTTCCTTTACAATGGTCAGCACAGAGCCAAAAATGTCTCGTAAAACTTTTTCTCCATAGCCATCTGCTCGGCCATATCCGGCTTGATGCTGTAGTTCGAGCTTGGATGGGTGAGCCAGTCCAAAGCGCTTTTAACCATGGCCCTGGCCGATTCGCGGGTGGTAAATGAATTATCCATCCTGTCGCTGGCCTCCTGGGGCCCAAATTGGTTTTTGAGGCTGTGTTTCATCTCTATATAACGCAGGAACATTGACGATTTCACGATTTTTCCGTCTTCATCTATTAAAGGATTATAGCCGGTTTCCGCCACAGTTTCATTCCAGGCCTCTTCCACCTCCGGGGCGGCTTTATCCAGCATTCTATCATAAGCCTCGCTGTATCTCTCCTGGGCCGAATTGCCGCCAGGGTAGGCCTTTTCATCGTTCAGCAATAAATACTGCATTTTGATCAGGCACATTTCCGATTCCGATGAGCAATCCTCCCCCAAAGGCGTTGGCTGAGCCATTTCGGCTTTCAGCCGCTTGATTTCCTTAATACGGTGTTCAACGTTTTCCTCTCCGGTTATAAGTCCTTTAAGTTTCATGCGGTTCAAGAGTTTGTCAGAAATTGTCCCGCTGGAGAGTATGTCATAATCGCTTTCAAATTTTATGATTTTTTCCAGCCACCCCGGCAGTTCCTCTTCGCTTATCTTGCTGACGTCCCATTCATCAACAACGGGTTCTTTGGTGATAGGATCGAAGTGCCCATGGCTATAGCAGAAATCGCACTCTATGGCGCTAAAAACTTCATCACGGGTCATTTGGCCGGTATCCACTAAATCTTTTACAGATTGCGGCAGGCTTTCATATTGTTTTTCTTTAGCCTGAGCTTTTGCCAGGGCTTGCTCCTGGGCTATCCGCTTCTCATCCGCCTCCGACCATAGGAGTTTTTTCTCTATTTCCCGCCACTCTTTCTCAGTATTTACTCCACCAACTCCATAGCCTTTATTGGACTGACTCATGCCGACGGCCTGATTGCCGCTGTACTGTGAGGTGATTTGAAGGCTCATGTTTTTGCTCCTTTAAGCTGCGCCCGGCGTTGAACAGCGGCCTGGCTCCGGCTGAAATGTTGAATTTATCACAAGCGTTCCCGGCACTTGTGCTTTGGGTGCGGCGGCAACCTTACCCGCGGCATGAATTTAGGCAGGATAGCTCCCCATACAAACAGCAGGGAGCATTAGAGGCACTGGTCAAAATTTCTCCTAAGCTTGAACCCGGAAGATATTTCCATACAAAATATTTTGAGCAATCGACGGGCCAATTTTACATTTGAAATACGGGCCGGCCCTGGCGGACCAGTTGCTTTTCCGCTCCCCCGGCAGAGTTTTATCTTCCGCTTTTTTCACACCTGGAACTCTTTGATAAGCCAAACAGAATGAGGTATAATAATCAGGTTTTGACTTCACTTTATGGCCGCCGGGCGACTGCGGCCGATTTCGAGAGGTGTGATTTTGCATATCCTTCTGACCAATGACGACGGCTTGATGGCCCCCGGCCTTCTGGCCGCCTATGCCGCGCTCAAGGGCCGGGGCCACAAAGTGACCGCCTGTGCGCCCGATTGCCAGCGAAGCGCCGCTTCCCAATCCGTGACCCTGCGCTCCCCCATCAAGGTGGCCCCTTGGGAAATGCCCGATAAAGCCCTGGGTTTCGCCGTCTACGGCACGCCCGCCGACTGCGCCCGCCTGGGCTTCACCGTGCTGGCCAAAGAGCCGGTGGATCTGGTCGTCAGCGGCATTAATGACGATTACAACCTGGGGTTTGACATAAATTACTCCGGCACCGTGGCCGCCGCCATTGAAGCGGCCGCCGCCGGTTACCCGGCCCTGGCCGTCTCCACCCAGCGGGCTGACGAGATTGACTGGAAAACCGCCACCCATATCCTGGTGGCCGTGGTCGATAACCTCAGCTCCTGGAGCATTCCCCAAGGCGTGGCCGTGAATCTGAACATTCCGGCCGAACTGACCACCAGCCGCAACGAATGGTTCTGGACCCGGCCTCACCCGGCCCCGGCCGACGACTATTATGAAAGCGAACCCCACCCGGACGGCTCGGTCCTGTATCAGCGTCTGCGGGGCGCGAACCTGGAGCAAGCCCCCGGCGATGAAGACACCGACCTCATCCACGCCGGGCAGGGCCACATCACCCTCAGCCCCATCATGCCCCACGGTTTCCACACCGCCACTTTGGGCCGCCTTGCGGCTTCAATGGAGTCCAATGGCTAAAAATCCTTTTGAGGTATTCGGCCTTAGCCCTGAAATGGTGGGGGAACTGTCGGAAAAAGAGCTTTTCTCGGTTCTCAAATCCATGTACAGGGCTTTGCAGAAAACTGTCCATCCCGATCTGGCCCGGCGCGGGGCCAGAAATCGGGGTGGCGATAAGGCCGTGGAGCTTAACCTGGCTTTTGAGGCTCTGAACCTGGATAAAAACCCGGTCTCTTTCCGGCGTCACCGGAAAAGTTTCGTGGCCCGCCGCCCCAGAAGCGTTTATCAGAAAAGCCTTTTGCTGCAACGCGAACTGAGCCTCCAGGCCGCCCGGGAGGACCGCTTGGCCACGGCCTATCTCAGCCGCCTGGTAGCCGAGCACGGTTGGGATGAAACCGCCTCCACCGAAGGCCTCCCCTCAGCGGCCCTGCCTTTTCCCCTGAAAAATGTCCGGCTGGGGCTTCTGGATGTGGCCATTAATCAGAATTTGAAAATGGCTTCCTGGTCCCTGGGCAGCAATTATAAGGAAATGAAGTTCGACGCCAAAGGCCAACTGACCCTGAAACCCGTGGGCCGCAGCCGTTTCAACCGGGCTGGCTATATCCATATCCTGGGTTCGGTTCCGGCCGATCAGATCGAGCTTATGCCCCTTCTGGAAAGGCCCGCGGCCAGATTCTTCAAATCACCGGCCCTGAACGCCAGCATCGGAGCCAACGGCCCCTCCCTCTCGGTCCTTAACCGCATCAGCCAGGAGAACTTTAAGCGGCATGTCCTGGTTCACCTCCGCCCCATGATTATGGAAAGAGCCTATATTTTTTCACTTAACCGGCCTGATTATGAAGAAAATGGGTCACTGACCCTGGAAGGATTGGTGGTCAAGATAAATATATTGACTGATATAGACAAGAAACAATAAGATGAAAATTTGAAAGTCAGTTTATAAATAGCTATTATATTGATTATCTGGATAATTTTATTTGCCTATAGTTGAATAAGGTCGTATAATGCTCCAAGAATTTTGGTTTCTAAAGGGAGCATAATTATGACCAACACGATTAAGTCCGGCTTGGCGATGGTCAAAGTCCTGGAAAGCTGGGGCGTTGACCACCTGTATGGCATTCCGGGCGGCTCTTTCAATTCGACCATGGATGCGCTTTACGAGAAACGGCACAGCGTCCGCTACATTCAGGTGCGGCACGAAGAGACCGGCGCCTTGGCCGCCGCCGTCGACGCCAAGCTCACCGGCCGGATCGGGGTCTGCTTCGGTTCAGCCGGACCAGGGGCCACCCACCTTTTCAACGGCCTCTATGACGCCAAAATGGATCACGCCCCCGTCCTGGCCCTCATCGGGCAGGTTCCCACCGGCAGCATGAATTACGACGCTTTTCAGGAAATGAATGAAAACCCCATGTTTGCCGACGTCAGCGTCTACAACCGCACAGTGATGCGGCCGGACAGCCTCCCCCATGTGGTTGACGAGGCCATTCGCCGGGCCATGAAGGAAAAAGGCGTGGCCGTGGTGACCATCCCGGTTGACTACGGCTTTCAGGACATAGAGGAACGCGAAATCTCCACCGCCGCCAACTTCCGCGCGGGCCAGCCCATGCCCGACGAACCGGACCTGGAGGCGGCTGTGCGTCTCATCGACGCTTCACAGCGGCCGGTGCTGTATGTGGGGCAGGGCGCGCGTGAGGCCGGGCTGGAAGTGGTGTCGCTCTCTGACTACTTCTCACTGCCCATAGTCCTGTCGGTGCTGGCCAAGGGCATCATTGCCGACGATGAAGAAAACTATCTGGGCACGGCTGCCCGCCTGGCCACCAAACCGGCCAACGAAGCCCTGGCCGCCGCCGACCTGATAATCTTTATCGGCAGCGATTTCCCCTTCGCCCGCCACTTTTTCTCCCCCACGGCCAAGTTTATTCAGATTGATGTTGATTCCTCAAAGCTGGGGCGGCGGCACAAAACAGACGTGGCCATTCTTGGCGAGGCCGGTGAAACCATGCGGCAGCTGATAAAAATCGGCCGCCGGAAACGCAGAACCAAGTTCCTTGAGGCCTGCCGCGAAAATATGAAAAACTGGCGCGCCTGGCTCCAGAGCTTTGAAAACCGCGATGACGTCCCGCTCAGGGTGGAGCCGGTCTTTCGCGAAATTAACCGCATTGCCTCAGACGAGGCCATCTTCGTCACCGACGTCGGCAACAGCACCATCCACGCTGTGCGCCTTTTGAAAATGAATGGCCAGGGCCAGCGCTTCACCACCTCCGGCTGGTTCGCCACCATGGGCTATGGCGTGCCCGGCGGCCTGGCCGCCAAGCTCAGCTACCCTGACCGGCAAGTTTTCACCCTAAACGGCGATGGCGCTTTCGCCATGGCCATGCAGGACATCATCACCCAGGTGAAATACAACCTGCCGATAATCAACATCGTTTTCTCCAACAACTCCCTTGGTTTCATCGAAGCCGAGCAGGAAGACACTAAACAGCCCAAATACGGCATAGACCTGGCCCCGGCCGATTTCGCCAAAGCGGCGGAAGCCATGGGCGCGCGCGGCTATACCGTCACCAGCCGCGAGCAGCTCCCGGTGGTTTTTAACGACGCCCGCCAAAGCGACGTCCCGGTAGTAATCGACATAAAGATAGAGAACAAAAGGCCCTTCCCGGCCGAATCCATGATCCTGGATGAAGCCAAGCACAGCAAAGAAGCCGTGGAAGCTTTCAAGGCCAGATATGAGGTTCACGGAATGCCGACTCTCGAACAAATTTTCAATAGTATTCCCGATTGATTTTTTACAGGCGATTGAAAAAAGAAGAGAGGCTTTACCCCCGCTCACAAAAGGCGGAGGAAAAGCCTCTCTTCTTTTTTCAATCGCCGTTTATCTGAAGGTTTGGGGGTTGGGGCCGAGGCGGCGGCAGCATTCGAGCAGGGCCACCTGGCGCATGTCTTCGGAATCGAGATGAAAGTCGAAAACATCGAAGTTTTCGCGGATGCGAATGGGCTTTACGGACTTGGGCACGGCGGTGCGGCCGCACTCGATGTGCCAGCGCAGAACTATCTGGGCCGGAGTCTTGCCGTATTTCAGGGCCAGCTTGCGAAACAGGGGGTCCTGGAGGCAGCAGCCACAGCCCAAAGGCGCCCAGGCCTCTATTTTTACGTTTCTGGCTTCCAGCTGAAAACAGATGTCGCTTTGCTGGAAGTAGGGGTGCAATTCCATTTGATTGACCGAAGGCTTTTCGCCGGTTTCATCGTAAAGGCGGTCAATGTGTTCGGGCAGGAAATTACTGACCCCTATGTACCTTATCTTCCCGTCGTCACGAAGACGTATGATGGCCCGCCAGGCTTCGGGATAGAGGTTCTGGCCGGGCGCGGGCCACTGAATCATATACATATCCACCCGATCCAGGCCCAGACGGGCCAGGCTCTGGTCAAAAGCCTTGAGAGCGGCGTCGTAGCCGTGGCTGTCGTTCCAAAGTTTGGTGGTGACGAATATTTCCTCACGCGTCAAACCAATCTGATCCATTGCTTCTCGAATGGCCTGGCCGACGCCTTTTTCATTATTATAAACAGAGGCCGTGTCCACAGCGCGGTAACCGATTTTGAACGCCTCCAGCACAGCGCTGTGCGCCTGCTGGTTATCCGTCCGCCACAGGCCGAGGCCAATGGGCGGGAGGGATGGTTCAGCGGCTGGCATTGGGACCGGAAAGCGGCCTGACTTCATGACGTCCTCCTGGCGGAATGATTCCGCTGTCAATCCCACGCTCATAAGAAACTCCTGTCTGACGATCCTGGCCCCGTCGAACGGCGGCCGCACAGGAAATGGTGCCGGATGAAGAAATAAGGATGGTGTGAGCAACGAAGGTTCGTTTGCCGTGTACCGGCGGCAAGAGCTGAAAAATTATCGCGCCGGAAATGCATCCTTGATTTTGCACGAATCTTGAGCGTTTTGCGTCTTTCAGGAACGCGAAAATCAAAGGTGCTCACAACTATTAATTTATATCTAAGGCTAACCACTTGTCAAGATCTTTATTCGAGAAGCGTGACCGGATATGGACATTTTAAGCAAAAAGGGCTATATTTAAACAACGGGCCATGAATGACCGCAAAATCATGGGGCGCAGGGCCGGAACATAACATATGTTATTGGTTCCTCGCGCGGGTTTGAAATGTTTTTGAAAAAATGAGTGCTCTTTTATTTTTTTGTAAATATTTCGCGTTAATTGGATTTAGTAATTTTAACCAGGCCAGGCGGTTGAGTCCGCTCACGAAAGTAAATATATTGCCAGATACCGGCTCCGCATATCCCAACGCCACCCTGGAAGCGGCCCATATTAACCAGGAACTGTTGGATTCCCTGGCCGAGAGGGCCAATCGCAAGGATTTTCTGCGCACTTTGGCCGACGCCCTTCACCCCGTTTGTAATTTTTCCTGGCTGACAGTCAGTCTTCAGGGCCAGGGCGAAGAGATGTTCGCTGATTTTTCCGCGCCGGGGAAAAGGCAGATTAATCCCTTTTCTCCGGTGCTGCCGCAATCGCTGACCTCCACTATTTCCGAATATATCCAGGATACCAAAGGGAATTTGATCATTCCCGACTGCATAGAATATTTCATGGACATGGCCACTCCGCCCATTTTCCGCGAGAGTGTGGCCTCGGTCATCGCCTTTCCCCTGATGCTGAACAACGAGATAGTGGCGGCCCTCTTGTTGAGCTATGAAAATCGGCCCGATAATTTATATAAGGTCGCCTCGTTCGTCAGCGGGGTCTGCTCGACGGTGGCGGCGTCCCTGGGGGTGATTTTGTCGGTGGAGCATATGCGTCACCGGCGGGGCCTGCCGGAGATGGAGGAAGAGCCGCCTTTGCCGCCGCTGGAGCAGGCCTTCGACGCTTCGGTGGTTTTTCGCAGTTCCGCCATGCGAGAGGTTATCCGCCAAATCAGCGTTCTGACCAACCTTGATGTGCCGGTTCTGCTTCTGGGCGAGACCGGAACGGGCAAGAGCATGATCGCCCGCCACATCCACAACAACAGCTTGCGAAAGAGCGGCCGCTTCGTGCGCGTCAACTGCCCTTCGCTGGCCAGCAGCCTCTTTGAGAGCGAAATGTTCGGCCACGCCAAAGGCTCATTTACAGGCGCGACCAAAAACCGGGTGGGCCGTTTTGAGCTGGCCCATAAGGGGACGCTCTTTCTGGATGAAGTGGCCGAGCTGTCGCTGGACATGCAGAGCAAGCTTCTTCAGGTGCTGGACGACTCCAGCTTCGAGCGGGTGGGCGAGAGCGTGCCCATCATGGTTGACATGCGGATAGTGGCGGCCACCAACGTTCACATCGGCGACGCTATCAGCCAGGGGCGATTGCGGAGCGATTTGTTCCATCGCATCTCGGTCTATACCATCGAACTGCCGCCCTTAAGGCAGCGGCCGGAGGACATCGCCCATCTGGCCATGGTTCTGTCGGCCCAGTCGGCCGCGCGGCTGGGCTTGCCGGACATCGTCTACAGCCGCTCGGTGATGAGCGCCCTTTCAGAATACTATTGGCCCGGCAATACCCGCGAACTCTCGAACCTCATGACCCGCCTGGTGATTGTGCAGAGCGTCCACGGCGAACTGACGCCGATGCTGGTGGGGGAGGTTCTGGAGCAATCGGAAAGCTACTTTCTGGCGGAAAACTCCCAGGCCGGGAAAGAAGCGGCCGCCGCCGGAAATGATGGTCTTGGCTGGCGGCCGGGAGCGGCGGCGCAATCTGAAAGCGATGGGGCCGAGTTGGTTTCGCTGGCGGATATGGAGCGGCGGCACATTGAAAAAATTTTAAAACACACCGGCGGAGTGATCGCCGGACCGAAGGGGGCGGCCAAAATTCTGGGCATGCCCCGTTCGACCCTTATCCATCGGATGCACAAACTGGGCATTCAAAGCTGATACAGTGCCTTGGTGATACATGCTATTAGACACGATTGGAATGACTCCCCTGATTCGGCTGAGACATATAAGAGCCGGTGACGATTGCGCCACGGTGCTGGCTAAGGCGGAATTTCTGAACCCCAGCGGTTCCATAAAGGACCGGCCGGCCCGGGCCATGATCATGGAGGGGGTCAGGAGCGGCGAACTGACCCCGGATAAAACTCTTTTGGACGCCACCAGCGGCAACATGGGCATATCATACGCCATGATCGGGGCCACCCTGGGCTATAAAGTGGCCTTATGTCTGCCGCGCAACGCCAACAAGGAGCGCAAGCGGGTTCTCAGCGCTCTGGGGGCCGAGATAATAGAAACCGATCCCATCATGGGCTCGGAGGGCGCGGCGGCCATGGCCCAGAGCATTCATGACCGCAGTCCCAGCCTTTACTTTCACCCCGACCAATATAATAATGATGAAAACTGGCGCTCCCACTACAACACCACAGGCGTGGAAATCTGGGAGCAGACCAAGGGGTTTGTCAGTCACTTTGTGGCCGGGGTGGGCACGGCCGGAACCTTCACCGGAGTGTCCCGGCGGCTGAAAGCTTTCAATCCCGACGTTCAGGCTTTCATCACCCAGCCCAACACGCCCCTTCACGGCCTGGAAGGCATTCGGTATCTGCCGTCTTCCAGCGTGATTCAGTCGGCCGTGTTCGATGGTTCTCTGATGGACGGGCGCATTGTGGTCTCCACTGATGAGGCCAGGGCCATGACCCTGAAGCTGGCCCGTCTGGAGGGGCTGTTTGTGGGCATGAGTTCCGGGGCCAACGTGGCGGCGGCCCTGAAGCTGGCCGCCGATCTGTCGCCGGACGACATTGTGGTGACAGTGCTCTCGGATACCGGCTTCAGATATCTGAGTGACAAACTTTGGGACGCGCCTCACAAAAAACCATATTGACAAAGGGCTGATAAACCATGAGCGATAAAGTAACACTAATCGGCTGCGGCATTTTTCAGGAAGAGGTGGAACACGTCCTCAAAGAAATGGGCGTTGAGGATGTTGAGATAATCTGGCAGGAAGTCGGCCTCCACGACAATATTGAGAAGCTGGAGGAAGTTCTGTCGGGTGAAACTGATAAGGCGCGCGAAAAAGACAGCACGGCCAGAGTCGGCCTATTATATGGCATGGCGTGTCTGCCGACCATGAAGGAATTTGCGGCGGCCAGGGGGTTGAAGGTGTTGGGGCCGCGAAATTGTATTGCGGCCATGGTGGGCGACGCGAAACTGAAGGAGCTGGAACAGGCGCGCACCCTGGTGGCCACGCCGGGCTGGCTGCGCAAGATGTGGCTGGGCCGCACGGGCACGGCGTCAGGCTGGCAGGTTGATGATTACCGCATTAATTTTGGCCGCTATGACCGGATATTAATGCTCGACAGCGGCATAAATCCCCTGACCGACGAAGAGATCATCACCTGTTATGATTTGGTCCAAGTGCCCATAGAAGTGATGGAGATAAATCTCGATTACTTCTGGAAAGTATTTAAGGATTTGATCGAATCGGTTAAAGAGGCGGGTTGAGGCGGCAAGGGTAAAACCCGGCGGTGGGAGCGGAAAAATTTCCTTCAGCGCTCGTGATTTTCTCGTATTCCCGACCGGATGCATGGTGGGCGTTTGTCTGTCCGGGCCCGGTCGGGGAGCAAAATCACGAGCGCTTCAGGAAAAATTTCCGCTCCCACCGCCTGGACATGGTCAGCTTATGATAGAAAATCTGAGCCATCCTTCCAAGCGCCGACACTAATCAGGCCGGGCGGGTGGAAAATTTTCTGTAAGTCGCTCGTAATTTTGCTCCCTGGACGGGTCTGGACTCACAATCCTCCGATACTGCCGCCCGGCCAGGAATACGAGAAAATTACGAGCGATGTCAGAAATTTTTCCACCCGCCCGGCCGGGTTTTACCTTTGCCGGTTCCAAACGGTTACCCTATCGGGCGCACACAAAGTGCTTGACTTGGTGTGGTGGTTATGGTATTTACGATATTGCCTTGGCAATGGCAGGTCCAGATGCCGGAGGCTCTGGGATATCAAGATTCGGCGATGTAGCTCAGTTGGTTAGAGCATGCGGCTCATATCCGCAGTGTCCGGGGTTCAAGTCCCTGCATCGCCACCAACTAACTATCTGACTGATTCCAGACAAAGAAGCTTTCCGATATCATGAACTCCCGTCAAGCGGGAGTTTTTTATTTTGTAGCCCGGCATCCTTCTGAATGCCCTAGTTAATGCAAAGCGAGGCTCAATCATGGCTGATGCAAAAAAGAAAAAGAGTGACCCCAAGGCCGATCTGAAAAAACTGGCTGAAAAATTGTCGCCGTCCCCCAAAAACGTCTGGGACGAACTGGACAAGGCCGGGCGCAAAGAAGCCGACGAACTCGGCCGCCGTTATATCTCCTTTCTCACCCGCGCCAAAACCGAGCGGGCCGTGGCCAGTGAATGCGCCAAAACCCTGGCCGCGCGCGGTTTGGCCGATTTGTCGAAAACCAAAGGCAAGGCGGCCAAAGGCGGCTATATTGTTCATCAGGGCAAGCTCTTGGGCGCTTTTTTGCCCGGCGCCAAAAGCCCGGCCGAAGGTTTCAACCTGATAGTGGCCCACGGCGACAGCCCCCGGCTCGATCTTAAACCCAAATGCGTTTATGAAGAATCAGGCCCCGGCTTCGGTATGCTGAAAACCAACCTCTACGGCGGCTTGAAGAAATTCCAGTGGCTGGCCCGGCCTTTGGCCCTTTGGGGTTTTTGCGCCTTGAAAGACGGCCGCAAGGTGGAGATCGTTTTTGGCGAAGATCCGAAAGATCCCGTTCTGACCATCCCCGATCTCTTGCCTCATCTGGACCGCAAAGCCCAGCGCGATAAAAAGATCAGCGAAGCCATTGCGGCCGAGAAGATGAACCTGGTGGCCGCCTCCATCCCCTTGGGCACGCCTGAGGACAAAAACCGGCTGAAGCTGGCCGTACTGAAAATCCTCAACGACCGCTGGGGCCTCACTGCCGATGATCTGGTGTCGTCAGAAATGGAGATTGTCCCGGCCGGCCCGGCCCGCGAAGTGGGCCTGGACGGCTCGCTCATCGGCGGCTATGGCCAGGATGACCGCATGACCGTCTTCGCGGCTATGGAGGCCATGGCCGCCGTGAAAAAGACCCAGCGGCCGACTCTGTTCCTGGTTTATGACCGTGAGGAGATCGGCAGCTATGGCTCCACCGGCGCGGCTGGCGGCAACTTTGTCGATTACCTGGCCGCCAGGGCCTTCGAAGCCTCCGGCCTCAAACCCGATTGGGCGGCGGTGCGGGAAGCCTTGATGAACACCAACTGCCTCTCGGCCGATGTCGAAGGAGCCATAGACCCCGATTACAAGGAAGTTCATGAGGAACTGAACTCGGCCCGCGTCAATCACGGCACCTGCCTGATCCGCTACACCGGCGGCGCGGGCAAATATGGCGCCTCCGAAGCCGGAGCCGAATACATGGCCCGGATTCGCGCGGCCTTTGATAAAGAGGGCATCATCTGGCAAAGTTCGCTTCTGGGCAAGCAGGAAGAGGGCGGCGGCGGCACCGAGGCCCTTTATATGGCCGCTTTTGGCATGAACGTGGTGGACTGCGGCCCGCCGGTCATCTCCATGCACTCGCCCTTTGAGGTTTCTTCAAAGGCCGACCTTCTGATGACCGTTCGCGCTTACGCGGCTTTCCTGAAAATGCAGTAACACCAGCTCCGGCCGTCCGGCCGGGATTTTGAATTTAGAGGAGACACGTCATGAAGTTTATCGCCGCTATGGTAATGATGTTGGGGCTGATTTTGACCGCACCCCTGGCCTGGGCCGCTGACCCGGTTAAAATCGGGGTCATGGCTCCGGTCACCGGACAGTGGGCCTCCGAAGGGCAGGACATGGTCAACATCGTCAAGCTCCTGGCCGAGGAAGTGAACAAAAACGGCGGCGCGGGCGGCCATATGATCGAGATCGAAGTGGGCGACGACGGCGGCGATCCCAAGGTAGCCTCCCTGGCCGCCCAGCGCCTGATCAGCTCCGGTGTGGTGGCCGTCATCGGTACCTATGGCTCGGCCATTACCGAGGCCACCCAGGATATCTATGCCGACGACGACATTCTTCAGATCGGCACCGGCTCCACCTCCATCCGTCTGACTGAAAAAGGCCTGCCGCTGTTTTTTCGCACCTGCCCCCGCGATGACGACCAGGGCAAGGTCATGGCCAGGGAAGTGGCCGCTCTCGGCTTTAAAAAGGCGGCCATTCTTCATGACAACTCCTCCTATGCCAAAGGGCTGGCCGATGAAGTGCGCGGCATTATCAAAGACAGCGGCGTGGAAGAGGTCTTTTTTGACGCCCTGACCCCCGGCGACCGCGACTACACCACAACCCTGACCAAGATTAAGACCAAAAACCCGGACGTGATCATCTTCACCGGCTACTACCCGGAAGCGGGCATGATCCTGCGCCAGAAAAAGGAAATGGGCTGGGACGTGGCCATGATCGGCGGCGACGCCACCAACAATTCCGCGCTGGTTGACATCGCGGGCAATGCCTCGGCGGAAGGTTATTACTTCATCAGCCCTCCGGGCCCCAGCGACCTGACCGACCCCATGAGCCAGGCCTTTCTGGCCGAGTTCAGGAGCCGTTATAACACCGAGCCTTCTTCGGTCTGGTCGATGATGGCCGGCGACGCTTTCAAAGTGCTGGTGGCGGCGGTTGAAAACGTGGATAAAGTTTCAGCCGAAAGCCTGGCCGAGTATCTTCACAACGACCTGAAGGATTTCGTTGGCTTCACCGGCCCTATCGCTTTCAACGCCAAGGGTGACCGCGTCGGCGACGTCTACCGCCTCTATCAGGTAGACGGCGAAGGCCGGTTCGTCCTGGGGCAATAGTTTACCGCATACTTCCCTGAACCAATCGGCTCGCGGCCGGGCAAAAAATGTGATTTTTGCCCGGCGAGCGGCCGATGTGGCATTCCAGTCGCTTCGCTCCGTCTCGCTGTGCTCGACCCCGGCCTTATGTGGCGGCCGAAGTTTTGAACCGCCCCTGAAACGAGCCTGGCATTTGGCGGCCGGGCAGAATTGTTCACAATGGAATTTTTTATTCAACAACTGACCAACGGCCTGGCCGTGGGCGGCATTTACGCCCTCATCGCCCTGGGCTACACCATGGTCTACGGCGTTCTGAAACTGATCAACTTCGCCCACGGCGACCTCTTCACCCTGGGGGCCTATCTCGGCTTCACCTGCCTGGTTTCCTTCGGTCTGACCGGCTATATCGGGGTGGGGGCCTCCATCGCGGTCTGCGTGGCGCTGGTCATGGGCCTGTCCGCCCTGGCCGGCCACATCCTGGAGAGAGCCGCCTATCGGCCCCTGAGAAAGTCAAACCGCCTGTCGGCCGTGGTTTCGGCCTTGGGGGCCAGCATCTTTCTCCAGAACGCCATTATGCTCATCTGGGGAGCCAAGGGGCTGGCCTACCCGGCGGACCTCTTGCCCAACATCGTGGTGCCCATCGCCGGGCAGCCGATACCCCTAATTCGGGTGGTGGTCTTCCTCTCCAGCATTGTGGTTATGGTGGGCCTGTATGTCTTCATCAACCGCACCCGCACCGGCATGGCCATCCGGGCTTCGGCCATTGACCAGGGCGCGGCCAAGCTCATGGGCATAGATGTGCGCCATGTTATCGCCATTGTCTTTATGATCGGCCCGGCCCTGGGCGGGCTGGCCGGGGTGATGGTGGGGGTCTGCTATGGCCAGATCACTTTTTCCATGGGGCAGCTCTACGGCCTGAAAGCTTTCACCGCCGCCATTATCGGCGGCATCGGCAATATTCCCGGAGCCATGCTCGGCGGGATACTCCTGGGCCTGATCGAGGCCTTTGGCGCGGCCTACATTTCCGTGGCCTGGAAAGACGCCATTACCTTCTTTGTCCTGATCCTCATTCTGATCGTCCGCCCCACCGG
This sequence comes from Acetispira formosa (nom. nud.), assembly GCA_023525915.1. Taxonomy (GTDB): domain Bacteria; phylum Desulfobacterota; class Desulfarculia; order Adiutricales; family Adiutricaceae; genus Adiutrix. The sequence goes on along the minus strand of CP026657.1, from coordinate 1,522,606 downwards.
CATACTGCCTGAGCGCGTGGCTGAGAAACTGTAAAAACATGGCCGCCAAAATTAAGGATATAAATTTTCTGATACGGATACCGCTAACCCTGGCTGTAATCGCTTTCTTCTGCCTGCCGCTCATGGGCCTGGACCCCTACGGGCTGGGCGTTCTGAACCAAGTTGGCCTTTACGCCCTTCTGGCCTTGTCGCTCAATATCATTTTGGGCCACGCCGGAATGTTCCATATGGGACACGCCGCATTTTTCGCGGTGGGCGCTTATACTACGGCCATTCTGAACACCGGCTATGGCTGGCCCATTCTGGCCACCATGCCGCTGGCGGGCCTGGCCGCCGGGCTCTTCGCCCTGGCCGTGGCCGCGCCCATCATCCATCTGCGCGGCGATTACCTTCTGGTGGTGACTATCGGCATTGTGGAAATAGTCCGTATCGCCCTGGTTAACGATATCTTCGGCCTGACCGGCGGCGCCAACGGATTGGTGGGCATCGGCCGCCCGGTTCTGTTCGGCTTCAAACTGACCAGGCCCCATCATTTCTTTTATCTGATTTGGGGTTTCACCGCCCTTTCCATGCTCCTTTTCCATTGGCTGGAGCACTCCCGATTCGGACGGGCCCTGAATTTTATCCGCGAAGATCCGGTGGCCGCTGAAGGCGTGGGCGTCAACACCTCCCATTACAAGCTGATGGCCTTTGTCATCGGTGCGGTCTGGGCCGGTTTCGTGGGTACCATCTATGCCAGCCAGATGCGCACCATTTCCCCCAATTCTTTCAATTTTTGGGAATCGGTGGTGCTGTTCACCATTGTCATCCTTGGCGGCAGCGGCAATCAGAAGGGCGTTCTTCTGGGGGCGTTCCTGGTGGTGGGGCTGCCGGAAGTTTCCCGCGGCCTCCAGGAGAGCCGCCTGTTGTTCTTCGGCGCGGCCCTGATCGTGATGATGATTTTTCGCCCCCAGGGGCTTCTGCCCCCTAAAGGGCGCACCTATAAACTGCCTTCGGAAGTGGCCCGCTCATGATTCTCTTATCCATAAAAAATCTGACCAAGAGTTTCGGCGGGCTGGTGGCGGTGGCCGGGGTATCCTTTGACGTGGAGCGCGGCGACGTTATGGGCCTGATCGGCCCCAATGGCGCGGGCAAGACCACCATCTTCAACCTCATCACCGGGGCGGTGCGGCCGGACGACGGCCACATCTTTTTCGCCGGGCACGGCATTGCTCACTTAAAGCCACACCGCATAGTTTATCTGGGGCTGGCCCGCACCTTTCAGACCATTCGTCTCTTCCCAAAACTTTCCGTCCTGGAGAATGTGCTTTCGGGCAGCCACTGCCGGATGAAGTCGTCATTTGTGGCTTCGCTTCTGCGGTTGCCCTCACAGCGGCGGGAGGAAAAAGCCTCCCTGATTGCGGCCATGCGGGAGTTGGAGTTTGTGGGGCTGGCCGACCTTTGGAACAGCCCGGCCGGGAGTCTTTCCTATGGCGACCAGCGCCGCCTGGAAATTGCCCGTGCCCTGGCCACTGAACCCAAGATGATCATCCTAGATGAACCGGCCGGAGGCATGAATGACCAGGAGACTTATGAACTTCGAGATCTCATAGCCCGCATCAAGGCGCGCGGCATTACCATCATGCTGATTGAGCACGATATGGGTTTTGTGATGAAGGTCTGCAACAAGATTGTGGTGATGGAGCACGGAGCCATGATTGCCCAGGGGCGGCCGGAAGAAATTCAAAAGAACCCCAAAGTTATCGAAGCCTATCTTGGTGTTGATGATGACGATTAATAAAGAGATAATATGATGCTGGAACTGAGAGATTTAAAAGTCCGCTATGGACAGGTGGAGGCTTTGCACGGTTTAAACCTGACGGTGGAAGAGGGCGAACTGGTAACCATCCTGGGGGCCAACGGCGCGGGCAAGAGCACTACGCTGATGGCTATCAGCGGCTTGGTGGCAGTGGCCGAGGGCGGCATTTACTTCAAGGGTGAGCGCATTGATACTCTTCGCAGCCACCAGGTGGTGAATTTGGGTATAACCCAGTCGCCGGAGGGCCGACGCGTGTTCGGGCCGCTGACCGTGGCTGAGAATCTGGCTTTGGGTGCTTTTACCAAGAGTGACCGTCCGGCTGTGGCGGCCCGCCTGAAGTGGATTTATGAGCTGTTCCCCCGCCTCTATGAGCGTCAGACCCAAATGGCCGGGACTCTTTCCGGGGGCGAGCAGCAGATGCTGGCCATTGGACGGGCTTTGATGAGTGAGCCTCAGCTTCTTCTTCTGGACGAGCCTAGTTTAGGGTTGGCCCCTCTGTTGGTTAAATCCATTTTTCAGACCATCCGCTCTATCAATCAGGCCGGAGTCACGGTGATTTTGGTGGAGCAGAACGCCAGAGCCGCTCTGAAGCTGGCTGACCGGGGCTATGTATTGGAGGTCGGCCGTATCGTTATGGAGGGGCCGGCCCAAAAGCTTCTGCATGATCCACAGGTTCAAAGCACCTATCTTGGTGTTGGCGCTATGGAATAAATTTATTGAATGAATGCGGCCTTCGGCCGCGCGATTTAAAAGACTTGGCCTGACAGGCCAACCAAAGGGTTCCACCCTCTGGACTCCGGCTGGGGGAGGGCCCACGCGGGCCCTACCCCAGACCCCACCCGCGCCAGGGGGGCGGAGCCCCCTGGACCCCCAAGAGGTCAGGGTCAGATTCAACTTTCTTTTTCCCGCATCGCCGCAACTCGCTTCGGGTACGAAGCTCAGACAAGCGGCGACGCTTCATACCCCGCCAGATTCAACCGCTGTCGGCGGCTTCACGTCGAGCTGCTACAGCTTTCTATAGGCGGCTTCATTGGCTGAGTGGTAGTTCACGTATGTTCGGTTTAAATCAGCCTCCCCTTAAAGGCCACTTCCAGTGCTGTTAGTCCGTCTCTCTGCCACCTATCGCTTTTCAATGAGTTGCTCATTAGAAAAAAGACGGCCAAGTCTCAACGTTACAGCACTGGAAAAACTATTGGAGGGGAAGAAGTAATCAGCCGAACATACGTGAAGCAACAATCATTCGATGAAGCTGCCTATAGCAAAATGTAACAGCACAACGTAAAACTGCCTATAGCACCAGAAGCTGACACAGTATGAAGCGTCGCCGCTTGTCTGAGCTTCGTACTCGAAGCGAGTTGCGGCGATGCGGGAAGAAGAAAGTTGAATCCGACCCTGACCTCTTGGGGTTCCAAGGGGCTTGCCCCTTGGCGCGGGTGGGGTCTGGGGTAGGGCCCGCGTGGGCCCTCCCCCAGCCGGAGTCCAGAGGGTGGAACCCTTTGGTTGGCCCTTCGGGCCAAGTCTTCTCCAGAGCAGCCGGCCGCAGGCCGCATTCCACATTCCGTAATCTTTAAATTTCCACTTCTGTCTGGCGGCCGCAGTTCCGGCAGGTCAGAATATAACGTCCGTGCGGCAGACGGCGGCCGATTATGGGTATCATTTCCAGAAGACGGTTTCTCTTACGCGGCACCCTTGGCTCCAACCTGATCTGGTCGGAGCCGCAAAAAGGACAGGTTCTCTTACTCATAATCCCTCTCCTGTTACAATGAACCCTTAATCCGCTCTTCCGCGTCCCGGAACTGGGTGTGGTAGAGGTTCGCGTATATGCCGTTCTGGGCTAACAACTCCTCATGACAGCCCCACTCGGCCAGACGGCCATGATCCATCACCAAAATAATGTCGGCTTTGAAAATGGTCGACAGACGGTGGGCTATAACAAATGAGGTCCGATTCTTCAAGAGGCTGTCCAGAGCCTCCTGCACCAGCTTTTCACTCTCCGTATCCAGGGCGCTGGTGGCCTCATCCAGAATCAGAATACGCGGATCCTTCAATACAGCCCTGGCAATGGAAACCCGCTGCCGCTGGCCGCCGGAAAGCGAGGCGCCTCTCTCCCCTACAATAGTTTCATATCCTTCGGGCATCTGATCCACAAATTCCGCCACATGGGCCGCCCGCCCGGCCGCCAATACCTCTTCATCAGTCGCGTCGAGTCGCCCGTAACGGATGTTTTCCATAATCGTGCCTGAGAACAGGAGTGACTCCTGAGGCACAATGCCGATCTGCTCTCTGAGGCTTACCTGAGTCACATCACGCAAATCGGTGCCGTCAATGAGGACGGCCCCGGAAGTAACGTCGTAAAACCGCATAACCAAGTTGACCAGCGTGGTTTTGCCCGCCCCACTGTGCCCCACCAGGGCCACCATTTTTCCAGGCTCGACAGTGAAGTTAAAATCGGAAATAACGGGCTTGCCTTTATCATAGCTGAAATTCACATGGTCGAACCGCACTTCTCCCTTAATGGCCGGCATGAGCCGGGCTTCCGGCAAGTCTTTGACTTCCGGCTCAAACTCCATAGACGCGAAAACCCGCTCACAACCAGCCAGGGCCTGCTGCATGTTGGTGTAAGTTTTGGAAACGCGCTTGATGGGATTGCTCAGGTTAATGGCGTAAATGAGAAAAGCCACCAGCGAGCCGGAACTCATGTTGCCCTCTATAACCTCACGGCCGCCCACCCAGATGAGAATGATCACGCCCACCGTGGCGAAAAGCTCCACAATGGGCGTTAAAAGGGCCCGCGCCCTGGTGGCTTTCATGATGGCCCGGAGGTTGTCATTGTTCAGCTTTGAGAATCTGGCCGTTTCGTGATCTTCCCTGGCAAATGATTTCACCACCCGGATTCCGGCCAGAGTTTCCTGCAAAATTCCGGTAAAGACGGAAAGCTGACCGAGCACCTTGCGTCCGGCGTTTTTAATTTTTGAGCCGATTTTTTTCACGGCCACGCCGATAATAGGCACAGTGATGAACAGCAGGAGAGTCAACTGCCAGTTGAGCGTGAGCATCAGCGCCACCGAGGCCACCAGCACAAATGATTCCCGCACAAATTCCACACCCTGGTTGACAATGGCATTCTGGAGCGCGCCAATGTCGTTGGTGAAGTGGCTCATGACCGAACCAGTGCGGTTTTTCTCAAAATAGGCCAGCCCGCGCAGACGGATTATGCGGTCAAACATCTGGTTTCTGAGGTCGCACACCACCCGCTGGGCCACATATTCCATCAGGTAGCTCTGGCCATAGACCATAACTCCGCGCACAATGAAAAGAATCAGAATGCCCACCGAGATAAGATTCAGCATGTGCATGTCTTTATTGGTCAGAACGTCATCAATGACGTCTTTGATGACCCAGGGCAGAGCCAATTGCGAACCGCTGGCCAGGAGAATGCAAATCAGGCCAAGGATGAAGTAGCTGAGATAGGGACGGACATATCTTATTAATTTGAAATAATCTTTCATTTCTTCTCAATCATTTTCGCGGCGGCCTGAAAGACCCTTTCCGCGTCTGTTTCAATTTCATTATCGGGCCAGTGGCCGTTTTCAGACGAAAAGCTGATGAATTCGGCCTGAGGCATGGAATCAATCAAAATTTTCGGGGCGGTGGCTATCATGATGCAAATTAATTTCTCCAAACCGCTGTTAGCCATCAGGTGGGCCGTGCCGTTATCAAGGGTGATGCAAAGATCAGATTGAGCGGCCAGGGCCGGAATATCCATAAGGCGGGTCTGGCCGGCCAGATCAAGGGCCGGGACCGGCCCCAATTTTTCAGTCAGTTGAGCGACATATTCGCGGTCGGCCGGGCCGCCGGTGATATACATAAAGGCGTTATAATCCTGGTGAAGACGACGCATCAGCGATACGAAACGGTTCATGGGCCAGGTTTTGCCGGGGTCATTGGTTCTGACGCACAGGCCAATTACCGGCCCCTTGGCCCCCTGGAAAAGCTGGCCAACCCATTGCTGTTTCTCCGGGCTGACCGGCGGCAGGGTTATGCGCCCCTTTCCCTCTATCTCCAGGCCACGGCGCACCACCAATTGAAACATTTCCACCAGACTGCCACGGCATTCGTCTTCCGTCATGTGAATCTGCCGGGTGAAAAGAAATTTGGTCCAAAATTTAGGCCTGGCTCCAGCGAAGAGTATGTCCGGTCCGATACGCTCTTTTATGCCCGCCAGGGCGGCGGCCATAGCGCCTCTGGGGCGGCGGTCCAGCGAAAGGAACGCTTCATAATGCCCCTGGCGTATCCGGCCCAGAAGTTCACCCAGCCCGTGAAAGGGCGAGCCGCTGCGATAAGGGTAGATTATCAGTTCGTCGAGGCAGGGATTGCCGTTCAGAAGCTCGGCCGCATCAGGCCGGGCCAGAACCGCTATGCGGGTTCGCGGCCTTTTTTGCCTGATAAGCTCAAGGGCCGAGGTCATCATGATGACGTCGCCGACATTGACCAGCATAGATGCCAGAATACTTCGCACCGGACCTCCCTTTTTTCAGCCGCAGGGCCGAACAATCGAAATCTGTTAATTATAATATAATACTTGGCCGCCCACAAGCCAGGGGCGTGATTGACAGCAATTCTAATTATGGCCGACGCCGCCACATAAAGCCGGGGTCGAGCGCCGCGAGACGGAGCGCCAGCGACTGGTTTTGACGGAAAAATAGCCGCTCGCGAAACAAAAACCACGCTTTTTGTGTAGCTACGAGTCGTAAGTTCAAGGGAAAAAACCATAATTAGAATAGCTGTGACAAGCTGAAAAACGGCGGCAAACCATGGCACTATTTGCTCATACCCCACACAGCCATCAAGCCCAACGCCACCTGCGCCGGGCTGCTTCAGCGGTTTCAAAAGTAATGTGGCCTGAACCAACTTTCGTCAGCCCAGGCCACGCTTTCAAAGTAAAAATTCTCAGAATCAAGCCGCCGGCTTCCAATAGGTGGTCAAAACCAGGGACAGTGATTCTTTCTGATCGTCAGTCCACTGGCCATCAACGCCACCCGGAACTCCTATGGATGCCATAGCCTGAATCATCTGCGCTACCTGGGTTTCCGTGATCACGCTGCCGCCAGCTTCGATGCGGTCAATCTTGAAATCGCCGTCGGTAAACCAGTTCTGCACCGTCACCCGGTCATGCGAACCGATCAGCCCGATGGTCAGATGCTCACCGGACTGGGCGAACCAAAGCTCGGCCGGGTTCAAGTCTTTAAACTTCAACAGGTCATCGCCGCTGCCGTGGTTGTTGATGGTATCGTGCCCGTAACCGCGACCGAACAGATAGATGTCGTCGCCACCTTCTCCCTCCAGCCAATCATCATGGGCTCCGCCGTCGAGAATGTCGTTGCCGTCGCCACCATAGAGCTTGTCGTAACCATCACCGCCGTCCAACAGATCATCACCGGCGCCGCCATAAAGCCTGTCGTTGTCTACGCCGCCATAGAGCTTGTCGTTGCCGTCACCGCCATCCAACAGGTCACAGCCGACCTCGCCGTAAAGCTCATCATTACCGCCTTCACCAAACAGGTCATCCTCACCGGCTCCTCCATAGAGCCTGTCGTTGCCTTCGCCGCCATAGAGCTTGTCGTTGTCTATGCCGCCGTCCAACAGATCGTTGCCCTCACCGCCATAGAGCTTGTCGCAGCCAATCTCACCATACAGCTCGTCATCGCCCAAACCGCCGGTCAGATAATCCTCGCCGTTGCCGCCGTACAGCTTGTCATTGCCATCGCCGCCGTCCAATAGATCGTTGCCGTCACCGCCATACAGCTTGTCGTGACCAGCCTCACCGTAAAGCTCATCTTCGCCCTCATCGCCAGATAGATAATCATCGTCGGCACCGCCATAAAGCCTGTCATTGTCCAGTCCGCCATAGAGCTTGTCGTTGCCGTCACCGCCGTCTAGCAGGTCGCAGCCGACTTCACCATATAGCTCATCATCACCCGCTTCACCAAACAGCTCATCCTCACCGGCACCGCCAAAGAGCCTATCGTTGCCGTCGCCGCCATACAGCTTGTCGTTGTCTATGCCGCCGTCCAACAGATCGTTGCCCTCACCGCCATAGAGCTTGTCGCAGCCAATCTCACCGTACAGCTCGTCATCGCCCAAACCGCCAGTCAGATAATCCTCGCCGTTGCCGCCATACAGCTTGTCATTGCCGTCGCCGCCCCAAAGGATATCGTTGCCGTGGCCGCCGTCAATCAAGTCAGCGCCCGCAGTGCCATAGAGCGTATCATCGGCCTCAGTGCCCGCAATAAGTTCCGGCTGGGGCTGCTCCACGGGAGTGCCGTCCACCACCTGCTTTATTTGAGCGCTGGTCATAATTGATCCGTCGTGGAATTCAATGGCGCTGATCTCATAACAACCCAGGAAGCCATAAATATAATAACCAAAGAAGCCATAAACAGTGATCTGATCTTCAGGACGCCCCTTGAAATTAATGACCAGGTGGGTCAAACCTGTGGAACTATCAGCCACGACGCGGGAAAAAATCAAATCTTCCGGGCGAATCCCCTCTCCAAAACGTAAGGTATCATAATCATCGTTTTCAATGGGGTGATCGTGTTTGGTCAGGGGAAGGTTTTCTATTATATCTTTTCCATCGCCTATGTTATAAACGTAAACATCATCACCAGCGCCGCCGAGCAGGTGATCATCACCGCGCCCTCCGTGAAGGATCTGATTGCCGTCAAAGCATTCCAGATAATCGTCCCCGCCATGGCCGTAAAGCACAACTTCTCCAAAACCTACAGCCATATCGTCATATTCATCCGATCCATGAAAGGGCTGAAAAGGAATGCCGACGGCGAACAGTTCATCCCAACTGAGGCACCCGTCTTCAAACTGGAATTTTTCAAAAGTACCGGATAAACCGGTGTCACCGAAATATTCATTGCCATGGGCTTCATAGAGAGTTAATGTTTCACCTGTATCCTTGATGGTGAGCAGCAAATTACAAAAGCCACCAAAAGCATAAGACAGAGAAAACTCCACCTCATCGCGGTTCAGCCCTTTCAATCTTACCGATGTTGTTGACCAATAGGTTCCATAAACCAGATCATGCCCATAACCGCGGCCGAAAACAACTGTACCGTGCCCCTCTTTATTCAGGTGAATGGTATCATTGCCTCCGCCCCCGTCAAAAATGACGTTCTCCACATGGCCGCTGTTATACATATCATCATCACCGTCGGTCCAGCTGGTCCCGATCATATCAGAATTTATGAGATCATTCCATTCGATAACCGTGCCGTCAGCAAATTCAATGTTTCGCAACGAATCCTTTTTGCTTTTGTCGTTCCAGCTATAAATGCCGTCTCTGATGGTGATGGTTTCACCTGTTTCCTTCAGACGAACAATAAAGTTACTTCTATTTTTCTGATCGCCGCGTTCCACCAAAAAATCCACATCATCAGCCATCAGCCCCACCAGACGCAATGTGGCGGCGGAAGAGCCATAGTTAATTACATCGTGGCCATAGCCTTTACCGAATATAACAATGCTGTCGCCATTGGAATTCGGTGAAATGTAATCGTTTCCAGCCCCGCCGTCAAAGACGCACAATCCATTGGTACTGCTGTGAAGCTCATCATCGCCGTCCCCGCCGTATAATTCATTCAATCCGCCGCCGCTGGTGGATATCTTGTCATTGCCGCCGCCGCCGTATATGATATTGTCGTGGTTGCCGCCGGAAATGTAATCATCGCCGTCTCCGCCATGAATGATGGCATTCAAAGAACTGTCGGAGACGATATAGTCATCCCCGTCCGTACCTTCATAGTGGACATTCATCGCCTCCTGAAAATCTTCCCACAGCATCACGGAACCGTCGCCGAACTCAATGGTGTTGATGCCCCAAGGCTCATCCGTGTACGGCCACTTGACCAGTGAATATTTAATGGTTAGCGTTTCGCCGGTTTCCTTGATCACGATGATGGCATCATTGCGGAAACCGCTTAAACCGCCGCTTTTAAGCAGAATATCATCAATAGTCAAGTCGACCAGCCGCAGTTTGTCATTCAAACCGTCTTGATATTCATAATGGATGATGTCATGTCCGTAGCCTTTTCCAAATATATAGGTGTCATCACCCGCGCCGCCACACAGGGAATCGTTGCCCGGCCCGCCGTCAAGGATATCATCTCCCACGCCGCCATAGAGGTTGTCGTCACCCTCACGTCCCTCCAGAAACTCATTGTAGCGGCCGCCAATAAGATCATCATCGCCGCTGCCGCCGATAATACTGAGGGCCGCAATGGACAGGTTGAGCGAAACCGTGCGGCTGTTATCTTCACCGTCGCTGGCCCACACAGACAGAAGCACCGTCTGTCCGGCCAGGCTGGCCGGGGGAGTGCCGCTGAATTCACCGGTGGCCGGGTCGAGAGTCAGCCAGGACGGCAAAGGCTGGCCGTCAGCCATTTTGGCGTGGTAAGCCAGGGGATCGCCATCGGCATCGCGGAAAAGGCCGGATGGGAGTGTCAGGTTCAGCGGCTCATTGGCCGCGAAGGATTGGTCGGCGAGGCCGCCCGTTACCTGCGGGGCTCTATTGCCGCCGAGAACAGAGACTTTGATCTCGGTCTGAATAATACCGCCTTGCTCATCAGATATTTCCAGCTTCAAAACCTGTTCAGTAATTTCTTCGGAAACGCCCCGCAAGGTCAGGGTGTCCGGGTCAAAGACCAGCCAGGAGGGCAGGTCCGAACCGTCGCTCATAGTCAGACGATAGGTCAGTTGGCCTCCCTCTGGATCGACAAAAAGATCGGGCGAAATCCGCCAGACAATTTCTTCACCATATTTGACCGGAGTGGGAGCAGTGATGTCGCCGTTCATGTATGGGGCTCGGTTTTTTGTTTCGGATTCCGTGCCGTAAGGCGGCAGGTTCATCTCGACAAATCCGCCCTGGATGGCTGCGTTGGTAAAAATGACTTTCTTGCCGACCGGGGCTCCCGAATCATTATCGCCGGCGGCAATCGCATAGATCAGCAAATCATTGCCGGATACGGCTATCTCAACATTGCCGATTCGCCATTTACCATCGGCCACCGCTCGCAAACCAGGGGTATGGCTGTCAATTATTATGGAATCAACCGACAGGCGCCACCGGCCATCGCTGTCGCTAATGATATCCATGCCCTGACTGGAGCTCAGCACTTCATAATCGAAGCAATAGGTATCCTTTCCGGCCCCGCCCAGGAAAGTATTGTTCTGACCAAGGCCGATAACCAAAGTGTCATCATCATCGCCGCCGTCAAGCAGGGCATTGCTGGCAATATCGGCATAGAGAGTATCCCGGCCGTTTTCCCCATAAAGCTGGTCACCGCCGGTTCCGGCGACTAAAGTGTCGTCTCCCTCTCCGCCATAAAGCCTGTCCCGGCTGTTGTCGCCGACCCGCAGGTTCCCTTGGTCGTCATATCGGGAATTTATTCGCACTCTTTGCCCTAAAACAAATTTTTCATCAGCGTAAAGGGTATCGTTGCCGCCGCCGCCCCATAGGAAGTCGGCCCCGGCTCCGCCATAGATCTGATCATCGCCTTCGGCTGAAGAGCCATCCGCATAAACCAAGTTGAGGCCAAACCGTTCTATGCCTAACGGGTCATTATCGCCAAAAAGCTTATCATCGCCCTCACCGCCGTCCAATAAGTCGTTGCCGGCTTGGCCGTAGATAGTATCTGAGCCGTCTCCTCCAAACAGCTGGTCATCACAGGAGCCGGGAAGAAGGTTAAAAATCCGCTGGTCAAGGTGGGTAGTGGAATGCCAGGTCGATGCATTAGGCATGGTAACATTGTAGCCTGACATAGGATAATAATAAATATCGATCTCGCTCCATATATTAAGTTGACGCAAGTCAAATTCGTCATCAAACCATTTTGACCATTCGCCCTCACTAGCCTTAATGTATAATTCCCAATCTGTAAGCGGATGAAGCGGCATATTACTATCACCAGTTCTTCCATATTCCATCTCCAAGGCCGAACCATGATTAATATCAGTTCGTGTCAACTCATATATTAGTTCATAAGCTGTCCGGCTTTCTATGAATACACGGCCCAGAAACCAATCGGAATCGCCATAAATCCAATCATCTCCGCCGTTTCCATATATAATATCATTGCCCACTCCACCGCCCAGGTAATCGCGATCGCGGCTGCCATATACAACATCATGGCCGCTTCCGGCCGCCACCCAATCGCCTGATTCATCAGTGTCGCCCGCTTCATCCCATACTGTGCCGCACACGATTACATCATTTCCGCCGCCGCCTAGAATTATATCAGCCCCGCCGTTGCCAATAAGGATGTCGTCACCGTCGGAATCGGTATCCCAGTAAGAATCACCGACCAAGTAATCCCTGCCGGTGCCGCCATAGATGATATCGTTACCGCCACGGCCTTCCGCATAATTGATGTTGCCGTTGCCGACATCAATGATTTCCGTGCCGTCACCCCCGACAACAGAGTCTATCTTTTCACCCGCGATAATTTTCACCACTTCACCCTGGCTTGACTGAACGGTGACATAGTTGGCATTATCCTGGCCCAAGGTGATTGACTGGCCCGGCTCGGGCTGCTGTTCAAACAATTCAAAAGAAAGCCCGAAATTATTGTTGTTTAAATTAAAATCCTTGATTTCGGCCGCCGCATAGTTCTGCACATAAACTATCAGGATACCCATGCTTGAACCAGGCGAATCAGGTTTGAAGAAATATGATATTGAGGGATTTTCACTATCCCTGAAATAATTCTCATGTGGGCTGATTTGCCGCCCGCCGTTCAGAATGAGAGAGCCTGAGGGCTGTTTGATTAGAATTCTGTTATCACCGGAATCGTCAACAATAATATCAAGGCCCTGCTTGTCCCGAGATTGTGGCGTGGAAAAATCAAAGATGTATGTATCGTTTCCCTCTCCGCCATACAGGTGATCGTCACCTTCGCCACCGTAGAGATAATCATCACCGGCCTCCCCAAAAAGCTTGTCGTTGCCATCCCCGCCATAAAGCTCGTCGCTGTCAGCCCCCCCATAAAGATAATCATCACCTGTGCCGCCACTGAGGATATCATTCAGGTTCCCACCATGAATTTCATCATGGCCAGTTCCACCATCAAGGATATTACCACGATCGTTGAAGCCGATAATGATATCATTTTTTTCACTACTGTGATTACTTCCGTAATAATCTACAAAGAAAACATTGTCTATTGATTCAAGGTCTGTAGAGGCCCCGCTGATGCCCCAATCATTTTCGGCTTTCATTAGAATATCTTCTAAGCCAATTTTACCTGACAATTTACCAATATTATCTTGAAGCATTGCTAGTTTTTCATAATATGTATCAGAAAATGGCTCTATGTCACAATTGCGAAACACCAGCGCTGCAAAGGTTTCAAAATCTGAAGAAAAAACCCTTTCAGGCTCTGCTGGTATTCCCAAGCACTCCCTTAACACTGACAAATTATCCAAATACATTTCCCCACCTGACGCATCAGCTCCAGGCTGAGGGAAGTATTGCGGAAATGTATATTCTTCTGAAAGCCCATGAATCAAGGTCGATGGTCTTAGACCAGTTGCCGCATCAATTTTTGCTCCGGCAGCTTCCCAGCCAATATTAAAATAGGTAATCATTACGCCATTTCTAGTCTCTTGGCTGAAAAGAGACCAAGCCATTTTAGTCGCCCCTTTGTTGGAGGTGAGCATATTATGATAGCCCATTGAAATTTGTGAGGCATTTGGATCTGATGGCAAGGTATCGCTATAAAATTGATTCGCTTTCTTCAACATAAGTGCTGACATTATTATTGCAGCGGGATGATCTTCATTCATCATATTCAAACAAAGTTTTGCATAATCGAACTCATATGTTGAAAGGAGATTGTAAATCTCATTACTTGATAAATCTTCACCTGAGTTACGACAAAAGTTCAAATATTCTATCAATAAAGTAATTGCTGTCGAGACCCTCACACTACCTTTTCCCAGCGGCATATCCCAAAATGGATTGCCGCCTCCTGTCTCGTAGGACAATTTTAGCGTGTTATGGGCATCTTCTAAAAGGCTACATGGTGCGGATTCAACGTCATCCATGCTATTGCAGCCAGGAAAAATAAACCCAATAAAAGCAAGTTCAAAAGCTGTATCCTTAACTGGCTCATATTCTTCAGCAATGGCACCGGCTACGGCTTCTGGCATTATACCTATAGCCTCTGATATATTTTTAATCATTTCTGAATGGGACCGAATGTAATTCAAAATACCGCTTAAGTAAGAATCGATCATAATTCACCTCACCTGTGTTGAGATATTACCGAAAGTTCCTATATAAAAGAAATTGAGAATCAGTTTTACAAAACAAAACTCCTAGAAACTTCTTCCAATAAACCATTTAACAGCAACGCAAGTCCCACAGAGTTAATAAATATCGTCAATATTTCAGAACCCTTCAAAATTTTATAGCTATTTTTCCTAGTTGCCACATATTGCCCGAAGAAAGGAACGATATTAAAGAATCCAACCTTCCACGCCCTTATGACAAAATCAGAAGCTGCAATGTAGTGGCCGCTAAAAACGAAAGTACACATAACAACTAAAACGGCAATGGGGATCATAATAATACTGAAGGAGGCAATTAAAGGTGAATGAAATTTTGATTTCATGTCTATTTGCCCTACCCCGGTAGACACAGCATGGGCATATATGATGTAAGAAATATAATAAGGACTAATAACAATTTGAATGATCAACAAGATAAATGGATCATCAGAAGTGACCGCATAAAGAGTCTCCCTGGAAAATATCAGCTCAGGGAGAAGAAAGCATCGTATCAGAAGCCAAATGCTTTCCGAAGGCTTAAAACTTTCGGATATGTAAAAATGCCATAAAACCATAAGTATAAGAATGGAAAGAAAATAAACATAACCGATAGATAACTTTTTTAAAAAATTTAAAAATGAAAAGCTGGGGGAATTGATTGACATTAATATTTCCTTATGTGTCGTGGGTAGAACTAGTACATAGTCAAGGTTGAAATTTCGGAACCGCATAGACCCGCCGGAAGCTATGCATACTTTCCAGGCTGGCGGATTTCCGGGGACAGGTATTTCCGGGGACAGTATACTTATGTGTCTGGATTGTCGCCAATAAATGCACATTTGCCAGTTCCATAATAAGGCAAGCTCGCAAATCAGCACTGATAATATAGCCAACACCTAAGCACATGAACATGGGCAGCATTGTTTGCCTCCTTGTAACCATTCTCTGAATCCTCCGCCTAAAAGTCCACCGGGTCTTGCAAATATCACCAACTGAAAAAAATCACTCAATAACACCTAGAGTTTCACCTCGTATTGGTTTGGCTCACTTGTATCAAACGGTTGAAGCTCTACAAAAGATTAAGCCCCAGCAAAATTATAACGCAATATCATTTCATGAATTATACTGGCAATTTGGCTTGTCAGGGCTACGATATTCAAAATAATAAACACAATGCTCCAAATCCGCAGATTAATAATCTCCGGATTTTTATAAGCTATCCATTGACCTAAAAAACCAAAAATATTAAAAGCTCCTGTTCGTAAAAAAATAATTAGAGCGTGAAGCCATGCAGTAATACTGTTTGGCATATAGAAGCCAATACTGGATAGGAACATCATTCCACCAAGTATAGACATGCCACTGCAAAAGCTAAGCAAAAACACCGATATATTTTTTGGTTTCTCTATGGCTCTGGCACATACAACGGAGTAGATAATATAAGATAAATAATATGGCCCCAGTAAAAACTGAAAGGCTAAAAGATCAAAAGGATCAATTACTAGGTTATATAAGGTTTCATTCGAAAAAAAGAGTTCAAAGATGATGAGGCTTCGAAATACAAGCAAAGCTTCAGCAGGTGAGTTCAGATTCGATCTGAAGACAAAAAATATAAATACAACTGCTCCGGTCAGAAGTAGAAAAATCGAATAGCCGATAAGTAATTTTTTAAAAAAAACTTGTAAGAAAATATTCCGCTCTGTGATATCATACGCAATATATCTTTCGGTCTGTTATGTATGGGTTTCCAAAGGGGTAATTAATGCAATAGGACAAAATTCTGTTGCATATGGCCCAAACGTCAATACACCCAACAGGATTTCCGGGGACAGGGATTTCCGCAGGTATTCTCAAGCACTCCCTTAACACTGACAAATTATCCAAATACATTTCCCCACCTGACTCATCAGCTCCAGGCTGAGGGAAGTATTGCGGAAATGTATATTCTTCTGAAAGCCCATGAATCAAGGTCGATGGTCTTAGACCAGTTGCCGCATCAATTTTTGCTCCGGCAGCTTCCCAGCCAATATTAAAATAGGTAATCATTACGCCATTTCTAGTCTCTTGGCTGAAAAGAGACCAAGCCATTTTAGTCGCCCCTTTGTTGGAGGTGAGCATATTATGATAGCCCATTGAAATTTGTGAGGCATTTGGATCTGATGGCAAGGTATCGCTATAAAATTGATTCGCTTTCTTCAACATAAGTGCTGACATTATTATTGCAGCGGGATGGTCCTTATCCATCATGTCAAAGCAAAGTTGCCCATAGTTAAATTCATATTTAATTAAGATATCATATACTTCACCATCGGACATGTGCTCATTATTAATACGGGCATTATTTAAATACTCATTTAACAAACTAATCGCAGTAGACACTCTTACGCTGCCCATGCCTAAAGGCATATCCCATCCCCCTGGAGCTCCGTCTTTATAGTTCTCTGCAAGCAAATTATGAATTTCATCTGGAGTCCTATAACCAGGAAGAACGTACGCAAGAAAAGCGGCTTCATATCCACTATCTTTTGGCCATTCATATTCTTCTGCAATGGCCCCTGCTACTGCCTCTGGCATTATTCCCAGAGCGAAAGCGGTATTTTTTATCATGTTTGAATGTGAGCGAATATACTCAAGAATACTGCTGGAATAAGTAGTGCTCATAATTGACCTCTTTCTCTTTTCTTTAATTGGGATGATAGAAAATCAGACTGAAGTACGATTCTATACAATATAAAAGGGGGAATAGACTGCTTGCCTTATTGGAACAGATCATGCCTTTAAAAATTAAACCGCCAGGAAATCTCATCTACTATGTCACTCAGTAGCCAAATTAGGGTCAATGAATTGACCACAAATGTTAGGATAACTGCTACCTTTATTAGTTGAGAGTTTTTACTTTTTACAGCAATTTTTTGGGCAATTAAACTTATTATATTTAAAATACCAAACTTAATTGCGCGAAAAAATAAAGCACGTGTGCCAATAAAGCTGATAATACCAAATATAAAAATTAGTCCTCCAAATAAAGCCATTGTTCCCCCAAATTTGCTAATAAATACAGACCTGTAATTATATGAATCAAAGTATCTTTGAATGTGCTGCCCAGATGAAGCTTTTGCGTATAGAGCCCAAGCAACATAATATGGAAAAATAGCAAGTTGAATAGCTAAAAGGTTAAATGGGTCAGAAGTAATTGCATAAAGAGTTTCTCTGTAAAAAATTAACTCAGGCAAAAGAAAGCATCGTATTACAAGCCAAATATTATCTGAAGGTTCAAAGCTTTTAAAAATATAAAAATGACATCCAATAACAAGAACAAGAATAAAAAGAAAATAAACATAACCGATAGATAACTTTTTTAAAAAATTTAAAAATGAAAAGCTGGGGGAATTGATTGACATTAATATTTCCTTATGTGTCGTGGGTAGAGCTAGGGTGTGTATGCAAACTATCGTGGACAGATAAGAGCGGCAGCGAAATAAGCAAAAGAGAGAAAGACATCAGCAAATTTGTCATAGCGTGTGGCGATTTTTCGATACACTTTTATCTTGCTGAAAAAGTTTTCCACCAGACGCCTTTCTTTGTAAAGGGAAAGATCGTAATCGCGCTGAGCTTTACGATTTGAGCACGGCGGAATAACAGCCCGGCACTTGCTGGCTTCTATCGCCGCAACAAAATCATTGCCATCGTAGCCTTTGTCGGCAATGACGTTACAATCGCTGTGTTTACTAACTAATTCCGGGCCAACTTTTATATCTGAATATTTGGCCGCCGGTCATAATCATATATACAGGGTTACCCAGAGTGTCAACGCTCACATGCAATTGGCTTGTAAAGCCTCCGCGACTGCGGCCCAAAGCCTGTTTTTGCTGCCCTCTTTTGCGCCGGTGGCATGCTGATGGGCGTGAATATAAGTTCCGTCTATCATCACCGATTCTAAATCTGGCTCTTTAGGCAGTGCTTCAAATATGGCTTTCCGATGGCCTTTGATTTGCTGGCGCCGGAAGCGGGAATAGACCGACGGCCATGAACCAAACTCTGACGGCAGCGCCCTACAAAGGCGAGCCGGTTCGAAGCATCCACACTATCGCCTCTATAAATTCACGCTTTTCGCGCACTGGACGCCCACCTTTGGGGGAACCTTCTACTGGGATAATCGGTTCCAGCCTCTGCTATGTTTCGTCTTTGATTTCATAAGGATTTATTCGATCATAATACCACATTTAAGCTCTTATTTATAGTTTTCATACACACCCTGTCAAGACAAAATAGAAATGTCCGGTTTTGCGCAAAATGAAAATGTCCGGTTAAGTCGGAGAGGCGGGTTTCCTGGGGTGGCGCCTTCTGAGGGTTGCCGATGGGGCCGGGAGCCCCTTTGGTGTGTGACCCTGGCGTCTGTCAGATATCCAATGACAGAACTAAATATGCCCCCCCTAAGGGCCGGCGGCGGGAGAGTCGTGGCGCAATTGATTATGCTGATTGATGCTTTGTCGCAGACCGCTGGAAGAGGCCTCATTGGAACTGTTTCTTGTACGCCTTGAAGGCCGGGCGGATGAGTCGTCGCGGCCGCCCTGGGCAGGGACTGGCCTTCGACTAAAAGCGGGCTGATGCCGTTGTCCAGCATGTGCATTGGTCATCAGCCGCCCTTCACCGAACTGGCCTTATTTTTCCTCCAACGAATCCATTATCGGTTCGTATTAATCACTCATTTCGGCCCCGGCCAGCCCTGGCAGACTCAGGCCCAGAGCCAAAAGCAGTGTTCAATTTTCCTTTAACATATTCATAAATCTTACTCGTAAGAAGCCTCTCCGCCGCCATGGATGGTTATTTTACTGATCTGATTGAGGTTGAATCCCTGGTAGTCTTCATAGTTGCCTTCATTGTCCTGCACGCGAAGATCCCACATGGCCTCGTTGCCGGCGTTAAAGCTGATCATCATGGCTTCGCCGGACTCAAGGCACTCGTCGGCCCCCAGCACATCCTCTTCCCAACTTTGGGTATTTTGGGATGAAACATAGACATAGCAGATGTCGGAGGCTGATTCGTTAACCAAAACGAAATCCTGCGGACCAGCCAGAGCCGCCCCGGCCGACGTAAAAATGCCTAAACATAACAGTGTCGCGATTTTTTTCATGTTAGGTACACCTTTCCCTTATGATATTGATAAACTTTGACGATGCAAAACAAAATGAACCGTCCCGTTCAAGCCCCGGAACGCGGATCCCATGCGGTTGCTGATACCGCTCGCTGTGTTGTCGAGTGTGATAGCAATTAATACCTCAAATCCCTGACCTCGTCAATTTAAGCTTTTTAAATTTTCCGGCAAGTCATGGCTGTCCGATGATATTCGTGACGAAATCCGATTAGTGTCTTTGGCGGGGGAGCCACATCCAGAAAAATCGCTCACTCAAAAGGGGGGGGATAATTGGTACAGCTTAATCCGGCGTCGTCGATGTAATTAGAATTGCTGGTGCGGAGCAGGCTGAAGCTATTGCCGAGGGGGCACCGCTCTTAATTCCATGATAGACCCAAATTAAGAATTACAGGCATGATTCACCTAAATGTAGCGTCCGGGCCTCACCCGACGGCACAAAACCCGGAGCGGAGCTCCGGGTTTTGTGTTCTGCTATCGGCAGGGAGGCTTAGAAGTCAAAGTCATCATCCATCGGAAGTGCCTTCGAAGAAGAGGGCAGAACCTTCACTGAAGATGACTTGCTTCCGCTCGAGCTTGAAATGGCGGCCATGGGCTTGGACGGGCGGCTGCTTCTGTGGCCCGCGCCATAAACCAGCGTGTTCATGGAATCAACCGCGTCCAGGAGGCTGGCGGCCTGGGCTGAAAGCTCGCCGGCGGCGCTGGCTGATTCTTCAGCCGAAGCCGCGTTGGACTGGGTGACCTTGTCCATTTCAGTCATGGCCGTGGTAATCTGGCCAATGCCCTGGCTCTGCTCTTTGGAGGCTTCGGATACTTCACCCAGAAGCTCGGCCACCTTGGAGGAGTGCGACTGCACGGTCTTGAAGCTCTCGGCCGTCTGGTTGACCATATCGGAGCCGGAATTGATGTTGTTTATCGTCTGGGCGATAAGGTCAGAGGTGCTCTTGGCCGCGTCAGCCGAACGGATGGCCAGGTTGCGCACTTCATCAGCCACGACCGCGAAACCGGCCCCGGCCTCACCGGCACGGGCGGCTTCAACAGCCGCGTTGAGGGCCAGAAGGTTGGTCTGGAAGGCGATTTCATCAATGGTCTTGATAATTTTGCCGATTTCGTTGCCGGAGATGGAGATTTCATCCATCGCCCGGATGACCCCGGTCATGGACTGATCGGCATGGGCAACGGCCTGGTTGGCCTGGCCCATCAGGGCATTGGCTTCCATGGCATTGTCGGCGTTGCGTTTGGTCATGGAGCTCAGCTCTTCCAGGGCGGCGCTGGTCTCTTCCAGGGAGGCCGCGTTTTCGGTGGCCCCTTCGGCCAGGGTGTTGGACGCGGAGGAAAGCTGGGTGGAGGCGTTGTCAACTTCACGGGCGCCGTCGGAGAGGCTGTCGATGATGCGGCTGACCGGCACGGTGATGCTTCTGGTGATGGTGAAAGCCATGATCATGCTGATAGCCAGAGCTATACTGACGCCGATGATCATGGTCAGGAACACCTGAGATACCGAGGCGGCCGAGTCATCGCTCACTTCATTGGTCAGATCGGTCATTTTCTGGCCGAGAGTGGCTGCGACACTCAGGGTGGAATCTCTTAGTTCCGCCCGCTTGACAGTCGTTTCCAGGTTGATGATGCCCGCTTTCTGCATTTCGGTGGCGGCTTTCAGGCATTCAGTAATGGCGCTGTTGATGCCGGCGATGCTGTCCAGGTCTTGTTTTTGAACCAGCCCGGCCTCCATTTTTTTTAAGGCATCTCTCATATGATCGACATCTTTGATTGCCGCGTCAAAGTAGCTGATATTACGATCAAGGAGGCCACGCAGAATATTCAGGTAGAAATCGCCGACAAATGTTTCCAAATTAGCCGTTTCAGTCAGGCGAGTATTTCTGATGATGACCTGCTCATTGGACGTCGTCTCCGAACGTAAATCTCTGGTGCGGGCTTCATCCTGGCTCGCCCTGAAAGCGCCAGTCAGCTTCAAAAGGTTTTCATAACTGCTGAATACCGTGGAGCGGGCATTGGCTATGTTGTTCAGGTATTCCGGCAGAGGAGTGGTTATATCCGTATAACTGGCGTAATTGGCCGACAGTGAACGGGCCAACTCGCCAAGAGACGGATCTGAGGCGGTATATCCTGTGGTCATGTTGCTGATCAGGCGCTGAAGCCTTCCGGTCAGTTCATTATGGAGCTCTACATACTTCTTCCAACTTTCTTGACTGCCGCTGTAATTGAAATCGGCTACGAACAGAGCGGCCATTGACACGCCGTTCTGAATGGCGGCGACGTTGTCGTTGGCAGGCATAACTTCGCCTTGAAGCATTTCAGCGCCCTGTTTCACGCTTTGAAGGGACATAAGAACCACGGTGCTGACTATCATAAAGATCAAGCAGGTGGCGACGAAGCCTAGAATAATTTTGGTTCCCAGTTTCATAATGGATTCCTCCTCAGTAAAAAATATTCTTTTCCGAGGCCAGACCCAGGGGCCGGACACGGACCGGGATTATGTGGGTTAGGGGTTTGCAATTATGGTTATGTTAAAGTGAAAGCTACGGAACCAATTTATCACTCTGGGTGCAACAAATGTTTGTTGAAAAATTATAATGTTTCTCAAAACATCCACTGACGCTCAACCCAGGGGGCGGTTCACGCTCGCCCGTTTATTCTGAACCAACAAGAACAGAATTAAGCCGAATCAGTTTTGAACTCTCCCTCTCTTGTCTTCACAGTATACTTTTTTCAGATTCCGCGTCCAGCCGGCCGGCCTGTAGCGGATCTTTGACGGATGCTGTTCCGCCCACCGGCACAATTTCCGGCTATGTTTATGATATTGTTGTATTCTTTTCAATGCATACGCCACTCCGGGCGATACAGTATATTTCTTATCGGCAGTTCAGGCCAAAGGCAACATCGATAATTCCTCAAGGAAATGATCGGGTGCGCCATAGGCCAGATTTTCATCGTCACTGTCGGCCACATTCCAGACTTTCAGCCCGTGTCGGACAGCTTGGCGGACAGTTCGGAAAGTGAGGCCGGGCCTGTTCAGATCAAAGCAGATCATCAAGCCGCACTGATCAACCATGTAGCGATTTCTGTCCTGGAAAACATAGGCATAGGGCTCTGATGAAAAATGGAGCACCTCACTGGAATTTTCCAGAACTTTGCGATGGAGCCTCCCCCAGTACCCGTCATATGAAGCGTCAACAAAGGGCAGGAGGGCGGTGAGGCTGACATGCCGGAAATCACGATTGCAGTTTTTGGCATTGACCAGAAGGCCGGCGCAGAGCAGGCTGAAACCCTTGTCCATATTGCATATAAAATGGACATGCCCTTCTTTGACCGCTTGATTAATGGCCCGCCAGGTCTTACTTACTAGATCAGCATACTGGGGAAGACCGTATTGGAGTGAAAACGGTATATCCGCCGGTCGATGTCCACAGAAGCAGACGGAACTGTAATAGTTTCTGCTATGCATAACCACCTCCGCCTACAGGTCGCGCCCTGCGCAGGGTGAGTTGTGAAACACAGACGGGTTGTCTTTAAAACACCGCCGGGTGAAATTTAACATTTAACCTTTCACAATTCTGAGTTTTTGAAGCTTATAGCCTAAGATACCCCTAATGGGCCCATTAGTCAATGTGTCGGTGAAAAAAAAATGATTATAATTATTTTTTTTAATTAGTATTTATTATGGATTACACCTCTGCCCTGCCTTCCGAACGATGATTCGCTTCCATTTATTTTTTAATAAATAACCTGAATGCGACTTTTAGTCAATGAAAGATGTAAATAGGAGCTATCTGATGTTATTTAATCAAATAGTATAAATTACGGATTGAGTTTTTGTTGGGTGATTTTTAACTATAATTAATCGCTACAAAAAACACTACTCAAGTGGTTTTTAAGGTATTATCTAAAGTATGGATATTTTTGAGGTAAGCATGAAAAAATTGAACGAATATTATTCGGCTGCCCTTAAAGCCGTCATAAAGTCCAGACCGCGGGGATTCAGGACGGAACTGGCCCTGGACGCGAGGGTCAATCCCAGCCAGGTCTCAGATATCGTTCATGGACGAAGGTATGGTTCTGAGGAAACCAGACGCACTCTGGTTGAGGCTCTGGGCTGGGATTATGAGGACTTCCTGCGTTATGGCCAGTGTCTGCTTGAGGGGCGGGAATATGTTCCGCCTAGCAAACCCAAATTAGCCTTTGATGAAGTTCTTTACACCACGGTGCCCCACTATAACCGTTTGGCGCGCGTTCCGGGGCCGGGCGGGCAGATCTGGGGGCCGGAGCCGTCTGATGAATTGCCGCCGCTGGTGGCCAGAAGGGACATGCTGTATGAATTCGGCCAATGTGATAATCTGGCGGCCTTCAGGGTCCTGGATGACAGCATGGAGCCGACCATTGACCGCGACAGCGTGGTGATAGTGAATATGGCCGACCGGAGCCCGGCCGATGACCGGCTGTTCCTCCTGGGCCTTTCGGACGAGCCTGACAACTATATCGTGCGCCGCGTCCGCATCAGCGGGGGCGATTGTATTGTGGCCGGCGACAATTTGAAATATCTGCCGCAGGCCATCCGGGGCGGCTGGCCCGGCCTGGTGGTGGGACGGGTTTTGCTGCATTACACTTATCACATGTAAAAACGCCCGGCCGGTTTGGAGTTTGCGGTAAAAAAGCGCGGAAGAATTCTCTCCGCGCTTCAGTTAAATCTCACTATCAAAATCAGATCACTATTTTCTTTTTCAGCACCAAATTCTGGAATGACGGTGCAAAGTCCGCCCGTATATTTCACATTTTGTTAACAGTCACTGCATGCCCGCGAAAGTGTTGCAGCCGTTGGGGTCGCCGGAATCGTAGCCGCGCTTGAACCATTCGTAGCGCTGCTGAGAGGTTCCGTGGGTAAAGCTGTCCGGGACGACCGCGCCGCCGCTCTGGCGCTGCAGGCGGTCATCGCCAATGGCCTCGGCCGTTTTCAGGGCCGTCTCCACATCTCCAGGCTCCAGAATGCCCTCATTCTCCATATAATGGCCCCAAACACCGGCAAAGCAATCGGCCTGAAGTTCCGTGGCCACGGAAAGGCGATTGACCTCGCGCCGGGAAGCGCCCTGCTGCTGCTGACGCACTTGTTGATCAATGCCCAGAAGGTGCTGGACATGGTGACCGACCTCATGGGCGATGACGTAGCCCTGGGCGAAATCGCCGCCGCCGCCCAGCTTGTTTTTCATATCCTGATAAAATGACAGGTCGATATAGACCGTCTGATCGGCCGGGCAGTAGAAGGGCCCCATGGCCGACTGGCCATAGCCGCAGGTGGTGCTGGTCGCGCCCGTATAGAGCACCAGCTTGGGCGGAGTGTAGGTGCGGCCGTTCTTTTGAAAAATGGTTTCCCAGGTGTCTTCGGTCAGGCCCAGGGATACGGAAGTGAATTGGGCCATTTCCTGCTCCTGGGGAGAGGCGGAATAGGGCTCGCCGGCGGAGGAGGTGGTGGTTATTCCGCCGTCGGACAACAGCGGGGTCAGGTCTATGCCGTAATAGCCGGCCACCAGCACCACCAGGAGCATCACAATGCTCGCCCCGCCGCGTATGGGCAGGCCCCCGCCGGAGGACCGTCCCCGCCGGTCTTCAACGTTTCCGCTTTCTCTTCTGCCTCGCCAGCGCATAATTACACCCCTTGAAACAATTTATTTTCAGCACCAGACCAGTTAAGTTTAAAAAAGTAATGGAATAATGTCAATATAGCTTATCATCTGTTGAGGCTGACTCTGAGTTCTTCCACCAGTTCAGCGGCTGGGATGAAATCATAATTATCCAGATATTCCAGCAGCACGTGAACCGCGTCGCCCAGCGGAGACAGGGTTGTCCTGGCCTCTTCCACCAGTTCCTGCTCAGGGGGCGTACCGGCTTTCAGAAGCGGCTCCAGACGGTCCAGGAGGGCGCGGGCCTTTTCCGCGTCCAGCGTCGTGAGCCCGGCTTTGTCCGGGGGGCTTACCGCCTCTTCACCAAGCTGCTCCTTCAGCTCCGCGAGCACGGCCTCCATGGCCTCTTCAACCGCCCTGACCTGAGCCAGCGGCAGTTCCTGTTCGGTCCGCCTCCCGGCCAGGGCTTCCTCCAGGTCACCGGCCGCTTCCGAGAGCATCAGCGCGCCGATGGTCCCGGCCACGCTTTTTAAAGAATGGGCCATGCGGTGGGCCAGCCTGATATCGCCCGCCTCCAGCGCTTCCGAGAGAGCGGCCCCGGCTTTTTGGTGGTCGCGCATGAAATTGACCAATAATCTCCCATAGAGTCCCTCATCACCGGCCGACCGCTCAACGCCCAGGACTCTGTCGATCACCGGGCGCGACGACTGGCCGTCTTCGGGCCGGGCCACGCTTATTTCCATATCGGTCAGTTCCACGGGATCGAGATATTTCAGGAGGCAGGCCCACAGCTCCCGCGTGTTGAATGGTTTGGTTACGCAATCGCACATGCCGCCGGCAATATAGGTTTCCCGGTCGCGGTTCATGGCGTTGGCGGTCAGGGCCACTATGGGGATGGTCACGCCCATTTTCCGCAGTTCCAAGGTGGCTTCAAGGCCGTCCATGACCGGCATCTGGATGTCCATTAGTATCAGGTCGAAAGGTTTGCCGATCCTCAATCGGTTTCTTACTTCACCCAGGCCGATTTTGCCGTTGGCCGCGATGGTGGGGGCCAGGCCGATTCTGGAGAGGTGTTCGCTGATGACCTGCTGGTTAATGGCGTTGTCTTCGCAAACCAGCACTTCGCCCTGAAAAAAGGGCTTTTTAACGCCCATATAGGACTGGGCCCGCTCTTTGGGCTGTTCCGCTTCATTGCTGAGTTCAAAGGTCAGGTTAAAGCGGAAGACGCTGCCCAGGGAGGGAGTGCTCTCCACAGTCAGTTCGCCGCCCATCATTTCAATTATGCTTTTGGTAATGGCCAGCCCCAGGCCCGTGCCGCCGTAGCGCCGGGTGGTGGAGGCGTCGGCCTGGGCGAAAGGCTTGAAGATGTTTTTAATCTGTTCGGCAGTCATGCCTATGCCGTTGTCTTTGACTTCAAAGCTGATGGTCACTTTGCCGCTTCTCGTCAGATCGGCCGAAGCCAGAAGCTTGACCATGCCCTTGTCGGTGAACTTTATGGCGTTGGACAAAAGGTTCAGGAGCACCTGCCGCAGACGGGTGGGATCGCCGATCAGCTTGCGGCCGATTTCCGGCTCGGCGTAGAAATAAAGGATCAGGCCCTTCTCTTCAGCCTTGACCCCGCTGATGGTCTCACACTGTTTGAACACTTCGTGCAGACTGAAGCTGGTTTGCTCCAGCTTCATCTTTCCGGCCTCAATCTTGGAAATGTCCAGGATGTCGTTGATGATGTCCAGAAGGCTGATGGCGCTGATTCTGATGTTGTTGATGAAATCGCGTGTTTTGGGGCTGATGTAGCGGTCATCAAGAGCCAGTTCGGCCAGGCCGATTACCCCGTTCATGGGGGTGCGGATTTCGTGGCTCATGTTGGCCAGAAATTCCGATTTCATGCGCGTGGCCTCCTCGGCCGCGCGGGCCGCGTGCCGGAGGGCCTCGGCGTGTTTCTGTTTGCTCTCCTCATAAAGCTTGCGGGTGGTGATGTCCAGCGTCACGCAATAGAGGGCCACGCCTTTTTCCGTTTCTATGAAACTGCCGCAGACCAGCACCCAGAAGACATGTCCGTCCCGCCGGACGGCCCGCCGCTCATATTCGAAGCGGGGCTGTTTTTGGGCATAGGCCTCGTTGATGATTTTGTCGGCCCGAGCAGCGTCCTCATGCCAGGTGCAGGACGCCCATTCGTTGCCCAGTTCCTCCCAGGCCTGGAGGCGGTTGTAGCCATACATGTCGTAAAAGGTCTGGTTGGCGTACATCAGCGTCCGCTGGGGGTTGAGCATCATGATGGAAACGCCGCCGGGCACATTGTCGGTGAGGGCCTGCAACTCTTTGTTTTTGCCTTCCAGGGCCTTGGCTTTCGATATCAGCTCTTCCTGGAGCTGGACCGTTTCAGTGACGTCAATGCAAACCGAGATAAGGATATTGCGGCCGATATCGTCCTGTCCCTTCCGGCCGCGCAGGATGCTCCAGCCGATGGAGCCGTCTTTGCGCAGGATGCGGTGGCGGATTTCGAACTCCCGGCCGATGGACAAGGAGTGCATGATGTGTCTGGCCACCATTTCACGTTCATCAGGGTGGATGAAGTTAATGGCGAGCCCTCCCAACTCGGTCTCCAGTTCCTCCCGGCTGTAGCCCAGGCTGCCCAGCATGCCGTTGTTGACGTAATAGAAGGGCCAGCCCGGTTCATCATAGGAGAAGACTATGCCGCCGGGAATGCTGTCGGTCAGGAATTCGAAAAGCTGGGTCTGCGTTTCAGCCCGGATTTGGGCGAAGGCGTCTTCCAGATCCTTGATCAGGACAAAGCAGAGGATGTCGCCGTTAAAGGGATCGGCAAAAAGCTGAATGACGCCCTGGGCCCGGGCGTAGCTGCCGTCGGGCTGGATGCGGCGGTGTTCGGTGATTATTTCCACCTGGCCTTCCGCGAACTTGTCCATAAGGTATTCGCGGGAGAAGACCCGCAGATATTCATCGCGGTCGTCGGGATGGACGATGTAGTCGGCCACATAAATGGCCACGCCGCTGAAAGTGCGGTCATTCTGGTCGGGATAGATGGAGGGGCTGTTGCCGTCGATGGCTTCCAGGATGTCGGTGGTCAGGTTGTAATCATAATAGTGAATGCTGTCGGCTTTCAGTGATTTGCTGGTATACTGCCATTTTTGATAGCTCAGGATCTGCTCGCGCTCTTCAGTGATGTCCATCAGGGAAATCAGGGCGTAGCTGGGCCGGCCTTCAGCGTCATAGATGTTGGTGAACTGCCGGTTGTAGAGCCTGGTTTCGCCGGTGGCCATTCTGATTTCCACATTGGCCTTGCCGCCCGGCTCGCCCCGCTGTATGGCCTCATAGAAAGCGATGAACCGCTCCATATCGGATTCAACCATGTTCATCTCAATATAGCTTTCCGGCATGTTGGGGCAGATTGGCGGCACCCCGAATAATTCGGCTGTTTCCGGCTGAAAATAAAGGGTCTTGCTGGGCACGTCGTAACGGGCGATGTGTATGCGGGATTGCTTCAGAATGATGTCGCGTTCGTCCAGGCCGGTTTGAAGCTCATGCTCACGCTTTTTCAGGGCGCTGATGTCGGCGGCCGTCCAATCCAGCTCATCGCCCCTGGCCCGGCCGGTTAAAAGGAGCCACTTGCGCCCTCCGCCTTTGCTGCGTACCCTCAGCTCAGCCGTAAACTCCTCCCCCTTGGCCCAGCTTTGCGCGGCCTTTTCCTTCAAGGATTGAAAATGCTCGGCCGGGAAAAAACTTCTGGCTGAAGTGAAGCCGTCGGCATGGGCCTCTTTTTCAGAGTGATAGCCGATCATCTCATAAAAACGGCCGTTGGCGGAGGCTATGGAAAGGTTGTCATCAATGAGGAAAGTCCCATACCCGTGGAGGATGGAGGCAGGCGCGGGGGTCATTATTTAAGCTCCGAATTCAGTATCCCATTAAGTTTCGACAAAATAGAGTCGCACGCGATACCGTCGTCCGTTTAAGACTGGATGACGATTCGCCAATTTTTGTTTTCGAATGGCCGACTTGAGGCTTGGTATCTTAATGATATTTTCTATTTTTTCATTTCAGGCCAGGTATGTCAAGTATTAATAATTGTTTGGAGACGGCAAAGGTAAAACCCGGCCGGGCGGGCGGAAAAATTTCTGACGTCGCTCGTAATTTTCTCTGATTCCCGGCCGGGTGGCTTCACAAGACGATTGTGAGTGCGTGCCCGTCCGGGGAGCAAAATTACGAGCGACTTACAGAAAATTTTCCGCCCGCCCGGCCTGGTCAGTGTCGGCGTTTGGGTGGGATGATGGTTGCGGTCTTCTTTTGTGAGCCAACCAAGTCCAGGAGGGCGGGGCGGTGAGATTTCTCCAGAGGGGACCACGATTTTTGCTCCCCGGACGGGCACGGACAAAGCAAAACGTCCGTGGAGCCACCCGGCCGGGAATAAGAGAAAAATCGGGGGCCACTATGGAGATATCTCACCGCACCGCCCTCCGGGTTTTATCTTTGTCGCCCCCAAGATATTGCCTCGTGGTTCGTTCAAGCATCTTATTGTCCTTAGCACCAGAATAATATACTATTAGGAAAAGTGGAACATGATACGTTATTTGCCTTTGGGAGGCTTTATGAAGAAACCCCTTGTTTTTATTCTAAACGGAATTAACCTTAATATGTTCGGGCGACGTGATCCTGCTCACTACGGCACCGCCACCCTGGGCGACATCGACCAGCGCCTGACGGAGCTGGCCGGGGAGCTTGGTTTGGAGGTTGAGTTTTTTCAATCCAACCATGAGGGCGATTTTGTTGAGAAAATTCATCAGATCCACTTCAGCGAAGCCGCTGGGGTAATAGTGAACGCCGGGGCCTGGACCCATTACAGCTATGGCCTGGCCGATGCCCTGGCCATTTTGGATGTGCCGGTTGTTGAGGTTCACATGTCAAACGTCCATGCCAGGGAAGAATTCAGGCATTTTTCTGTCCTGTCGGGCGTTGTCAAAGGTTCAATCGCCGGTTTTGGGGTGGACAGCTATCTTCTGGCTCTCCGGGCCGTGGCCGGCCTGATTTCAAAAAGATAATAACCGCGGCGGAATAACCCATTGAAACAGTCGTTTGACGAAAATAACAAAATGGACTAAAATTTTAGTCCATGCCTGTTATAGAACCGATCAATGCTTGGGGGAGCTATGGAATGGGATGAATCGGCGGCACGCCAATTTGACATTAACAACGACAGATTCGACGCTTTAAGAACCCTGGGCTCCACCCTCAACGAAGTTTCCGATCTGGATATGACCATGGAAACCGTGCTAAGCGAGGCCCGCCGCTTCATCGGGGCCGAGGCCGGGTCCATCTATGTCCGCCGGGACGGCCGCCTGATTCTGAGCTATGCCCAGAATGATTCCTTTGACGAAAAAGGCCAGAAAAAGCTGGCTTCATATGTAAACCAGGAACTGCCGGTCAACACCAATTCAATGGCCAGCTTCGTGGTTCGTGAAGGCGTGACCCTCAATGTTCCCGACGCCTATAACATAGAGGTGGACCGCCCCTATCGCTTCAAATCCGATCTGGACAAAAAAACCGGCTATACCACCCGCTCCACCCTGTCACTGCCCCTGAAGGATATCCGCTCCAATGTAATCGGCGTGCTCCAGCTAATTAACCGGCGCGACAGCTCAGGTGAAATTCAGCCTTTTGACCGCACGGACGAAGAGCTGATGCTGATTTTTTCCACCACCGCCGCCCTGGCTCTGGAACGGACCGACCTTATTCGCCAGATGCTTCTGCGCTCCATTAAAATGGCCGAGCTAAGGGACCATCGTGAGACGGTCTATCACGCCCAGAGGGTGGGGGCTCTGGCCGCCATGCTCTATGGGGAGTGGGCCGCCCGCCGGAATCTGGACCCGGTAGAAGTTAAGCGCAACACCGATAACCTCCGCATGGCGGCCATGCTTCATGATGTCGGTAAAGTCGGCGTTTCAGACAGTGTTCTGAACAAACCCGGCCGGTTGACCCAACAGGAGCGGGAGGAAATGCAGCGCCATGTCCAGATTGGCATTCAGGTTTTTGCCCCCATTAAAACCGCGCTGGATGAGATGATTGCCGATGTCATCCTGAACCATCATGAGCGTTGGGACGGGCGCGGTTATCCGGGCTGGATAGATCCGGCCACCGGTTTGGCCCTGTCCGGCCACCGCACTGACGACGGCAAGCCTAAGGGCAAGAAGGGCGAAGAAATCTCCATTTTCGGCCGGGTCGCCGCCTTGGCCGATGTTTTTGACGCTCTCAGTTCCACCAGGGTTTATAAAGACGCCTTTGACGAGGATTTGGTCTGCCAGATTCTGATGCAGGAAAGCGGACACCACTTTGATCCTGAACTGGTGGATATTTTGCTGAAAAATCTTGATAACGCCCGCACTCTGCGCGAACGTTTTCCAGAATAACAGCATTAGCGTTTAGCTTCGTAACCATCTTTTGATTTATAGCTGGAAACCGGGCCAAAGCGGCCCGGTTTGATTATATTAAGCGGATTTCGCCCACAAAAAAACCCGGCGGAAGAACCGCCGGGCCAAAAAATACCCCTGCCCCGCCCGTTCATCCGGGCAGGCCTGCCTTTGCGCCAGAAATAGTAAATCAAACCTCACATAGAGACGCTAGGCTCGACCTGGCGAGGCGTTTCTTCTTCCTCAGCCTGGCCGTTATCCATCATATATTGAGGCGACACCGAGGGCAGCTGCTCTTCAGCCACCACGTCAATGGGGGGCTTAACGATGTCTTCCTCCAGGGCGGCGGTGCAGTCCATCTGAATCTGCTCAATCTCTTCAGCGGTTAGTTTATGGCTCTTTCCTTCGTGGACGGCCCCTTCGATGCTGAGTTCGCCATAGTGGAGATCACCATAAACTTTAGCGGTGGCGTTGAGGTGGATCTGTTTGGCGGCTTTGATGTTGCCATGCACAGTGCCGCTGAGGATGATATTCTCCACCATGATGTTGCCGGAAATGACGGCGGTTTCCTCAACCACCAGAGTGCCGGAGGAGATAATCTCGCCTTTGACGCGGCCGTCAAGGCGGATAATGCCGTTAAAGCACAAACGGCCGGAAAGGCTGACGCCGGAGGCAAAATATGAATATCCAGGATTCTTCTTCTTCGAGGCGAATATAGGCATGAGGCACCGTTCTTATACTGGGGGTTATCGGCTTGAGAAACAGTATCTATCTCTATTACCACAAAGCGCCAACTTGCGCAAGTCTTGGGGTTGTTCGGGCGGTAGGTGGAGGGGTTCTCAGACTTTTCCGCCACGCGTCGCCCACGGCCTTTCAGGTCAAGAAAATGACCTGAAGGTTTATCCGCTTTACCTGAAAGGCCTCCGCCAGCCTGACGGAAAATTTCTTCGCGCGGGCGTGGCGGTAATTGGTAAGTAGCTTATTTTATTACAGCGCATTTTTATATTCCAATGGAGATGAATCGCTATCCAAAGCTTAACTCATAGCCACGGACACTATCAGTATCACACCGTTGGCCAGATAGAGTTTGCGAACCAGGTGGCCGTGGCCGTCTAGCCACAGCCAGTCGCCGTCTCCGGCGGCTTTTATTTTTTTTATGGCCATAATGTGCAACGGCAGGGTCAGAAGGCAGAGAAAAACCGGCCAGGCCGCTAAAGAAACCATCCAGAGGTTGATCATCAACAGCCAGATAACCGGCCACCAGATGGTGTAAAGAAAGGCGGCCCTGGTTTTGCCCAGCACATTGGCCAGGGTGTGTTTCCCGGCGGCCAGGTCAGTCTCGATTTCCGGCAGGCTCTGGTAATAAAGAATTCCGGCCACCATGAAAGACACCGGCAGGGCCAGGGCCAGCACCCGGCGGTCCCAGCCGGCGGCCACAGCCAGATAGGTTCCGGCCGTCATAATCAGGCCCATATTTATGAAAACAAACACTTCACCCAGCGCCCGGTGGCCGTATTTGACCGGCGGGGCCACATAAAAGAAACTGGAGAGGGCCGCGAAAACCACCAACGCCCACAAAACTGGCTGGTGGCTGAGGCTGATGATGATCACGGCCGAGAGCAGACCCAGCCCATAAAGCACCACCAGGGCCACGGTCAGGGCCTTGGGCGAAATTTTGCCCTGCTGAATAACCCGCGACCCGCCGATATTGGGGCCGGCGTCAACCCCCTGAATGTGGTCAAACAGGTCATTGGCCAGATTGGTGGCCATATGGACCACAAACGATCCGAACAGAATAAGGGCGAAGAGCCCCCACCTGTATTGCCCTGTGGTCTTGGCGGCAAAGGTGAAGCCCAGAGTCAGGGGGGCCAGGGTGGCGATGTAGAAAGGCGGCCGGGCCGCCTGCCACCAGGCTTTGAATATCTCCTTCCCGCCGTGGGCCGAAGCGCCTTGGGCGGAAGTGTCGGAGGCGTTTACGTCGGTCATTATGTCATCCTCTATCTGCTTAAACAATATTTGGCCGGGGCTAATTTATCAGGATCGCGGTCTGGATAATCACTGGCCCTGATGTTCGAAATGGCCGGAGGCCGCTTCAGTCAGGCGGCGGCGATCCAGGATATTTATAAAGGGCTTTTCCTCACTTATCAGCCCCGCGTTCTTCAAACGGGCCAGGGCGCGGGAAATGGTTTCAGGCGTGGCCCCTAAAAGTGAGGCCAACTGGCCTTTGCTGACTGAAAGCTCCACTCTTTCCCGGCCGTCTTCAGCCAGATTCAGAACAAAGGCCGCCAGCCGGGCCGGAACCTCTTTCAACGTCACCGCCTCCAGCATTGAAGCGAAACGCCTCAGCCGGGCGGACAGAACCGCCATAATTCCAAAAGCCAGATCCGGGTTTTCCGCTATCAGCCGCTTAAGTTCCGCGCGGGGGAAGAAAAGCGTCGCCGTCTCGGTCATGGCCTCCGCCTGGGCCGGGTAGCCCCGCCCGGCAAAAATAGCCACCTCCCCAAAAGGCTCACCCGGCCCGAAAAGATGGAGCAGCTGCTCTTTTCCATCCGGCGCGCTTTTAAATATCTTCACCCGGCCTTCGGCCACCAGATGAAAGCCCAGCCCTGGATCGCCCTCATGAAAAATGGTGCTGCCCGCGCCATACTTCTTCACCAGCGCTACAGAGGCCATCTGACTTACCAAGTCCGGCTCCAGCCCCTGAAAGAATGGGGCTTTGGCGATTATTTCCTCTTTGTTCATCTTCTGCCCGCGTAAAATGACTTTTTCAGGCCCCAGACCGTCAGGGCCAGCGGCAGCGGCAAAGTGGCCAGCCGCTGGGCGCGCCCCGCATCCAAAACTCCATTGAGAGGGTTGTCCGCCGACAGCGGCCAGAACGGCTGAGCCGCCGGTTCCAGGAGGCTCGTGAAAACGATGGCCACAGCCGCACCGCAAAAGGCACTGAAAGCCAGGATCTGGCGGCTGGGCTGCTTCATGTTCAAACTATCGCGTCCGTGGGGCCTGATGGTCTTCCAGGCCATTTTACGGACCTTGGCCAGGAAGCCGGAGGCGGCAAAAGTCAACAGGCCCACAATGACTACCGCGCCAAGAATTGTCCGGCTGTAAATGAGCCCGGAGCCGTCCTGACCTATCAGAAGTCTTATCCAGTATTCAGCTTCCATCATCAGGGCGGCCGCCAGGTAGCCGGTCAGTGTAAAACCGTCTTGCGGCAGCAGCACCCGCAGAAAAACTCCCGGCCCGATACAATGAAGGAAAAATTTCATAATTTTTTACCGGAGTGCGTGCGGTCAACCTGCCTCTGGCAGATGGCGAGCAGTGCGTGTCGTTGTATCTTCAGTATTTGCATTTTCCAGTATTATATCAATACAGCCCAGGCTGGACAAGCTCAATCAGCAATTCTCAAAGTAGACGGCAATTTCAAAATAGCAGGTCGACCCACAGGGGAGACGGAGCGCCAGCGACTGGTTTTGGGGCCTCCAAAGCCGCTTGCGGAGCAAAAACCACGCTTTTTGCGTAGCTGCTGAACCCTGGTTCATGGGAAAAAGTTTACTTTGAGAATCGCTGAAGCTCAATCACACTCTTTCGGCTCCATAAAGTCGCCCCACCGGGCGGGTTTGGTTACCTCTGTCTCCACCAGGATGTGCCCGTCGCCGACTTTGCCCATCCTGACCATAACTACATCCGCCCCGCCGTTGTCGCCATAGGCGGCGGCCAGGCTGCGGCCTAGACTGAACGTCGCTTCAGTGGCCGCAATATTCAAATCCGGCAAAAGGACCGTGGGGCCGGGGCCGCCTTCAAGATGAAAGAAGGTGTCGCCCTTTTCCATCAGGGCGTCCAGGGCCTGATTATCGGCCTGATTGCGGCCCACCACCAGCCACTGGCCCGGCTCGGCCGAGAAAATACGGCCGCGCTTGATCATTTCCGCCAGACGCGCCGGTGGCCAGCTTGTATCGCTCGTCTCCCGCTGCTGAAGAAGCCACTTCAGGCGTCGGCTGTACATGGGATCGGTCAGAAGACAGCCGCCTGCCGGGGGCGGTATGGACAGGCCGTATTTTTCAGCCAGGGCTATCTGCGGCCGACGGCCCCGCCCGGACAGGTTTAACAGCCTTTCCCGGTCCACCAATCCCTTTTCCTCCGCTTCAGTCTCCGGCATAAGCTTGGCGGAAAGCGGACGAAGAATGCGCCCGGACTGGCCGGAATCCCTGGCCACAACTCTCAGGGAATGGCTGTTCTGGCTCATGGGCCGCTGGCCCACCACCTCGCCGGAAAACAAAAAACCGTCCTCGCCGCTTTCGGCCAGAATCTCGCCCGCCTTGCGGAACATCAGGGCGTGGCAGTCAATACAGGGATTCATGTTTTTGCCCAGCCCGTGAACCGGGTTTTTAATCAGGCTTAAAAGTTCGCCATATATATCAATCTGGGTCACTTCCAGCCCCAGTTCCCTGGCGGCGGCAATGG
The DNA here is from genome assembly GCA_023525915.1 of Acetispira formosa (nom. nud.). GTDB lineage: Bacteria > Desulfobacterota > Desulfarculia > Adiutricales > Adiutricaceae > Adiutrix. The sequence goes on along the minus strand of CP026657.1, from coordinate 1,486,810 downwards.
CTTTGTCGGGCGGGAAGAAGGGGGTGGTGAAGGTTATCAGGTCAGGGGTAATGTTCTGTTCCATTAAGAGACGGGCTGATAGCACGCTATCGAGCCCGCCGGAGAAAATTCCGATTGCTTTCATAAAAAATTGTCCACGATTTCAATTAAACAATGATTCGTATTGTTACGTTTGCGTCAACAACACGCGTTTCAGTTTAGGTGTTTCTCAATTTGTCTATTCGGCCGACCCGCCGCCGGCAGTTCTATAAGTAATGGCGATTATAAAATAGCAGGTCGACCCGCGGGGAGACGGAGCGCCAGCGACTGGTTTTGAGGGCAAAGCAGCCTATCGCGAAGCAAAAACCGCGTTTTTTGCGTAGCGGAGAGGCCGCTGATTTATGGGAAAAAGCTAGCATTTTGAATTGCCGGGCCGCTGGTCAGAAGGCCCGAGTCAATTAGGGTTTCAATTAGCTGGTTGCGGCCGAACCCGGTGGTTGCTGAAAAGGGTAGGGGCGGGCGTTCCAGTTTTAAATTCTCGGCAAAGGCCTTTTTTATCACATTCAGCCGCTTGGATCTTTCAGCCTGGCTGAGTTTATCGGCTTTGGTGGCAATAACCCAGGCCGGGATGGACAATTCGTTCAGCCAGGTCAACAGCCCGAATTCTTCATCCTGCGGAGCGCGCCTGATGTCCATCATCAACAGGGCCATTTTCAGAGGCCGACCGCTTTCAAGATAATCGGCCACCAGTTTGCGCCACCCGGCCACCATATCCTTGGGCGCGGCCGCAAAGCCGTAGCCGGGGAGATCGGCCATCATGAAAGGCGGCTGGCCCTTATTCCAGGTAATTTTAAAAAAATTGACCAGGCGCGTCCGGCCCGGAGTGGCCCCCACTCTGGCTAAACCCTTGCGGCCCAGCCAGCGGTTCATCAGCGATGATTTCCCGGCGTTGGAGCGGCCCAGAAGAGCCAGTTCCGGCAGTTCCGGTTCCGGGAACTGGTGGGCGGCGGCGGCTGAAATGATAAAATCAGCTTCCAGAGCCGGGGGCCTTTCGGCCGAAACGGTTTTCAGCGGTTGGGAAATCACTTGCTTAACTCCGAGGTTCGTTCACGGTATAGCGGCACGCACTGTGCGCCGCCCTTTTGAGGCAAGTTGACCACACTCCGGTCAGCAATTCTCAAAGTAGACGGCGATTTCAAAATAGCAGGTCGACCCACAGGGGAGACGGAGCGCCTGCGACTGGTTTTTACGGTAAAATAGCATCTCGCGAAACAAAAACCACGCTTTTTGTGCAGCTGCACGCCACAAGTTCAGGGGAAAAAGTTTACTTTGAGAATTGCCGCACTCCGGTATAAATTATTCGAAGCCCATTATGCGGCGGGCGCGTTTTTGCGCCTCCAGGGCCATGGGCGTGTTGGGAATCAACACCGGCACCTGACTGTACGCCTGGGCCGCCTCCTCAGGCTTGTTCATCTCGGTAAAGGCGTCGCCAAGGGCCATATGGGTCTCGTAATCATTAGGATCAAGTCTGGCGGCGTTGTTGAGATAATCAATCGCATCGCTGGTGCGGTGCTGGGCCAGATAGACCAGCCCGACCAGTTGATAAGCTTTGCCGTAATCAGGGGCCACCTCAATGGAGCGCATCAGCGGGACCAGAGCCTCATCATAACGCTTCATTTGCATATAGACCGTCCCGATGTTGGACAAAGCCAGGAATTGCTTCTGGTAAACCAGATCCCGGAGGCAGATGTTGAACTCTTCCAGGGCTTTGTCGTAATCCTGCTTGGCCATATAAATCAGGCCCATGTTATTGTGGACGTCGGTGCGGCTTGGATCGAGCTTCAACGCCTCCCGATAGCTTTCCAGGGCCAGATCATACTCTTTCATGCCGTAATAGGCCAGCCCCAGATAGTTTTCAACATCTGCGTTTTTGGGCGAGAGTTCCTTGGCTTTCAACAATTGGGGCAGAGCCTTGATGTATTCGTTCTGCATCAGCAGAGCCGCGCCCAGATTGGCCAGGTTCTGGGCCTGATTCTCCCTGGCCCCGGCACTGCCTGTTTTTTTGCCGCCCCCCGTACAGCCGCCGACGGTTAAAATAGCGCACAACAGGAGCAGGGCCGCCGTTTTTCTAAAAATCATTATATCACCTTGTTCAGCGGATACTCAATGATGCCTTCAGCCCCGCGCTCCATCAGCCGGGGAATCAGTTCCCGCAGAAGGCTGTCCGCCACCATGACTTCCACACTCAGCCAGTCCGTCTTATACAGATGAGCAATCGTAGGCGCGTTAAGGCTGGGCAAAAGTTCAATAACAGCATCCGCGTCACGCTCGCGCACGTTCAGTTTCAGGCCCACCAGCCCATCGGCCTTGAGCGCGCCCTTCAACAAAAGAGCCAGCTGCTGAATCTTCCTTCTTTTAAACGTGTCCTCCCAAGCCCTGGGATTGGCAATTAATTGGGTATTGGTCTGCATGACTTCACTGATGATCTTCAGGCCGTGGGCGCGAATGGTGCTGCCGGTTTCCGTGACTTCCACAATAGCGTCGGCCAGGCCGGAAACGACTTTGGCTTCAGTAGCGCCCCAGGAGAATTCCACTTCAACATCCACATTGCGGTCCGCAAACCAGCGTCTGGTCACCTCCACCAGTTCTGTGGCGATCTTCTTGCCGGCCAGATCTTCCGGCCGCTTATAGGGACTGTCACCAGCCACGGCCAGCACCCAGCGGGCCGGGCGCGAGCTGGCTTTTGAATACAGAAGGTCGTCAACCACCACCACCCGGCTCTGGTATTCCACGCACCAGTCCTTGCCGGTCAGGCCCACATCGAGGGTGCCGTTGGCCACATAATGGGCCATTTCCTTGGCCTTGGCCAGACTGCAGGTGATTTCAGGATCATCGATATCAGGAAAATAGTTGCGGGAACTGACGTTGATACGCCAGCCCGCCTTGGCGAACAGTTCCAAGGTTGATTTCTCCAGCGATCCCTTGGGTATGCCGAGAGCTATTTTGCCTTCCATCAGTCCACCAGCCTGAAGTTTTTATCCTGTCCCAGCTCATAGTGGAAACAGGTGCGGCGGCCGGTGTGGCATGATATTCCACCGACCTGTTCGATTTTGACCACAATGGCGTCCTGATCACAATCCAGATACATGGCCTTGACTTTTTGAACCCGGCCGCTGCGTCCGCCGCCCTTATGCCAGAGTTCTTTGCGGGAGCGGCTCCAATAGTGGACCTCACCGGTTTCGAGGGTTTTTTCAAAGGACTCGCGATTCATATAGGCCAGCATCAGAATTTCGCCGGTCTGGGCGTCCTGGGCGACGGCGGGCACAAGTCCGCCGCCTTTTTCAAAATCCGGTTCGATCTTTTCAATCTCAGTCATGATTTCCTTCCTCGCTATTTTATGTCTTCCAACTATAACATTTTATAATACTCCAGTTTGTCGCTTATTGACAAGTTTATTGTGCGATGCGTTCCGGGTGAAGAGAAGAGGGGCTCTGCCCCTCCGTCCCCGTAAGGGGGAGCACAGCCCCCTTGATTTCCTCCCGGAGTGAGGTCAAGGCTGTGTAGGTTGCCGGCAGTGTCTGCCACCCGAAAGAGGGGCCGAAAAACTTCTTCCGTTCATCATTTTTTCAGCGCCGCAACTTGCTTGGAAGGCTGGAGTTCAGGCGAGCGGGGCGAAAATAAATATGGGTTTTCCTAAGCTGCGCTTAGGAAAAAAATCATAGGGATGGAGGTGATAGTGGTTTTGGGGTGAGAAAGTTGCCTGCCCATAGGGGCTGATGAAGACATCAGCCGCCGGTAAACCGCGGCAGTGACGCAAAGCACTGAGGGGGACACCATCGCGTCACCATGACCGTGATCCGGTGAGGAGATCTATGGTTGTCCCCCCCCTCTTGGGGTGGAGAAGGCGGGGCCTCCTTCTTACGACGTGGGCAATGCCGTCTGGCTGGGACTTTTGGGCTGGGAGGTGATGACCGGAGCCTGATAATCGATGGGATCTATGCCAAAGGACCGCATTTTCAGAATGACGTCCTCAGGACGGCGGCCCAGCACGGCGGCCACGGCTTCCAGGTCTCCGCCGCATCTGGCCATGGCCCGGATCATCTGGAAACGTTCGGCCTCCCGCACAATGGGCGGGACATGCTCATCATCGTCGATGGTCTGGCTCGAGGCGGCCATCCGCAGATAATCAGGGAGATCTTCCAATGTAACCCGGCCGTTGCGGCTGAAGAGGACCATCAGGGCGGCCTCCTGCCTGAGTTCAGCCATGTTGCCTGGCCAGCGGTAGGCCCGGAGGCACTCCAGGACCGCCGGATCGAGGCCGGTGAAGGGAATGCCGAGGGCGCGGGAGGCCTTGTGCATATGGGTGAGAAGTATGTGTTCAAGATCGTCTTTAATGTCGCGGAGGGGCGGCATGGAAATGTTTATGCCGCTGAGACGCAGATAGAGATCTTCCCGGAAGAAACCGCCTTCGACTCTGGACCAGAGATCGACGGAGGTGGAACTGACGACCCGCAGATCAACCGCCTTGGGGCGGCCGGAGTGCAGGGGGAAGAACATGCCTTCCTCAATGGCCATTAAGAGGCTACGCTGTGTGGGAGCCGGCAGGTATTCCACATGCTGAAGGAAGAGGGTGCCGCCGTCGGCCAGCTCCATCAGGCCGACATGGCCGTGGTCATCGCCATGACCGGCCGCCTGGCCGAAAATGGCCCGCTCAATGTCGCCGGGCTGGATGCTGGCCAGGCTGGCGGTTATGAGGCGGCCGATTTTGCGGGGGCTTATATTGTGGATATATTCGGCCAGGGCGGCCTTGCCGGTGCCGGTTTCGCCGCTGATCAATATTGAACCTTTGCCGGCGGCGGCCTGAGCGGCCGTGGAGAAGACAATTTTAACCTGATCGTCGGTGTGGATCATGGGCACTTCGCGCGCACCGGAATTATAGAGGCCGTGCATGCTTTCGCGGCCGCGCCGGTCGACCATGCGCAGAATGGCCGGGCTCAGCACCGGCAGGAGGGCGGCGAAAGCGGCCAGGTCTTCTTCGGTGAAGGCCTTGTTCTGGTTCTCGAGATAGAGGAGGCCCGTGGCGCCATTGACCCCGAACAGTGGGCCCACCAGGGCCGGGAAATCACTGTGAGTGACCTGACGGTTGCCCTCATGGAAAGACAGTTCGCTGATGGAATGGGGCCACAGAAGCACCTGACGGTCACGCAGGGCTCTGATATAGGGCGCGTGGCTCAGGAGCATCCTTTTGTCTTCATGTGAAGTCATGAAGGAAACCAGCCTTCGCGCGGGCGGAAGGGTGGGCCAGAGAAGCGACATGAAAGTCATGCCGAACCGTTCCTGAAGGCACTCTTTGATCACATTTTCAATGGAGGTTGAATCTTCGGCCTGACAGAGGCGGTAAGCCAGAGCGGTAATGGACGGGAGATCTTCAGCCGAAGCCCTGCCGGCCGCCTCTCTGGCGGACATGGCCACCAGATTGTGGACCTCTTCGCTCAGATCCTCAATGATAATGGCGGAGGGGGCCGGGCCGATGATAATATTGATGTGCGGCTCGAAGATGAACAGTTCCCGGCCGATCTTAATGCTGTCAAATGGTTCCAGGCGCGTCTGGAGGGTCACTGGCTGATCGTTGAGGAGGGTGCCGTTGGTGCTGCCGAGGTCGGCCAGGTAATATTTATCATCAATATTGAAAATTTCGGCATGATGACGGGAGGCGCTGCGATCAAAAAGGATCAGGTCGCATTCAGGAGCCCGGCCCAGAATTGCTTTCTGTCCGATTTCGAAGCTGAAACCAAGGCGGTCTTCACGGAAGGCATAGAGTTTGGGCATAATGGCAGGTTCCTGTATAAAGAATGATAGTAACCGTCATTCACACGTCCCGATCAGGTCCGGGGGCGGCGGACGAACCAAAGAAATCATCGATAGAGTACAAATGTACATCAAGCATACTAATTTTGTCAAACTTGGACGCAACCCTGTAGCAATACTAATTATAACTTTTTTCCCATGAACTTACGGCACGTAGCTACACAAAAAGCGTGGTTTTTGTTTCGCGAGCGGCTATTTTTCCGTCAAAACCAGTCGCTGGCGCTCCGTCTCGCTACGCTCGACCCCGGCTTTATGCGGCGGCGTCGGCCATAATTAGAATTGCTGGCAACCCTGGACCCACGCCGGGCACGGCCCGGGCCACATGTTCAGGCAGCCTTTTCTTTAATAGCTGGTTACGGCGGCTATCTTCATGCGATTATAGCCGCCCTCTCAGCTTCAGGCGCTTTGACGGCTGATCTGACTGAAAGAAAAACAATTAGTTACTACTATTATTTTATCGGCACCGGTTTGGGAGAACTTGAAGAGTCAGTTTTACAGAAGCTGATAGGGATCGATGTCGACGATCATGCGCACATTGGGAGGGATGATGGCGCGCAGACGCGGCAGCCACGCTTCCAGAAATTTACGGCGCGTGGCCACGGTTCCGGCCCGCACCTGAAACTGATAGCGGTATAAATCCTTGATTCTGGCAATCGGTGAGGGCGCGGGTCCGAAGAGGTCCAGGTCATCCATATCCTTCATCAGGAGACGGGCCAGATCGGCCCCTTTGGCGGCCAGTTCGGCTGTGTGCGTTTCATCTGGCCCGCTGATGCGAATAAGGGCCAGACGGCTGAAGGGCGGGAAGCCCAATTCGGCCCGCACCTCTATCTCCTGTTGGTAAAATTCCTCATAATCATGATGGGCCACAGCCTGGAGGACCGGGTGGCCGGGCACCATAGTCTGGACCAGCACGCGGCCCGGGGTGTCAGATCGGCCGGCCCGTCCGGCCACCTGTGACAGCAGTTGGAAAGTTCTCTCGGCCGCCCTGAAATCCGGCAGGTTCAGGCCCAGGTCGGCATCGACTACGCCCACCAGGGTCAGATTGGGGAAATCGTGGCCTTTGGCCGCCATTTGAGTGCCGACCAGGAGGTTGAATTCACCGGAGGCAAATTTTTGCAGAATACCTTTCAGGCCGCCCCGGCGACGTACCGAATCAGTATCCAGCCTGGAGCCGCGCACCTGTGGAAAATCATCTTCAGCCATTTTTAAAAGTTTTTCCGTGCCCACACCGAAGTAACGGAAAAGGGGCGAGAGGCAGGCCGGGCAGGCTTTGGGAGGCTCGGCCCGATAACCGCAGCTATGGCAGACCAGCACCTGCCGGTTATCAATGGCCGCATGGGTGAGATTGCCTTCGGATTCGGCCTCCGTCCGCCCGGCCGGGCCGTGGAGGGTCAGGGTGCGGCTGCAATGGGGACATTTCAAGGCCTCGCCGCAGGCCAGGCACATCGGGAGGTTGGCCATGCCGCGCCGGTTGATAAAGAGGAGGGCCTGTTCGCCCCGGTCCAGAGTGTCGGACAAATCTTTGCGAAGGGGGGGGCTTAGAACTTTGCGGAGGCGGGCTGGTTCATCGGACTGGTTCAGAAGCTCGACTTCCGGCAGGATCGCCGCCCCGGCCCGGTCTTTCATGGTCAGAAGGGTCAGCCGTCCGTTCAGCGCGGCCTGATAGTTTTCCAGCGAAGGGGTGGCTGAACCCAGAATCAGGGCCGCTCCGGCCTCCCTGGCCCGCCACATGGCCAGATCCCGGCCGTTGTAGCGCAGGCCGTCATCCTGTTTATAGGCCCAGTCGTGTTCCTCATCTACCACCACCAGCCCCAGATTTTCCAGGGGGGCGAAAACAGCGCTCCTGGCCCCCAGCACCACCGGGGCCAGGCCACGGCGGATTCTGAGCCACTGATCGTGCCGCTGTCCGGGCGTGAGGGCGGAGTGGAGCACGGCCACTCTTTCGGTCCCCAGACGGTTCCGAAGGAGGCCTTCCAGGCCCATGGTCAGGCCGATTTCCGGGGCCAGCCACAAAACTTCACGGCCCAGGGTCAGAGTTTCGGCGGCCGCCCGCAGATAAACTTCAGTCTTGCCGCTGCCGGTAACTCCGAACAGCAAAAAGCCCTGATGACGTTTTTCCCTGATGGCCGATAGGATCGGTTCCAGCGCGGCGGCCTGCTGAGCTGTTGGCTTCGGGGCCGGGGCGTGATCCTGAAATATAGCCCTTTCGGGATCATCGCGGAAAATCTCTTTCTGGCTGAGAACGGCCAGCCCTTTGGCTTCCAGGCTGCGAGCCTTGGTCAGGGGATCTTTGATATAGGAGGCATAGTAGCTCATGGGTTTGGCCGGGCCGGTATTAACCAGCTCCCACAGTTCCCGTTCTTTGGGCCCCAGCCGCGGCGGCGTTTCGGGCGGGTTTTCGGCTGGCCCCACCCACCACTCAAAATTCATGCGGCTGCTTTTCCCGGCCAGACGGCAGGTGCGGCGAATGGACCCGGCGGATGCCAGTTTTTTTATGGCTGCGGCGAAACCTTCTTTTTCCAGCCCGGTCACAGCCAGGCCATCGGGTGGAGCGTCAGCCAGGCGGGCCAGAAGTTCAGCCTCTTCGCCCAGAAGGGTGCGTGCTGGCTGGTCGCCGCTCAAAGTAATATAATCCTCCGTTTTAGGTGAAAGGCCGCCCGGCAGGATATCCTTGGCGCAGAGCCCCGGCGGATAAAAATAATAATGCGAGATAAAATTGATCAAGCGGGAAAGGCTTGGTCCGAACAACGGTTCAGGCCTCAGAATGGTGCGTATGGGCCGCAGGCGTGCCATGGACGGATCATTGGAATCCCGGCCGGAGTGACCTAGAGCCATCAGATAACCGACCACTTCCCGGCGGCCTAGAGGAACCACGGCCGCCTGACCGACGGCCGCTTCTTCTTCCAACTCGGTGGGAATGAGGTAGGTATAGAACTCAGGGACGGCGGCATCGACCGCCACCTGAGCTAAAAGTGGATTGGGGTTGATAAAAGTCATATGTGATTTTGATTGCGGCTTTTCCAGACATAAAGGAAAGCGGCCTATGGCCGCGCGATAAAGGACTTGGCCTGAAAGGCCAACCAAAGGGTTCCACCCTCTGGACTCCGGCTGGGGGAGGGCCCACGCGGGCCCTACCCCAGACCCCACCCGCGCCAGGGGGGCGAGCCCCCTGGACCCCCAAGAGGTCCGGGTCAGCTTCAACTTTCCCCTTCCCGCATCGCCGCAACTCGCTTCGGGTACGAAGCTCAGACAAGCGGCGACGCTTCATACTGTGTCAGTTTCTGGAGCGATAGGCGGCTTGAGGTCAGTCCGAGACATTTTGCGATAGGCGGCTTCATCGGCTGAGTGGCAGTTCACGTATGTTCGGCTTAAATCAGCCTACCCTTAAAGGTTCTTTCCAGTGCTGTTTGTGCGCCTCTCGACGGCCTATCTCTTTAATTATGAGTTGTTCAATAAAAAAACGGTGGCCAAGCCTCACCGTTGCAGCGCTGGAAAAAATCTTTGAGGGGAAACAGAATTAAGCCGAACATATGTGAAATAACAATCGGCCAATGCTGTTGCCTATAGCACAATGCATCGACACAACGTGAAGGTGCCGACAGCGGTTGAAACTTATGCGCTATGAAGCGTCGCCGCTTGTCTGAGCTTCGTACTCGAAGCGAGTTGCGGCGATGCGGGAAAAAGCAAGTTGAAGCCGACCCTGATCTCTTGGGGGTCAAGGGGGGTTACCCCCTTGCGCGGGTGGGGTCTGGGGCAGGGCCCGCGTGGGCCCTCCCCCAGCCGGAGTCCAGAGGGCGGAGCCCTTTGGTTGGCCTTTCAGGCCAAGTCCTTTAATCCCGCGGCCCGTGGGCCGCCACCACTTCTTCTCATTCGCTTTCAGAACGCCATTGGCGGAGGGCGGTTACCAGGGCGTCAAGTTTGGTTTCCAGGTCGGCCATGTCTTCTTCAATACCGTCGGTAACCTTCTCACGTCCCTTGACCTCCAGGGTCTTGGCTGCTTCAAAGGCTTCGTCAGTGGAAAAAATCCCCACCATACCCTTGATGGTGTGGGCTTCCGGCATAAAGACATCAGGATCTTTAGCTTCAACGCCGCCTTTCAGGACGCTCATACGCGCCGCGATCCTTTCCAGAAAAAGATCGATGCTTTCAAATAGCAACTCTTCGTCGTCCATGAAATTTTCCAGGATTGCCCCCCGGTTAAGTTCAGCAGCCACGATATTTCCTCCATGATTATTCATATTATTACTGCGGGCTGATGTCTGCTCCGCCGCTCGTATCAATTCCTGGGGCTTGAACGGCTTCGATACATAGCCACTCATGCCCGCCTGCAAAAAAGCCTCCTGATCACCCGGCAGGGCGTGGGCGGTCATGGCCACCACCGGCAGATCCCGGCCATATTTGTCCGGTTCTTCACGTATTATCCGCACCGCGGTCAAGCCGTCCATCACCGGCATCTGTATATCCATCAACACCATATCATACTTTGACCCCAAAATAAAATTCAATGCTTCCTGCCCGTTTTCAGCCACATCCACTTTATGGCCCCGTTTGGTCAGGAGAGTGGCCGCCAGCCGCTGATTCAACTGGTTGTCGTCCACCACCAGAATATGGCGGGGACTATCAGTCACAGAAAGTTTTTCCTGCTTGCGGCGGGTTTCCGGTTCCGGCTTTTTCTTGACGGCCGTGGCCAGAACGCGGGCCAGGGTGTCCGATAACGTATCCCGGCTGACAGGCTTTTCCAGGATGGTGACAGAACCATCGTCACCACCGTAAAGGTCGCCGTGGCCGTCAATTGATTCCGAACTGATGAAGATTACAGGGGCGTCCGGGTATTTGGCCCGGACCTTTCGACAAAGCTCATTGGGCTGAAGCCCCGGCATTCTGACATCCAGAATGAAAACATCCGGCACTATGTCAGTATGAGCCTCCAGAAAATCAAGCGTATCCTTGCCGCTGGCAAAAGCCCGCGAATTCATTCCCCAATGCTTGAGATAGCCGGTCAGGACAGCGCGGTTAATATTGTTGTCATCAGCCACCAAAGCCAAGTGGCCTTTCAGCTCGTCCCGCGTCAGTGGCTTTATCCGCGTTTCGTCCGGGCGATGCCCGGCCGCCGCCGGGAGGGCCAGGGTTATGATAAATGAGCTGCCCTGGCCCGGCTCTGATTTTATATCAATGCTGCCGCCCATGAGATCCACCAGCCGTTTGGCCACAGCCAACCCCATGCCGGTTCCGCCGCTTGAGCGGGTGAGCGAGCCGTCGGCCTGAACGAAGGGATCGAAAATGTGGGGCAGCCTCTCCAGGTCAATGCCGATTCCGGTGTCAGTCACTTCGAATGTCACCAGATCTTCATTATTTTCAATGCCTTTGTGGTTGACCGTCAGGGTCACCCCGCCCAGAGTGGTGAACTTGAAAGCGTTTTCCAGCAACAGGTTCAGCACCTGCCGGATGCGAAGCTGATCGCCACGGAGCCATTCAGGAATGGCCGAATCAATGCTCCATTGAAATGAGAGATTTTTCTCCTGACTGACCGGTTCGTAGTTCTTGACCAGTTGAGAGATTACGGCCGGCAGGTTGAAATCACGGCTTTCCGTAACCATCAGCCCGTCTTCCAGCTTGGACAGATCCAGGAGGGTGTTAATCTGATCCAGGAGTATGTCGGCCGCTTTTCTGGATTCCAGGAGATATGACCGCTGCTCATCCGTCAGGTCCGTGAAAAGAGCCAGATCGGTCATGCCGATGACAGCGTTCATGGGGGTTCTGATCTCGTGGCTGAGGTTGGCCAGAAATTGGCTTTTGGCTTGCCTGGCCACCAGGGCCTGATGAGTGGCCACCACCAGTTTGGTTTCAGTTTTTTTGCGGCCCTCAAATTCTTTAATCAGCTTTTCAGTGGTTTCCTCCACCTCTTCCGCCAGGGCGTCGGTGGCCTGATTGACCCGCCCGGTAAGGGGCCTGAGGGCCAGAAACCACAGCCCCACCAGGGCAAAGGCGAAAAAGACCAGGAAATAGCCGGTGGTGCGCCGCATCTGGCTGGTCACCGGTTCATAGAGCGTTTTATCATCCACCGCGATGGTGACCTGCCAGTTGGCTTCACTGACTCGCCCTATGCCATAAGTGGTGCCGTTTTTGTTGAGAACGGACGTGTCTTCAGCCTTGGCCTCATGTACAATTTCCCTGATTTCCGGGGTCAGATACCAGTTGTGCCCACCCTCTGACGAGAAAATCAGCAAATATCCGTCATATTCATAGGACGTCAGATAGGTCCGGGCCTGAAAACTGAAATCGCTGCCGCTCTGCACCAGCCGGTGGATGGGATCGGTGTCGAGCATCATGATATCCGTGCCCAGGTTTTCGCCGGTGCGGCTGATGATGGGCGTGGAGACCAGGAGAATCGGCTGGTCGTCATTGAGGCTGTAAAAGTTAACCATCGGGTCGCGCTGCCCGACGGCGAAAGGCGGCCAGAAGTTGGGCGGAATCTCCCGCCCGCGCCTGATGACCACTTCGCCAAATTTGTCAACGCGGGTCATGCCCTTGAGGTCGTTGTTGTAAACAATGGCCCCGTCCACAACCCGCATGGTGTTTTCGGTCAGTTCTTCACGGGATATTTCGCCGTCGTAATATTTTTCCAGTTCACGGTGGGTCCAGATTTGGCGGGAGGGCTGGGTGGCCACCATCATGGCCAGACGCAGCCATTCGGAAATGGCCCCGGCCCTGGCTGAGGCGGTCTGTCCCAGTTTGTCCATAGTCAGGCCCCTGAGCTGGCCGTAAAAATTATAGGCCGCCCCGCCAAAACCTATCAGGCCAATGATGATATTGGCCACAACAAAGTAGATGGCAATGGTTCTCTTGAGCTTTTTTGGCTTTCTGGGGTTCATTTAGTACCGTGGCCGGGCGATTTCCAATTATATCATTTTCCCGTAAAGTTGCTGATCGTAGCTTCGCAAAAAATGTGATTTTTGCTTCGCGGGCTGCTTCTTTGGCGTCAAAACCAGTCGCTGACGCTCCGTCTCACTGCCGTTCGACCCCTCTCGATTGAGGCCGGTTGGCCATAATTAGAAATGCTAATGTGGCCGGATGTGTTAATGTGTGGTCATGAAGCCGCCAGATGTTAAAAATTTGCCGAACTTCTTGAAATATCGAATTATACCTTACTTGTAGCAACTCTTCAAGCAACTATTCGAACCGGAATGCCTGACTTAAGAATTGCGGCTTTATTGGTAAGCCTGCCTTTGAATCAGGGCAAATCCAGTTCCAGACCTATGGGACAATGATCGGAGCCGGTGACTTCAGGCTCGATCCAGGCTTTTTTGACCGCGCCGGACAACTCCTCGGAAACAAAGAAATAATCGATGCGCCAACCGATGTTGTAGGCTCTGGCCCGCGTTCTGAGAGACCACCAGGAATAGGCCACCGCCTCCGGGCCGTTGATGAGGCGGAAAGTGTCGATGTATCCGGCCCCTACCAGCTTGTCCAGCCAGGCCCTTTCTTCCGGCAGAAAACCTGACGTTTTCTCGTTTTCCTTGGGCCGGGCTATGTCGATGGGGTAGTGGGCGGTGTTGAAATCGCCGCACAGAATCACCGGCTTTTCCTTTCTCAAACTCTGGGCGTAGTCCAAAAGTGCCTCATAGTAGCCCAGCTTATAACTCAGGCGGCTGTTGTCCTTCTGGCCGTTGGGGAAATAAACGTTGAGAAAATGAAAATGCGGCGTTTCCAGCCTGACCAGCCGACCCTCGCCCTGCCAGGCCAGTTCGGGAATTTCTTCACTGACCGCCGCCGGTGCGCCCTTGGCGTAAGTCACTACTCCAGAGTAACCTCTCTTGCCCACCGATGAAGACCAATAGCTGAGATAATTTTCAGGATTCAGCAGGTCGTCGGCCAGTTGTTCGGGCGCGGCTTTGGTCTCCTGAAAGGCGATGAAGTCCGCGTCGCTCTGGCGGAACCAATCCCAAAAACCGGGTTTTTGGCTGATGGCTCTCAGTCCGTTCACATTCCAGCACATGAATTTCATGGCCGCAAATCTCCCTCAATTATAATTATGGCGTTTCCCCTGAACTGGCCGCCCGCAGCCGGGCAAAAAGCGTGATTTTTGCCCGGCTGGCACCGGCTATGGCCTTAAAACCAGTCGCTGGCGCTCCGTCTCCCCGCGGTCGACCTCCGCTAAATGGGAACACTTCGGCCATAAAGGGTTTTGACAATACAATGAGCCGCTTCGCTGCGGCGGCAACGAAGCGGGTCATTTTCATAAATTTACATTTTATCGTTTTTTATTGATACGGCTCATCATTGGGGGCTCTGAACAGGTTCCGCATAACATCGGGCATATCGAAATTAAGATTTGTGCCGGTGGGGGGAACCGGCGACTTGAACCAGCGATTAAAAGCTTTTTCAGCCTCTCCACTGGTCTGGGCCAGGGCCACGGCGTCATCCACCAGCTTTTTGAAGCGCGGGTCATCCTTGCGGATCATGCAGCCATAGGTTTCATAGCTTTGCGATGGGCCCACAATCACCCAGTCCGAGGGGTTGACCGCTCCGGCCCGCTCCCCGGCCAGAATGGCGTCGTCCAGGAAGAAAGCGTCGACCTGGCCGGATTCCAGCTTGAGGAATGCTTCGCGGAATTCGTTGGTGCTGATGATCTCAATGTTCAGCTTTTCAGCGCTATTTATCAGGTTAATCAGGCTTTCAGTGGTGGTGCCCTTGGTAACGGCCACTTTTCTGCCCTGGAGGTCGGGAATGTCGTTAATGCCGGATTCCTTGTGGGTCAGAAGCCGGGTGCCGACCACAAAGATGGTGTTGGAAAAGGCAACCTCTGATTGCCGGGCTATATTATTGGTGGTGGAGCCGCATTCGATATCGTAATCACCGGTCACCAGCTTGGGAATACGGTTGCCGGCGTTGACTTCAATGTATTCCACCGTCAGGCCGGGCATGTTGAGCTCTTTTTTGATTGATTCCGCAATCAGGTGTGAATAGTAAGTGGAGTAGCCGATGACGGTTCCATAATCATCGAAGTAGGAAAAGGGGAGGGCTGGAACAACGCCAACCGTGAATTTACCGGAACGCTTGATTTTCTCAAGGGTATCATTGTCTTGAGCCCAAAGGCCAGCCGTCGTGGCCAGCATAATTGAAACGACGGCCACAAGGGCGATGGTCATTTTTTTCATCCGGTCCTCCATCCAGGTCGCATGCCGCCGGGGCCTGGCTGACCTCTATACGGCGCGTGAATTCATTTAACATTTGTAAGTTAATGACACTAATCCCCCCGCTTGTCAAGCCCTTTAGTGCGTGGTCCGCACGGGACTGTGTCTGGGGGGCGGTTTCCAGGGGCGCTGGTTTTGGCGGATGTCATCGTATTAAGAGCGGTGCCCCGTGGCTATGGCCTTGGTGTGGGCGGCTTGTGGGGAGGATTGCCCTTGGTATTGACTTGGCGGGATTCCTGTGATAGATATTTATAATATCTATTATAGGAATAAGTTATGAATATAATTTCTCTGGATATAGGCTCCGTAGCCACCAAGGGGGTCGTTTGGTCGGCGGCGGAGGGGCGGCTCCTGGCCGCGGCTTCGGTGCCCAGCGCCTGGCAGCCCAATGAGGCGGCTATGGAAGTTTTGCGAAAACTTTTAGACCAGGCGGTCCGACCGGTCAGGCTGGCCGTCACCGGTTATGGCCGCAACCTCCTGACCGGTTCGGTTCTCACTGAAGCTTTGGAATTTTCCGAGGCGACTGAACCTTTGGTTTTTAATGAAATAACCGCTCTGGCCAAAGCGATGGCCAGAGCCGCGCCGGAAGTGCGGCTGGTTCTGGACGTGGGAGGGCAGGATTCCAAGGCCCTCTTGGTTGACGCTGAAGGGCGGGTGCTCGATTTTATGCTCAATGATAAATGCGCGGCCGGGGCGGGGGCTTTTATTGACAGCGTCTGCCACTCCTTCAACCTGACTCATGAGTCTTTCAGCCAGTTGGCCGGGGAGGGCCGGCCGGTGGCTCTCAGCAGCATGTGCGCGGTCTTCGCCCAGACTGAACTGGTGGCCCAGATTGCCAAAGGCGTGCGGCGGGCCGACCTGGCCGCCGGGATTATGGCTTCATTGGCCGCCCGGCTTAAAGCCCAGTGCGGCCGCCTGTTTACCGGCGGCCCCGTTGCCTTGACCGGCGGGCTGAGCCGTCTGCCGGTTTTTGTAAAATATTTGGCCGATGTTCTTGAGGCCCCGGTGATAGTGCCGCCGGACGCGCCATATCTGGCGGCTGTCGGAGCCGCCCAAATGGCGGCCGCAAAGTTATCTGAATTTAGCGAACCTGATTAATCGAACCCAGCAATTCTCAAAGTAGATGGCAATTTTAAAATAGCAGGTCGCCCCGCAAGGGGTGACGGAGCGAGAGGCGACTGGTTTTGGCGGCGAAACAGTTCTTCGTGAAGCAAAAATCGCACTTTTTGCGTAGCTGCACGGCACTTTTTGAATGGAAAAAGTTTACTTTGAGAATTGCTGAATCAAACCGGATTTTGTGGGAGGAATTATGGTGCCGGAAAGCCTGACAGTTTTACGAAAAGTTTTTGAAACCAACCCCTTGAAGATAGACGAAGCCAAAGAAGCTGGCCGGAAAGTGGTGGGGCATTACTGTCTCTACAGCCCCATGGAAATGGCCGTGGCGGCCGGGGCCATTCCAGTCAGCCTCTGCGGCACCCGCCAGGACGCCATCCCCAAGGCTGAGGAAGTGTTGCCGCGCACCCTCTGCGCCCTGATAAAAAGCAGCTTCGGCTTTGCCTTGCTGGATTCCTGCCACTATCTGGCCTCCAGTGATTTAGTGGTGGCCGACACCACTTGCGACGGCAAGAAGAAGATGTATGAACTTCTGGCTGAAATGAAAGAGATGCACCTCTTACAGCTGCCCCAGAATCAAGATCCTGAAACGGCCGGGCCTTACTGGGAAGATCAGTTTGAGCGTCTGCGGCGGCGCATGGGGGATAAATTTCAGGTAGCCATGAGTGATGAGGATTTGACGCGGGCCATCCGGTTATTGAACAGGGAGCGCACGGCCCTGAAGAATCTGTTTGATCTTTCCAAAAACGCACGGCCGCCTTACACCGGTTTGGAATTGATGGAAATAAGCTTCAAGACCGCTTTTCTGCCGGATAAGGAAGAAGCGATAAAGCATTTGGAAGCCCTTTATGAAGACGGAATGCGCATGGTGGCGGAGGGCCGCTCGCCGGTGGCCGAGGGGGCCATGCGGCTGGTGATGACCGGAGTGCCCTCCGGCATGGGTTCCCACAAGGTGGTGAAGCTGGCGGAGGATCTGGGGGCTGTGGTGGTGGTGTCGGACAACTGCACCAGCTATAAGAAAGTTACGCTGTTCATGGATGAAAACCAGCCGCCGCTGAAAGAAATGGCCGATCGTTATCTACAGTTGCCCTGCGCGGTGATGTCGCCAAATCCCGGCCGTTATGAGCGTCTGCGCGCACTGGCGGACGAATTTAAGGCCGACGGCGTTATCGATCTGGTTTGGCAGGGTTGTCAGCCCTTTGCCACGGAGGCCTATACTGTCCGTAATTTTGTGCGTGACGAGCTGAATCTGCCCTATTTAATGCTGGAAACGGATTATTCTGAAAGCGATGTCGCCCCCTTGAAACTGCGGCTGGAAGCTTTCATTTCCAAATAATTGCCGTGTCAGGCCAGGAGGTCTTTGGCCGCTTTGAAAATGCCTTGGGCATCCAGTCCGAGACTGGCCCGTTGTGACGCCTGGGTGGCTTGCGCCACCTGGGCGTCCGGCATTCCGATTCCGCGCAGACGATAGCTTTTTCCGGGCAGCCCCGCCGCCAGGGTTTCGCTGACGGTTCCATACAGCCCGCCAAGGATTGAGTTTTCTTCCACAGTAAGGATGTGTGAGGTTCCGGCCGCTTCATTCAGCACCAGTTCCTGGTCGAAAGGTTTGATAAAGCGCAGGTTAACCACTGAGGCTGATATGCCGTCGGCGGCCAGAAGCCCGGCCGCCTCAAGTACCGCCTCCAAAGGTGAGCCGAGGGTGAGAATGCTGAGGTCCGAGCCCTCCCGAAGGCGCACTCCCCGGCCCGCTACGGGCTTCAGCTCCGGGGGCGTGAGGGGGCGAAGCGGGGTGCTGCCGCGCGGGTAGCGTATGGCGCTGGGGCCGTCGAGAGTGAGGGCCAGATCAAGCATTGAGTCCAGTTCTTCCGCGTCGGCCGGGGCCATGACTGTAAAGCCCGGCAGCAGTCTGAGAAATGAGAGATCAAGGCCCCCGTGGTGAGTCGGGCCGTCTTCACCGACCAGTCCGGCCCGGTCCACGGCCAGGATGACCGGCAGATTCTGGAGGGCCACATCATGGTGAAGCTGGTCAAAGGCGCGCTGAAGGAAGGATGAATAAATGGCCGCGACAGGGCGGAAGCCGCCCAGGGCCAGACCGGCGGCCATTGTGACCGCGTGTTGCTCGGCTATGCCTACGTCGAATGACCTTTCAGGAAATTTTTCAAAAAAACCGGCCAGACCCGTGCCCTGGCTCATGGCGGCGCTTATGGCGGTTATTCTTTTGTCCTTTTCCGCTTTTTGGGTCAATGACTGGCCGAAAGCATCGGAAAATGACAGGGCCTTTTTTGTGGGCGCGGAAGAAAATTCAGCTGGCGGCTCACTTTTTTCGCCGGGCAGTTCATCCGGGGTCAGGGGTGTCTGGGCCGGGCTTTTGGCCCCGACTCCGTGAAAGGTCAGGGGATCGTTTTCGGCCGGGGCGTAGCCTTTGCCTTTTTTGGTCATAATATGCATAAGCACCGGGCGTTCCAGTTTTTGAGCGCCGTCCAGGGCCTCAATCAGCAGGGAAACATCATGCCCGTCAAAGGGGCCGAGATATTTGAAACCAAGTGTTTCAAACATGGTGCTTGGTTCGGTCAGAATGCTTTTAACCGCGTCTTCGATGCGTTTTAAGCCGTCCACAATGCCTTGGCCGCTGGAGGGCAGATACTGGTTCAGCCCGCCTTTGATTTTTTTCCTGAAATTCACATAGGCCGGGCGGGTTACCAGAAGGGAGAGATATTCCGAAAGCCCTCCGACATTGGGGCTGATGGACATATTGTTGTCATTGAGGATGACCAGGAATTTTTTCTTCAGGGCCCCGGCGTGATTCATGGCTTCCAGGGCCATGCCGCCGGTGAGTGCGCCGTCGCCCAGGACGGCCGCGACCACATGGTCGTCTCCGGCCAGGTCGCGGGCGCAGGCCAGCCCCAGGGCGGCCGAGACGGAGGTTGAGGAGTGCCCGGTATCAAAATCGTCATAAAAGCTTTCCGCCCTTTTGGGAAAGCCGGAGAGGCCGCCTTCCTGACGGAGGGTTTCGAATTCGGCCCGGCGGCCGGTGAGGATTTTGTGGGCATAGCTTTGGTGGCCGACATCAAAGATTATTTTATCGCGCGGTGTATCCAGAACGTAATGGAGGGCAATGATGAGTTCCACCGTTCCCAGAGAGGAGGCCAGGTGGCCGCCGTTTCTGGATACGACCCTGATTATTTCGCCTCTGATTTCTTCCGCCAGGAGGGGGAGGTCCTCACGGCGCAGTGATTTTAGGGCGCAAGGCTCGGCCAGACCATCCAGAAGCGGAGTGACAGACTTCATTTGGCTGTCTTCATTTTGGGGCATAACACAAGCCTTTCTCATGATGAACAAGGAGATGCGGCCCGGAGGGCCGCGCGATTTAAAGGACTTGGCCTAATAGGCCAACCAAAGGGTTCCACCCTCTGGACTCCGGCTGGGGGAGGGCCCACGCGGGCCCTACCCCAGACCCCACCCGCGCCAAGGGGCAAGCCCCTTGGAACCCCAAGAGGTCAGGGTCGGATTCAACTCTCTTCTTCCCGCATCGCCGCAACTCGCTTCGGGTACGAAGCTCAGACAAGCGGCGACGCTTCATACCGCTTCCACTCTAACCGCTGTCAGCCACATCACACCCCGGCTGTTACATTTTGCTATAGGCGGCTTCATTGAATGATTGCTGCTTCACGTATGTTCGGCTGATTACTTTTTCCCCTCCAATAGTTTTTCCAGCGCTGTAACAGTGAGACTTGGCCGTCTTTTTTTTAATGAGCAACTCATTGAAAAGCGATAGGTGGCGAAGAGACGGACTAACAGCACTGGAAAGGGCCTTTAAGGGGAGGCTGATTTAAGCCGAACATACGTGAACTACCACTCAGCCCATGAAGCTGCCTATCGCGGAATGTTACATCACAACGTAAAACTGCCTATAGCACCTGAAGCTGACCCAGTAAGAAGCGTTGCCGCTTGTCTGAGCTTCGTACTCGAAGCGAGTTGCGGCGATGCGGGAAGAAGAAAGTTGAATCTGACCCTGACCTCTTGGGGTTCCAAGGGGCTTGCCCCTTGGCGCGGGTGGGGTCTGGGGCAGGGCCCGCGTGGGCCCTCCCCCAGCCGGAGTCCAGAGGGCGGAGCCCTTTGGTTGGCCCTTCGGGCCAAGTCTTCTCCATATCAGCCGGCCGCAGGCCGCACACCGCACACTACATGTTCCGGTGTACCATATGGCTGATCAACACACTTAAATGACGGCCCCGCAACTTGAAAGAGGCGGCGGCGGCCATAGCCTTTTCAGTCAGGGAGGCCAACTCCCGCTCCGCACCTTCTACACCAAGTATGGCCGGAAACGACGCTTTGCCCCGCGCCGCGTCACTCCCCACAGCTTTCCCCAACACCTTCGGGTCGCCACTCATATTCAGAAGGTCATCCCTTATCTGAAAGGCCAGACCGGCGGTATAGCCTATCTGCCTTAAGGTCCGCAACTCGGCCGGACTGCCGCCGCCCAGAATGGCCCCGCACACCAGCGCGGCCGCCATCAATTCGCCGGTCTTGCGCTTTTCCATCTCCCGGACCATTTCAATGGTTATGGCTGATCCGTTTTCAAAAGCCAAATCCAACACCTGCCCGCCGACCATGCCGGAGGCCCCGGCGGCGCGGGCCAACTGCACAGCCGCTGAATTGATGCGGCGGCCGGCCTCCAAACTCTTAACGCCGTTTTCAGCAAATGTTTCAAATGACAATGTCAGGAGCGCGTCACCTGCCAGCAACGCCGTAGCTTCGCCAAAAACCTTATGGCAGGTGGGACGGCCCCGCCTCATATCATCATCGTCCATGCATGGCAGGTCATCATGAATCAGGGAATAGGCATGCACCATCTCCACCGCCATAGCCGCCGGCAAGGCCTCCCGCGGGCGGCCGCCAACTGCCTCAGCCGCCGCCAGGGCCAGAAGCGGCCGCAAACGCTTCCCGCCGCCCAACAGGGCATACCGCATGGCTTCTATCAATTTGGAACCCTCCGGCGGCTGATCCTTGTCCAGCTTGGAAAGAGATTTTTCCAGAGCCGCCTCCACCCTGGCCCCAGCCTTTAACCGCCATAATTCAAATTCAGCTTCACCACGTTTGTCAGTTACTTTCGTCATCATCAATTTCACTTTCATATTCTTCTGGATTAAAAGACCCGGCCAGGGGGCGGCCCGCCAGATCCTTGGTCAAAATTTCTATTTTTCCAGCCGCTTCATCCAGCTTTTTCCTCAACGCGCGGCTTAAGGTTAAACCTTCTTCGAATGAAGCCAGGGCCTTGTCCAGGCCTATGGCCCGGTCCTCCAGGGCGGAAACGAGATCCTCCAGCCTCGTGAGACCCTCTTCAAACGATTCATCTTTTTTTTTCATGATATTTCCTTTATAGTAGAAGTGACGCGGCCCTCGGCCAGACGGATGACGACATCCTCGCCAACCTTCAGGTCGGCAGATTTCGTCAGCGCCTGTCCATCCGCAGCCCGCGTCACCAGTGCATAGCCTCTCTTGAGGATACTGTCCGGGGATAGGGCAGTCAACCTCGTTTTTAAAAATTCCAGCCTTCGCCTTTCATCTTCCAGCCTGTTGTTCATGGCCAGAGTCAGGCGGCCCGTCAGAGCCTCCACCCGTCGGCGACTATCGTCAACCATCGGTTCCGGCGATAGAATTCTCAATGATTTTATAGCTGTATCCAGCCGGGCCGACCGATCGGCCAAAAGCGTTTCCATGCCCCGGCAAAGCTCCCTGACCTGATAATCCAACTCCTGGCCCCGGCGGCCAACCAGGTCTTCCAGGCGGCCCAGGCGGCTTATCAGGTGCTCAAAATGAAGCCTGCGCCTTTCGTAAAGGCCGGTTAGCCCTCCGGCCAGGCGGCGCGTCAACTGCTCCACCCGCTCTCCACCCCACCTGAGGCGGTCCGCCATAGCCCTGGCTAGGCGCGCTTCCGTTTCATCAAAGTGGGCCGCCAGGGCGGCCCGATCGCGGAAGACGGCCTCCGCCGCCGCCGTTGGCGTAATGGCCTGGGCGTCGGCGGCCAGCTCGGTGAGGCTGAGATCGGTGGAATGGCCGATGGCGGCCAGGGTGGGGGTGCGTGAGGCGGCCACGGCCCGCACCACGGCCTCTTCATTAAAGGACCACAAATCCGTGAGACTGCCGCCGCCCCTGGTCAGGACGATAAGGTCAAAGCCGCCCCAGGCATTGAGGTCGGCCAGGGCGGCCACTATTTCCCGGGCCGCCTCCGGCCCCTGCACCCGCACCGGATAGAGGCTGATGGCCGCCCCAGGGCGGCGCAGGCGGGCCGTGCGGATGAAATCCCGCACGGCCGCCCCGGTGGGCGAGCTTATCACCGCCACCCGCTCCGGCCAATAGGGCAGGGGGCGCTTCCGGGCTTCATCAAAGAGGCCCTCTTCCCCCAGCCTGGCCTTGAGCTTTTCATAGGCCAGCCTGAGCGCCCCTTCACCGCGCGGCTCCATATAATCAACCACCAGCTGGAACTCGCCGCGCGGGGCGTAAACCGACAAACGGCCCTTGGCCAGGACGGTCTGCCCTTCGGCCAGAGCCGCGCCGGCATAGGCGCGGCGGCCCTTCCACATCACGGCCCGAAGCTTGGCTTCTCGATCCTTGAGGCTGAAATAGGCGTGGCCGGAAAAGGGAATGGCCAGCTCCGATATCTCGCCTTCGACCCAGATATAGCCGAAGTCATTATCAAAGCTGTCCTGGATCTTGAGAGCCAGTGTTGAAGGATTAAATATTTCCCGGCCGCTGTCGCCGGTTTTGACAAGAAGGCGTGGAATCATGTGATGTTTTCTGAAACCCCGGAGGAGGCCGGGGCAATGGTTAATTATTGTACTCTTTAATGTTTTAATGAAATATCTGAAAAAGCAAGATTCCGATGGTTTATGGACTGTCTGCTTAGAGATTTTTTAGATCTGCACGGTCAACCTATCAAACCAGACAGTTTTTTTATAGCAGGTCGACCGCGAGGGAGACGGAGCGCCAGCCACTGGTGTTGAAGCTTTAAACGTAGCTCGCGAAGAAAAAACCACGTTTTTTGCGAAGCTTCGAGTTGCGAGTTCATGGGAAAAATTTCCTTTGACAATCGCTGCCGCAGTCTGTCGACACTGGAAAAAATCCCTTAAAAAGTATATTATGGCACATCTTTGGTAAAAGGGGAACCTCTATGAAGCTATTGAGATATATATTCCTGGCCTGTCTGATAAATATTATGGTTATTACAGCGGGTTGCCAGGAAAACGAAAGCACCGCCGCTCCGGCCGCGCCGGAGGCCGCCGCCGCTGGCGATGCGGCCGCCTCCGATGCGGCTCTATCGGCCCCGGTCAACGGTGATTCCCTGGTGAAAGCCTCCATCGGCGAGCCCAGCAATTTCATACCGGCCCTAGCCTCGGATTCCGCCTCCACTGAAATAACCGAAAGGGTCTATAACGGCCTTCTGAAAATCGACAAAGAACTCAACATAGTCCCCGATCTGGCCGAATCCTTTGAGATTTCCGAAGACGGTCTGACCATAACTTTCCGCCTGCGCAAGGATGTGCGCTGGCATGACGGCCAGCCCTTCACCTCCCGCGACGCCATGTTCACCTATCAAGTGATGGTGGACCCGGCCACTCCCACCGCCTACGCGGAGTCATACCGCCAGGTGGTCAAAGCTGAGGCCCCGGACGACTATACATTTAAAGTAAGCTATGAGCGGCCCCTGGCCAGGGCCCTGATAAGCTGGTGTTTCGATATAATGCCCGCCCACCTTCTGGAGGGGCAGGATCTGGAGGCCAGTGAGCTGGCCCGCAAGCCCATTGGCACCGGCCCTTATCGTTTTGAGAAGTGGGAGGCCGGTCAGAGGGTTACCCTCCGGGCCAACGACGATTATTTCGAGGGCCGCCCGCACCTTGACCGGATAATAATGAAAATCATCCCCGACCTCAACGCCCAGATGATGGAATTGATGAGCGGCCATATCGATACCATGACCCTCACGCCCGATCAATATGACGAAAAGGCGAACGACGCCAATTTCACTAAACAATACAATATGTTTCGTTATCCGGCTTTTGCCTATACCTATTTGGGCTTCAACTTCAAAGACCCCCGCTTTCAGGATAAGCGTGTGCGCCAGGCCATGGCCTATGCCATTGATAAGGATGAACTGGTTGAGGGGGTGCTTCTGGGGTTGGGCTCACCGGCCAACGGCCCCTTCAAGCGCGATATGTGGGCCTGTAACCAGAACGTGAAACCCTATCCCTTTGATCAGGAAAAAGCCAAAGCCCTCTTGGCCGAAGCCGGGTGGACCGATTCCAACGGCGACGGCTTTCTGGACAAGGACGGCCAGATATTCCAATTCACCGTCATGACCAATCAGGGCAACAAGGTGCGCGAACAGACCGGCCTTATCATTCAGGCCCGGCTGGCTGAGATCGGCATAAAGATGAACCTGCGGATTGTGGAGTGGGCCGCCTTTTTGAAGGAATATCTGGATAAGCACAATTTTGAGGCGGTCATCATGAGCTGGACCATTCCCATTGAGCCGGACCTTTTTGACGTCTGGCACTCGTCCAAGACCCGGCCGGGGGAACTCAACTTCATCAATTATAAGAATGATGAAGTGGATCGCCTTATCGATGAGGGCCGTTTCACCTTTGATCAGGCCCAGCGCAAGGCTGCCTATGATCGCATTCAGGAAATCTTTTATGATGACGTGCCTTATGTCTTTCTCTTCGTGCCTGACGCGCTGCCGGTGATTTCCAATCGCTTCATCGGCCCGGAAGTTACGCCCGCCGGTATGGGCCTGAATTTCAAGGATTGGTATGTGCCGCATGATAAGCAGCGTTATACTGAATAACGGCCTAATCATCTGAATATATTACTAAAACCCGCCCGGTCGTCCGGGCCTCAGGATAAATTATGGATTTTCTTACCTCTTCCGCGCAGACCGTCGTTTCGTTCGTCGTTCTTCTGCTGGTTCTCATATTTGTTCATGAGCTGGGGCATTTCATTGCCGCCAAGCTTCTGGGGGTGAAGGTGGAGCGTTTTTCGCTTGGCTTTCCGCCCAAAGCCTGGTCCAAGACCATTGGCGAGACGGAATACCAACTGGCCTGGCTGCCTTTGGGCGGCTATGTGAAAATGTATGGCGAAGATCCTGATTCAGAGGAGGAAGTTTCCCCTGAATTGATGCATCGCTCCTTTTCCCACAAGCCGCCTTGGGCCAAGATGATCATCGTTCTGGCCGGGCCGCTCTTCAATATCGCTTTTGCCATAATGCTCTTCTGGGGCCTGACTTGGTCCAGCGGCGTGGGGCACCTGACGCCGGTGGCCGGTTATATCAACCCTGAAGGTCCGGCGGCGGCGGCCGGGCTGAAGACCGATGACGTTATCACCGCGGTCAATGGCAACCCTGTCAAATATTTTGACGAACTGGACACGGCCTTGACCAATGGAGAGGGCGCGCCTCTGACCATCTCCTTCAAACGGCCGGGCCAGCCGGAAGAGACGGTGACCATCACCCCTACGGCCGTCCACACCAAGAATATTTTCAACGATCCGATCACCATTTATGATATTGGTCTCGATCCGCGCGTGAAACCTGTCATCGACCGGGTTTTGGGCGGCAACCCCGCTGAAAAGGCCGGTCTTCTGCCGGGCGATTATATCACGGCCATCAACGGCCAGGCCGTTCACACCTGGGAAGACGTTCTGACCATTATTCAGGGCCCGCGCGGCTCCCGGTCGGCCACTGAGCCGCCCACGGTGCGGCCGGTGGTGATCGAAGCCATGCGTGACGGCAACCCGGTGATTCTGGATATGGTGCCCGAACTGAGCGTCAGCCAGAACAGCTCCGGCGAAACGACCTATACGCCCATTGTCGGCATGACTCCCCGGCTGGAGATCATCAACGAGCCGGTGGGGTTTTTTCAGGCCTTTTCCCTGGGTGTTCAGGATACGCTCAACATGATCAAGATGACCATGATCGGCCTGGGTAAAATGGTAACCGGGCAGGTCTCGGCCAAGACTCTGGGCGGGCCGCTTCTCATAGCCGAAGTCACCGGCGACAGCGCCCGTGAGGGGCTGGCTTCGCTTTTGCGGCTGGCCGCTTTCATCAGCGTCAATCTTGGCATACTGAATCTCTTACCCATACCGGTGCTGGACGGCGGGCAACTGGTTTTCTTCCTGATTGAAGCCGTACGCCGCAAGCCGGTCAGTCTGCGAATCAGGGAGGTTGGCCAATGGATTGGCATGGGATTACTGGGGCTTCTGATGATCACGGTTTTTTACAATGACATCGCACGTCTGGTGACCCGGTTCACCACCAAAACCGAAGTTGAGACCACGGCCGCGCCGCCGTCCGAGTCCGCCGCTCCGGCGGCCGGGGAGGCCGCCCAGTGAAGCGAGTGACCGTCATGGCCTGGGATACGGCCACCGCCTGGACTTCCGCCGCCATTGTCCGCGTTGGTGAGGACGGCAGCTTTGATATTCTGGTCGAGTTTGAACTGGAGGGCGGCCCCAGCCATTCGCAGATTCTGCCGCCCCAGATTGAGGCCCTCTTAAAATCGGCTGGTCTTTCGCCTGTGGAACTGGACCTGTTGGCCGTGGGGCGCGGCCCCGGCAGTTTCACCGGCCTCCGCACCGGCCTTTCTCTGGCCAAAGGGCTGGCCATGGGCGCGGGCCGTCCGCTGATGGGCATATCGACCCTGGAAACGCTGGCCGCCAGCATGATTTTCGAAGAGGGGGCCGCTCTGGCCGCCCCGGTCATTGACGCCCGCCACCTGGAAATCTTCACCGCCCTTTACCGGGCCTCAAAGGCAGGCGGTCTGGACTTGGAATGCCTTTTGCCGCCTCAGCCGGTTTCTCCGGCGGGTTTCAGCGGGCTGATGGAATCGGCCGCCCCCGGCGGTGCTGTTTCGGTGGCCGGTCCCGCTCTGGGGCTGGTGCGGGAGTTTCTGGCCGGGCACCCTGATCTATCGGCCGGGCCAGCCGTGCTGCCGCCGTCGGCCGTTATGCTGGCTCGTCTGGCGGCGGCTCGCCTGAAGCTTAACGGCCAGGGATTGTCGGCCAATCCGCCGCTCCCGATGTATATCCGCCAGCCAGATATCCGTCAAAGCGGAATTGTATTAAAGTAACCAGAGCAGCACCCTGGAACCATCTCCGATGTGGCTGTTTTGATCGGGCCGGATTTGCGGCCGGGAAGTACCGCATTCAAACACAGGCGTTCACGCCGCCCAAACAGGCCATAGGAACGGGGGCACCGCTCTTAATACGATGATGGCCGCCAAAATTAACTATTACTGGAAACCGCCCCCTAGACCCAGTCCCGCGCGGACCACGCGCATGAGGTGTTATGTCGACTCAACCGTCTTGGAAGTATTATGAAAGTTTGAGCAAAATGTCCCCCGTCAGGGCCATAGCCGAATCTGTTTTCAATGTTAAAAATTGCGGAATTTGCCCAAAAATAGTCAGCGCGGCTGAAGCCTACGATTTGGCCGTTCAATTCCCCTGGATAACCGTGACCGATCTGGATATGGATAAATCCCGCGCCGCGATTCTCGGCCTGGAGGAGGGGACCAAGGTCATTGTGGATAATAACGGGGCCACCGTCGGCCGTTCGGCCGGGGCCCGCGTTTTTTATAACCGTCTGCCCAAAGATAAGAAGGGCGTTTGCGAATCGCTTCTGCGTGAGGGCGTTTATAACCTTCAGCGCGATCATGATCTGATCATTGGCGAGGCTGTGGTCGGCCTTGACCCGGCGCTGATGTTCAAGGCCCGCCTCATCACCCCGGAAGAGGATGCGGCCAATCTCTTTTTCTGGTTCGCCAATTTCACCCCGCTGTCGGCCGTGCCGGACTATGAACAGTCGGCCGCGCATCCGGTGCAGGATATTCTGTTCGTCTCTTATCCTGATTGGCAGGCCCCGGCCAACTGCCCCTGGGGTGAGGCCCTGGTGGTGGTGGATGAGGTTCACAACACCATTTTTAATTTTGGCCTGCGTTACTTTGGTGAGCGCAAGAAGGGCACCCTGACCCTGGCCTGGACCGGGGCCCAGCGCATGGGCCACGTCTCGGCCCACGGCGGCATCAAGGAAGTGGATTTCACAAAAACGGAATTTTCTGAGCGCGGCAAACAGGTTATCGCGTTCTACGGCCTGTCCGGCAGCGGCAAATCCAGCCACACCAACAGCCTTGATAACGGCGGGACTTTACCGCCGGGTTTTAAGCGCCGCATCGCCCATGACGACGCTTTTCAGATTGATGTGGATAAAAAGCTCTGCTATGTGTGGGAGCCGACTCTTTTCGACAAGACCGACAGCCGGGAGATTGATCATCCCGATTGGAATTACTGCGTGGGGGTGATGAACAATCTGGTGGCGGACGTGGACGGCCGGATTCTGCCCTACGGCATGGATGCCCGCAATTCCAACGGACGGGCTATTTTCGCGCGGGAGCTTTTGGGCGAGACAACCAATCGCATCGGCTTTCCCAATTCCATCGGCTGGCTGATGAAGGATAATACCCTGCCGCCCCTGGTAAAGATTACCGACAACAATCTGGCCGTGGCCATGGGCGCGACGCTGATGACCAAGCGCACGGCGGCCGAGAACATCGACCCGGAGGAAATGAAGAAGCTGGTTTTTGAACCGTTCGCCAATCCTTTCCGAGTCTATCCGCTCTATGAGGATTGCCTGGGCTACGCCAAAGTTTTTGAGAACGGCTGTGAATGCTATGTCTGGAGCGGCGGCGGAGGCGGCTGGTGGGACGGCGACGACCAGAAGTCCAAGTCTGTGCCGCTTCAGACTTCTCTGACGCTGCAAACCGCAATCTTGGCCGGACAGTTGGAGTGGGAGCCCTGGGATTTGGTGGAGGGCGCGAGCCTCCCCACCCGTGAGTCCATAGAGAAGATCCTGCCCGGCTATTATGAGGCCTACAATCCGGGGGCCGTGCCCAACCGCAAGGAATACCTCTCCATATTGAAAGACCGCTTTGAGCAGAGAGTCAATTTTTTGAAGGCCAGTGATCTGGCTGAAAAACCTGATCTTCTGATACGCCTGGTGGTGGCGTTGAAAGTGAAGGCCTGAGCGGCAGAATAGCGTGTGGCCGCCGCCGGGAGAAATGTTTTTGCGAGGGTGAGGTTCCGGGGGTCTTTAGTCACCTCACCCTCGCAAAAACATTTCTCCCGGCGGCTACATGGTCGGCTTTCTTGAGGGCTGGAAAGTGTGCCTGGCCGAGTGGGAGTCGGAAGCCGGGAATTGTTTTTGTCCCGGTTCCGTGACTAAAGACCCCCGGAACGGAACCGGGACAAAAACAATTCCCGGCTTCCGGCGGGTTAGGGTTTACCAGCCGAAATCATCAATCACTTTTTCCATGTCTTTCTCAAAATCGGCAAAAGCTTTCAAGAGGTTTTCCTGCATTTTCGCTTTTTCTGAAGTTTTTACGATCGACTCGGGCTTCTCTTTCATTTTGTTGAAATCCCCTTCCATAAACAGGCTCTCGCCCGGCAGGAATGAATACTCCAAGCTGTTCATGGCCAGCCATTTTATCTCACCGTAGGATAGTTTGAACCAGTGGGCGGCCAGGCCGTATTCAATGGTCATGTTGCTGCGCGACAACCCCTCATCGTCGGTGGCGATGACCAGCGGCACTCCGGCTTCCCGATACAATTTGAAGGGGTGGCGGCCGCCGCCGCTGACATCCAGTATACCCTTGTTGCTGGTCAGGCAGATTTCCACCGGGATTTTACGGTCACGCATCATTTTTAAAAGGCCGTAGACATCGTTTTCCCAGATGATGGAAACACCGTGGCCTATGCGGGAGGCATGGCCCAGTTCGATGCTTTTGGATATTCGGTCGAGCATGGAGCGGTAGGCGGCGTATTCCAGAGTCAATTCTCCGGCGTGGAGGGTGAAGACGGGCGGGGTGGGGTATTGGTTCGGGTTTTTCAGGCTTCTGGCGTCATAGTCTTTCCAGGCATTGTCCAACACGGCCATTTGGGCCAGGAAATCACGTTGGGAGATATGGG
Organism: Acetispira formosa (nom. nud.); assembly: GCA_023525915.1. Classification (GTDB taxonomy): domain Bacteria; phylum Desulfobacterota; class Desulfarculia; order Adiutricales; family Adiutricaceae; genus Adiutrix. Next base: position 1,456,649 of record CP026657.1, on the reverse strand, counting down.
CGTCTTCCGGCGAGAGCATGGTTATGGCCACAGTCTTCATTTCCGGGTTATAAAAAGCTTCCAGGGCCTCCTGAAGCTGCTCCTGAAAAGATGACAAATCTGAATTTCTGTCCAGCGGGTAGATGTAGCGTATTTCCAGATTCCAATCCAGCCCGTCTTTGGCAAAATCGGCCAGAACCTCCCGCCGGATTTTTTCCACTTCAGCCACATGGGCCGGGCTGACGGGATAGGTCATGAACTCCACATAACTGAGGCGCTGGTTGACCGCCCTGATCATGGCCTCTCTCATCATTGCGCTGTCTTCCGGCAGTGCCCGGATGAAACGGAAAAATGAGCGGAAAAAATGCTCATGACCGCTTTCACCGCTTCGCCATGTATTCCGCATGCTGATGGCTTCCAGAATTTCAGCTCTGTGCCAGAATATGTCGGTCATTTCTTCAGCCGTGAAATGCGGGTTTTCAGGCTTCTTCTCCACAAATTCCTTTTCCGCCCGGTCGAAGAAAAGGCCCTGGGCCACGGCGGAGGCCAGGATGTCCTCCGCTTCAATGTCGCCATAAAGGTGATTGTGGAGGTCGCCGCCTTTGGGCATTTTGTGGAGGAAAGCGATCAGGGTGCTCTCATTTTCTTTGGCTTTTTCAAAATAGGCCGCCACTTTTTCACTGGTCTGAAAGGTCATGTCCCCGGCCCAGACCGGGCCGGGGAAGAGTGCCGCCCCCAATAAGGTGACCGCCGCCAATGAAATTTTGAAAACTATGTTAGACCAGGGCATGCGCATTGATTGATCCTTTCCGGCCGGGTGTTCTCTGTCAGCCATTGTATACGATTTTGTAACATATGGAGATCGGCCGGTCAATCTTGAGCGCGGTGGACTTTAGGTTGGGGAGTCTGTTTCTCCCTGAGAGTGGTCAGGGAGAGAACCGCCGCCAGGCAGACGAAAACGGCTCCGCCGAAGGTGACGGCCGATATGCCCAGATGGTCAAAGATGTTGTTGCCTATCAGGGCTCCGCCGCCTATGCCCACGTTGAAGATGCCGGAATATATGGAATTGGCTACGTCCGGCGCGTCGGGCGCTTTTTTGAGAACGCTGGTTTGGAAGACCAGGCTGGACGCACCCATTGAAGCGCCCCAAATGGCGCAGAGGAAAATCGCCCCGGCCAGGGTTGAGGAGGCGAAATGGGCCGCCAGTAGGCTGCCGCTGAGGATGGTCAAGGGCAGAACCATGCTCATTTTGGGATGGTTGATGAAATTTCTATTAATTATGAGGTTGCCGACAATGCCTGAGCATCCTAATAATAGCAGAAGCACGGCAATGGTTGTTGGAGCGAATCCGCCGTTTTTCGCCAGAAGGGGGCTCATATAGGTGAAAGCCGTGAAGTGCCCGGACACGGTCAGGACGGTCAGAAGATAAATCCTTAATAGCGATTTGTTGCGGGCCACGCTTTTCAGCATGCCGATCTTGTCCTTTGTATCACCGGCGGCCGGGGGCAGATATTTGAAGAGAATCAGCGTGATGACGAGCGCCAGAACGCCGATTATGACGAAGACCGGCCGCCAGCCCAGGCTGTGGCTGATCATGGCTCCGATGGGCATGCCCAGAATGGCGGCCAAGGAGGTTATGGCCGCCACGATGGTCAGGGCCTTGGTCGGCTGCCCATTGGGGGCGACGCGCACGGCCAGGGGGGCTGTGATGGACCAGAAAACCGCGTGGCACAGCGAAGTCATCAGGCGGGCCGCCATCAGGAAGGGAAAGGTGGCGGCCACCGAGGCCAGCCACTGACTGACGGTGAAGACGCTCATCAGAACCAGCATCAAAGTCCGGCGGTCCAGCCTGGCCGTGGCAATGGTCAGCGGCAGCGACATCAGGGCCACCGACCAGGCGTAAACCGTTACCAAGAGGCCCGTGAAAGCTTCGCTTTTATTGAGGTCACGGGCCAGATCCGGCAGTATGCCGATGGGCATCAGTTCCGTGGTCACGAAGATGAAACCGGCCAGCGCCAGACAAATGACCGGCAGCCAGCCTTTTATATCGGCAATCATTTTTGCCTCCGCATGATTACGAATATTTGGAATGCCCATAAAGCCGGGGCCGCCGTTTCCGGGGCTTCACAGCCGGAAACCCGGATAGTATAGCATGTATTGTCTTCCGCGAAAATTACTGACTTTGCCGTTTCTTTTGGGTATACTTCCAGTGGTCTATACTGATGGGGGAATAACCTTGAAACCTGAAATTTTCTTTACCGGCAAAAAGGCGGTGACCATCCTGGCCCTCACCACCTGTTTTCTATGGGGCAGCGCCTATCCGGCCATTAAATATGGCTACAAGCTTTTCAATATCGCGTCCGGCAATATTCCGGCCCAGCTTATTTTCGCCGGTTACCGCTTCGCCCTGGCCGGGGCGCTGGTGCTGATCTTCGCCTCGGTCATCGGCCAGAAAATCATGGTGGCCGGAGCCCGCAACTGGGGCCGTATGGTAATCCTGGGCCTGGGCATGACCACTATTCAGTATACCTTCTTTTATGTCGGCCTCGGAAATACCACCGGAGTCAAAGCCTCCATCCTCAACCCCGCCAGCACCTTCTTCAGCGTCATCCTGGCCCATTTCCTCTGTGCCGGGGACCGTCTGAACAGGTATACGGTGGCGGGCTGTCTGATTGGTTTCATCGGGGTGTTCGTGGTCAACTGGGGCGGCGGCTCGATGGACTGGAATTTTCATTTCAATGGTGAAGGTTTTCTGATTCTGGCCTGTTTATGCATGGCCGGGGCCGGCATTTACGGCAAGGCCGTCTCCCAGACCGTCAATCCCGTTGTCATGACCGGCTGGCAGCTGTTCATCGGCGGGCTGGTTCTGACTCTGATCGGCTATGGCGCGGGCGGCCGGCTCACCGGCTTCACTGTGGCCGGTTCGGTTCTTCTGGGCTATATGGCTCTTCTGTCATCATCCGCTTTTGCCCTCTATTCTATTTTGATGAAATACAATCCGGTCAGCCGCATTACTATCTTCACCTTTTCCATCCCCCTGTTCGGAGCCTGCCTCTCGGCCATTTTCCTGGGCGAGCACCTTCTGGAATGGAAGAATCTGGCCGCCCTCCTGCTGGTCTCCAGCGGCATCTGGCTGGTGACTTCCAGGAATAAATGAAAAAAGCGCGCCAAAAACGGCGCGCCTTGGCAGCAATATACCTCACTGTTTCATAAGCCGGGCCTTTAGTTCATCGTATTCTTTCTGGGTCAGCCCGCCATTGCGGCGAAGTTCATTGAGCTTGGCCAGTTCGTCGGCCAGGCTGGCGTTTGAGCCTGATATTTCCATGAAGCTATCATCTGAATCCGATGAGCCGGAAACCTGAACAGAGGTCGAGCCTCCGCTTCTCAAGAAACCGCCGGCTTTGTATTTGCCTATGGTAATCTGCTCCACTTCCACTGGCCGCCCCTTTTTGGCAAAGTTTTCAATTACGGCTCTATAGAGATTTTTGGCGGTCATGCGGCCGGTTATCCCTTCTTCCTTGACCGTGACTTCAGCGTAATAACCGTTCACTTCCTTGCCGCCGCGGTCAAGGCCGGCGCCGGGAATGACATTAACCGTGTAGGCGGCCTCGTTGTCATTGGACATGATATTTTTTTCCGTGACAGTGAAGCCGCGAATGGGGCCGCCCGCGGCCTTGACCGGAGCATCCGGCAAGAGGGACACAATGGCTGAATGCGCGGCCGCGAAAGCGTCGTGTTCGTCATTGAAAACATAGAGAGTCTGCCGGCCCTGATCATCCTGAAGGCCGGAGATGTGCAGCGCACAGCCAGTTGCCATTATGAGCGGCAACAGATAGAATAATAGAGCCAACTTTCGCATGCTTTGATTCCTCACTGTAGAGAGTTGTTGCGACTAATTTCCCCAATGTGTTTTCTTACATCATTATATTGGTCGTGATTCGACGAATTTTATCACATTTTCATGGTCTGTTGGGAACATTAAGACTTCCCTGGCCGGAATCCCAGAGAGGCCATAGGCACGGGGCATAGCTCTTAATACGATGATGGCCGCCAAAACTAACGTTATGGGAAACCCTCACCCAGACATAGTCCCGTGCGGACCACGCACACGCACACTGGAGTTGATGATGACTGAGTTGATGAGCATTCAGCCGTTTATACAGTCATACGTTCTGGCCATTTCGTCGATAATAGACGCGGCCGTGACCGTGGTGGACAGACGACTCATCAGGGTCGGCGGCACCGGTGAATATCTGGGCCAGATCGGCCGCACTGTGCCGCATGATTCTTTTTTCCGGCGCATCCTCAGTGAAGGCACGCCCGGCATAATCAGGGACGTCCGACGGGAGTTCGTCTGCCATGTCTGCGAGAACTCCGGCAACTGCCGTGAACTGGCCAATCTTGCTTATCCGGTTTTTCTGCGCGGCCAGGTGGTGGGCATTATTGCCATCATTGCCTTTGAAGCCGCCGAGAGGAAACGGCTCCTGAGCCAGCGGGTTAAGCTGGAAAATTTTCTGAAACACATGAGCGACCTCCTGGAAAGTAAAATTATCACCAGTGAGGATAATCAAACCCTGGCCCGGCAGGTCAGCGAGATTATTGATTCCAAAAACCGCGACGGCTTCGTGGGCGAGAGCGCGGCCGCGCGGAGTTTACGTCGTTTTATTGAAAAAATCGGGCCGGGCGATTCGACCGTCCTCATTAGCGGCGAGAGCGGCACCGGCAAGGAAGTGGCCGCCCAGATGATTCACGCGGCCGGTCCGCGCGGACAGCGGCTGATGGTTTCCGTCAACTGCGCGGCCATACCGGAGCAGCTTTTGGAAAGCGAACTCTTCGGCTATGAGAAAGGGGCTTTCACCGGGGCCAGAAAAGAGGGCCACGCCGGAAAGTTCGAACTGGCTGATCACAGCACCATCTTTCTGGACGAGATCGGCGACATGCCCCTGACCGCCCAGACCCGCCTGCTGAGGGTGCTTCAGGAACGCACCGTGGAAAGGGTGGGCGGCAGCCGGGCCATTCCCATCGATGTGCGGGTTATCTGCGCCACCAATCGTAGCCTCCCGGAACTGGTGGAAAAGGGCCTTTTTAGGGAGGATCTTTTTTTTCGCCTCAACGTCATACCTGTAAAAATTCCTCCGCTTCGGGAGAGGCGTGACGATATTCCTATTCTGGTAGACCACTGGCTGAAACATTTTCGTCAGAAGAGAAAAAATGAACTGACTGTCGAGTCGTCCGTCTATCAGGCCCTGATAGGCTATGGCTGGCCGGGAAATGTCCGGGAGCTGAAAAACCTGGTGGAGTATCTCACCAATATGGTGGAGGGCGCGGCCATAACTCCCGCTGATCTGCCGGAGCATCTTTTGATGAAATCAGACGGTGGCTGGAGCGGCCAGGCCCTGGCCGATATTATGAATGAATATGAACGCCGTCTTTTAAGTGGACTGTTGGCCAAATTACCGGCTTCAGTCGATAAAGAGGAGCTGGCCCAACGGCTGTCCATCAGCCGGGCCACTCTCTATCGCAAATTGGAAAAACATGGTTTGCTATAGAATTAATCTCATAAATGAGATTTTGTCTCATTTGTGAGATAGACTTATATCGGCCGCAAAATATGGCCAATTAATTGTTAAGGGAGGCTGTTTGTCTCATTTTTGAGACGAATAGCTTTCCGTTCTCGAAAAAACTCTGTAATTAGCGCCTGTTATCATTGGTACCTTTCTTGCTCTACTGCTTTTTGATCTGATTTTTCCAAATTCATCAAAATAATAGTTTCCAAAGCCCGGCTGCGGAAGAAAGGCTGGTAAGGAATGGATAAGCATGAAAAGATTCTGAAAGCGCTAAATGGCGGGCTGGCGGTGGCCACGGGCTGCACAGAACCGGTGGCCATAGCCTATGCCGGAGCCGTGGCCCGCAGCCACGCTGAGGGCCAGGTTAAGAAAATACATCTGGAAGCCAGCGGCAACATCATTAAAAACGCTTTTGTGGTGGGCATACCCGGCACCTCCCTGACCGGACTTTCCAGTGCGGTCGCGCTGGGGGTGATCACCAACAACCCGGAAGATAAACTGAATTTACTGAACAGCGTTAAACCGGAAGAGGTGGCCGAAGCCACGGCCATGGTCAAAGATGGCCTGGTGACGGTGGATAAGGCCGAAGTGCCATATAAACTCTATATAAAAGCCACGGTCCAAACCGATACTGACACTGTTTCCGCTGTTATTATTGGCTCACATACCAATGTTTCGAGCATTGTAAAAAATGAGGCCGAAATTTATAAGGGCGGGTGCAATGAAAAGTTGGATGACTCGGCCGATGAAAACTGTTATGATTTTACACTGAGGGATATCTATGACTTCTGTCTGTCCGTCCCCCGATCGGAGTTGAAAGTCATAGAAGAGGCCATAAAGCTCAATGGCCGCATCTCCCGGGAGGGGCTGGAGCATGATTACGGCCTCCGGGTGGGGCGGATGATCAAAGAGGGCATGGGCCGCAAAGTCATGGCCGACGACTTGACCAACAACGCCATGATGGCCACCGCCGCCGGCAGCGACGCCCGCATGGCCGGGGTGAGTTTGTCGGTGATGAGCAATTCCGGCAGCGGCAACCAGGGCATCGCCGCCACCATCCCGGTGGTGACGGTCTGGGAGAAAATGGGCGGCGGGGATGAGGAAAAACTGGTCCGGGCCACCGCTCTCAGCAATCTGGTGACCATTTATATCAAGTCCAAGTTCGGGGTGCTGTCGGCCCTGTGCGGGGCGGTCATCGCCGGCACGGGCGTGGCCTGCGCGGTGGTCTATCTGATGGAGGGCACTTTCGGCCAGATGGAAATGGCCGTGCAGAACGTTCTGGGCAATGTCACCGGCATTGTCTGCGACGGGGCCAAATCGAGCTGCGCTCTGAAAATATCGACCTGTGTCAACGCGGCCATGCAGGCGGCCATGCTGGCCATGAACGATCTCTGCATCGGCTGCAATGAGGGCATTGTGGAAAAGCTGAGCGAAAACACCATCAACAATTTCGCCTCCCTTGGGAAAGAGGGCGCGGAAGAGCTGGACCGGCTGGTTCTGGACATGATCATTCATAAAAAGGAAAGTGATTGACGACATTCAGTCATCATGCCGTCTCGATACATGAGCGCCAAGCCGACGGCGTGAAGTTTCAGTGCGGTGTAAAGATTAAATTTCCATTGACCCGCCGGAAGCCAGGGATTGTTTTTGCTCCGTCTCCGTTCTGGGGGTCTTTAGTCACGGAGACGGAGCAAAAGCAATCCCTGGCTTCCGGCTCCCTCTCAGGCTATAACGGCAGTTACGGCTGACCAGGCAGCCGCCGGGAGAAATGTTTTTGTCCGGTGAGGCGACTAAAGACCCCCGGAACCTCACCGGACAAAAACATTTCTCCCGGCGGCGGTCCCCCGCTGTTCCGTAATTTTAATATTGACTGCGTACTCGAAGATTTTTGAAAACACGGCCTCGCCCGGATGCGGCCACAGAAGGAGAAACAGTTTATGACCTCGGTATTTTTTGAACAATTCCTGATGATCAGCGAAGCCAAAACAGTTGTCTTCCTCATCATACTTTTCGCTCTGTTTTTCGTTATCTGGATGCTTCAGAGTAAAAAAGTCAGCTTCTCCAAGCGGGTTCTCACGGCCACCGGCCTGGGGCTGGCCCTGGGCGTGGTTATCCAGATTGTGGCCGGTTTCCCCCACAACCCCATGGACGTTAAATTCATTGCCGAGACCACCAAATGGTATGGCCTGTTCGGCAATGGCTTCATTGATCTCATCCGCATGCTGGTGATTCCCCTGATTATGGTTTCCATCATCAACGTCATCATCAACATGAAAGGCGCCAATATCGGCAGCCTCACCAAAAACACCCTGGTGGTGACCATGCTTATGGTGGCCATTTCCGTCATTCTGGGCCTGGCTCTGGGCCTGATATTCGATCTGGGCGCGGGCTTCAGCGCGGTGGAAGGCTCTTCGGCCATTAAAGACGTCAAACCTATCGCCGATACCCTGCGCGGGTTACTCCCGGCCAATCCGGTGGCGGCCATGGTCAGCACCAACGTCATCGGCCTGGTAATCTTCTCGGCTTTCTTCGGGGTGGCGGCCATGCGTATGGGCAAGAAATACATGGATGTGGTCAAACCTTTCTATGATTTCATCGGCGCCCTTCACAAAATCATCATCTCCGTGGCCATGAGCATCATCAAGCTTATGCCTTTCGCCGTCATCGCCATGCTGGCCAATACCATCGCCCAGCGCGGCATGAACAGCATCCTGGAAGTGCTCCTCTTCATCGGCGTTCTGTATCTGGGCATTGTCATCATGTTCGTGATTCAGCTGGTGGCCCTGATGATTTTCGGCCTCAGCCCGGCCGCCTATCTGAAGAAGGGTTTTGACACCATGATTATGGCTTTCACCTCACGCTCCAGTGTGGGCACCCTCCCGGTGACCATCGCCACTCTCACCGGTAAAATGGGCGTCAGTGAGGGCACGGCCAACTTTGTGGCCAGCTTTGGCACCACCGCCGGGATGCAGGGCTGCGCGGGCGTCTTCCCGGCCCTTCTGGTCGTTTTCGTGGCCAACATGAGCGGCACGCCCATTGACATCACTTTTCTGATCATGAGCGTGATCGTCATCTCCATTGGCTCCCTGGGCATTGCCGGCATTCCGGGCACAGCCACCATGGCCGCCTCCGTGGCCCTCTCCGGCACGGGCATGGCCGCCTCCTTCCCCCTTATCAGCCCCATTCTGGCCATTGACCCCATTATCGATATGGGCCGCACCCTTCTGAACGTGACCGGGGCCATGGTCAACTCGCTGATTGTGGATAAGCGGCTGGGCCTTTTGAATGAAGACGATTACAACAATATGGAACTGGCCAAACTGGCCGACGACGACAGCGGCGCGTCCCTCGACGGCTGAGCCGCCAACTAACCGGCGTGCGCTTCCCGCTTGGGGAGGCGCGCGCCTTTTCGCTTCAACTGGTGCTCCGCCGCGATTATAACAATCCCGGCGGACTGTTCAAAATCAGGGGAGTAATATTATGATGAAAGTAGTTGTGATCGGCGGCGTGGCCGCCGGGATGAGCGCCGCCTCCAAACTGAAAAGAAACCTGAAAGACGGTGTTGATATTGTCGTTTACGAAAAGGGCGAAGAAGTCTCCTTCGGAGCCTGCGGGATACCCTTCTATGTTTCGGGCAAGATAAAAGAAGCCTCTGAACTGGTGGAGCGGACCCCGGCCCAATTCGCTGAAAACGGCATTGATGTTAAAATCCGCCATGAAGTTACAGCGGTTGATCCGGCCAAAAAAACGGTGACTGTCCGCAACCTGGACAGCGACGAAATTTTTGTCCGCAATTATGACAAGCTCATCGTCGGCAGCGGGGCCGGGGTGCGCCGCATTCCGCCCCTGGATGTTCCCCGCCCCAACCTGATGGAAGTGCGTGACGTGGAAGACGGACGCAGGCTCCGGGACAGGCTCCAAGGCGATGATGTTAAAAATGTGGTGCTGGTGGGGGCTGGTTTCATCGGACTGGAAATGGCCGAAGCCTGTGCCAAGCACGGCAAGAAGGTTACGGTGGTGGAGTTCGCTCCCAGGATTCTCTCGGTCATGGATCAAGAAATAACTGACCGCCTGGCTGAAGAGATGAAAAATAACGGTGTTGACGTGCTGGTCGATTCCAAAGTCAGTGAGGTTAAACTCAATGGCCAATCCATATCGGCGGTGGTGATCGAAAGCGGCGGGCAGTCCAGGGACCTGGCCACGGACCTGGTGGTGAACTGTGCCGGTATCGTGCCTAACACTGGCTTCATCGATGTCCAAAAGGCGGGCAACGGGGCCATTATCGTCAATGAGAAAATGGAGACCAGCCTCCCGGATGTTTATGCGGCCGGTGATTGCAGCATTATGAATTCATCCATAACCGGCCAGCCCCAGTATTCACCACTGGGCACCAACGCCAATAAGCAGGGACGCATCATTGCCGAGCTTCTGGCCGGAAAACCGCTGCCGCAGTTCAAGCTCATCGGCTGCAGCGCCTTGCGGCTGTTCGGGCTGGACGCGGCCAAAGTGGGCCTCTCCGAACGCGAAGCTCAGAGCGCCGGGGTCGATTATAAAACCAATCTCATCACCGGCAACAGTTATGCCTCTTATTACGGCACCGAAAAAATTACCGTCAAGCTGGTATATGAGGCCAAAACTCGCCGTATTCTGGGCGCCCAACTGGTCGGGCAGGGAGTGGTGGTGGCCAGGGCCAACTATTACGCCATTGCCATCAGGGCGGGCCTGACTGTGGATGAATTCGGTTTTCTGGATATGTGTTATTCACCGCCCTTCGGCGGCGTGTGGGATGTTACCCTCATTGCAGCCAACACGGCCAAATAGAGGAGGCCTGAAGCATTATTTTCACAGCCAAATGAATCATGCCGCCGATGGGTAATTCCCCATGGCGGCTTAGCTTTTTCTTATATTTACAATAATAGTGATCTATCTTAATTCATTGCATTATCTCTATCATTATGATACCCTTTTTTAAATGCGTTTATTATATTTTAAATCTCGGAATCTATAATCTTCAAAATAAAGAGCTATGTTATGCTTGAACTAAACAAAGCCCCTGAAGCGGAACTGGCCAATATTCGTCATATGGTCGAAAACATGCCCGGAGTCGGCCTGCGCCTCTCCCACAAAGGCGAAAACTGGCGAACCCTCTTTATCACCCAAAATATCTCCATGTATGGCTATACCACCGATGAGTTCATGAGCGGCGAAGTCGGCTGGATCGATCTGGTTCATCCTGATGACCGCGTTATGGTCCAGAAAATAGTGGATGACTATGAATCCAGGGAGATCAAAACCTTTAAACTGTTTTATCGGCTGGTGAAGAAAAACGGCGATACCGTGCCAGTGGTGGAATATAATTCTCTCAATCTCGATTGCCAAGGCCGCCTCATCTGTTATGACACCTTCATTGTCAACCGGGCCCATAGTGAAGGCGGGCACAAGGGGTTCGATGATCATGCCCGTCAGCAGGAAGTTCTGGCCGATATTCTGATGAGCCTGCATGATTCCAATCTCAATAACGCCATCCAGATCATTCTTGATCGCACCGGGGCCTATCTCAATACAAGCAGGGCCCTTCTGTTCAAGGACAGCCCTGATCACAAGACGTGCAAAATAGTTTATGAGTGGCGTAATAAAGACATCGCCTCCGTTATGGCCCTTGATTACAGCATCACTTATGAAACCGGCATGCCGGAGATTTACACCGCTCTTCAGGATACCGGCTTTCTCCTGGTTGATTTCGGCCATATACCGGAAAACTGCAAAGAGGAATTTGAAGCCGAAGGGCTTATCGCTTCGGCCATTTTCGCCGTCTATCTAGATGGCGACCATTATGGTTTCGTTTGCTTTGACGATTGCGTGGTGGAGCGGGTCTGGGATGAAGATACGGTCCGGTTTCTGCAAAACATATCCAATATAATATCCACTGTGCTGAGCCGCCAGACGGCCGCCAAGAAGCTGGAGCGCAACCGCAAGGCCTATGAGGCCATTCTGGACAATATCGCTTCCTATGTGCTGGTGGTCGATCCTGACAGCGAAGAGATTGTCTATGCCAACCGGTCTTTCAAGGCCGCCTTTGATTTCAAATGTGCCGGGCGGAAGATTAATCGTTATCTGAACATCGACCTTGACCTCCTGCCAAGATCGATCGACGCCGTTTACCGGGCCAATTCCGGCAAAGGCAGCTATTATGACCTTTTCTGCGAGTCCACCGGCCAATGGCTCTCCATATCCTGCGACAACATATCATGGGTCGACGGGCACGAAGTCTGGCTGCTGAACTGCTATGACATAACTTCCAAAAAACTTTTCGCCGACGCCCTGGAAATGGCCAACAAGGCCAAGAGCAATTTTCTGGCCCGCACCAGCCATGAGATCAGAACTCCCATGAACGCCATCATCGGCATGTCGGAACTGATTCTGCGTCAGAACGCCTCCCAGGAGGTGTTGAGCCACGCCATGAACATCAAGCAGGCCGGGACCACCCTTCTTTCCATCATCAACGATATTCTGGATTTCTCCAAAATTGAATCAGGCAAAATGCAGATAGTACCGGTCAGTTATCTGTTCGCCTCATTGATTCATGATGTGGTCAGTATCATCAGGATGCGTTTTCTGGAAAGCTCGGTGATGTTTCTGGTCAACATTGACGCGAATCTCCCGGATGAACTGTTTGGGGATGAGGTACGCATCCGTCAGATACTTTTGAACATTCTGGGCAATGCGGCCAAGTTCACCAAAAAAGGGTTTGTCTCGCTGAATGTGGGCGGCCGTCTTGATCAGGATAAGCACATCGTCCATTTGACCATCGACATTTCGGACAGCGGCACCGGCATCAAGCCGGAGGACCTGGAAAAACTTTTCAACGATTTCATGCAGGTCGACCTCCAGGCCAATCAGGGTATTGAGGGCACCGGGCTGGGCCTGACCATCAGCCGGAACCTGTGTCAGTCTATGGGCGGCGACATTACCGTACACAGCGTTTACGGCCGGGGCAGCACCTTCACCATTTCGCTGCCCCAGGGGTATCGCTCGGAAAAGAAGCTGGCCCTGGTGGAAGAGACTCGGGACAAAAACATTCTTCTCTTGGAAAACCGGCCTGAACACGCTGATTCCATCCTCCGGTCCTGCCGCAATCTGGGGGTGGCCTGCACCCTGGCTGCCACAGTGGTGGAATTCAAAGCCTGGCTGAAGAGCGGCGGCTGTTCGCACCTGTTTGTGGCCCAGCATCTTTATGCGGAGGTGCAGGAAGTTATCAGCGAGCACAACCTGAAACCGCATGTGGTGATTCTGGCCGATTTTGACAAGGTCGCGCCACGTAACGTCCGCTCCATTGCCGTGCCCGCCCATGCCCTGAGCATTGCCAATGTCCTCAACGATGTGCGTGAGGAAGTGACCATTGCCGAGATGAGCGCCGGTTTTATCGCGCCATCGGCCCGTGTTCTGATTGTGGATGACAATGAAACCAACTTGAAGGTGGCTGAAGGTTTGCTGGAGCCGTATCAGATGTCCATCGATACCTGCCTGAGCGGGCCGGAGGCCATAGATCTGGTAACTAAAAACCATTATGACCTGGTTTTCATGGATCACATGATGGTGGGCATGGATGGGGTTGAGGCCACGGATATAATCAGGAAGATTGAATTGGATGACGATTACGCCCAAAATCTCCCGATAATCGCCCTGACGGCCAATGCGGTTTCGGGAGTGCGGGAGATGTTTCTGGAGAACGGCCTGAACGATTTTTTGGCCAAGCCCATTGACCTGACCAAGCTCAACAACATTTTGGATCGGTGGCTGCCCGCGGAAAAGAAGGGGCAGGCCGAGGCGGAGGTCTTGGTAAACCAGTCCGCCAAGGGTTTTATAGTGGAGGGGCTGGATACGGAGGCGGGGCTCAGAAACACGGGCGGCACGCTTGACAGGTATCTTGACGTTCTTTATTCATATTGTTCCAACGGCCTGACGATTATGGAGCAGATCAAGCGCTGCCTGGCGGAGAAGGACGTATCCATTTTCGCGGTGTATGCGCACTCGCTGAAAAGTTCATCAGCCAGCATTGGGGCCATGGATTTATCAGAGCAGGCGGAAAAGCTGGAGGCGGCCGGGAAGCGGGCCGACATCTCGGCCATTGACGCTACGGTGGGCGATTTTCTGGCTGATCTGGAAGTGATGATCGACAATATCAACAAGTCGGTGAAGGAACTGAAGGAGCGTGAGGCCTCATCCCAGGAAGCGGGCAAGATAAAACACCTGATCGGCGAATTGAAAAAACTGCGGGAAGCCATTGGTGATCTTGACCTGAACGCGGCTTTTAAAATTACCGACAGCCTCAAGCAATACAAATGGTCTGACGAGGTGGAGAATTTGATGGAGATGCTGTCGGACGATTTGATAATGTCGGATCTGGATAACGCGCTGAATAAGATTGACGACATGATGGGAACTATATAGCCTTGGAAGATTCTTAGCGCTGGGCCGGAGGCGGGGGTTGAAAACTTTTACGAAAGGCATCGTTCACCATTGTTTCAGCGCCACAACTCGCTTCGAAGACTGGGGCTCAGACAAGTGGCGCTGAAACAATGGTTCTCTACAGAAATTTTTCAACCCCCGCCTCCTACATTGTTGGCGTGTGAGATAAGGAAGATTCGCCAATGGTGATGGTGTGGCAGGGGCTGAGTGGACACGCGATTTTTTCTTAATGCCCAGTTCTGAGGTAGCGGTAGTCCTCCTCTGAACTGGCACCTTATCTGATAGCACGCCAATACAGCAAGTTTTGGCAATCACAGAAAACGTGCGCCAATTCCTTCTTAGGAATTGGCGCGGGGTCAAGGGGTTTACCCCTTGTGGGGTGGAGGGGCAAAGCCCCCCTCTTCATTTTCAATCGCCTCTTCACATTAACTCAAACTTACTTCTTTGTTTGGATGGCCGTGGCCAGCATGCTGTCGCTGGTGGTTATGCTTTTGGAGTTGGCCTGGAAGCCGCGCTGCGTCATGATCATGTTCACTATTTCTGTGGCCGTATCCACTGTGGACTGTTCCAGGAAGTTGCCCAGCACACTTCCCGCGCCGTCTTCGCCGGGCACGCAGTCAAAACCTTCGCCGCTCTGGCGCGTGGGCATAAAGAGGTTGTCGCCCTGTTTGGAGAGGTCTGTCGTATTCCTGAATCTGGTCAGGGTTATCTGATAGAGCTCTTCCTGGCGGTTTTTGTCATAGATGCCGATAACCTTGCCGTCGTCAGTGACGGAGACGCGCTGGAGGCTGCCCTCTGGATAGCCGTCCTGGTTCGTTTTGACCGTGCTGGATTTTGAGCCGTATTGGGTCATGCTTACTTCATCAAGTTCAAGGTCGCCCAGGCCGAAAGGTTTGCGGGCCCCCATGTTCAGGCTGACCGTCTGGGAAACCGTCTCAAGGTTGTCCGGGTAGGGCTGTTCGAGCTTGCTCATCGGCGTTTTGGTGAAGCTTAGGTCAAATGAGAAATAGCCGTCCGTGTTGGTCGCGCCGTAGGACCAGGCCACCTGCTCACTGTGAGCCGTGATTTCCATGGCGTCGTTGCCGGGCTGGCCGAACTCCAGGGGCAGTCCGCCGGTTTCAAAAGTCACGTTCAGGCCGCTGCCGAAATCGTAGGGACCGGCGTAGTTTTTATCGCTCACGGGGATGAAGCCGGAGTTGCCGAGGTTGTCGGTCCAGGTCATGCCGGAGCTGGGCGGGTTGGTGGTCGGGTTGTTTTCGCTCCATATGCCGGTAGCGGGATCCTGCCAGCCCCAGTTGATGGTGTAGGAGCGGGCGCTGGTTATGCTCTGGCCGGTTTCGGGATCGGTGCCGGACGCGCCGGTGTAGTAGCCGCCGATGGTGGCCGTCTGCATGGCCTGGCTGCTGGCCGAACCGCTGAAGCTGGGGGCGTCGACCGTGGAAACCTGGGAGCCGGCCATATCGAAATTTTCCGCTTCAATATCTTTCAGCTTGCCGTCGGCGTCGAAAGTCAATTTGCCTTTCTGCACCAGACCGGCCAATTCGCTCTTGCTATTAAACATCAACGAGCCGTCGGCTCCGGTTCTGGCGTCCTCTTCGGGATTGCAGGTGACAATGTAATCCCACACGTTTTCCATGTGCGGATTTTTTTGATAATAAACCATCAGGTCATGGGGGTTGCCGGCCTCGTCATAGATCCGCATGGATTCGGAGTGGGAATAACTGTCCGTATCCATGGGCGGGTTGGCCTGGCCGTTCCAGGCCCCGGCAAAACCCATGCCTTCCCAGTCATTGGTGGTGGGATAGTAATAGGATGATTTATCGGTGGAGTTGAGGTTGCCGATCATGGTAACTTCAGTGGTGGCCACGGGCGGCACTTTGGTGACTAATTTGATGTCGACGGGGTTGCCGATGCGCACCGCTTCCTGTCCGGCTTTGGGAATGGACATCTGCCAGCCTTGAAGGACGTTGCCATTGGGATCTTCCAGAAGACCCTCTTTACTGATGGTGTAGTTTCCGGCCCTGGTGTACATTATGTCGCCGGTGCGGGCGTTGCGGATGTTGAAGAAACCTTCCCCGGCTATGGCCAGGTCGGTATCCTGCTCGGAAGACATGAAGGAACCCTGATTGAAGACAGTCTGAAGAGTGTTGACCTTGGAGCCCTTGCCGAGCTGATTGATGTTGCCGCCGGAGAAATAACACTGGCTGATGAGATCCTGATAATTGGTGCGCTGGGCCTTGTAGCCGACAGTATTGACATTGGCCAGATTGTTGCTGACCGTCTGCATGCCGGTGCCTAGGGCCTGCATGCCTGTCGATGCTCTGTACATAGTGCCTATGGCCATGATCGCCTCCTCACGCTATTTCTCTTGGCTTTTTCCTGTGAACTTGCGGCCAGTTGCCGAGCAAAAAGTATGATTTTTGCCCGGCTGGCAGCTTGGCCGACTTTAAAATCAGTCGCTGACGCTCCGTCTCCCTTCGGTCAACCTCAGCTTTAAGCCACAGTGTGGGCCAAAATGAGAATTACAGGGTCCTTTCCCGTCGCTATTTAGCAAGCAACCTGCATGCCAAAAAATATTTTCAATTAAATCAACCTAATATGGATTTGGGTGGGAAAAAAAGATCCGCCGGATGCTTTGATTTGGCAGAAAATGCACTGTAAAAAATTCCGCTGTGGCCGATGGTTTGACATCACGGCTCATTGAGAGTTAACATGGCTGAAACTGGAAATGGCAAGCGGAGGATTGTGCATGAAAAGCAATTTTTTGGAGCAGGCTCGAGGGCTGTTGCTTGAAAATTCGTCACCTGAAGCGGCTGAGGGCGCACGACGGTTTTTTAAAGAAGAGGTGCTGTGCTACGGGGTTAAGAGCGCGGTAGTCAAAAAGATTGCCAAAACTGTTTTGGCTGGGATAAAGAAGACCCATTCCAGGGATGAGATTCTGGCCGCCTGTGAGGAGCTGTGGCGCTCCGGCTATCTGGAGGAAGGCGGTCTGGCCTGTGAATGGACATTTGCCCTGCGAAAAGATTTTCAGCCGGATGATTTCAAGGTTTTCGAGCGCTGGGTGGGCAGTTACGTCGGCAACTGGGCTTCGTGCGACACCTTGTGCAATCATTCTCTGGCCGCGTTTGTGGATATGTACCCTGAGTTTTTGCCGGATATTAAAGGCTGGGCCGCTTCTGAAAATCGCTGGAAGAGAAGGGCGGCGGCCGTGACTTTCATCGTTCCGGGCCGCCGGGGCGATTATCTGGCCGATATCCTGGAAATCGCGGAAAAGCTGTTGGAAGATGGTGACGATATGGTTCAGAAAGGCTATGGCTGGATGCTGAAAGCGGCCAGTGAATCCCACCCGGAAAAAGTATTTGAGTTCATCATGGCCAGAAAAGACCGGATGCCCAGAACGGCTTTTCGCTACAGCCTGGAAAAAATGCCTGAACAATGGCGGGCGGAAGCCATGAAGAAATAGGCGGAGGTGATCAGAGTTTTAGGGCGCGGGTGGCGAAATAGCGGGGGATATAGTCGCAAATGGCTTCTTCATCGGTATCTTCGTAAAAACCTATGATCACCATTCCGGCCTCAATCTGGCCGCCGATGAGCTCTTCCAAAGTGTGGCTGAATTCAATGGGGCTGGCGCCCTGGCCCACGCTCCGGGAGATATTGTTTTCTTCCGCCGAGCTGGGGAGGGATACGCCAAGCATCATAATCCCGCCGTGTTTCAGAACCCGGCCGCATTCCCGGAAAACCTTGCGCACTTCTGGCACATAAGGCACTGAGGCCGGGCAGAATATCAGGTCGAAATACTCTTTGGGGAAAACTGACAGATTCCTGAAGTCGCCCATGACGGCGGTCAGATCCAGCTTTTCGAGCCTGGATATTTCCCTGTCGCGATCGAGCCTGGCCTCAGAGCGGCTGAAGATGGTAACCTGTGCTCCGGCCGCCGCCAGTATATGGCCCTGCGCCCCCACTTCCCCGGCCAGGCAAAGAATCCGGCGGTCTTCCAGGGTTTGGGGAAACCAGTGCCGGGGGGCTGATTTATACGCCGTGAGGGCCACGTCGAATTCACCGCGCCGGGCGGCGGTTAATTCTTCGGCCGTGGCGGGGCCGGTGCGGCGGGCTTTTTTCATTGCCCCATACCACAATGGCTCCCCATGCTTCATGGCGTGTTTATCTTCCATCGGCGTCCGCTATTCTATTATGCGTTGAATATATTCCTCATGATTGCGGCAGACCGCTTCGTATTCATCGTCGAAAAGATCGGATGATATGATGAAATCCGCGGTCGACCGGGTGTAGGCCACGACTATATTGGCGATGGTGGACAGCCTGATCAGGGCTTTAACGTCCACATCATGGGGCTGCATGGTCATGGGATCGGTTAAGAAGACCAGAATATCCAGCTGCTCAGAGGCGATGAGTGCCCCCATCTGTTGATCTCCGCCCAGGGGGCCTGATTTCAGTCGATGGACCTTGACTTTCATATCAGGAAATTTTTGATCAAAGACTTCCTGAACCAGACGTCCGGTGGTTCCGGTGCAGGTCAGGCTATGTCGGGCCAATTGGCCGGCGTTGGCGGTCACCCATTCCACCATGTCTTTTTTGCAGGCGTCATGGGCGATCAATCCGATATTTTTCAGTTTTCTCATATCGGCTCCTTAGTCATGCCGCGCTTAACAATCTTGCATTCATTCAGTATATCTCGTATTCAATTTTCTTACAACCCACCAGGGCGGAGCCCTGGACCCACGGATGCTCGCGCATCCTTCGTCTGGGTGGGGTTTTCCCTAAACGCTGGTTTTGGCGGCCATCATCGTATTAAGAGCGCTGCCCCCGTGGCTGTTAAAGTTGACGAATGAGAGGCCGACAGCTAAAATCTGATGTCGTCATATCGGTAATCGGTAAGCGGCTGTCCTGGTCGGCCAGGGACTTGCCTTAAAGTTTATAAATACGGAGGTTTATTATGCGTTTGGCTATGTATGCGGAAAATGGGCGGCCGGGTCTGGCCGCCGCCGAAGGTGAGGTTTTTCACGGCCTTTTGACCGGTGAGGCTGATTTTCCTGGTGATCTGGATTCTTTGCTGGCTGAGGGCCGGGATTTGGCGGCGGTCGGGAAGGCTTTGCAGTCGGCTCCGGTAATTGATTTGGAGAAAATCAGCTTCCTGCCGCCTTTGATGCGGCCGGGCAAGATAATTTGCGTGGGCATGAATTACGCCGCCCACTCCGCTGAATTCGGCCGTCAGGTGCCCGTCAGCCCGGAGCTTTTTTCACGCTTCACCACCACCCTGATCGGGCACCGTGAGCCGCTGATTAAGCCCGCTGTCTCCGAGCAGCTTGATTTTGAAGGGGAATTGGTGGCCGTCATCGGCCGCGACGGGCGAAACATTACCCGCGAAAAAGCACTGGAGCATGTGGCCGCCTATTCCATATTCAATGACGGTTCGGTGCGGGATTATCAGTTCCGGGGGCTTCAGTGGCTGCCGGGGAAGAATTTCGACAACACCGGGGCTTTCGGCCCCTGGCTGGTGACCGCCGAGGCTCTGCCGGCCGGGGCCAAGGGGCTTGCACTGACCACTCGTCTCAACGGAGAGGTTATGCAGAATGCCAATACAGACGATCTGATATTTGATATCCCGGCGCTCATTGAATCTATCAGTGAGATTATGACTCTGAAACGTGGTGATGTGCTGGTGACCGGCACTCCGGGCGGAGTGGGCCAGGGCCGCGATCCCAAGGTTTTCATGAAGTCTGGTGATGTCTGTGAAATCACGATAGAAGGAATCGGAACTTTAAGTAACCCCGTAAACTGACAGGGGAAGGAGCACTTGAGGCCCACTGGCGGGTGACCGCCGAGGGGAGAAGTTGGCTGCATGGTCGTCTTCTTTGAGGGCTGGAAAGTGTGCATAGCCCCAGTGGGAGCCGGAAGCCGGGGATTGTTTTGGTCCCGGCTCCGTGACTAAAGACTTCCGGAACAGAGACGGGACCAAAACAATCCCCGGCTTCCGGCGGGTTTAGGGTTTACCGTAACTTTAAGCTTTATATTGTATCAGACTGTCGTTTCCAGACATCCGGCCAAGGCGGCCAACTGACGGGGGGAAAGTGTTTCCGCGCGCAATCCCGGCTCAATTGAGTTGGTTTCCAGCGCGGCTGTAGCTTGATCACGGCCATATACTTTGGAGAGATTGTTGAAAATAGTCTTCCGCCGGGCCGCAAAAGCGGCAGCCGTGAAGCGCCCCAGGGCTTCCGGGCTGACTGTGATGTCGGCGGCTTCATCGTCCTGGCGCGGCCTGAGGGAGATAATGACGCTCTCCACTCTGGGACGGGGATGGAAAGCCGAAGGCGGCACGCTCATCACTTTTGCCACTTGGCACCACAGGCCCAGAGCCACTGTCAGGCGGCCATAGTCTTTGGTGCCCGGAACCGCCGCCAGCCGGTCGGCCATTTCCTTTTGCAGCATGAACATGGCCCCGGAAAAGCAGTGCCGGTGGCGAAGAAACCAGAACAGCACCGGGCTGGAGATGTTGTAGGGCAGATTGCCGCAGACGAAAAGAGGCGCTTTCGCTTCTTTGGCCAGAGGCCCGGGTTCGACTGTCAGGATGTCCTGATGAATTATGTTCAGGCGGCCCGGATACTCGGCCGCCGCCGTCAGTGACAGGTTTTCAGCCAGCCCGCGATCCAGCTCCACAGCGGTGACAGAAGCGCCGGAGGCCAGAAGCGGCAGGGTCAGTGCCCCAAGTCCGGGGCCTATCTCAAGCAATTTAGAAGTGGAACCGGCCGCATTTATAATCGCCCCGACAATGGCCGCGATTCTATTTTCATCTTTCAAAAAATTCTGGCCGCGACTTTTCGATGGAGCCAGTCCAAGCTCTTTGAGAGTATCGCGCACTGCGGGACGGCCGGACATTTCAGGCCACCTGCCAGCGTGGAAAGGCTTCAGCGCTGAGTTCCAGCGGCGGCTGGCCCGCCGCCAACTGCCGTGCGCCAAGGTGGGCGATCATGGCCGCATTGTCAGCGCACCAGGCCAGAGGCGGCACATAGAGCCGCAGACCTTGTTTTTTAGCCGCTTTTTCAGCCGCCCGGCGCAAAGCGCCGTTGGCGGCCACCCCTCCGGCCAGAACCGCGCCTTTGGCCCCGGCGGCCGCGCAAGCCGCCATAAGTTTAGTCACCAGCACTTCCACCACCGCCGCCTGGAAACCGGCCGCCAAATGGCACAGAGTTATGTCGTCGGCCGGTTTTTCGGCCAGCTTATGATTGCGATAGAGCGTCAACACGCCGGTCTTTAACCCGCTGAAAGAAAAATCCAAACCTTCACGAAGCATGGGGCGCGGCAGACGAAAAATTTCCGGATCGCCGCGCTCGGCCATAGTCTCAATCACCTGACCGCCGGGATAACCCAATCCCATTAGCTTGGCCGTCTTGTCAAAGGCTTCACCGGCCGCGTCATCGCGAGTGCGGCCTAACTGGGTGAAAGTCAGATAATCATCCATACGGTAGAGGTTGGTGTGTCCGCCGGAAACCACCAGCGCCACCAGCGGGAACTGTGGCTCAGGGGCCGTATCTTCTCCGGGGAGGGACATGAAAGGGGCCAGCGCGTGGGCCTTAACGTGGTTAACCCCGGTCAGGGGGAGGTTTGCGGCGAAAGCCAGCCCTTTGGCGAAATTCATGGCCACCAGGAGAGCGCCCACCAATCCCGGCCCCTGGGTGACGGCAATGCCGTCCAACTGGTTCAGGGTGCGCCCGGCTTCGTCGAGAGCCTTGCGGCTGATCAGGTCGACCGCCTCCAGGTGGGCCCGGCTGGCGATTTCAGGCACCACGCCCCCGTATTGACGGTGAAGGTCAACCTGGCTGCGAATGACGCTGGACAGAACCAGACCGTCTTCATAGAGAGAGGCGGCCGTTTCATCACAGGAGCTTTCCAATCCGAGAATCAGCACAAAACAGCTCCTAATGCACCGGAACCTGCTCCACCCTGGCTTCCATGTGGGCCAGAATAGTGCCGGATTCATCCAGAATCATAATCTCCAGATCGTGTTTGGCCGCAAACGTGCCGACATCCGCCAGCCGCATGGTCTGCTCGCCGTATTCGCGCCCGGCCTCATCGCCGCAAAGCTTGGGCTTGAGTTTTGAGGCCGCCTCGCGGTCTTCAAACACAGGCACAATGCGGCGGCGGCGGCCGCTTTCTCTTTCATCCATATCAATAATAAAAATGGAATCCCGATTTTTGCTGAGCGATGTGGTCAGCACCCACACCCATTCCAGTTCGGCCATAGCCTGCGGGACTGTGATTTCACTCATAAGCACCTCATTATTTTGGCGGCCCGTTATTCGAGCCGCCTTTCAGATTATTGCACAATACCCGGTTCATGGCAAGCAAGTGATTCCAATTGTTCTTCGCAACTCCGACCGACTGACCTCAGGCCATGAGCCAGATATAGAGCCCGGCCGCCGCCAGCAATGGCAGGGCATAGCGGAGGGCGGCCGAGAGCATGGCCCCCTCGCGGCCGGTCAGTCCGGCGGCCATGGCCGCGATGGCCATGCTTTGCGGGGAAATGAGCTTGCCGATACAGGCCCCGCTGCTGTTGGCCGCCACAATCCAGGCCGGATCGACTGCCGTCCGCAGGGCCACCGCTTTTTGCAGCGGCCCGAAGAGAATAGCCGAACTGGTGTCGCTGCCGGTCAGGAATGTGCCTAAAGCCCCCAGAAAGGGCGCGCACAGCGGATAGAACGACCCGGCCGCACCGGCCACAGCGGTGGCCACCGACATGATCATGCCGCTGTAGCCCAGCACTTTGGCCATGGCCACTATGCTGATGATGGTGAGCGCGGTGTATTTGAGCTGTTTGGCAGTCGTAAGCAACAGGCGCAGCATCATGGCCGGTGAGGCCTTTTGAATCAGCCCGCCGATTATGGCCGAAAGGAACACCAGGCTGCCGGGAGTCGTCAGCCATAAAACTTCATGCGGTTTGGCTCCGGGCTGGTCATAGATGGTGATGGAAGTTGAGACGAGATCCAGCACCGCTCTGAACTTAGGAAAGAGCGGGCTGGACATCAAGGCCATAAACAGGAGCAACAGATAGGGCGACCAGGCTTTAAGCTGCGCGTTGACCGTGATCGGTGTTCCCTGGCCGGTCCTCAGCGGTTCATCGTCGGCAAAACGCCACAGGTGCCTGGGCGGGCGCAATTTCAGGCAGATTATGATGCTGAGCACGGAGACCATTGAACTCAATATGGCGGGAAGTTCCGGCCCGATGAAAATGACGACCGCGGCCTGGGTCAGCCCGAACGAAACCCCGGCAGCCAGAGTCGGCAGCCATACGCCTTTGAGGGCGCCAAGGGCGCCGCCGGTAGTCGTTACGATCAAAAATGGAGTGAGAACGACAAAATGGCTGAGCTGCTTGATGATAGCCAAAGTGACCTCGGCCATCGGCATTTCCGTAACTTTCACCAGGGTGCTGACCGGCAGGCCAATAACGCCAAAGGGCACGGCAATAGTATTGGCCAGAAGGCAGATCATGGCGGCTTTGAATGGCTCAAAACCCATGGAAATCAGAAGAGCGGCCGGAACAGCCACAGCCGTCCCGAAGCCGGCCACCCCCTCCATGAAACTGCCGAAGCCCCAGGCAATGATCAGGGCCTGGATGCGCCGGTCATCCGACAATCCTGAAAGAAGTTTTTTTATCTCGTCGGCAGCTCCGGTCCGGGTGGTGATGTTGTAGCTGAAAAAAGCGGCCAGAACCACCCACAGAATGGGGGCCAGGGCAAAAGCCGCACCATCCGCCGCGGCCATAAGGGCCAGGGAAACCGGCATCAGGTGGAATGACGCGGCCAGAGCCAGGCTCAGAAATAAACCGGCCAGGCAGACTTTCCAGGCGGCCAGCCGGAAAAATCCCAACCCGGCGATGAGCCAGAATATGGGCAGGGCGGAGAGCAGGGCGTTTAGGGTTGTTGAGGCGTTGTTGATGTTCATGGTTCACTGTAATTCTTAAAGTTGCGGCAAATATGTTAATCCCGCCGGAAGCCGGGAATTGTTTTCGGCCCGTCTCCATTCCGGGGGATTTTAGTCACGGAGCCGGGCCGAAAACAATTCCCGGCTTTCGGCTCCCGCTTGGCCATAACCGCTTTCCAGCTTTTCCCACGATCGGCCGCCGGCGGCCATAAGATTCAGTCAGTTTATAGGGGCTCCGGTACTATTGCTGATTTTTACTCCTTTGCTGTCGATTCGTCCAGATAAATCTGACACTGGATTTAAATTGGTGTCTTTATGTTTTCTTTATGTAATAGTTAATATAAGTTAAGAGCACTATATTAATGTAATAGCAGGAGTTGCATTGTTTGTATATGGGGTTTTATAACAATTAATGTTATTATCTTTGTTATATTATTCATTTATAATGAGATAATGTTGACTATAATGAATGTTATTTCTTTTTCAGCTATATTTTATCAAGTTTAAATGAATAAAATTTAATAACAAAGTTATATTACTAAATTTTAACTAAAAAATGCTAGTATTTTGAAATTATTTGTGATATATTTCGTAAAACTTAATTAAAACTATCTTTGCTGGCAATATTTTGACCAAAACAGCAGGAGCGAAGCTATGTCCATGGCCGCCAGAGTGGGGGATATGCATACCTGTCCCATGCAGACCCCGGCCTTTCCCAGCCCTATACCTCATGTGGGCGGACCCGTTTTACCGCCGGGCTGCCCCACCGTCCTGATCGGTGGCCTCCCGGCCGCCCGTCTGGGCGATCCGGCCCTGTGCGTGGGGCCGCCGGACACCATCATCAAAGGTTCGGCCACTGTTTTGATCGGCGGCGCGCCGGCCGCCAGAATGGGCGACAGCACAGCCCATGGCGGAACCATCGTAATAGGCTGCCCAACTGTTATGATCGGCGGATAATCACACATGATTCAGACCGCTCTCAAAGCCGCCCGCAACGCCCTCCGCCGCCGTCTGGGCACCCGTCCCAACGGTGAGGAACTTGTCCATATCACCTGTCCCGGCCGGGGGGTGGAGGGGCAGCGCAATTATCTGGGCATGATGTTCATCGGCCTGGAGCGCGAAAATAATCTCTCAAGCGACCGCAAAGGCTTCAGTCTGGACGCCAACGTTGTTTTTATGCTCTATGCCTTTTTTAGTGATTACGCCGACAGTTTGAGCTATTTATCAAATTCGCTGGCCGCTTTTCAGGAAAATCTGTCGCTCCACCCGGCGGATTTTCCTGAGCTGAAAATGCCCGCTTACCCTTTGTATATCGAGCCGTATTTTTTTCCGCTGGAACAGCAGCTTCAAACCTGGAATCCGTTTATGGACGATTCCATTCCCTTCATGTTTTATCGGCTGCGCTCATTGAGGTTCAAGACTTATCAGACCCAGGCCCCGGAAATGAAGGGGTTTGACACTGGTTTTAAAAAGGCCGGGCATGGCTGATTACCGTGAATATCTGGCGGCGGTCATCAGCCACCCGCTGACCGACTTCAGCCTCTGGAGCCTTCTGCCCGGAGCCGCGGCCGAATCATTTCTGGGCGCCAGCCGCTTAAAGCTTCGCTTTGGAGAGGGTCGTCTCAGCCTTTGGGGTGAGGATGGATTGGAGATTAAATCAGTGCCCTCCGGGCCGCTGGAGTTTTATCTTTTTTGTTCCGATCCCTGGTTTCTGCGTTCGACCGAAGCGCCAGTCTTCAGGCCTGATGAAGAGCTTTTACTGATGGCGGCCGGGACGGATGATCAAGGACCGGCCGCCGGACTTTCCACAATCGTCTATTCGCTTCAAAGGCGTAAAGAGGTGGCGGCGGCCCGTAAAAAATATCAGGGGAAAGTTTTTGGGCCGCCGCCGGTGGCTGTTCTGAGCCTGGCCGCCAGCCGGCCTGATGAGGGCCGGGCTTTGGAAATAATGATCGGTTTAAAACCGCGCCGCCTGTTCTGGATATATGAAATCGCTCCCCGCCCATCCGGCCGGATGCGCCTCTCCGGCGGGCTATGTCACTACCGGCTGGCGGTTGATGAAAAAGAGCGGGCTGTCTTCATTTCGGAAACGCCCCAGTGCCTGACCCGCTCTCCTTCCGCCGGGCTCAATCTGGAAATGATTCTGGATGAGGAAAAAGAAATGGTGGTGCCGCTGATGGAAAATCTGCCCGCCCCCGGCTTGAACGGGGTGGCCTGGGATAATGAGTTGAATGCGTATAAAGCCACGGTCCGCCTGGATCTGGGCTGTTTCGGTCTGATTTCATAAACGAGGGGGTTGGGCAAAGGAGGCCAGCGCCGTAGCCAACGCTTTCGGTTGCATGCGAAATAAGCTACTTATGGCTTTGCCTTACGCATGGATCATTGGAAGGTTAACACCCCGCATAAAACTAAGGAGGATATGAATGGCCAGCAATTACATGACTCCGGGCGTCTATGTCCGAGAAATTTCCACTCTGCCCGGGGTGGTGGCGGAAGTTCCATCGGCCATACCGGCCTTCATCGGCTATACGCAGAAGGTGCGTCACGATGGCCGAATACTTGAAGGTGTGCCGGAGAAGATCACCTCATTCAAGGATTTTGTGGATCGCTTCGGCGGCGCGCCGCCGCTGTCAGGCAATGACCCGGATAGCGGTGAGCCGGTCAGCCTGATTGAATCTATCAACATTCAGACCGATGAACAGGGCCGCTTCGCTCAGGTGGAATCAGTCCATTTTAAAAAACGCTTCCTTCTCCATGCGGCCATGTTTATGTATTTCAGCAACGGCGGGGGCGAATGCTTTGTGGTGTCGCTGGGCACTTACCGCGACAATTTCACCGGCGAATACGACAAAGCCCCCTTTCTGGCCGCTATTGAAGCCCTGGAAGCTGTAGACGACGTGACCCTTCTGGTCATCCCGGAAGCGGTTTTTCTGGAACGCGGGCTCTACAGCGTTCAGCAGGCCGCCCTGAGCCACTGCGCCAAGCGCCAGAACCGCTTCGCCATTCTGGACACCCGCGAGACAGTGAAAGAGGGCGACCTCCTCCTCCACTGGAGAAGCACCCCCGATATGGACAGGTGGCGGGCCTCATGCCAGGAGTTCCGTGATTCGGTGGGCATCCTGAACCTCAGTTACGGCGCGGCCTACACGCCCTATATCATCTGCGATCCCACTCCGGCCATCGTTGTTTCGTTCGCGGATATCCGCAGCCATCTGGTCAACGCCAAAAAAGAGGGCGATTCTTTTCCGCCGCTGCAACTGGAAACTCTTGACCCCGGCTCCAAGGAAACTATCAGCAACCTGAACGCGGCCATTGCCGACCGGGTCAATCTTATGGGGGCTGTTGAAAATGTTAAAGAAGGTCTGGTGAAAAAGGTCAATGCCAGTGGTATGGAAAATGTCCTTCTGGTGGACGCCATCGGGGTGGCCGGTGAAAGCGCCGCCGGAGGCATGGGGGTGGTGGCGGCCGGCCTAAGCGCCCTTTTCAAGTCCTTCATGGGCCTGGAGCCGGAAAGCGATGAATCGGAATACATTGGGGCCGATGCAAATTATCTCCTTTCCCATGACATGTCGCGCCATACCCGTGATCAGTTGTCTTTCCTTCTGCCCCGGCTGAAGGAACTGGCCGCCCCCAAGGAAAGCGGCCCGGATGACGCACTGGAAGATGATGAAACCACCGGCAGTGATATCACCCAAAGCATAAAAGCCGCCATTGCCGCCATTGATGTGGCCAATATGCAAAAATTTCTGAAAATAGTTCAGGAAATAATCAACGACGACCTCTATCACAGCATTGAAAAAAACATCAGCCGCCTCTGTGACGCCCTGCGCACCAGCAGCCCGGCCTATCGGGCCATTGATTCAGCCGTGAAGACCGCCTTGAAGGTTCAGCCACCCAGCGCGACCATGGCCGGTCTTTACGCGGACACCGACCGCAGCCGCGGCGTGTGGAAAGCCCCGGCCAACGTCAGTCTGGGCAGCACCCTGGGCCTGACCCAGAACATCACCCACGGCGCGCAGGAATCGCTCAACGTCGATACCGTGGGCGGAAAATCCATCAACGCCCTCCGAAGCTTTCCGGGCAAGGGTTTTCTGGTCTGGGGCGCGCGCACCCTGGACGGCAACAACCTGGAGTGGCGCTATATTCCGGTTCGCCGCTTCTTCATCATGGTGGAGGAGTCCATCCGCCGGGCCACGGCTTCTTCGGTCTTCGAGCCAAACGACGCCACCCTCTGGGCCAAAGTCAAGGCCATGATCGATAACTATCTGCTTCAAAAGTGGAAAGACGGAGCGCTCATGGGGGCTTCCCCGGCTGAGGCCTATTTTGTCAACGTCGGGCTGGGCAGCACCATGACCGAGCAGGACATTCTGGAGGGCAAGCTTATCATCAACATCGGCATGGCCGTGGTGCGCCCGGCTGAATTCATCATCCTCAACTTCACCCACAAAATGAACCAGAGCTGACCCGAACTTCTGATTTATTAGCAAGGAAGAAAAGATATGGCTGAAAACGCACCTTATCCCCTGGTATCGTTCCGCTATTCAGTGACCATCGACGGCGCTTCGGCCGGTTTCAGCGAGGTCAGCGGGCTTACCCTTGAATATAACGTCATCCCCTATCGCGACGGCCTCAGCCGCCAGTATGGGGAAATGAAGCAGCCCGGCCGCCCCAAGGTGACTGACGTGGTTCTGAAAAAAGGCATTTTCGCTTCCGACAATAAATTTTTCGACTGGATAACCAAAAACCACAACAAGATGGAGCGCAAGGATATTGCCGTCAACCTTCTGGATGAAGACGGCAATCCGAAAATGGTCTGGACGCTTCTGAAAGCCTGGCCGATCAAGGTCGAAGGCCCGTCCTTCAAGGGCGATTCCAATGAAGTGGCCGTCGAATCTATTACCCTGACCTATGAGGAAATGAAAATCGAGGCCAAATAATGACAGCAAGGCACAGTGAAAGTCCCCGGCTTGGCTGTTGGAGCGCCGGTGTTGCCGCATCGGCGCAAGGCTCCGGTTGGGGCAATGGCTGAGGTCGATTATCCCGTTCCGGGTTTCCGGTTCAACGTGACCTTCTCCGGTTCAAGCGGCTCCTTTGACATGGGCTTTATGGAAGTCTCCGGGCTGGAGATGAAGCTGGAGACGGAAACAGTTGTGGAGGGCGGGGAATACGTTTACGCCTATCAACTGCCCAAGCGTCTGGCGGCTCCCAGCCTTACCCTCAAGCGTGGACTGACCGTCGATTCCAATCTGGAATTATGGGTGCGCGACGCGCTTGAGGATTTCACCTTCGAGCCTCTTCTGGTGACCGTCAGTCTTCTCAATGAAGACGGCAATCCCCTGATGAGTTGGCAGGCCTATCAGGCCTGGCCGAAAAGCTGGTCGCTGGGCAGTTTGAACGCGCGGGAAGATCAGATAGTCATCGAAACACTCACCCTGGCCTATGCCCATTTAAGGCGGCTGCCGTAAGCCGCCCCGTGGTTTATGGAGGTTGTGACAATGCCCGTGGAAATACGCGAAATATGCATCAGCCTGACCTTGGCGGCCGAAGAGGGGACGGTTTCCAGAAGCGGCGGAAAAACACCGGCGGCCCGCAAGTCATTACCTGATGATGAAAGGCGCCGGTTGATTGACGACTGCGCCCGAGCCGTTATGATCATGCTGAAGGACAGGAAAGAGGCCTGAATATGGCCGAGAACACTTCCACCGTCAGCAAGATGGTGATAGAGATTTATGATGACGACGCTTTTACCAAAAAGAGCGGATCGTACGCCGTTCTTTTCAACCCGGAAACTTACAGCCTCAGCTGGCAATATGAACTTAGCCAGATGGAGGTGGTGGGCGGCGGCACCACTCGCGCGTCGCTCGCGGGCATATCGGACACTGATTTCGACATGACTTTCCTGATCGACGGCACCGGCGTGGGTGCGGCCGCCCTGGGACGCGACTGTCTGGATGTGACCGATGAAATATGGAAATTTATGACCATCGCCACTATCCTGAACCGCGACGGTTCACGCAAGCCGCAGCCGCCGTTTTGCCGCCTGGTCTGGGGCAGTCTGTGCCAGCGGGCTATTGTCAAGAGAGTGAAGATCGATGTCAAAATGTCGGATCGCAACGGCAAAGCTTTAAGGGCCAGCCTGACGGTTTCCTTTGGCAGCGTCTTTCCGCCAAAGGCCGCCTGATGATGAAAGGAGCGCCCCATGACTGAAAATCATCTCCCGGATATTAGTCTGGCCGTCGGCGGAAAAGATTTCAGCCGCTATGTGCTCGGGGTCACGGTTGTGCATGAACTGGGGCGCATTCCTTTTCTGCGGGCCAGCCTGGAGCAGGATGATGGAGCCCCGGCCCTTAAACCTGGCGATGAGGTGGAGTTTCAGGCTGGTTATGATGGCAAGCTGAAACCTTATTTCAAAGGGGTATTGGTATCGGTAGGCCTGTTTATTAGCGGAGGGGCCAGATACTTGAGGCTGGAAGCCAGAGATAAATTCCACCTCCTGACTCTGGGCCGGAAGACGCGGCTTTTTTTGGAAAAATCCGACGACGAAATCTGTTCGGCCATTATTTCCGAAAGTGGCCTGAGCGGCGACATCCCTTCGACCGCGCCCGCGCACAAACAGTTTCAGCAGATCTCGATCAGCGATTGGGATTTCATTCTGTCCCGGCTGAGGGCCAACAGCCTGATTCCAAACGTGAAGGCCGGCCAACTGACCGCGCTTGAGCTTGATGAGCTTGGCTCCGCTTCACCCGTGGAGATCGATGTTTCAGCCCAGCCTGTCCTGGAAGTGGAAATCGCCGGCGACAGCCGGGCCTGGTTCAATTCCGTCAGTGTCCTGGCTTGGGATGAGGCCGGGCAGAAAGTAAAAAATAAAGAAGCCAAGTCGGCCGCCCCCACCTTTCCGGGCAACCTCAAGGGCACGGGTGAGGCGACCCAGGAAATATTGGTGCCCCACGCCTTGGAAGACGCGGAAATGGAAGCTATGGGCAAAGGGCTTTTGTGGCGGCTGCGCCAGGGCTTTATCTGCGGCCGGATATGTCTGGCCGGTCTGTTCGCGGCCGAGCCGGGCCAGTTGGTGGAAATAAAAAAATGCCTGGCCGGAATCGATGGGCAGGCTGTGGTGCGGGCCAGCCGTCTGGAGATCAAGGCGGGTGAATGCCGTCATGATTTTCAATTCGGCTATGATTTTCTGGAAGAGTTCAGCCGTGGCGGCTCAGACGGAAGCGGTCCCTGGACCGGCGAACGCACGGCGGCCATTGGTTTGTATCCGGCCAAGGTTCTCAAATTATCCGAAGATCCCGACAAGGGGGAACGTCTGAAGATCCACATCCCTTTGATGCATAAAGAAGGGGAGGGCGTTTGGGCGCGCTTGCTCAGCCCATATGCCGGTGATGGGCACGCCATCGTTTTCCGGCCGGAGAAAGATGATGAAGTGCTGGCCGGTTTTCTGGGCGGCGATCCGGCCGCGCCGGTGGTTATCGGAGGACTGTTTTCCAAAGCCGGTCCAGCCCCGGACAAGCTGAAAGCGGCTGATGAAAAGAATTCGGTCAAGGGCTTGATCACCAAAAGCGGAATATCAATACTTCTGAACGAAGATAATAAAAGCGTGGCCATTCAGACCCCCGGCGAACAGAGCCTGGTCATCGACGACAAGGCCGCGTCGATTGAGATTAAGGACAAGAACAATAATTCACTGACCCTGGACAAGGGCGGCGTCACCATAAAAAGCGGCAAGGATATTTCACTTGAAGCCAAGGGGAACATCAAAATTAAGGCCGCCCAGAACCTCAAAGGCGAGGGGCTGGATGTGGAGTTGAGCGGCCAGAAGGGTTTTAAGGCGGCCGGTCAGGCCATGGGCGAAATTTCATCAAGCGGCGTCCTCACGGTCAAGGGGACGCTGGTGAAAATTAACTGACGGACAGGCCCATGAACGGAGCCTGGAAATTCCCCCCGTCCTTTCATCGCTCCGGCAGCGGTCTGGATCTTATTGATGATGAGGCGGACATAATTCAGAGTGTCCGGGTGCTGTTCAGCACCAAACCGGGGGAGAGGTTTCTGGTGCCGGACTATGGCTTCGACTGGGGCGATCTTATGTTTGAACCGGCCAACGGCCAGAGCAATTCACTTTTCAATAGGGAATATCTTCGCCAGCGCTTAGGTGATGTGCTGGCGGTTTTCGAGCCAAGGGTGGAGCTGGAATCAGTTCAAGTTTCGGCGGAAGCCTATGGCGGCAAGGTGGCGGTGGAGATGCTTCTCATGGTGAAAGCCAGCGGACGAAAGCTGGTTCTGAATCATGATGTCGAAGCCTGAACATATAGCCTTATTGATACTGTCTAATTCTTAAAAATGCGGAGTGGCGGATGACCGCCGTCCTGGAGAAATGTTTTTGCCCGGCTCCGGTTCCGGGGGTCTTTAGTCACCGGAGCCGGTCAAAAACATTTCTCCAGGACGGCTGCCTGGTCGGCTTTTTTAAGGGCTGGAAAGTGTACACAGATCAAGTTGGAGCCGGAACAAAAACAATCCCCGGCTTCCGGCGGGTCAGTGGATATTTGAAGATTTGTATAATAACAGCAGCGGGACTGGAGGAACAATGACAATCTGGAAACATCAGGGACTCAATCGCGCTGATAGGAATCTGCCGGGCCTTACGGCCATTAGTGCTGAGGGGCGCTTCCGGCCTGACCTTCCGGCTGTGGACCCGCGCGGCCTCCGCGCTATGATGGCCCATTGTCTGATTCTGGGTGATCTGATAAATTTCTTTGAAGTATCGAAACCATTTGGAACCTGGGGAGACCTGCTGCGCCTGGCCCCGCCGGTGGCGGCAGCCGCCATTTTGGAAGAAGCGGCGGAGAGGCCAAATCTGGCGAATATCGAAAATCTTATGGCCGTATCCAGCCCGCCAGGCGATGAAGGTTTGGAGGAAAATTCCGACTGCCGGGAAAAATTCAGAGCTTTCGATGAAGAACTTCAATGGCAGGACGGCTGGGCGGCGATTTTGGAAAAGTCCGGCTGGCCCTGCACCCTGCCGCCGCTGGCGCTATGGCCGACCGGATCTGATTCGGCCGCGCCGCTCTCTCCTGATAAAACCTGGCGGCGGGACGCGGCGCTGGGGCTGGGTCTCAGGCGAAGTCTTCTTCTGGCCAAGGCCGAGACGATTTTTGATTATTACGTCAATGAACCTGACGGGAATTTGGCCCCCCACATCGGACTTTTGATGACTTTCCTTCAGATGCATCAACAGCTGTTGAAAACGCCCAACCATCTGCCGGAACGCCATGTGGCCCACTTTTATAAGAAAATGGGTTTCTCGCCTGAACCGGATGAACCGGATCGGGTTCTGCTGTCCCTGAAACCGGTTGAAGAAGATGCTTTCTTCAGGCTTCCGGCCAAAAGTATATTTGCATCGGAAAAAATTCCCTCACTGGTTTATGAGACGGAAGAGGCTGTATCGGTCAGTGATCTGAATCTCTTTGGCGTGTCCGTTATCGAGCCGGCTGTTGCCAGCGGCCCTTTTTATCGGCTGAGGCCCTGGGCCGGGTTCGGAGACGGAGAGGTTTCCCCTCTGCCGCTTCATACCGCGTGCGGCGGTGAGGCCGGTGTTGTGCAAACCCTTATCCCTCTGCCCGGTCTGGAGCTATCGGGCGGACTGCGGAAAATCAGCATAACCTTTCCGACCGTCCTTGACGACGATCAGGAATCAGCGCTGAAAAGAGTATTGTCTGAATCAGACGGAGCGTCCGTTATCGGAATCAGCTTCAGTTCGCCGGAAAGCTGGCTTGCTCCCGATTCATTCGTTGCTGTGGTTGATGACAGGCACCTGCGTTTTAACATCACCATCAGCGAGGTTCAGCCGGCCATTACCGCACCAACGGCTGAAACTCATGGCCTGGCTTCCGGCTTTCCGGTCATGCGCCTTTCTCCCGGCGATGAAAGCGGCCGCCTGCCGGGTGATTTCTGGCGGGCTGTTTCAAGCCTTGGGGTTGACAATTGCCGTGTACTGGTTGAGGTTACGGGGCTGCGTGATTTTTCAGTCAACACCGGCGGTTTTAATCTGCCCAACAATGATGAGGCCCAGGTGGAGATTTTTGGTCCGCGTCCCAGGGCTGGGGATTCGGTCACCTTTAAGGTGCCGGAGTTTTCGGGCAAAAAAATTCTCTCCACCCGTTTGAAATGGCAGTGGCAGGCTCCTGATAGTTTCAGGGAGTATTATCGAGCTTATTCTAAATATACCTCAATCAGCGCGGCTTTTCTCGAACCTTCGTCACTGGGCCGGGAGGGTTTCCCGGCTGCGGCCGGAACGAAATCGGAGATCATTGGCCGGTCAACCAATGCCATTAATTTTAAGCCGACGGAAAACGGTGATATCAGCGCAATGCGCCTGACTTTGAGGTATAACGGCTCCTCCGTCACGCCCTTTGGCCACGATGAATATCATCAGGTGCTGGCCGGCCTCAATCGGGACGCAGAGCGGGAGCGCCGGGAGAATCATGGGCCGGTCGAGACTGAATCTGAACGAATGCTCAAGGCCCTGAACCCCCCCTATGTGCCGCTCTGGAACGGGATGACCATAGAGTATCAGGCGGAGCTTACCCCTCCGGCTTCCGTGCAAGTCTGGCTGGCCGATCACCCGGAGGCGGCGGCCCAGCTGCCGCCGGAAGGCCTGTGGGCCGCTTTTTCACAAAATGGCCTGATGCTTCACTTCGATAAAACACCGGATTCTCCACGGCCGCTTTCTATTTATTTCAAATTGAACAATATCATGGAAATACCGTCCCCCCGGACCCTGTCCGCTCGCGGAGCGGAAATCATCCGCGATGATACATCCGGGCTGACTCAAAGCGGGCTTATCTTGCTCCGCCTTTCCCCTTCCGTCTGTTGTCCGCTTCCAGATGGTGAGGCTGGTTTTCAGATAACCTTGTTGTGGAGCGGCGATGATGAGATTATGTTGAACGGCGTGGATCTCAATGCCGTCTGGGCTTCAGGCCGTTCGGGTGGGACTGGTGATGAACGCCCCTATCCGCTGCCGGCCGAATCAGTCGAGCAGTTCGTGCCCGGCGGACCCGGCGGGCCGGAAATTGAGGTTGTCCAGCCCTATCCGTCCATCGGCGGCCGTCCCGGCGGGGCTTCGAGCAGTGCGGCCGCGCTGTGGCAAAATTGGGGCGAAGAGCTTTCTCATCGCGGACAGGCCATTTTGCCCAAAGATTATGAACGGCTGGTGCTGCGTGAATTTCCTGAGGTGCTGTCGGTTCTGTGTCTGCCCTGTCGCGGCCGCCGCCTTGATGAGGCCCCCGGTTCAGTGGCCCTGGTAGTTTTCGCGCCCCGCGAAGACGCTAAAATTTTCTCTGACGGCACTTTTACTCTTAGCGGGGCCTGCCCATGCTATCCTGAGCCGGAACTGATCAAACAGGTGGAGCGGTTTATTAAAAGCAACTCCTCACCATACTCGGAGATACATGTCCTGCCGCCGCGTTTCCAACGAGTGAAGCTGGCCATGGAAATCAGATGTTCTGATTGGAAAAATCCGGTGGAAGCAAAGGAAGAAGTTATCCGTCTGGCGGAGGAGGCTGTGGCTCCCTGGGCTTACCGGCCGGAAAGGGCTGTTTTCGGCCGGGCTTTCGACGCCGGGCGGCTTCTCAGCCAACTGCGCGGACTGACTTGGCTGGCGGATATCGGTAGTTTTCAAAAATCGTCCGGCCCGGATGTTTCTGCCGGAGCGCTATCAACCTGCCCTGAACAGGCGACAGTCAGTGCGCGTCGGGAGGACATGAATCAGGATTTTTATGAAACAGTGAACGGGCGGGAGCTGATTATTGAACCCCTGGATGAATCAGTTTTGTTATATCCGGCTGAATTGTCAATCACCGTCAAATCGGTGGAGAGATTATGACCAGACATATTGCTGAAAAATATGAAGAGATACTGGCCGAGGCCAAAAAGCTGGCCGCTTTTTACAGCGGACGCAAGTGGCGGCTGGATGCTCAGCACGATCCGGGCCTGACTACGCTCCAGCTTCTGGCCAATGCCGTGGCTCTGGCTGATGAAAATTACCAGAAGATCATCGATTCGCCAGGGCTCTTCAAATCAGTTGGCGGTCTCCGCCGGTGGCGGCCGAACCCTCAAGCGGAAGATTCTCTGGTTTTCCACCAGGAGCTGGAATCGCTTGAAAAGAAAGATTTCCAAACGCGCCCGGCCGTCAGGCGTGATCTGTGCTCAGCGGCTGAAAAGGTGCCGGGAATCGCCGCCGCCTGGATTCTGCCGGATGAGGGAGGCCCCCGGCTGGTATTTGAGTTCGCTCCGGCTCTGCCGGTGCCCACCGGTTCCCTGCCGCTCCAGATGAAAGATTTTGAAAAATACCAGGGCCGCCCGGCTCAGGTGGTCAGGCGGGAATTGGAAGCTTTGACGTCCTCTCACAGAGGGCTGGGACAGCCGGTCCTCCCGGTGAGGGCTGTAGCTTTTACTGATATTGCTGTCAGTCTGAATATAACTACAGCGGAACCCCGGGCCGCCTCACGGTCGGCAATTGATTTTGTCATCCGCTTTCTGGCCAGGCTGATTCCGGCCGCCGCCGCTTATTTGAGGCCCGTCGAGGGCCCCAGGCGTTCGGTGGGCGCGGCCGATATGTACAACAGCCTCTCGGCCGCCGTGATAGTGCCAGGCATTGAGATCAGCGGACTGCGCCTGAATCGGACCGGTGAGGCGCAATCGGCCGACTGGCTGAGGGCCGGGCATGACAGACTGGAGGCGGCGGAAGGATGCGACGGTTTTCAAATAACTCTTTGGCGCATAGTAGTTAACCCCGGCCCGGAGCAGCATGAGCTTTCAGCCTCTGAATTGGAAATGGCCGCCTTTCTGGCCGATCGCGAGATTTTGGAAAAATTGTGGCCAAAATGGTTTCCGCCTGAACCTCAGACGGCGGTGAATGATGAAACCCCGGCCGCTATTGTGAAGAATGATTTTCTTCATCGTCAGTTCCCCGCTTTCTATCAGCTTGATGACCGCGATGCCGGCCTCTCGGGCCAGTCGGCTGCCGACGGCCGGGCCGAGTCCCTCCAGTTCCAGGGGCTTCTGTTTCTGTTTGAGGAAATTCTGCGCGATACCGAATCACTTATGACCCGGCCTGACCAACTGTTCCAGCCGCTGATTCATCTGGCGGCCGATATGGAATCGGCCGGAGAAAATCCGCTTCTGGATAAACTGACCGACCCTTTAGCCTTTCAGCATAAGTTTGACGAACTTCTGCACCGCTCTGGCCGTGACCGCAATATTCTGACTTATCTGGCCGCCCTTCAGGGCGAGGAACCCTGGTTCGGCCCCGCTCAGATTACCGGCGCGGCTGAAGTGGACGGCATGACCATTCATCAATGGTACGATTATCTTCTGGCCGCCTGGCTGCGCCGTCTGCCTGACCTTAACGGCCGCCGCCTGGAGAGCCACTCCCGCCCCGGCGGCCAGTTCGTTTCGGCCGGCCCTGATTCGCCGCTGGAATCGCGGCTGGGCCTTCTGATGCTGCCCTTTCAGACCAGCGACCCGCGCCCGGATCAGTTTTATTTCGATATGCGGAAGTCGGCCAACAGAATCAGCGGCCATGATGAATATCGCTGCTACATTCGGGATGCTGAAGGGCGTTTGCGGCTGATTGTGCGGCACATGTCGGCCAGCCCGGAAGAAGCCGAAGGCTTGGCCCGCCTGGCATTACGGCTGGCCGCCAATCCGTCGGAATACCGGGCGGGGCCGGAGGTTGTGCATGTGGGCTGGCTGGCGGAATTGCCGGGCCGGGAGCATGTTGAAGGGGACGGCCAATATCCGGGGAACTCTATGTTTGGGGCGATTGAGGATACCGTCGAGTGGGCTTCGTCTCTTCTGCCGGTCTGGATCAGGGTAGTTGAGTATCTGGAACTGGAAGCGGAGCGTCCGTTTGAGGTTGCCGTGCTGGCTGATGAAGCGGCCGTGCCGCTTCGCTGGCGGGATTGGCTGGTGCGGTCAATCCGGCGTGAGGTTCCCGCCCATGTGCTCCCCCGCACTTTCTTCCTCAATTCGGAGGAAATAAAGGAATATGAGGCCATAGTTCACGATCTTGGCGCTTCCGGCCATATCGGAGGCAGTCACCGCCGTCTTGATCTCTTAAATTTTTTGACAATGCTGGAAAAATCCCGCGACCGGGGCGAAGTGATTTAAAGATGATCAAACCGGGCCCTCATAAAGTTGGAACCCTGAAAATAAACTGTCTGCTTCAAGGTGGGGCGGTCGGTTTGGGCCAGGCCCGGACCACGGCCGCGCATTGGGCCGATATGGTCATGGATGAAGTGCGGCGGCTGGCTCCGCGTCTTTTGGATGACGCCATGAATGATATCGATAACGGACAGCCCCGCTTAATTGACAGGCTGGAAATCGATCTGGGCTCAATTCATTTCGGTGAACTCGAAACGGAACTGCGGCGAAGCATTGCTTCCAGCCTCACAGCCCTGCCTGAACGTTTAAAAACGGCTGATGAGCAAAGGCTGGAATGGTTTTGGACAATTTTGCGGGAATACCTGCTCACGGGCATCACCCCCTGGAACGCCGGTAATTTTTCGACTGAAGAATGGCGGGATGGGCTGGAAATGATTTTTGCCGATCCGGCCACCGGGCGGCGGCTGCGGTCTCTTTTGGCCCGCAACCAGGCTGGATTAAATCGTCTGGCCGCTCTGAAAAGCGGAGTGAAAATGAGTGAGAGTCCCATTGAATTTTTTGAGGCGGATGAGGGTTCGCCGGTCGTTATTGAAAAGGTTGACGAGGCGGCCAGGGAAAAGAAAATTTTCGTCAGCAATGCCGGGCTGGTGCTGACGGCGCCCTTTCTGCCTCATTTTTTCCGGCGTTTGGGCCTTTTGAGTGAAAGCGAGGGGAACAGTTTTGACGGAACTTCGCAGAGGCAACGCGCTGTGGCCATTGCTCAGCTTATCGTCAGGCCCGATCAGCCGGAAATGGCGGAGGGTGATCTGGCGCTCAATAAACTTCTCTGCGGTTGGCCACTGACTGAGGCTTTGAGCGCGGATTCTTTCAAGGATCTGAAGGCCATGTTTGAAGTGAAAAACCTCCTCAGGGCGGTCATCAGTCAGTGGCAGGGTTTGTCGCAGGCCACGCCCGGCGGGCTGGTTAAACATTTTTTACAGAGAGACGGGATACTGTATCTCACCGATTACCCAAGGCTGGAAGTGGAGCGGCGCCCCCATGACCTGCTCCTGGATACTCTGCCCTGGGTTCTGTCCATAATCCAAACGCCGTGGATGGAGCGACCCATGCAGGTAATCTGGAATGATTAAGTCATCACGCATAAACGGGCTTGGGCGCGATATGGAATGGTTTGGCCGGGTCATTAACAATCGCCTTATCACCCTTGGGCTTCATGATGGTGAGCCGGAGCC
Organism: Acetispira formosa (nom. nud.); assembly: GCA_023525915.1. Classification (GTDB taxonomy): domain Bacteria; phylum Desulfobacterota; class Desulfarculia; order Adiutricales; family Adiutricaceae; genus Adiutrix. The sequence continues at coordinate 1,417,303 of CP026657.1, read as the reverse complement.
GGAAGAGCCGCCCATCCTTCTCGATGGCGACTCATACGGCGACTTGGCCCGGCGGCACGCTCTCAGCGTCAATGAACGGCTGGTCTTGATTCTGGCCCTTCTGCCCCATGTCAAACCTGATTTTCTCAATGGCATTCTTTTGGATGACAATGGGGCCAGAATTTTCGGCGGGCACAAAAGCGCCTCTTTCAACGGCTTTCTGCCCACGGTTCAGACGGCTCTGGCCGTTGTCGGCGGCAGCCGGTTTACCGGGCAGGTTGAAGCGTTCAGCCTCTTTTCAGAAAAAGACGGCCGCCTGATTCGCGGCGGATTGCTGCGTCTGGGCTCCTGCCCGCCGGGCGAGCCAAGGCTTTCGGCTCCGCTGATTCTGGATGAGGAGGTTTTTTCGCTCCTCATCCTGGGGGAACCATATGAGCCGACCGGCTATGATTTCGTCCACCGCCTGGAGACCGGGCTTCAGTGGGATGAGCTGATTCTGCCGGTGCCGGTGCTGCGGCAGCTGGACGATATCCTTTACTGGGTCAGCGACGGCTGGCGCGTTATCGGTGAACTGGGGCTGGGCAAACACCTTCGGCCGGGCTATAAGGCCCTTTTTTACGGGCCGCCGGGCACAGGCAAAACCCTCACCGCCGCGCTGATCGGCCAGACAGTCGGCCGCCCGGTCTACCGGGTCGATCTTTCGCAGATTGTGTCCAAGTATATTGGGGAAACGGAAAAAAATCTCGAGCAACTCTTTCGCTTAGCCGAGGGGCGCGATTGGATTTTATTTTTCGACGAGGCGGACGCGCTTTTCCACAAACGCACTGAAGTTGAAGACGCCCATGACCGGCACGCCAATCAGCAGACCGCCTACCTTTTGCAGAGGCTGGAGAATTTTCCTAACCTGGTGATCATGGCCACCAACCTTCAGGATAACATTGATTCAGCTTTCACCAGGCGCTTCAACTGCGGGGTGTTTTTCCCCATGCCCGGCCGCCGTGAACGGGCCGCCCTGTGGGCCTCCTGCCTGGGTGATAAACTGCGCCCCACCGATGAAGCATTGGCGCTCCTGCCTGATTTTGAACTGTCTGGCGGCCAGATTACCAACATTGCCCTGCGTCTGGCCCTGTGGGCATTGAGAAATGGCCTGTTTGAAGTTTCGGCCGATATGGCCAAAAGGGCTGTCATGCTGGAAATGACCCTCCAGGGGCGGGCCTGAAAAAAGATTTAACTGTGCACTGATACGCACTGGTGACCGCCTGTTTCGGGCGGGTTGACCGTGTGCCGGTGAAAGGATGGTTTTCATGGCCGGTTTTTTTCCTCCAGGAGCACGTCCGGGCCTCTCGCCTGACCGCCAGGCCTCCGGGCACGGGGCGGCTCCGGCGCACAGCCCTCTGCTCATTGCCGCTTTTGACCTCATGTGGAGCCTATTTCCTGAGCCGGTTATGCTCATTCATCGCAGCCGTCAGATTGTCCGGCTCAATGAGGCCGGCCGCCGGGAGGGCCGGGCCGAAGGGCGGCTGTGTTCCAGCTATGGCCACCCGGAGAGCCATCAGGGCTGTCTGGCCGAGCGGCTCCTGGCCGGGCAATCAGCCCAGGCCCATATCATCAGGCGCGGTCCGCATGATTTGACCATCCACTGGCTGCCGCTGGCCGGTTTCCCTGATTATTTCATACACCTTTCCACCATGTCGGAAGCTGAAGCCGTGGGGGCCTCCGCCCGCAATGCTGACCTGGCGCGGACCGCCGCCTCATTCGCCGCCGAGGCCTCATCTATCAGCGTTCAGTTGGCGCACGATTATGCCGCCTCAGCGGCTGCCGCCGGCCCGCTCCGCACATATCTTCAGCGGCGGAATCCGCTTTCACCGCCGCCCTGGCACACACCCTCACCTTTGAAGGCGGTTATGCCAACGTGAAAGGAGACCGGGGCGGTGAAACATTCAGAGGCATTGCCCGCAATATATGGGGCTCCTGGCCCGGCTGGTCCTTGATCGACGGAGTCAAGAAAGCGGGAATGGTCACCGCCAAGGCTATTGACCAGTATTTTTTGAATGACCCGAATATGGCCGCCCTGGTAGCCGATTTTTACCGGCAGAATTTCTGGCGGCCGTTTGAGGGCCTGGCCCTGCCGGGGCGGGTTATGGCCAAACTCTTTGATACCGCCATCAATATGGGACACAAGCCAGTGGTGAAATTTTTGCAGGAATCCCTTAACGCTCTGAACCCGGCCGGGCCGCGTTTGTCGGTCGATGGAATCATCGGCGCCGGCACCAGAGCCGCCGCCGCTTCGGTCTTTGCGGATCCTTCTCGTGAAGGGCCTTTTCTAAATCTGTTTTGCGGACGGCAGGAAGCCTATTACCGCGGCATCGTGGCCCGCCGTCCCGGGCAGGCCAAGTTCCTCAAAGGCTGGCTGCGCCGGGCGGCTTGGCAGCCTGCCCGTTAAAGTTCGGAGTGTTCCCATGGCAGATGATTTTATTAAACTTGAGCAGGATGAACAGTTTGGCGGGGGGGCGGTATTGACTGACGATGTGTTTTCGTCGCCGGTCATACCGGATTTTTCCGTCACTGGCTTTAGCGGCAATGTCGGCGCAGACGAACTTATCGAGCCTTATAATGATGAGCCAGCCGACTTTTATGAGGATGATGAGCACCACGCGCCTTCACCTTTCGATATGACGGGAGAACCCGGTGATTTTGCGGAGTCGGTCGGCGGGTTTATAGTGGATGCGCACCGTAATGAAAATGAGCCGTTCTTTTCCAGTGGCCTGCCCGCATCAGTGCTGTGGCCTGAATCAGCCGGATTTGACGAAGATTTTGAACTTGGCCATATCCCTATGGCCAGGCTGGCAAGCGCGGCTGTGATGGATTCAGAGGCATATGACCCGGAGCCTATGCCGGGCATTCCGAATATTTTTATGGACGAATCCCGGCTGCCCTCAGCCGGTCTGGCCCATATTTTCGATGAGCCCGCCGCCAGCGGGAGCGACGCTGAAACCGCTGAAGAGCTGGCCGCCAAAGAGGCGGTCATCCTGGATGAAATTAAGGGGCAGATGTCCTGGTATGGCAAGAAATGCCGTCTCTATAAAAAGGCTGATACTGTCACTCAGCTGATGATGCTGCTTATTACCGGCTCCATTCCAGTGATTACGGCCTTTGATTTCGAAAGCAACAAATACATAATTATTCTAATCTCCGCCTTTCTGGTCTTTCTGGAGGGGGTGCGCAATCTGATGAAGTATAAGGAGAAATGGTTCATCTATCGCGATACCCTGGAGACTTTGAAAAAAGAGAAGCTTATGTATGGCATAGGCGTTGGTCCTTATGACACTCCGGGTAAGCTGAAAGTGCTGGGGCGGCGTTATATTGAAGCCATTTCCACTGAAAACCAGGGCTGGCGGCAGGAAGTAAGCCAGCCGGAGCAGGGCGGCGGCCGGTAAAGAAACAGCGGGCAGGGCCCGCTGCCAACGCCGAGGCAGCGGCCCGTCTGAATGGAGAGTAACGGCCGCGAAGCGGCGTTCAAAGAATTTGTTCCTTATAAGTACATAAAAAAGAGACGGAGCCTTTTACCTTGAGGCTCCGTCTCTTTTTTTATGTTGAAATGGTCAGTAAGGGTAGGGCGTTTTTAAATTGACGTTTTCATAGACCAGAAATGTTTCATTCGATCTTATGCTGTCTGAATACTGCGCCAGCATGATGTTGAAGAAATCAATCAGCCCGATGTCAGGCGTCAGCATCACCGTCAGAATCAGGTCATAGCGGCCGGTGACCATGGCCACGGATATTACGCCGGGCAGTTCACCCAGGGCCTCGGCGATTTTTTTCATGGCCGGCGATTTCAGCCGCACGCCGATGTAGGCCGTCTGATAGCCGACTTCCATATCCTTGGTTGAAACCAGGGCTTTGATATCAATCAGGCCATCCTGGATCATTTTGGTTACTTTCGATCTGATGGTGGCCTCGCTCAGCCCCATGGACTGGCCTATTTCTTTGAAGGAGCGACGGCCGGATTGAAGATATTTCACGATTTCCAGGCCAACTTTATCAATCTTCAAGCCGCTCATTATTTCCTCGCTCCCGTTTTTTATTCTTGGGGCTGGCCTTGGCCAAACCGTTATTTCAAGTGTTTGAGCATTTAGAAAAGGCGGATTTACCGGCAAATCTAGAAGACTTATAATACTTTAAAAAGGTGCTGATGACAATAATGAAGAAAATGGAAAAATATTATTGCAATTGAGACTCATTTGTAGTAAGCTCTCTTCAGGTCAGACACCACGGCGGGCAAGACCTCCCACTCAACTCCGCTGCCCATGTGTTTGGCAACCTCCCCTGGCCCGAGGCGTCGCAGTCCGGAATCCTGGCCCGGACTGTGACCCGTCGGGTACTTTATACCTGGCATTCTGTGTGAAATAAGGCTTGCGCACCCGCAATATTATAATGGCCATAGGCCGCGTAAAAAACCGCCGGCGGTGTTCCGGCTATAGAGGTGAAATCATGGCTGATGTATTGATGGTTTATGGATCGACGACTGGCAACACTGAATGGGTGGCTGAAGAAATCGCCAAGCAGATGAAGGGGGCCGGCCATACGGTGGCGGTGAAGGGGGCCGGTTCGGTGACGGCTGACGGCCTGTGCCAGGGACATGATCTGGTGGTTTTCGGATGCTCCACTTGGGGGCAGGATGAAATCGAACTTCAGGAGGACTTTGTGCCCCTGTTTGAAGCCTTTGACAGCATTGGGGCCAATGGCGTCAAGACGGCAGTCTTCGGCTGTGGTGATGATGATTATACCTATTTCTGCGGTGCGGTGGACGCCATTACCGAAAAATTGGAAAAGCTTGGTTCGAAGGTGGTTGGCGGCAAGCTGAAAATTAACGGCGACCCCGGCGATGCCAGGGACGAGATAAAGAGCTGGACTGATGGTGTGCTTGCCGCTGTCTAACCATCCAGCGGCAAGTGAAAAAGCCGTCGGGGCGACCCGGCGGCTTTTTCGTAAAAGCTGTGTGAAAAATTAATCGGCGGCAATGGCGGTGATCCAGGTGGGCTGGGCCTTGTCAAAAGGAATTGACTGTGAGCCGGGATAGGCCGGATCATTGATGAGGAGTATGGCTTGATCATTGCCGTCATCAGTTGGAACCCAGGATATGCCTTTGATCAGGTAAGCGTGATTCAGCTCCGGGGTCATTTGGAAACCGACGATCAAGGCCTGCCCGGAGGCCAGGAGGTTGTAGATTTCCTCCGGTTCATTGGGTATGGGAATAACGCTGGCGCGTCCGCCGTAGCGGGTGACCAGTTCCATTACTTCCACCAGATTTCCGGTGCGGTGGCATTCTTCGGCGTCCCGATTCTGGCAGCAATCCACCACGCGGCCCAGGTTGTTGCCGGTGGCCAGACTGACCATGTCGCACTGTGCGGGCGGGCGGCCCACTGAATGATAGACCACCAGCTGCTGAATCAGTGAGGCCCAGCACCAGTAGTTAGTTTCCTGTTCAATATTTTTGATGTTCAGTTCAATGGGATCAGGCCTGAGAGGGCCGGCTCCGGCCATTCCCGGAGTGGACATAATGAGCACTGCTGCCAGCGTTAAAATGATTTTTTTCATTTTTAGTCTCCGTTTGGGAAAAGCCCCTGGTTTCAGGCCAGCAATTCATCCAGGATTGTCAGGGCCTCGACTGTTTTTCCGCCCAGTATTTCGACCATATCGATTTCCATGTTAACATAGTCTGAGAGTGATTCGTCAATAGTGTCGGCCACTACCCTGAGATTGAACCAGGGGATGCCGTCAAGGCGTTTTGAGGCCGTATAGCCAAAAGCGGCTGATTCCATATCGCAGGCCAGGCAGCCAAACTCATGGCCAAGGCGCAATTTGTTGTTAATCCCGGCCACGAAGGTATCGGAGGTCAGCATCCGTCCGCGTTTGAAGCCGCGGTTTTCCAGCCTGTCCAGGAGTGTCGTTACAATTGGATCGGTGCAGGCAATGGTCATTTCTTCCGCCAGGGAGGGTTCGACCGCCCGGAAATTGATGTCGCCATAGGCGGCGCAATGACGGTTGAAATCATCTTCCATACGCCAGTCGGCAATTATGGCCGCGTTGGAGACAATCATATCGCCGCCGGTGAGTTTCATGTTTAGAGAGCCGGAAGTACCGGCGCCGATAACGACGGCCGGTTTTTTACCGCCTTCAACGCGGGGCAACACCTCGGCGGCCATTTGAAAAGCCGCGTTTATTTTGCCCATGCCGGATTCTATAACCGTGGGATTGATATTTCTGAAAGAGGCCGCGCCAACGTGACGTTTCACTGCTTCGAATTCATTTGGCGTAGGGTTAAAGATGATAATGTCTTTCTTCGAGTTGCTCATTTGGAAGTTACCTTTCTGGGGAGTCATCATTTGCATCATAAGGAGGGACCTCTTTTTATGCTTATAGAGTTTTGCCTGATGATTTTTAATTTTGTAATTATATCTTAGTTCGGTATATTCTGGCAATCTGGTGGATTTAATGGGATGCGGCCCGGAGGGCCGCGCGATAAAGGACTTGGCCCGAATCTTCTCCAAATCAGCCGGCCGCAGGCCTCCCTCCTTGACCTGAGCTTGCGGAGGTATTATTATTAGGGGAGGCAGTGTATCGGAAATGTTTCGACTCAAACGCCTTTTTCCATATCTTTATATTTTAAGGAGATCACATGATCAGCATAACTCCCGTTGCCCAGGAAAAACTCACTTCTTATCTGGCTGAAAATAAAGTTGAACCCAAGGTCCGCGTCTATCTGCCCTCCTGCGGCTGCAGCGGCGGCGGCGACCAGATCGCCCTCACCCTTGATCAGCCCGAAGACGGCGATATAAAAGTCCAGGCCGGTGACCTTGAACTGTTCATGAGCCAGGATCTTTTCGATCAGGTCGGCAAAGTGGTTATTGATTTCAAAGACGACGGCCGCAATTCCGGCTTCATCGTTGACAGCGAAAAATCTGTCCCGGCCCAGGCGCCGGACTGCGGCGGCTGCTCCTGCTGTGGCTGATAATCTTCCAAACAACCCCGCCCGGCCGGAAGACGTGAAGCTCTTCCGGTCCGTGGCCGATGTCGCTCCCACTCTTTGGGAGGATGCCCTGGCCGTCGAACCCGCTGTTGTCGTCCGTAACTCCGGCGTGCGCTTCGAAGATGGCCGGGGCTTTATTGTTCCGTTTATGAACGGTAATTATATCGTCGACCTGAAGGCGCGCACTATTGAAACGCCGCCCGGCCACAAACCCGCCGGCTTCCAGAAGGGGCTGGTCCTCTTGACTTATCTGGCCAAAGCGCAGGATTTGGGCCTTTCGGGCAAAATGGTCACCAGCCGCGAACTCAACGGCGGAGCTATGTTCTTCACCGGACCCCACGCCCTGATGACCGAGCCGGTCACTGAAAAATTCGGGGCCGCCCCGGAAGACTTTCTGGCCAGAGCTGAAGCGCTGGGCTTCAAACCTGAGAACCAGGGCGCCGGCTTCGCCTGCCGGGGCCTGGTGCTGCCGCATATTGCCGTCGGCTGTGTGCTGCACTCGGAAGACGATGAGTTTCCGGCCGAACTCACCTACACCTTCGATTCGTATTCACATTACCACATGCCCCTGGACGGGCTGTGGGCTATGATCAACGTTCTGGCGGAAGAGCTGGCCGCCTGAAGGGCGGCGGGGGCTCATTAGCTGAATCCGGGAAAAGTATCAAGCCGAGTCGCCGTGATAAGGCGACTCGTGCTGTCCGGGTTTTTAGGAGTCGATATGATAATTGTGAAGAGGATTCTATGCGCCATGTTCGTGGCGCTTTTTTTATTGCCGGTGGCCGCGCGGGCCGAGACCGCCTCACATCAGGCTGACGCAGTTTCCTGCCCCGAATGCCCCGCGCCACATAAAGTCTTCACCTGGAATAGGGAAGAGCGGCTCCTGGGCTTTAAAAGCGTTGAAAAAATCACCCCCGTCCATACCGTGGCCGCCGGAGGTCAGGTGCGCGAATTGCCGGAATCCACCTCTCCCAAGCTGGCCAGGCTGAAAGATTCCCTGGAAAAAGTCACCGAAAAATTTATGAAGACCGGCGACATCGTCGGAGTCATACTCATCAACAACGGCCAGGTGCTGGTGGAAAGGTATGCCCACGGCTTTACCCCGGAAGACCGCTGGACTTCCTTTTCAGTGGCTAAATCCATTACCTCCACCCTCATCGGGGCCGCCCTGGCCGACGGCAGCCTCACCAGTCTCGACGACGCGGTGGTGAAATATGTGCCTGAACTGAAAGGCTCGGCCTATGACGACGGAGTGACCGTGCGCCACCTCCTGACCATGACTTCCGGCGTTATGTGGAATGAAGACTATACCGATCCGAATTCCGACACGGCCAGCCTGGCTCTGGGGGCGGGTGATTCCGGGCGCGATCCTCTTCTGGAGCTGGCCCGTCTGCCCAGAGAGGCCAAACCGGGCACTTATTTTTCTTACAAAACCGGCGAAACAAATCTTTTGGGTGTAATAGCCATGCGGGCCACTGGAAAGAATCTGGCTGAATATATGTCAGAGAAAATCTGGAAACCCTTTGGCATGGAAAAGGACGCTTTCTGGGCTGTGGATGGTCAGGGCCGCGAACTGGCCGGCTGTTGCCTGAGCATGACTCTGCGTGACTACGCCCGTTTCGGCCTCTTTATATTGGAGGGCGGAAAAGCCGGGGGCCAACAGGTTGTCAGCCCGGACTGGCTGAAAGACGCGGTGACGGATCAGACCGGGCAGGGCTATGGCTATCAGTGGCAAGTAGTGACCGCGGACGGCGATTACGCTGCCAACGGCATTTTCGGCCAGTTGATCGCCATAGATGAGACGAGCAACAGTGTGGCCGTTGTCCTTTCTGCCTGGGAGAGTCCCGTATCAAAAAAAGGCGCTCGGGACAGATACGAATATCTGGCCAGTGTCAAAACTATGGTTCTGCTCTCAAAAATAGCCGCTGCTCAAGAAGAATATGAACAATCACATAAAACAAACTCTGATAATTGATGCGCCGGGGAGCGTGCCGCTTTATGTCCGCGGCCGGGACACCTCCTCAATAGACGTGGCCTGGAAGTTTCTGGCTGAAAGCCGTCTGCCGGTCTGGGGCTCGGTGCTCCTGGAAAGCCAGACGGCCGGGCGCGGCCGCATGGGCCGCCAGTGGCAATCGCCGGCCGGGCATATCTACGCCGCTCTGCGCCTCCCTGCCGGGCCTCCCTTTGACGGCCCCGGCGCTTCCCTGGCCCTGGCTTTTTTCCTGCTTCAGGCTCTGAATGATTTCGGCTGGCAGTTTGAGCTGAAGTGGTCCAACGACTTGATCTTTGAAGGCGGCAAAGTCGGCGGCATTTTAATCGAATCGCGCGGCCGGGATTTAATCGCGGGAGTGGGCTTCAATCTGACCGCTCCACCTGAAGGCGACTGGCGGCTGGAACGCGATCCGGGCGCTCCGCCCCCTTCAGCTCTGCCATATGCTGAAGGGCCGGTAAAACTGTGGTCCGCTCTGGTAAAACAGGTGATTTTGTTGTATAATGAAAAATTTGAGGGTGTGACCATGCGGGAAGTGGCCTCCATGGCCGAGAAATTCCTTTTGTGGCGCGGCCGGAAGGTCCGGGTGGAGCGGCCCGCTTCCGATCCTCCCGCGCCTGAAACCGGGCTTCATGGCCGCATCAGCGGGCTGGGGCCGGATGGTCAGTTGCTTCTCGACAACCTGTCGGGCCGGTTTAGTTTATGGTCCGGCACAGTGTTGTTGGATGAAGCTCACAGCTAAAAATAGACCGCCCTTAAATGACAGAGCCGTTTTCTGAACGTTCTGTATGACTATAACGGCAGCGCGGCCCGATGGAAGGGGCGGGGCGCGTTCGCTTCCGAAAACCACCAGCACAACATATTTTGGCACAGCCTGCCCAAATCCCGTCGGCCGCCTTCCGGCCGAACAGGTTGCCTTGTGCCGTTTTTGACTAAGGCCGGGCGCCGGGGCTGTACTAACTCCTAAAGGGTCTATCATGAAAACATTTGACGACGTATTGAAGCAGCTTAAACGGCAACCTCTCCTTGTGGCCAACCGGGGTATCAGTGGCAGACGAATCTGCCGCTCCATCAAGGAGCGCTTCGACGCCATCGCCATCATGACCGCCACCGATATCGACAAAGCCGCTCCGGCCGCGGCGGCCGCACAGGAACTTATGCTTCTGGGCGAAGATCCGCGCGCCTATCTCGATCTGGAGCGCATTATTTCCCTGGCCAAACAGCGGGGAGTGCTGGGCATCCATCCCGGCTGGGGTTTCGCTTCAGAAGATGACGCTTTCCCCCGGCTGTGTGAAAAGGCGGGCATTGTTTTCATCGGCTCCACGGCCGAGGCCATGAACCTGTTGGGCAACAAGGTGCAGGTGCGCCGCCTGGCCAAGCAATTGAACATTCCGGTTGTGCCCGGCTCCGAAGGTGCGGTGGACATCCCGGAGGCGCGGCGGGTGGCTGAGGAAATCGGCTTCCCCATCATGCTCAAGGCTGAGGGCGGCGGCGGCGGCAAGGGCATCATTGAGGTGCACAACGAGTTCCAATTGGAAGACGCTTTTCTGAAAGCCTCCACCATGGCCCAGGCCTCCTTTGGCAATCCCAGGGTTTATGTGGAAAAATTTCTGCCTGAGGTGCGCCACATCGAGATTCAGGTTATTGCCGATAAATACGGCAATATCTTCACCTTTGATGAACGCGACTGCACCATTCAGCGCAACAACCAGAAGCTGGCCGAAATCACCCCTTCGCCCTGGCCCGCTTTTACTGAAGAACTGCGGGCCAGATTGAAGGGCTACGCCCGTCAGCTGGTGGAAAAGGTCGGCTATTATTCGCTCTGCACCGTGGAATTTCTGGTCACGCCTGATCTGACCCCCTACATGATTGAGGTCAACACACGACTTCAGGTGGAGCATGGCATCACCGAAGCCCGTTACGGCGTGGACCTGGTGGAGGAGCAGATTGCCATTGCGTTCGGCGCGCCTTTGCGCTTTAACGAGAACAATACTCAGCCCCGCCAGGTGGCCATGCAGCTTCGCATCAACTGCGAAGATCCCCAGCACGGCTTCACCCCCAACTCCGGTCTGATAACCCGCTACGTCTCCACCGGCGGCCCCGGCGTGCGCCTGGATTCGAACCTGACGGCCGGTTACGATTTCCCCTCAAATTACGATTCAGCGGGCGCTCTGTTGATCACCTACGGCCAGGACTGGCCCAAGGTGGTGGGCATAATGGAGCGTGCCCTCAGCGAGTATATTGTCGGCGGCCTCAAAACCACCATGCCTTTCTATCGCTCGCTCCTGAAGACGGAAGATTTCAAATCGGGAATTTTCACCACCCGTTTCATCGACCACAATCCCCAGCTTTTGGAATACAGCGATGTGGCCTCCGAGGCGGTGCGCCTCTCCAAACTGGCTGCCGAGATCACCGCTCTCGGCTACAACCCCTTTGTGCAACTCGGGAAATACCGTTCCTACGACACCCCGCGAATGCCGCATTTCGAGCCGGTGCTGCCGCAGATTCCCACCGAGAAACTAACCACCGTCTCACCATATCCGGCCGGGGACCGCCGGGCTTTGCTGGATTATGTACGCGATTCCGGCAAAATCCATTTCTGCGACACCACTTGCCGCGACGTGACCCAGTCAAACAGCGGCAACCGCTTCCGTCTGGCGGAAGATCAACTGGTCGGCCCCTATCTGGACAACTGTGATTTTTTCTCGCTGGAAACCGGCGGCGGGGCCCACTTCCATGTGGCCATGCTGGCCAACATGACCTATCCCTTCACCGAGGCGGCCAAGTGGAACGTCTTCGCTCCCAAGACCATGAAGCAGATTCTCATCCGCTCCACCAATGTTCTGGGCTACAAACCCCAGCCCTCCGGGCTGATGGAACTGACCGGCGAAATGATCTGCCGCCACTTCCAGGTGGTGCGCTGCTTTGATTTTTTGAACCACGCCGATAATATGAAACCCTTCGCCCAAGTGGTGATGAGCAATCGCGAAGTGCTCTTTGAGCCGGCCCTGTCTTTGAGCTGGGGCCACGGCTTCACGGTCGAGCATTATGTGGAGGCGGCCGAGGCTATTTTTAAAATGGCGGCCGAGGCTTCGGGCCTCAAAATAAGCCAGGTGACGCGGGAGGTCGCTCTGGGCCTGAAAGACATGGCCGGGGTCTGCCCGCCGCGCTTCATCTCCGCGCTGGTCACGGCTCTCAGGAAACGGTGGCCGGAACTGGTGCTCCATTATCACCGCCACTATACCGACGGCTTGTTCGTCCCCAGCGTGGGCGCGGCCGCCAAAGCCGGGGCCCAGATTGTGGATACCGCTTTGGGCGCTTCAGTCCGCAGCTATGGCCAGGGCGACATTCTGGCCACCAGCGCCTATATCGAGGAAGAGCTTGGCCTCCCCGTGGCCCTGGACCGCGAACAGACCCGCCAGGCCAATTTCGTCCTCAAGCAGATCATGCCCTATTATGACCGTTACGTCTCCCCTTATTTCCAAGGTATTGATCACGACGTCATCAATCACGGCATGCCCGGCGGCGCCACTTCCTCCTCTCAGGAAGGGGCCATGAAGCAGGGCTACATTAAGCTCTTGCCTTTTATGCTCCGCTTTCTGGCCGGGGCCCGCCGCATCGTCAGATATCATGACGTGACTCCGGGTTCGCAGATTACCTGGAACACCGCTTTTCTAGGGGTGTCGGCTGCTTATAATCGCGGCGGTCTTGATGAGGTGCGCCGCCTCCTCACCGTACTGGAAACCGTGGCTTCCACCCCGGAAAATGAGCTGGACGAGCATCTGAAAGAGGAACGCCTGATCATCTACCGCGATTGCAACGACGCTTTCCGCGACCTCCTGGTGGGGCGCTTTGGCCGTCTGCCCCTTGGCTTTCCGCCGGATTGGGTTTATCAAAGCGCCTTTGGCGAAGAGAAGTGGCAGGCCGCCCTGGCCCAGCGCACCGAAGATTCGCCCCTGGAATATCTGCCGGAAATGGATCTTCTCCATGAAACCGTCACCTTGCGCGAAACCATCGGCCGCCAGCCCACTGAAGAAGAGCTGGTGATGTATCTCAACCAGCCGGCTGACGCTATCAAAACTATCCGTTTCCGCCAGAACTATGGCAATCCCAACAACCTGCCGCTGGACGTCTGGTTTGAGGGGCTGGAGATAGGCCGCCAGATGAATTTCACCGACACTTCGGGAAAACCGCATCAGATGGTGGTGCGCGATATCCAAAAGCCGGATGAACACGGTATATCCTCAGTCCGCTATGTGCTGGATTCGGAAATCATGCGCTCGGATGTAACCGTCACCCAGGCCACCGCGGCCGCCTCCGGCAAAGGCCCGGCTATGGCCCAGGCGGACAACCCCTTCCATGTGGCCGCGCCCTCCAACGGCGACCTGTGGGTGATTTACGTCCAGCCGGGCGATGTGGTCACGGCTGGTCAGGAACTTTTCAACATCTCGATCATGAAGCAGGAGAAAGCAGTCAATGCCATGGTCGACGGCCTGGTCAAACGCGTCCTGAAGAAAGCCGATTTTAAAAACACCAAACAGATGGTGCCGGTGCGGGCCGGTGAACTCATCGTGGAGCTTGGCCCCCTGCCGCACTTCTGCAACGCCTGCCGCAAGGCGCTGCCCATTGACGAACTCTCCTTCTGCCCCTATTGCGGCGCGGAGGTTCATAGCTGATACCTGGCGGAATAGCGGTTGACCGCAGGCGGAAGAAAAGTTTTAGCCCGGCTCCATTCCGTGGGATTTAGTCACGGAGCCGGGCTAAAACTTTTCTTCCGCCTGCTGCCTGATCAGCCGTAACTGAGGGCTACGCCGAGTGGGAGCCGGAAGCCAGGACTTGTTTTTGGCCCGTCTCCGTGACTAAGACCCCCGGAACGGAGTCGGGCCAAAAACAAGTCCTGGCTTCCGGCGGTCCAAACGCTTTGACGCAACTTTAAGGGAGACGGAGAAAAAATAGCAGTCTACGACTGACGCAACGCATGTAGCCAAGAGGGCACCGCTCTTAATACGATGATGGCCGTCAAAACCAACGCCCGGGGAAACCCTTACCCAGACATGGGGTCCGGGCCCCGCCCGGTTGAAAAAAAAGTGTTTGTTGATTACAATGGTGGAGGTGGCTGTTCGGGGGATTTTTCTGAAGTGGTATTATTTGTGGGCAGACGCCAGTAAAACAGACCGGGCTTTTCCCGGTTTAAATTTTTATGAACCGGAACTGCTCGTTCCGTTCTTTATATGGAGCCGCCATGCTGTCCCAGGATTTTAATCAGATTATCCAGGATTATATCGCCCCGGCCTTTGCCGTAATGTGTCTTCTGGGCCAGATCATCGGCTGGCGAATGTGGCTCAGGCTGGTAAAGTCAAAAAGGGCCAAAATGCTGGTTCATTTTGTTTTCATCATGTTCAACCTGGCCTGGTTTTTTTCCGTCTTCGCTCTCTATCGCAGTGAAAAATTAACAGATACGGTCTGGTCATGGGTGGCCCGTCCGGCCACCGCCTGGCAGTTGACTTATCTTTTTGGCATTTTGCCGCTGGGTTTGTTTTTCTGGATCGTTATCGGCGCAATCAGGCGTCTGCGCCCCAAAAAGGCCGATAATTTCAAATTCAATGAAAACCGGCGCGATTTTTTAAAAACAGCCGGCGCGGTCGGTTCGCTGGCCGTCATCGGGATTTCCGGCTATGGGGTGGCCCGTCAGGGGCTGCCCCCTAAGCTGGTCCGGCACACCATTACCATCAAGAACCTGCCTCCGGCGCTCGACGGCTTTAAAATCGGCCACGTCACCGATATCCATCTGGGCCTCTGGGCCAATCAGCGCGAGTTGGCCCAATCGCTGGAAGTGGTGGCCACTGAGAAACCCCATCTGGTGGCCCTGACCGGCGACCTGGTGGACCGCAAACCGCATTACGCCCGGCTCTATTATGAGCCGCTCAAAATATTATCAGACGTGCCGCACGGAGTCTGGGGAGTTTTGGGCAATCATGATCACTACGCCGGGCCGCTTGAGATAGCCGAGCTTCTGGACGGGCACGGCATGAATATGCTGATGGACAAGCGCGTGAATCTGCCGGGAGCGCCCATAACCATCATCGGCCTGGATGATCAGGGCGTCCATCACAACTGGATGGGCAATGGTGTGTCCGCCAAGCCTGAGGACAACGATATGGCTCTGAATTTTCAGGTGGTAAGCGGCCCTTCGGCCCGGCCGGACGATTTCGTGCTTTTGCTTAACCATCGGCCTGAAGGGCTGAGTCAGGCTTTAGAGCAGGGGGTTCAGCTTTATCTGGCTGGCCACACTCACGGCGGCCAATATCAGGTGCCTTATTATGACCAGGCCAACTTGGCGGCCGTTTTCTACAAATATTCGAGCGGGCTGTATAACGAGCGTGAGGCCTGGATAAATGTCAGTAAAGGCGTGGCGGCCGTGGGTATTCCATATCGCCTCTGGGCCTGGCCATCGGTTGATCTCATAACTTTAAAAGCTGGATGAGTCGATAACTTGAATATGAGGCTGAATATTCTGACATATCATTGACCAAATATTCGGACCGACAATCCTGGATGTAACAGGTATTAACAAAAGCCCCATGCCGGGCTTTTGTTATTTCTACACCGGACCTATGTCCGGGGGCCTTTTGACAATGGGTTTTAGTATATTGGTGATGCGGCCGGTGGTTGGCCGTCATCAACTAACAGGAGAGACAAGAAATGAACATTATCGTTAAACCCGGTGCCCAGCTTCAGATCAACAATGGCCACAAACATCACTACTGCGATTGCGAGGCCGAAACCACTATCGGTGAAGGCAGTGGCTGTGAATGTCCTGAAGGCGGTATTCCCGGCCCTGCCGGACCAGAGGGGCCGAAGGGTGACAAAGGTGATCCCGGACCGAGCGGTATGCTGGACTTTACCTCTGATGAGCAGTTTACCGGCGCTTATGACCGCACCGAGCCCGATGGTGTAGCCAGAAAGGTTTATGTTACATCAGTATATCTGGAGTTTGATGGTCAGAGTGAGTATGTTTTTCCCGCAGGCACGTCCAATATCAGGAAATGCCTTGGCCTTCAAACCTTTATTAACAGCGGTCGAAACGGCAACAGTTATCATCTTCCTCACATAACAGCGAATATCCAAAGCGGGCTATATTCCACCGTGTATTTTGACAGGGATTCAAATGAGGTCAGAGTGCACACCCTTAACGATATGACTGACATCACGGGCATCGCCACGATTTACTACACTAAAAATGATTAACCTGATATTGGTCTGGTGATTTTTACAATTGTCTTTCTAAAGCCCGCAAGCCACAGCTTGCGGGCTTCAGTTTTTTCAGGCGTGTCCGTTGCCGTTGCCGTTGCCATTGCTGGCGAACGGCAGCAGCACCCCTTCGATGCGGGAGACCATGTCTTCCACAGCGGCCAGTTGTTCCGGCGGCAGCTTGGAAGCGGCCGTGGCCATCTCGCGCAGACGTTCGAAGCTGCTGAGAAGGCTGGCCGGAACCACTTTGTCTTCGACCAGCGGTTTCCATTCTTCCGGGATTTCCAGCTCATCCGGCTCTTCGTCGGTCGACAGGGCGACGTAATGGAGCCAACTGGGAATGTTCATATTCACTTCGGGAAATTTTTCTTTAGCCAGATCATAGAACGCTCTGGTGCTGGCCGCTTCACCGTGGATGAGGTTGACCGTCAGGCCGGGGTGGGCCTGGCGGCCCAGCCACTGAAGAAGCTCATTCTGGTCGGCATGGCCCGAGAAGCCGCCGATGGTGTGAATCTTGGCTTCGACGTTGACCGCCTCACGGAAAATTTTCACCACCTTGGCCCCCTCCACCAGACGGCGGCCGGTAGTGCCCTGGGCCTGAAAGCCGACGAAAATCACATGGCAGTTGGGCCGCCAGAGATTGTGTTTGAGGTGGTGGAGGATCCTTCCGGCGTTGGCCATGCCGCTGCCGGCGATTATCAGGGCCGAGCCCTTGATGTCGTTGAGTTTTTGGCTTTCCTCCGCGTCGCGGGTGATGCGTAGTGTCGGCAGCGTTTTTTCATTGGGGCCGACGTCGCCCAGGAAGGATTTGGTTTCCTGATCGAACAGCTCGATATAGTGGGTGTATATCTGAAGGGCCGAAGTGGCCAGGGGCGAATCCAGAATAATGGGCATATCGCGGGGAATGAGATTTTTGTGCCAGGCTTTGGCCAGAAGAAGCAGGATCTCCTGGGTGCGCTCGACCGCGAAAGCGGGAATCAGGATTTTACCGTTCTCTTTCCAGGCCGTGTTGACCGCCTCCAATAGTTCATCCACCGAGGGCCCCATTTCCTTGTGGAGGCGGTTGCCATAAGTGGTTTCCATAAAGAGGGTGTCGGTCTCCGGGGGAGTGGAAGGATCGGGCATGAGAAGCTGGCCGGTGCGCCCGATGTCGCCGGAGAAGGTGACCCGGCGGGTGTGGCCGTCCTCCACGGCCGTAAAATGGACGCTGGCCGCGCCCAGAATATGCCCGGCCGTGCAATAGCGCATGGTCAGGCCCGGCACGATTTCATGCGGGTGATAAAAGCTCAGCGGCTTCAGAAGGGTCATGGCCATGCGGGCGTCGTCTTCCGTGTAAAGAGGCTCCACGCCTCTCTTGCCTTGGCGCTGATTTTTGCGGCTCTTCCAGATAGCTTCCTGTTCCTGAATATTGGCCGCGTCCAGCCAGAGAACCCGCAGAAGCTCACAAGTGGCTTCAGTGGCGTAGACCGGATTGCGGTAGCCGCCCTTGACCAGGCGCGGCACCAGGCCGGAATGATCCATGTGGGCGTGGGTGATGACAATCGCCGCCACATTCTTGGGATCGTAGACAGCGGTGTTGGCGTTGCGCAGTTCCGTCTGACGGCCGCCCTGAAACAGGCCGCAGTCCAAAAGGACGTTATCGCCGCTGTCCATCTCGATTCTGAAACAGGAGCCGGTGACTGTTCCCACCGCCCCCAGAGCTTTTATCTTCATCTTCTCTCCTTTATTGCCGTGACGATAGTTCCAGGCTTTTTTCAGTTGCGGCTTCCAACGCTTCCTGCAAGACGCCGTTGAGGCCGCCGACTTCCAGGACGTGAAGCGCGGCGGCCGTGGTGCCGCCCGGCGAAGTGACCATGTCCCGCAGTTCCGACAGGGGCGGCGCACCGTCAATCCGGGCGGTTTCGGCCGCGCCAAGCGCGGTCTGTACGACCATGGCCTTGGCGGTGTCGTAGGGAATGCCCAGCCGCACCGCGCCTCTGGTTAAGGCTTCCATGATCATATAAAAATAAGCCGGGCCGGAGCCACTGACGGCTGTTCCCGCGTCAAAAAGGCTTTCGTCCAGTTCCAGGCAGAGGCCCACCGATTCGCAGATACCCAGGGCCTTGGCCATATTGGCCGGGTCAGCCTTGGCTTCCCGGCACAACAACATTGTGCCGCAGCCGGCCAGCGCGGCCACATTGGGCATGGTGCGGATGAGGCCCACATATTCCGGTAAAGCGCTTCTGAGGCTCTTCAGCCGCACACCGGCGGCCAGGGAAATTATCAAATGCTCTTCAGTCAGCACTCCGCTTATTTCGTGAAGAACCCCCAGCGCCTGCTGGGGTTTGACAGCCAGCACCAGCACCCGGCTGCTCCGGGCCGCTTCCAGATTGTCAGCCGCCGCGATGATGCCTTTGGCCTCCGCCGCCTTGTCCACCTGGGCTTTATAATGATCGGCCGCGATTTGGCGGCTGTAGGGAATCAGTTTTTTGTTCAACCCGTCGGAAATGGCCCCAGCCATCTTGCCATACCCTAAAAATCCTATCTCTATGCTCATTCCGCCACCTCTTTTCAATTAATGGAAAATTCAGGCGTTTCAGGCGACATCAGCCTCACTTCAGTCTCAGCCCCGGTAAAGCGTTTCAGCATCTCCGCCGCCTCCCGGCCGAGAGCCACTAACTGCTCAATGGTGAACGCGGGCAGCATGCCGTCAATATTAATGGCGCAGCGCTTTGTCTCCGGGGTGAGCTTGCTGGTGTCGCCGTTCTTCCAGCACCAGGCCCGGCAGAAAACCTCACGGGTGGCCGTATCCATGTATATGACTTCACCGGCGGCCGGGTGCTCTCGGACTTCAGGCTGGCCCAGCGGCGTGTAATTCTCTGTTCCATCGGAGACGGTCAGGGCCAGGTCGCCGTTAACCACGGCCAGATCGTCGCCGCCGCAGGAGAGCTGATTGTTCAGGCTCAGGCAGTTGAAAATAGCCACCAGGTTGTTGATGTAGGGCAGATTCTTGCCGCCGCGCACCCGCTTGATCATATTCAGCACCGAGGGCGGGTGTTTTTTGGGATTGATGTTCAGGCTTCTGAAAGCCTCCACCCAGATGTTCAGGCGCAGCAGATCGGGAAAAGCGGCCAGTGCGCCGCCGCGTACATTTTCTTCAGCCTTTCGCAAAAGCTCTTCCAGATCTTTGTTTTCACCTTGATTGTTGATGTTGTCCGCCAGCACCACCACCCTTCTGAAATTGGGGAAGCGGCTGAATATTTCCTGATCAATGTAATAGCGCATATAAGAACTCCAGACCTGTTTCAGGCAAAAGCCGGCGGCCTCTGACAACGGCCGCATCAGGCGATGCCGATGTAATTGTCAGTAAAGCGGGTTTCAGGAATATCGACAAAAAGGATTGTAACAGTTTCAATGAAAGCTGTCCAAGGTAAATCAGGAGCCGCATTCGCCCGGCGCGGCCGGCCCTGAGGCCGGTGGATTTATGCCGGTGCGGGCGCGGATATCAGCAAAATAAAAAATAGCAAGTTTATATTGGTTTGTTGTCGGACTTAAGAGAAAGTTAAATTGATTTATGTCGGATAATAAAGTTTCTTAAATAAATAGTAATTTTTTGAATAAATAACAAAATGACCCAGAAAATTTTTTTAAACTTTCTATCCCCAATATTGTGGGGAGGAGCCCTGTGTGCACACAATATATATGATCTCAACCGTTTGTCCTAGATCAAAAGTGGGAGACAGGGTGCTTTTTAACCTTGACAGTGGAGCAATAGGGGGTTAGAGTGGGAAAAAATGGCAGGAAATGGGAGATGGGGGGAGGGCCCTGGACCCGATAGCCGACCGACTTATAAGGTGGTCATGGATACTGATTTCAGCTTCATAGGCGAGTTTGCCCACAGCCTTGATGAGAAGGGCCGTTTGGCCCTGCCGGGAAAGCTGCGCGAAGAGCTTCAGAAATCAGAGCGGCCCGAGGAACTGACGGCCAGAGCCACCAAAGACGGCTATGTGGCCCTTTACCCCTACGAACAGTGGATGAGGGTCGAAGCCAATATCCGGGCTATTTCCGATAACACGGCCAGGGATGTGGCCATCCGCGAAATCTCCGGCAAGGCCGAAAAATTGAATGTGGACAAATCCGGCCGGGTTCTGATTATTCCCAATCACCGTGAAGTGTCCGGTTTGAAGCGCGAGGTTACCGTCCTGGGCGGTCTGTATAAAATCGAAGTCTGGGACCGGGCTAAACTTGAGGCCCGCCGCATCATTGATGAGCCCGCTCTGGCCGATGTTCTGCGGACTGTGGAAATTCCGCTGTAATGGCGGGCCGGGGCCGACCATCCCCTCCCGCCGGGCGGGAGCCGGAGCTTGTTCCGCTGGATTTTGATGAAGCTCTGACTTTATCGGATTCCGAGACCCAGTCGATGGACTGGTCCAAATCCTTCGGCCACCTGACGGTGATGGGCGCGGAAGCCCTGGAAGCCCTGGCCATAAAGGAAGATGGAGTTTATGTCGACGCCACTTTGGGCGGCGGAGGCCACAGCCGCCTGATTCTTCAGCGGCTGGGCGCGAAGGGCCGCCTGATCGCGGTTGATCAGGACCCCGAACCCAGGGCCTGGGCGGAAGAGGGCTGGGGGCGCGGCGAGGGCCGCCTGACTGTTAAAGCCGGGAATTTCGAAAACTTACCGGAGCTTCTGGCCGAAGAAGGAATTTTGAAAGTTGACGGTATCCTGGCCGACCTGGGTCTCAGCAGCCGTCAACTGGCCCGCCGGGGCCGGGGTTTTTCCTGGACCTGCGATGAGCCCCTGGATATGCGGCTCGACCCTGATGGCCCCTTGAGCGCCTGGGAAGTGGTCAATCGCTATCCTGAAAAGGAGCTGGCCGACCTCATCTGGAGATACGGCGAGGAAAGGGCCTCCCGCAAGCTGGCCCGGGCCATTGTCCGCCAGCGGCCGATAGACACCACCGACCAACTGGCCGCCCTGGCCGCCAAGGTGCTTTACCGGCCCGGCCCGCCGCCCCGCATCCATCCGGCCACCCGCACTTTCATGGCCCTTAGGATTGCGGTTAACCGGGAGCTGGAAGTTTTAGAGAATTTTCTGGCCCAAGCCCCTGCACTTCTGAAGACCGGGGGACGGCTGGTGGCCATAAGCTTTCATTCGCTGGAAGACCGCCTGGTAAAAGAGGCTTTCCGGCGCAAGGATGACAATGGGGATTCCCCCTGGCGTCCGATTTATAAAAAGCCCCTGACCGCGGCCGAAGAAGAGGTGTCCGTCAATCCACGGTCCCGTTCGGCCAAGTTGAGGGCGGCTGAGAGAACAGCCCCATAAAACCGCACGGCGCAATCATGCGCCGGATCGGAATCACTTTCATATCAAGCTTTTTAAAAAGCGGCCCGGCTTTAAATAATAGCGGACCGTATGGAATATTCCGGTGTCCAGCCGGCCACTGAATGAATCGCCGCGCGGCGAAACAAGTGAAAAAACCGGCCCTTCCGGGCCACGGCGATTTGAATCTAATCGGGTGCAAAAAATGACAACTTCTCGCGTCAAAGTGGGGCTGCCTATTGACAGTCCCAAGGGAAAAACTCGTGGCGGGCTTCGCTGGGCGCCGACCGAGCCGCGCCGTAAAGAGGCGGCCCCCAGACGCGCTCTGAACAGAAACCGTCAAGAGGCCCAGCCGTCAGCCGGTCCGGTGACCGCTCCGGCCAACATTTCCGCCAAGCCCCTTTCTTTTTTGTCGGCCCGCAATTTTTTCATCCTGTTTGCTGTGGCCTTGATCACTATCCTTCTGGTCGGCGGCATGGTTCGCTCCAATCATATGGCCGTGGCTCACAGTTATGAGCTTTCAGAACTGACCCAGCACAAGATGGATTTGCTGGAAATAAATCGCCAGCTTAAAACCGAATTGGCCCAGGTCAGTTCATTGGAACATCTGGAAAAAGCGGCCCGCTCGACCTTGGGCCTGATTACTCCCCAGCAGGGACAGATTGTGGTGATTGAATGAGCATCGGCCGCGACAAGTGGATGAAGGTCAAATTATGCCTGGTGGGCGCGGCGTTTGTCGTGGCTTTCGCGGGCGTAATGTATAAGGCTTTCACTCTTCAGGTCGTGGACCAGCCCATGCTGGTGGAGAAAGCCCGGCAGGAAGTTGAGCGTCATCTGAACCTTGGCGCGGTGCGCGGCGAAATTTTTGACGCCGGCGGCGAAAGGCTGGCCGCTTCAGTGGCCGTGCCCTCACTGTATATCGACGCCTCAGTCATGAAAGATAAAAGCGGCGCGGCCCGTCTGTTAAGTGAAGCCGTTGAAGGGCTTGATTTTGAAACGGTGGCCGAAAAAATCGAATCCGGCCGAAAGTTCGTCTGGCTCAAGCGGCGGATTTCCTCCGAAGAAGCGGAGGCCGTGCGGAATCTTAACCTCCCTGGCGTGGGCCTGAGCAAGGAATATCGCCGGACCTACCCCAACGGCGGCATGGCCGCGCACTTGTTGGGTTTCGTCGGGGTGGACGGCCAGGGCCTGGAAGGCTTGGAACTGGCCATGGACGATCAGCTCCGGGCCAAGCAGGAACGCCTGAAAGTCAAGCGCGACAACCTTGGCCGCATTATGGTCGATAACGTCAATGGCGAGTTGGAGCAGTCGCAGGGCGCTTCCATCGTTCTGACCCTTGACCGGCGCATTCAGTACATCACTGAAAAAGCGCTGTCCAACGCGGTTGAAACTTATGGGGCCAAGAGCGGCATGGCTCTGGTCATGCGGCCTAAGACCGGGGCCGTGGTGGCCGCGGCCGTCTGGCCGAATTTCGATCCCAACGATTATCAGAGCGCGCCCAACGCCTCCCGGCGTAACCGCATTCTGACCGATACTTTCGAACCCGGCTCCACCTTCAAAGTTTTTGTGGTGGCCGCCGCGCTTGAAGAAAACGTGGTTAATCCCGAAACAGTGATTTACTGCGAAAACGGCGCTTTTCGAGTGGCCAGCCACACCGTGCGCGATACCAGCAGTCACGGGGATTTGACTCTCAGCCAAGTGATCAAACATTCGTCCAACATCGGCTCACTGAAGGTCGGAGCCATTTTAGGCAACGATCTTTTATACAACTATCTGACCCGTTTCTCCTTCGGTGAGAAAACCGGATTAAACCATCTGCCCGGCGAAGCCGGGGGCGTCCTGCGCCAGCCTAAGCAGTGGCATCAGGTGGATGCGGCCAACATCGCATTCGGGCAGGGCCTGTCGGTCACGACTTTGCAGATGACCATGGCCATGTGCGCCCTGGCCAATGACGGCATACTCATGCGGCCTTACATTGTCGACCGGGTGCTCGATGACGAGGGGCGCATCATCCAGAAGCATGAACCGCAAATCATTCGCCAGGTCGTCTCCCCGCTCACGGCGCGCCAGGTCAGCGCCATGCTGCGCATGGCCGTCCAGAAGGGCGGCACGGCGACCAGAGCGGAAGTGGCCGGTTACCCGGTAGCCGGAAAAACCGGCACGGCCCAGAAAGTCGTGCGCGGCGGAAAAACTTATGCGGCCGGAAAGTATGTGGCCTCATTTCTGGGTTTCGCCCCCTATCATGACCCCCAGTTGTGCGTGATGGTAGTTTTGGATGAGCCTCAGAACGGCTATTACGGCGGAACCGTCGCTACGCCCGCTTTTAAAGAGATAGTGGAGAACTCGCTGCCTCTTCTGGATATACCGCCTACCGAAGGCAAGGGCGATCCGGTCTGGCCGCTTCTTCAGAAGAATTCCGGCGGCGCGCCCGGAGTGGTGGCCGCCAATCAGCCCACCAACTTCATTCGGGTCAAGCTGAAAAAAGGTGACCGCGGCGCTAAAGGCCCCATCACTTTCGAGGCCGCGCCGAGCACAGACGGAGAGATGACCCTGGAACATCTGGAACCCATTTTCGCGGCCCGCCCGTCCGGGCCGGTGCTGAATCCCGGCGTCATGCCCGATCTTTCCGGTCTGACCATGAGAGAAGTCGTCGAGGCCATGAGCGAATACTCAATGGAGCTTGAATATCTGGGCAGCGGCCATGTGGCCGGGCAGAACCCTTCACCCGGCACGGCCGTGGCTTCCGGCCAGAGCGGCTGGATAGTCTTCGAGCGGCAGTAGTAAAGCCGTAAAGCCAAGGAGCGACCCATGATATGCCTGAGCCGCCTGGCCGGACAGATGAATCTGAAAATTGCGGGAAGCGGCGACCCGGAGATCATCGGCATCACTGAAGATTCGCGCGAGGTGAAACCGGGCTGGCTTTTCGCGGCGGTCAAGGGCGTGAAATACGATGGGCGCGACTATGTGAATGACGCCGTGGCCAAAGGCGCGGCGGCGGTGATGATCACCGGGGCTGATATGGAACTTTCCGTGCCCCGTCTCATCGTGCCCCATGAGGATATACGGCCGGTCATGGCCGGGGCGGCGGCGGCCATTTACGGCCGGCCCTCCGACAAACTGATCATGGTCGGTATTACAGGCACTAATGGCAAGACCACGACGGCCTATCTGATGGAAGAGATTCTGACCCGCGCGGGGCTTTTGCCCGGAGTTATGGGCACCATAAATTTCCGCTGGCCGGGCGAAGTGCGGCCCGCCCCCAACACCACGCCCGAAGGGCCGGTGCTGTCGGCCAACCTGGCGGCCATGCTGGAGGCCGGAGCCAAATCGGCCGTGCTGGAAGTCTCGTCCCACGCCCTGGCTTTGGGGCGGGTGGTCGGTCTGGGGTTCGATGTGGCCCTGTTCAGCAATCTGACCCGTGAGCACCTGGATTTTCATCAGGATATGGAGGACTACTATCAGTCCAAAAAGCTCCTGTTCCTGAAATACCTGCGGCCCGGCGACAAAAAAGCGGTCATCAATATTGACGACCCTTACGGCGCGAGGCTGGCCGAGGAACTCGGCCCGGCCGCCATCACTTTTGGCTTCAGCGAAAAAGCTGAAGTGAGGGGCAGTGACCTCAAACTGGGCCGCGACGGCCTGAGCCTGACCATTACCTGTGGTAATGAAAGCTGGACCCAGACTTCACCTCTCCTGGCTGAAGTCAACGGCTATAACATTCTGGGCGCGGCGGCCCTGGCCTTGGCCATGCATGTTGACCGCAAAACCATCAGCGAAGCCCTGGCCGCCTCCAAAGGCGCGCCGGGCCGCCTGGAAAAAGTGGGAGCGAACAGCGATTACCTGGTGCTGGTGGATTACTCGCACGGCCCGGACGCACTGGACAAAGCCCTGGAAGCCTGCCGGGCGCTGGAACCAAAAAGGCTCCTGGTGGTCTTCGGCTGCGGCGGCGACCGCGACCGGGGCAAGCGGCCGATCATGGGCCGCTTGGCCGGGGAGAAGGCGGACCTGACCGTCATCACTTCCGACAATCCGCGCACTGAAGAACCCTGGTCGATAATGCTGGAGGTTGAAGCGGGTCTGGGGGGGCTGAACCTTTCGAAATACGAACCCGGCGAATTGGCCTCTGATGACTGGGGCGCGGGTTCCCGCCTGATGATTGTGGATCGCCGCGCGGCCATTAAAGAGGCGGTGAGGCTGATGGAGCCCGGCGACATACTTCTGATTGCCGGTAAAGGGCATGAGGATTACCAAATCATCGGCCGGGAGAAAAGAACCTTGGATGACCGGGTGGAAGCCCTGGAAGCCTTGAAAAAGCTGGGGCGCGATTGAACAATGCTTTACCACCTGTTTTCCTTGCTCACTGAAGAAGTAACGTTTTTCAATGTCTTTAAATACCTGACTTTCAGGAGCATCCTGGCCGCCCTGACTTCCATGTCGATGTGGTTCATCATGGGGCCCTGGTTCATCAAGAAGATCAAGAATTATCAGATTCAGCAGTATATCCGGGAGGAAGGCCCGGAATCACACAAAAAGAAATCCGGCACCCCGACCATGGGCGGACTCTTGCTTCTGGGCGCGGCTTTCATCTCGGCCATCCTGTGGGTCGATCTCAGCCGTCCGGCCGTTTGGGCGGTCATCGCCTGCGGGCTTATGTTCGCGGCCATTGGTTTTCAGGATGATTTTCTGAAAATCAAAAGGAAGCACAATCAGGGGCTCAGCGCCCGCCAGAAGCTTTTGGCCCAATTCATCATCGGGCTGGCCGTCGGCTGGTATCTCTATAGCTCGCCGGGCTTTAACACTGTCTTATATGTGCCCATTTTCAAGGAGATAAATCTCGATCTGGGCGTTATGTATATTCCGTTCGCGGCCCTGGTCATTGTCGGCGCTTCCAACGCCGTCAACCTCACCGACGGGCTGGACGGCCTGGCGGCCGGGCCGATGATCATAGCCACCCTGACTTATATGATCTTCATCTATTGCGCGGGCAACGCCACTTTTGCCCAGTATCTTCAGATCACCTATGTGCCGGGCGCGGCCGAGGTGACCGTTCTTCTGGCCGCTGTGGCCGGGGGGGCGCTGGGGTTTTTGTGGTACAACACCTACCCGGCCCAGATTTTCATGGGGGATGTGGGTTCGCTATCACTGGGCGCGATTCTGGGAGCTTCCGCCCTCATCGCCAAACAGGAGCTGATACTCCTGGTGGTGGGCGGCCTGTTCGTGATGGAGGCCATGTCGGTGATCATTCAGGTGGGCTATTTCAAGGCCACCGGCGGACGCAGAGTTTTTCGCATGGCTCCCCTGCACCATCACTTTGAACTGAAGGGGTGGCCGGAGCCCAAAGTAATAGTGCGTTTCTGGATCATTGCCGCCATTCTGGCCATGATCGGATTATCGACCTTGAAAGTTAGATAGAAAGAGCGGGCTGATGGCGGGACTTTCAGCTCTGAGGTAAATAACCGCATACCATCTAGGAGGGGACTGATGGCTATAGGAACGGGTTTAGCGTGCGGGCCAAGGGCTTCGCATGAAATAATCGGCAGCATGGGAAAATTTATACCTGTCAGCAGTTTCGAAGGAGGGTCGAAAGTGGCTGTGAGGAAATTTGGCAAGTGCGCGGTGGTCGGCGCCGGGATTTCCGGTCAGTGGGTGGCTGAACTGCTCCTGGAATACGGAGCGGAAGTCACTTTCATTGATCAGAAAAATGAAATCCAGTTGGCCGAGGCCATGGACCGTTTCAAAGGCATGCCGGTTAAATGGGTCATCGGGAAAGACGTTGAAAAAGGTTTTACCGGTCAGGAACTGATCGTGGTGAGCCCGGGCGTGCCCTGGACCTTTCCCGGCCTTAAAAAAGCCATGAAGAAAACCCCGGTCACAGGCGAGATGGAACTGTCGGCCTCCCTGGTGAACGTGCCGGTCATCGCCATCAGCGGCTCCAACGGCAAGACCACCACAACCGGCCTGGTCGGCTATATCTGCCGCATGAACCGGGTGCCGGTTTTCGTCGGCGGCAATATCGGTGAACCCCTGAGCCGCTTCATCCTCAGCGGCCAGAAGGAAAAAGCCGTCATCGTGGAAGCTTCCAGCTATCAGTTGGAGACGGTTAAAAAATTCAGGGCTTCGGCCGCCGCGCTTCTGAACATCAGCCCCGATCATCTCGATCGCTATATCGATATGGCTGAATATTTTAAGGCCAAAACCAACATCCTGATCAATCAGACCCCGGAAGACCTGGTGGTGATAAATGAAGACGATGTGCTTCTGGCCCACAAAAACACCGTGGCCCGCCGTTTTGGTTTCTCGCGCCGCCATGCTCCCCACTTCGGGGCCTGGGTCAATGACGGGCGGATCATAGTCAATATCGACGGCCGCGAAGCGGCCTCACGGGCTTGGGATGATTTCAAGCTGGAGGGCGTCCACAATCAGGAAAACGTCATGGCCGCCGTTGGCCTGGCCATGAGCCTGGGCATAGCCCCGCAGGCCGCCCTGGACGCGGCCACCACTTTCACCCCCCAGCGCCACCGCCTGGAGCTGGTCGGTGAATTTGACGAAGTCAAATATTACGATGATTCCAAAGGCACCAACGTCGGCGCGGTGGCCATGGCCTTGGAAAGCTTCAACCGTCCGGTGGTTCTGATCGCCGGGGGCCAGGGCAAGGGGCAGGATTTCCGCCTGCTTTATAAAACAGTGCGGGAGAAGGTTCGCCAGGTAATCCTCATTGGCGAAGACCGCGATAAAATGGAATCAGCCCTGGCCGGGGCCGCGCCCGTCAGCCTGGCCGACGATATGGCCGAAGCCGTGCGTCAGGCCCGCGCGGCCGCGCCGCGCGGCTCGGTGGTGCTCCTTTCGCCCGCCTGCGCCAGCTTTGACATGTTCCGCGATTACAAGCATCGCGGCGACAGCTTTGCCCAGGAAGTGAAACGGCAGAACAGATGACCATCAGACGCGCTCCCATCGACGCCTTTCTTCTGGTGCTCATTCTGGCGCTGTCCGGCATGGGTCTGGTGATGCTTTTTTCATCCAGCTCCATCATGGCCGAACAGCGTTACGGGGACGCTTATTTCTTTTTTCGTCCGCAGCTTCGTCATATGGTGCTGGGCTTTATAATTATGCTGGCCGCCTCCAGGGTGCCCTATCAGTTTTTGATGAAGCTGGCTTATCCCATTCTCATCATGACCCTGATTCTCCTGGCCATGGTTATCGTGCCCGGAATCGGGCACAAGGTCGGCGGGGCCAGCCGGTGGCTGCGTCTGCCCGGCGTTTCCATTCAGCCCTCGGAAATGGCCAAGCTGGCCATTGTGATTTACATGGCTTATTCACTGAGCCGCAAGGGTGAGAAGACCGGCAGTTTCTTTTATGGGTTTGTCCCCCACCTGATCGTTTTGGGCGCGACCATTCCCCTGATTCTGGCCGAGCCCGATCTGGGAACGGCCGTGTGTATCGTCGTCATTGCCTTTGCCATGATGTTTGTGGCCGGGACCAAAATTTGGCATATCGCCGCCCTGGGACTGGCCGCCATGCCGCTGTTGTATTACCAGATTGTCAACTATTCGTTCCGGCTCAAGCGCATCACGGCCTTTATCGACCCCTGGAGCGATCCTTCGGGAGCTGGTTACCACATCATTCATTCCTTCTATGCCTTTGCGGCCGGAGGGCTGTGGGGGCAGGGGCCTGGCGCGGGCCAGCAAAAGCTTTTTTTTCTGCCCGAGCCTCACACTGATTTCATTTTTTCGGTTGTGGCTGAAGAACTCGGCCTGGCCGGGGTGCTGATAATAGCGATACTGTTTTTGCTTCTGGTCTATCGCGGCCTGAAAATCGCCATGACCGCCGTTGATTACTGCGGTGTGTATCTGGCGCTTGGCTGCACCATGGTGGTGGGGCTGCCCGCTTTCTTTAACATGGCCGTGGTGACCGCGCTTCTGCCCACCAAGGGGCTGCCTCTGCCGTTCTTCAGCTATGGCGGCACCAACCTTCTGGTCTGCTTTGCGGCCATGGGCATTTTGCTGAACGTGGCCGGGCAGAGCCGCGCCGCCGCGCCGGCCAAAACGGCCCGGCCCAGATCCGGCGCCGCCCAGCACCAGCCGGCGCTGGCCGGGGCCCAGCTGTGAAGCCGCATCGCTTCATTATCGCCGCCGGGGGCACCGGCGGCCACTTGTGGCCGGCCCTTTCTCTGGCCAGGGCTTTGAAAAAGATCCGGCCGGAATCAGAGTTCCTGTTCGTGGGAACCGGCCGCCCCATAGAAGAGAAGATACTTGGCCCGGAAAACTGGAACCGGACTGTGCTGAAAACCAGTGGAATTAAAGGCCAGGGCATTTTAGGAAAAATAAAGGCCGTCGGTGAATGTGCGGCCGGGACCGCCGATGCGGTCAAACTGATTCGTTCCTTTAAGCCGAGCCTGTGTGTGGGCGTCGGCGGCTACGTCACCGTGCCGGTGGGGCTGGCCGCTAAAATCTGCGGAGTTCCGCTGGTCATTCATGAGCAGAACTCCCGCCCCGGGCTGAGCAACAAAGTCCTGGCCAGAATGGCCCGCCTGGTGATGGTGGCTTTTGAAGAAGCGGCCGGTTTTTTTCAGCAGGCCAAAACCGTGGTCACCGGCAATCCCATTCGGCCTGAAATTGAGGCGCTCCATAATAAACAGCGTGATTTCAGCCAACAGGCTCCGGTGATTGTGATCACCGGCGGCAGTCAGGGCGCGGCGGCTTTGAATAAGGCGGCCTCTGAAGCAATGGCGCTTCTCTCCGGCCAGGGGTTGACTTTCAAGATAATTCACCAGACAGGTGAAGCCGATAGGGACATGATCGAAGGATATTATGCCGGGCGCGGCGTGGATCATCAGGTCGCGGCTTTCTTTCAGGATATGGCCGCCATCTATGGTCAGGCTGATCTGGTAATCGGGCGGGCCGGGGCCATAACCATTTCCGAACTGGCGGCGGCCGGGCTGCCTTCAGTTCTGGTGCCCCTCCCGACGGCGGCGGACGACCATCAGACGGTCAATGCCCGCCACCTGTCGGAGCGCGACGCGGCCATACTTCTGCCGCAAAAGGAATTGACGCCGGAAATTCTGGCCGAAACCGTGAGCGGGCTTTTGAAGGACCGGACTAAACTGGCGGCCATGTCCAAAGCGGCCGGACAGACTGCCCAGCCGGGGGCGGACGAGTATATGGCCTGGATTGCCCTGAGGGTGATGTACGGAGAGCCGGTTCGAAATATCGGCCGTGATGATATTAAGTGCGGGAATTGAGAGAAGAGACGCTATGTATCGGAAGAAGAGGCACATACACTTTGTGGGCATCGGCGGCATAGGCATGTCCGGCATTGCGGAAGTGCTCATTAACCTTGGCCACAAAGTCAGCGGCTCTGATCTGAAAGCCAGTGACGTCACCAGAAGACTGTCTTCACTCGGCGCGGAAATTAAGATCGGCCATTCCGGCCTGAATGTCCGCGAGGCTGAGGTGGTGGTGGTTTCCTCCGCCGTGTCGGAGGAGAACCCTGAAGTGGTCGAAGCCCGGCGTGAATTCATTCCGGTCATTCCCCGCGCGGAAATGCTGGCCGAGCTTATGCGGCTGAAATCGTCGGTGGCGGTGGCCGGGAGCCACGGCAAGACCACCACTACTTCGCTGATCGGCACCATGCTGGACAAAGCCGGGCTGGACCCGACCATGGTTATCGGCGGCAAGCTCAATCACATCGGCGGCGTCGGCGCGCGCCTGGGCGGGGGCGATATTATGGTGGCCGAGGCCGACGAGTCGGACGGCTCGTTCCTTCTGCTTTCGCCTACTGTGGCCGTGGTGACCAATATCGACCTTGAGCATTTGAATTATTACCGGGGTATGGAGCACCTGAAGGAAACTTTTCTGGCTTTCATCAACAAGGTGCCTTTTTACGGTTTTGCCGTCCTGTGCCTGGATGATCCCAATGTCCAGAGCCTCCTGCCGGGGGTTAAGAAAAGATATCTGACCTACGGTCTGTCAGCCCAGGCTGAGTTTTCAGCCAAAAATATCGAATGCGGATCCTGGGGATATAGCTTTGATCTTTATCGTCTGGGTAAGGAGCTGGGGCGCATGGAAGTCAATATCCCCGGCCGCCACAACGTTCTGAACGGTTTGGCCGCTGCGGCCGTCGGTCTGGAAATGGGCTTGAGCCTGGAAACCGTGGTGGACGGCATCAAGGAAATGAAGGGTGTGGGCCGCCGCTTTGAGAAAAAAGGCGAAGCCGCCGGAGTGACGGTGATTGATGATTACGGCCATCACCCCACTGAAATCCGGGCCACCCTCTCGGCCCTGACCGATTGCTTCCCGGAGCGGCGAAAGGTAGTTGTGTTTCAGCCTCACCGCTATTCGCGCACCAAGAGCCTGTTTGAAGAGTTCGTCTCCGCTTTCAACGAGGCCGACCGCCTGATCATAACCGAGATTTACGCGGCCGGTGAGGAACCTATAGAAGGAATCAGCGGGCGTACCCTGGCCGAGGCGGTCCGCAGTCACGGCCACCGCGACGTCATCTTCCATGAAGACCGTTCATCGCTGGCCCGGCGCTTGTCGGAAACGCTGGCCGAAGGTGATGTGGTCATGACTCTTGGGGCCGGTAACATCGTTAAAGTTGGTGAAGAGGTTTTGAGTCTTCTCGGCGGCGACCATTCTTCAGAGAGCGGCCCAAATGCCTGACCGGCAGATAAAGGCGCTCCTGCAAAGCATCCTTGGCGACCGGGCTTCTTTTGGGGTGCCGCTGAAGACGTTGACGACTCTGGGGGTGGGCGGACCGGCCAAGGCCCTGACCCGCCCGGAAAATGTCGAAGAGCTGGCCGCCGTTTTGCTGGCCACCCAGGCCAACGGCCTGCCTTATCAGATTATCGGGGCCGGTTCCAACCTCCTGTTTCTGGATGAGGGCTACGACGGGGTGATCATAAAGCTGGGCCGCTCGTTTCAGGCCATTGACATTCTGAAAGGCGACGTCATCAAGGCCGGAGCCGCCGCGCCCGCCCACAGGGTTATGGGCAAGGCTATCGAAGCCGGTCTGGGCGGTCTGGAGTGTCTTTCAGGCATACCCTGCTCACTGGGCGGGGCCCTGGCCATGAATGCCGGAGCCGGGGACAGTTCCATCGGTGATGTGATAACTCGGATTTTTTACATCACCGCTGACGGCAAGTATGCCAGCAAAAACCGGGATGAGCTGGATATTCAGTATCGGCGCATGAAGGGGCTGCCTCAGGACGCGGTGATTTTAGGCGCTGAATTTCAGTTGGCTCCCGTGCCGGTCTCATACATTAAAAGCCGGGTGGACGAACTGGCCGATAAAAGGAGCGCCACCCAGCCCAAAGGGGTGCGCTCGGCCGGATGCTTTTTCAAAAACCCTCCGGGTGAATCGGCGGGCCGGATGATTGACGAATGCGGCCTGAAGGGCGCCAGTGTGGGCGGGGCGATGGTCAGCGGCGTTCACGCCAATTTCATCGTCAACACCGGAGAGGCCCGGGCCTCTGATATTGTGGCCCTGATGAACATGATCATTGAAAAGGTCGAAAAAAAATACGGCGTTACTTTGGAAACCGAAGTGAAGATCATCGGCAGCGGCGGCGAGGTTGAGTAAATGCGCAAAGATTTTGACAAAAATGCCAAAACCCGGCTTCGCCGTCCTGCGGCGGCAAGGAAGGGGCCAGCCAGAAAAAAACGCCGGAAGGACGAAAGTTCGCCGTCGGCTTTGTCGCTGGCCGGACGCATCGGCCTGAAGCTGGCCGGAAAAGGCGTGCGCCTTTTTATGATCACGGCGGGCGCCCTCTTGGGGCTGGCGGTGGTTTCCGTCGTCCTGGTGGCCGGTTATCTCTATATTTCCAATTCTGATTATTTCGCGATCAAGCATGTCACTATCAGCGGCATAGATCGCATCAGCCGGGATGAAATTTTGGCCGTCAGCGGGCTGGACAGCCGCTCCAATATTCTGACTTTTGACGCTGATGAGGCCGAGGTGGCCCTTGATGGATTGCCCTGGCTGGATCAGGTGAAAATATCAAAGATGATGCCCGATTCTATTCTGGTCGAAGTGAGGGAATATCAGCCAAAACTTCTGGTCAGTCTGGGGCCGCTGTATTACATGGATGAGAAGGGCGAACCCTTCCGGCGTCTCTTGCCGGGGGAAAACCCGGAATTGCCCGTAGTAAGCGGTTTCTCGGAAGATGAGCTTCTGAACCCCGGACCGACCGTCCGCCGGGCGGTGAATGAAATTTTCTGGCTGGTGGAAGCCCTTGGCGAAAGAAACGACGATTTCCGTCTGGATAACGTTTCGGAAATAAATTACGACATGGTCCGGGGTCTGACCCTGTTCACCAAAACGAGAGGGCTGGAAGTAAAAATCGGTTTCGGCTCTTATACGGAAAAGTTCCGGCGCCTGGGGAGGGTGCTGTCATACTTGAAACAGCGCGGCAAATATGAGGGGCTGGCCTATCTGAATCTTGAAGCCAGCCCCAGGGTGACCGTGCGTTATGATGCCAATCGGGTTCCTGCCAGTCAGGGTATTTGAGGGAAGAGTATAGATACGGCGTTCGGGCTGGACGCCGGCAATAGAAACGCGGAAGAGTGAAACTCTCCGCTGGAGGGAAAAATGGCTTCAGGAGATTTAATTTTCGGCCTGGACATAGGCACCACCAAGATTTGCTGTGTGGTGGGCGAGCCTAATGACGACGGCGGCATTGATATAGTCGGAATCGGCAGCCACCCGTCCCAGGGATTGCGAAAAGGGGCGGTGGTTAATATTGAGCGCACGGTGGAATCCATCAAGCGGGCCGTTGAGGAAGCTGAACTCATGGCCGGGTGCGAAATAACCGAAGTGTATGTGGGCATTGCCGGCGGCCACATTGAGGGCCGCAACAGCCAGGGCGTTATCGCCATCAAGAACCGCGAAGTTTCGCCGGGCGATGTCGAGCGCGTTCTGGAAGCGGCCAGAGCCTTGGCTATTCCCATGGACCGCGAAGTGATTCATACCATTCCGCAGGAATTTATCGTCGACAACCAGGACGGCATTCAGGACCCGGTGGGCATGAGCGGCGTGCGGCTGGAGGCCAAGGTGCACATCGTCACCGGCGCGGCCACTTCGGCCCAGAACCTCATCCGCTGCGCCCACATGGCCGATCTCGACGTTTGCGATATCGTCCTGGAATCGGTGGCCTCGGCCGACGCGGTCCTGACCCAGGAGGAAAAGGACCTCGGTGTCTGTCTTCTGGATTTCGGCGGCGGCACGGTGGATATGGCCATCTTCTCCCAGAACAGCATCAAGCATACTTCAGTGCTGGCCCTGGGCGGAACCCATCTGACCAACGATGTGGCCGTGGGCCTCCGCACCCCGACCAACGCGGCCGAAGAGATAAAGATCAAATACGGCTCCTGCCTCACCTCAATGGTGGAGGACGATCAGATTATCGAAGTGGCCTCCGTTGGCGGCCGTCCGTCGCGCATGGTCAGCCGCAAGGTGCTGGCCGACATTCTGGAACTGCGGGTGGAAGAGATAATGATGCTCATCAACCGCGAGCTGATAAAGAGCGGCTATGATGACCAGCTCAATTCAGGCGTGGTCATCACCGGCGGCGCGGCCCTTCTGGAGGGCGTGCCGGAACTGGCCGAGCAGATTTTCGACCTGCCCGTGCGCCGCGGTTATCCCCGCAACATCGGCGGCCTGACCGACGTGATCAATGATCCCAAATACGCCACGGCCGTGGGTCTGGTTCTTTATGGGCTTCACAAGGAAGAGGGCCGGTCTGAAAAGGAATTCCGCCGCCGTGGCGGCAGCGGTTTCGGCCAGGTGCTGAACCGCATGAAGAATTGGTTCAAAGAAATCGTTTAATGTTGAGTCCAGGCCGACACGCACCGCCCTCTTGCATTAAAGGCAGGTTGACCGTGCGCCGGTAAAAATTATAAACAACGCGCCTTGTATGAGGCGCTGGAATGACACCTGCGCTCCGCGTCTGAATTCTGGGAAGATATTCGGCCGGGACGCGAAGACGAGGCGAGGAACGTCTCCAGGAGGGAAAAGATTATGATGGAATTTTCGTTTCAGGATCCAAAGGAGCTGCACAAAATCAAAGTGTTCGGCATTGGCGGCGGCGGCAATAACGCCATTAACAACATGATCAAGGCCGGCATCAGCGGCCCTCTGTTCGTGGCCGCCAATTCCGATATGCAGGATCTGGAGCGCAACATGGCTCCGCACAAGGTGCAGGTCGGCGCGCAGTTGACCAAGGGGCTGGGCTGCGGCGGCAAGGCCGCCGTGGGCCGCGCGGCCGCGCAGGAGGATCTGGATCGCATTAAAGATATGCTGGGCGACAGCGACATGGTTTTCATTACCGCCGGCATGGGCGGCGGCACCGGTTCCGGCGGCGCGCCGGTGGTGGCCGAGGCTTTGTCCAAGCTCAATAATCCCCCGCTCATCGTCGGCGTGGTGACCAAGCCCTTCGCTTTCGAAGGCCCCCGCCGCATGAAGCAGGCCGCCGAAGCCATTGAGGAACTGACGCTCCACTGCGATTGCATCCTGGTGGTGCCCAATGAAAAACTCATGGCCACCATGCCCAAGGGCAGCTCCCTTCAGGACGCTTTCCATGAAGCCGACACCGTGCTTTTGAAAGCCGTGCAGGGCATAACCGATCTTATTACCGGCAAGGGCCTGGTTAACGTCGATTTCCAGGATCTGAAGACGGTTATGACCAAACGCGGCCCGGCCATCATGGGCGTGGGCCAGGCTACGGGCGACGAGCGCGCGGTCAAGGCGGCCCAGCAGGCCATTTCCAGCCCGTTGTTGGACGACCTCTCCATCAAGGGCGCTCAGGGCATTTTGATCAACATCACCGGCCCCAAAGATATCGGGCTGGAAGAAGTCAGCGGCATCTGCAACCTCATCACCGCCGAAGCCCATGACGACGCCGACATTTTCCACGGCGTGGCTTTTGATGACAATCTGGAAAACGACGGCTGCGTCAAAGTGACCGTCATCGCCACCGGTCTGGGCTGTGTTGAGGAAGCCAGAGCGGCTGCCAAGGCCGCGGCCGAGGCTGAGGCCAAAGCCAAGGCTGAAGAGGAAGCCCGCGCCCGCGAAGCGGCTAACGCCGCCCGTGAAGCTGAAGTGAGCGCCGCCGACGCGCCCGCCTATGAGGCGCAGTTGGAACGCGTCCCGGCTCTGCCGCGCGCGGCCACCAGCGGCACGGCCCGCCGCAACCGCCAGTCCAGCCATATGGAGAGCATCCAGCTCGACGGCGACAACTTCGACGTGCCGACCTACCTCCGCCGCCGCGCGGACTAAGTGATTCTCCCTGAGGCGGCCGGGTTGCTCCGGCTCCCGGCCGTCTGAAATTTATGGGAGTTTATGAATTTTTCTGGCGTCCGAGCGAGAAGCTCGCGCCAGCTATGGCCCCGGAAGGGGCGGACAGGATAGCCATTGTCGTCCTGGAACATTAAGGCCAGGCTCCGCGAGATAACCGCGGCCGAAAAGGGTTTGGCCCCCAAAGATCCCGGAGGGCGGATCAGTGTGGCGCTCATCTGGCCGGGCGATTACCGCACCGGCATGTCGGCCCTTGGCTATCTTTCCATATATGGTTTTCTGAACGGGCGGTCCGATGTTCTGGCCGAGCGCTTTTTCCTTCCAGACGGTCAGTTGGCCAGGGAATACGAGCGCACCGGCACCCGCCTGTTGTCGCTGGAAAGCGGACGAACGCTTTCCGAATTTGATCTGGTGGCCGCGTCGCTTTCGCTGGAAAACGATTACTGGCTGCTGCCGCGCATTCTGACTCTGGGGGGCCTGGCTCCCCATCGAGACGAGCGCGGTGAAGAGTCCCCCATTGTTATTGCGGGCGGCGTCGCCGTCTGGGCCAACCCCTGGCCGATCGTTCCGTTTGCCGACATGGTGCTGACGGGCGAGGCCGAGGCGCAGTGGCCCCAACTGATTTCGGCTTGGGATGAAGTCCGGTTATCTTCCCTCCCTAAACCCGGCCGGGTTCGTCATTTAAGCCGAAAGACTCCGGGCGCTTTTGATCCCGGAGCGGTCACGGAACTCCTCTCCACCCCTCCAGGCGAGGAGTTCCGTGACCTTAATCCTATTCGCCCGGCTTCTCTGGCCTGGCCTCCGCCCGAAGATCTCTCGCCCCCTGTTTCACCCATTATCAGCCCCGGAGCCGAGTTCTCCAACACCAAGCTGGTTGAGATCAGCCGGGGTTGCCCCTATGGGTGCCGTTTCTGTCTGGCCGGTTTTATTTTCCGTCCCCATCGCCCCTGGCCGCTGGCTAAAATTCTGGATGTTCTGGGTGAGCCGGAAGGGGAGGGCGAAAAAGTCGGGCTGGTCAGTCCGGCGGCGGCCGATTATCCCTGGCTGGATGAACTCCTCAGTGTGCTGTTTGAGCAGAACCGTTCCGTGACCCTCTCCTCATTGCGCCTGACGGCTTTAACGCCTGAACTGGCCGACAGGTTTGCCAAGGGCCGTCTCCACGGAGTGGCCGTCGCCCCAGAAGGCGGCAGCCAGCGCCTCAGGGACATCATTAACAAGGAACTGACCGAGGCCCAGATCCTGGAAGGGGCGCGGCTACTGGCCGAGGCCGGTCTTCGCAAGATAAAACTCTATTTCATGGTCGGGCTGCCTTTCGAGATGGATGAGGATCTTTACGCTTTAGCTGATTTGTGCCGCAAGATACGCGAGGCGGCCAGGACGGCCACTTCGCGCCCGGAGCTTCAGGTTTCACTGGCCAACTTCACCCCCAAAGCCCACACTCCCTTTGAAGATGCGCCTATGGCCACCGAGGCCGAACTGCGGCGCAAAGGCAAGCTCATTTCCGCCGCCTTAAAGGG
Source organism: Acetispira formosa (nom. nud.) (assembly GCA_023525915.1). Classification (GTDB taxonomy): domain Bacteria; phylum Desulfobacterota; class Desulfarculia; order Adiutricales; family Adiutricaceae; genus Adiutrix. The sequence goes on along the minus strand of CP026657.1, from coordinate 1,378,949 downwards.
TATACCCCGGCTGTCGGTCAATCTCGACCCGCCGCTGTGGTCTATAGTTCAGGCTATTTTGGCTCGCGGCGGGCCTGAGAGCGGCCGTCTGGTTGAGGCCATGCTCGATAATCAGGGGCGTATGAAACCGAGCTTGTCGGCCATTGGCTATTCACCGGGCCATCCCATTCATCATCAATGGCCGGAAGACCGGCCCAAGCCGTGGCGAATTGTGGAGCCGGCCGCCGGTTTTGATTGTCTGGCCGTGGAACGTGAGCGAAGCGAGCGGGGCCTGGTCACCAAACCCTGCCCATTGGAAAACGGCTGTGGACGATGCGGGGCCTGTACAAACCTCTAGCTTAAAATGACGCGAGCGGCCGGTGACCGCCGACGTGAGAAATGTTTTTGCCCAGCTCCGTTCCGGGGGTCTTTAGTCACGGAGCCGGGCAAAAACATTTCTCACGTCGACTGCATGGTCGGCTTTCTTGAGAGGTGGAAAGTGTGCATAGCAGAGTGGGAGTCGGGAGGGGGGATTGTTTTTGTCCCGGCTCCGTGACTAAAGACCCCCGGAATGGAGCCGGGACAAAAACAATCCCCCCTCCCGGCGGGTTAATGCGATTTAGCGTATTTTTAAGAGTTAAATGGTATTGGGTCGTCCGGGTTCAAAGCGGCCTCTGGACAGAAAATCAGGTTCTGGTATAATTCAACGATACTCCGCCTTAACAGCAATGATCGGAGCCGGTTTATGAAATCAATTCTCGTCGCCTGCGAAACCATAGAGGATGAGGTAAAGGGTGCCTTGGCGCGCCTGGGGCTGGATTACCCCGTCATCTGGCTGGAGGGCGGCCTCCATGACAGCCCTGATCGCCTGCGCGCGCGGATGAAAGAAATTCTGGATGAGGCTGACGGCAACTGTGAACGCCTGCTTCTGACTTTGGGTTACTGCGGCGGCGGCGTGAGCGACCTGACTACCGGCCGCTATACCACAATTGTGCCCCTGGCCGATGACTGCCTGTCGCTCTTGTTGGGTTCGATGCGGAGGCGGCTGGATATCAGTAATGAGGCCGGCACCATTTTTTTAACTTCCGGCTGGATGCGCCATGAAAACGGCATGATCAATATGTATGAGTCCAGGGTGGAAAAGTATGGCCAGGCCAGGGCCGACCGTGTTAATAAAATGATGCTCCAGCATTATAAAAGATTTGGCCTGGTTGATACGGGCTGTTATGATCTTCTGGAGGCTTCCGGCAAGGTGGCTCTGTTTGCGGAACGAATGGAATTGAAAGTGGAAACCATGGATGGCTCCAATAGTTGGCTGGACACTCTTCTGACCGGCCCCTATGACGATCCTGGAAAATTCCTGGTCATTCCGCCTGAAAGTGAGCTGAATTTCGGCCATTGGCAGAAGCTTCTCGATGAAGTCGCCAAACCGGGCGCAGTATAGTAAAATTTTTGAAAGGCAATATTTTGGGGTTGGCACGCATTGTTTTTTGGTCATTAATAATCGATCGGCCAACAAAAATTTTAACGACTGTTTGTTCACCTCTATAGCTTTAACCTCCTCCTTTCCTTCCTCATTCATCATATTTCCCTAATTTATCTGACGACTACTGTTTTTGCTTGATTTTGTGCTGAAATAATGGTTAATTTATAATTTGATGGTTGGCCTTTAACTGACCTGCCGGAAGAATTTCAACAATTTATTTTTCCAGCTTCAGTCTAAGGTACTGATTGTTATATTTATTCTAAACATCAGATCATCGCCGCACCTGGCCGGTGGCTTTTTGAGCCGCGCCCGGTTGGCTGTGGTCTTGTATACTATGAGGTGATTTATATGGATTTATCCAAATTTGAAGCATTGGAGGGCCGCATTTCGGCCATGCTGGACAAAATGTCCACTATGTCCCAAAAAAATGAGGAATTGGAGAATAGTTTACTGGCCACCAAAAGAGAACTTGAGGCGGCGGAAAGTCTTATCAATGAACTTCAGGCCGAGCGCGACGCCATATTAGACAGAGTCGACACCATTCTCGGCCGCCTGGAATAAGTTTTCCAGGAATTGACGACCCATAGATTTCATAAGTCATGACGGGAAACGAAAACGATCAGAAAATGACTGAACAAGCCAGTTTCAGTGCCGAACCGGACCTATCCGCTCCCTCAGCGGAAGTTACGGATTCGGCTGAGGCTGGTTCGTTTCCCGTTGATGAGATTTATGGCGGCGAATCGGCCGCGGCCCTATCTGATGAGGGGCTGACTGAGGAATACAAACCGAGGCCGGCCGGATGGGGCGAAACCCCGCCGGATGACGAAGTGCCGGAAATAGATCCCGCCGAGTCGATTGGTCAGGTTCAGGCCGTGCCGGTGCGGATGTTTGATTTTGAATACAACATCATGAGCGATAAACCCCGGCTGGTGGAAATACTGGCCGCCGCCATTGACCGGGAAGCCCGTGAAATAAGGGCTGCCAACGGCAGCTTTAATCGCGGCACTTTCAACTGGCCGGTGCAGGTGGCATTTAAACTGGCCCTTGATCATTATAATGCTCAAAGGGCTTTGGGCGAGTGCCGCCAGGAACTGGATAAATGCCGCCGGGAACTGGAAACTCTGACCGCGCGAGTGGAGAGGGACGCGGAAAAACTGGCCGGGCTCATCGAAGCCGGGCTCGACAGTTCTGAATAGCGGGCAGGGCCCGCCGCCAACGCCGAGGCGGCGGCCCGTCTGAATGTAGAGTAACGGCCGGGAAGCGGCGTGCAAAGAATTTGTTACTTGTGAGCCCCATAGGGACAGGGGCTGGCCGTCCCGCTCATTTAAGGACGGCCTTTGTGTTATTGCGAACCCCGCGCCGGGCAACACATGGCGATGCGGTCCAGGCCGCTGGTTGCCAGGCGAGGAGGGCGGCCCCGCAAAAGGGGTTTCAAAAGGCCCGGCCCGTAGCGGCCGGTGTAGATATGGCGAACCTCCCCCCAGCGGGCGGTCTCGCGGAGAATAATATGACTGAATATGTGATAATGGCCCTTTCGGGTTTGGGCATTCTGGCCTTGGGTGTTTTAGTCGGGTTTTTGTGGAGAAAACGCATTTTCGAAAGCCGGGTTGAGGATATTGAAAAGCTTTCCCAAAAAATGATTGAAGAAGCACAGCGCGACGTAGTCAATATTAAAAAAGAAGCCACTTTACAGGGGCAGGACATTATCTTTCAGATGAAAGCCGCCTGCGACAAGGAGCTTCTGGAGAAAAAACGCGAACAGAAACGTCAGGAAGACCGCCTCACCCAGAAAGAGGAGCACCACGAACGCCGGGCCGAACAATTGGCCCAGCGTGAAGCCAGCGTGGCTCGTCAGGAAGCTGAATTGGTCAAGGCTGAAAAAAAGAACCAGGCTAAATCGGAAGAACTGAACGGTCTGGTGGAATCCCAAAAAGCCGCTCTTGAGCGGGTGGCCCTGATGACGGCGGATGAGGCCAAGGCCATTCTTCTCAAAAATATGGAAGAGGAAGCTCGCCATGAGGGCGGCAAAATCATCCGCATGGTGGAAATGGAAACCAAGGAGGTGGCCGATAAAAAGGCCAAGGAGATTCTGGCCCTGGCCGTCAAGCGCTATGCCGGCGATTATGTGGCCGAACACACCATCTCCGTGGTGCCGCTCCCCAATGACGAGATGAAAGGCCGCATCATCGGCCGCGAGGGCCGCAACATCCGGGCCATCGAAGCCGCCACCGGAGTCGATCTGATTATCGACGACACCCCGGAAGCGGTCATCCTGTCCGGCTTTTCTCCCTTAAGGCGCGAAATTGCCCGCCTGGCCCTGGAGCGGCTCATTTCCGACGGCCGCATCCATCCGGCCCGCATTGAGGAAATCGTGGCTAAAGTCACGGAGGAAATGGACCAGTCCCTGAAAGAAGCCGGTGAACAGGCCACCTTTGACGTGGGGGTCCACGGCATTCATCCCGAACTGATCAAAACTCTGGGCAAGCTCAAATACCGCACCAGTTTCGCCCAGAACGTCCTTCAGCACTCCCTGGAAGTGGCTTTCCTCTGCGGAGTCATGGCCGCCGAGCTGGGGCAGAACGTCAAACAGGCCAAACGAGCCGGTCTCCTTCACGATATCGGCAAGGCCGTTGACCACGAGGTCGAAGGCCCCCACGGCGTAATCGGCGCGGATCTGGCCAAACGCTATGGCGAATCTCCGGCCGTGATTCACGCCATCATGGCCCACCATGAAGACACCCCGCCGGAAACAGTGCTGGATGTTCTGGTTCAGGCCGCCGACACCCTCTCCGGCGCCCGCCCCGGAGCCCGCCGGGAAATGCTGGAAACCTATGTCAAGCGCCTTGGCGACCTGGAGCGCATTGCCAATTCCTTCACCGGCATCTCCAAAACCTATGCTATTCAGGCTGGCCGTGAGGTCCGCATTATTGTCAACAGCGATCAGGTTTCCGACGATACGGCTCCGGTTTTGGTCAATGACATCTGCCGCAAGGTTGAAAAGGAAATGACCTATCCAGGCCAGATAAAAGTCACTGTCATTCGCGAAACCCGGGCTGTGGGCTTTGCCAAATAATTTGAACCCGCAACGACCTGCCGAATGCGGGAAAAGTTGATACCGATACCCGCCGCCCAGGCGGGTATCGTTTGTGTTCCGTCGGACGGTAAGCTCACTTACCATTTTTTGTGATTTTTTGCTAAAATAGGGCCTTGCCGGGCGTCAATAAGCCTGTCTGTTCTTTTTAGCCTTTATTTCAGAACAATCTAAATTTGGTGAAACATGAAATCCTATCAAAAAGATCTGGCAATTCTTCTGGCCCAAAGCCAGGCCCTGTTTTTTAAAGACGGACTTACACTTAAAGATGGCCGTCCGACCCCTTATTTCGTCAACTTCGGTCTCTTCCGTTCCGGCCGCCTGATTTCCGATCTGGGACGAATTATGGCCGAGTTCCTCATCGACCGCAAACTGGATGGAACTTTTGACGTCCTGGTCGGCCCTTCCTACAAAGGCAGCGCCCTGGCCGTAGCCACGGTAGACGCGTTATGGGAAAACCACCAGATTGACAAGGATTTTGACTATGACCGCAAAGAGGCCAAAAGCCACGGCGAAGCCAGCCTCAAGGCGGCCAAGTTCGTCACCGGGGCCCTCTGCGACAACTGCCGGGTATTGATCATTGATGATGTTGTGACCACCATGGCCACCAAATTCGATATCCTCAGCAGCCTGACGGCCGAGGCCACAGCCCGTGGTCACAGCTATCATCCCACTGGAGTGGTGCTATACATGGATCGTCAGCAGACCACGGCGGTTTACGACAAGAAAGACCAGCCGGTGCTGGGAAAAAAAGGCCAGAACGCGGTGGAGAATTTCAAGGCGGCCACCGGCCTGGAAGTTCATACCATCCTTGGCATCAAAGAGACGATCAATTATCTGTTTGAAGCCAAAGAGCCGGTCAGCCAGAACGGCAAGCTCGAAGCCTTGAGCGAATCAACGGTCAAGAAGTTCCATGATTATCTAGAGGTATATGGAGTCTGAAAAGAGTTGACTGAAGATGAAGAGGGGGGCTCTGCCCCTCCACCCCGCAAGGGGTAAACCCCTTGACCCCACCGCAATTCCTAAGAAGGAATTGCGGTATGTTTTTTGGGGGTCCAATAGGTTGCATAGTAATCGTGCGGTGCAAATAAGGTCGCCAGTTCAGAGGGTAGACTCGCGCTACCTCAGAACTGGCGCATTAAGAAAAAATAACTTGCTTCATCGACCTGCGTAACATTTTTAGCTAAGGGGGCCACATTCTTAATACGATGATGGCCGCCAAAACTAACTATTACGGGAAAGTCTCACCTAGACGAAGGATGCGTGAGCATCCGTGGGTCCAGGGCTCTGCCCTGGCTAGGCTTCGACTATGCCTTTGCGGTAGGCTTTTAGGTAGCGGATGCTGCTCTTGTCCTTGCCGGCCAGGGCTTCGGCGGCGGCGATGGTGGCCATCATGCCCTTGTCCAGAGGATTCATAATTGCGCCGTCAAGGCCGGCGGAAATGCACTGGGCCATGAAGATGCGGTTGATGAACTTGCGGGCGGGCAAACCATAGCTGATATTGGAGAGGCCGCACATAAAATGGACGCCCGGAAATTTGTCGGCAATGGCCTTGACGGCGTTGACAAATTCGACGCCGAAGGTGTGATCGGTACCCAGAGGCTGAACCAGAGGATCAACATAGATATTGTCAATGCTGACGCCCTTGCCGGTGAGGCCGCTGACGAGCTTGTCGGCGATTTTCAGGCGGTCGTCACAGCTGGTGGGCATGCCGTCATCACTCATGCACAGGGCCACGACTTTGAGATCGGTATTGCCGGCCACTACGGGCAGGAGTTTGTCCCAGCGATCCTTCTCCAGGGAGATGGAATTGAGCATGGGGGTGGCTTTGCAGAGGGCCAGACCTTCTTCAATAACCTTGGGATCGGGGCTGTCGAGAGCGATGGGTTTATCGGAAACGCTCTGGATGAGTTCCACCAGCCACTTCATGTATTTGGCTTCTTCACCGACGAAAATGCCGGCGTTGGCGTCGATATAGGTGGTGCCCGCTTCATCCTGCTCTTTGGCGACCTGTTTGATGTATTCGGCGTCACCGGCTTCGATGGCGGCGCCAATGGCTTTGCGGCTGGCGTTGATCAATTCCCCAACGATAATCATAAGTGCCTCTTTATTAAATTTTTACTGGATAGGGTGGCGGGGCATGGCAAAGTTTCAAAGAAACAGCCCATGCGCTGACCATGTTCGACGGCGTAGTCCCGGATAGGGATATATGCCTTTAAAGAACGCATGGGCCGGAAAGGCCCATGCGCGGGGTTCACAAAATTATTTGGCCAGGTTGCGGGCCAGTTCCACGGCGCTGGGCGCGTCTTCGGAATAGCCGCTGGCGCCGATTTTGTCGGCATAGGCCTGGGTCACAGGGGCGCCGCCGATCATAACCTTAACGTTCAGGCCGGCTTCTTTCAGAGCGCCGACGGTTTCTTCCATGGCGGGCATGGTGGTGGTCAAGAGGGCGGAGAGGCCGACGATCTTGGCGTTGTGCTGCTTGACGGCATCCACAAAGGTTTTGGGTTCGACGTCGACGCCGAGATCGAAGACTTCAAAGCCGCCGCCTTCCAGCATCATGCCGACCAGGTTCTTGCCGATGTCATGCAGGTCGCCCTTGACGGTGCCGATGACGATAACGCCGGCGGAGGAAGCGCCGCCCGCGCCCAGTTTCGGCTTCAGCACTTCCAGACCGGCTTTCATGGTCTGAGCGGCCATCAGCATTTCAGGGACGAACAGTTCGCCTTCGGAGAAGCTTTTGCCAACCGCGTCCATAGCGGAGATGAGGCCTTCCTGGAGAAGCTGGTCCACATTGGTACCGGCGGCCAGTTCTTTTTCAATAAGCCCGGCAATGCTGTCTTCTTCGAAATCGAGAACTGCCTGATAAACATCTTTAATAGCCATGAGAGTTCCTCCTGAGGTGGCTGTTGGCGGTCAATCCGCCAAATTGGTGAGCGCTACCGGCGCCCTTTTGAATCCCGGTCTGCTTCGGAGTGGAACGAAGAGACTCGGCTGTTATTAACAACGCTTAATTCTATATACGCTTCATATCCGGCTGATATATATCGAAACCATTTCCTATAATAACATATTGTAAATATGCAATTATTTTGCTAACTAAACTTCAGGCCCCTGGTTTTGAATCCGTTTTGGGCCAATTGTTTGTTAATTGTAAGGTTGCCGGAGAAGTTTTGACCATAAGGTCATATAGAGTTCTTAATGTCTATTGAATGCATACTAGCACATCTTTTCTGATTATGCTACTACAAAATGACGTTTTATTGATTTTTTTTGGAATCGAGCTAGATCACGTTGTGTGAGCATAATACTTTGATATTATTTGATTAATGATTGGCAATCTAGAATGGTTTAAAATGTTTCTAAATGTTTGCTGATCAATAAGGGGGTAATTGAGTTAAAAACTGGTGATGAATGTTTGTGCAATCTATATCGCGAAGATCTGTGGCGGTTGGCCGCCGCCGGGGGAAATGTTTTCGCCCGGCTCCGTTCCGGGGGTCTTTAGTCACGGAGCCGGGCGAAAACATTTCCCCCGGCGGCTACTTGGTCAGCTTCCTTGGGGTTTGGAAAGTACATTTGGCCGAGTGGGAGCCGGAAGCCGGGAATTGTTTTTGGCCCGTCTCCGTGACTAAAGACCCCCGGAACGGAGACGGGACAAAAACAATTCCCGGCTTCCGGCGGGTTCCGCTTTGCTTCAATTTTAAATGTTACAGAGCGCCGCTGTGTTGCCGCGCGGGGGAAGACTTGCGGAAGGGTGATGGTGAAAAAAAATATAACCGCAACTCCTTTTATGGAATTGCGGTCAGATTTAGGGCTGTCGACTCTATTTTGAAGCTTGGGCCAGAAGTTCCACGGGGTGAAGGACTTTGGTCGGCTGGCCGTCACGCCGGAGACCCGCGCCAAGCTGCAGAGTACAGGCCGGACAGGAGACGGCCAGGGTGGACGCTCCGGTCTTTTTGATATTTTGCACCTTAGTTGAAGCTATGCGGCCGGACATTTCCGGGTGGCTGAAGCCATAGGAACCGGCTCCGCCGCAGCAGCTGTCGGCTCCCTTCATCTCGATCAGTTCGACGCCTGGGATGGATTTGAGGATGTCACGCGGAGCGTCTTTTACACCCAGACCCCGCACGGCGTGGCAGGAATCGTGATAGGTTACTTTCGTTTCCGGCAGTTCCCGCAATTGGGATGGTTCAAGGCCCAGGTGGTCGCGGATCAGGGTGTTGATCTCCAGCACTTTGGGGAGTTTGGGGCGAACGATTTCAGCTTCCGGCGAGTCTTCGCCCACAAATTTGTCATAGTGGGCCAGGGCGTGGGCGCAGGTGGAGCAATCGGTGACGATGAAGTCAAAATCCGGTTTGAATATGGCTTCGACGTTGCTTTTAGACAGACGAGCCACTTCAGCGGTGTCGCCGGCCGTGCGGTGGGGTTCGCCGCAGCAGGAAACCTTGGGCATGTGAACTTCCACTCCCCGGCTGACCAGGTATTCCACCACAATACGCACCGTGCGGGCGGTGAAGATGTTGGAGGCGCAGCCGATGAAGAAAGCCACCTTCATTTTGGGCTCGCCCTGCGGGCGCCGGAGGGTCGGCAGGGATTCGCGGGCGGGTATTTCCAGTCCGTCCGGGAGGAAGGAATCGAAATAGATGAGCTTCTCCATTGATTTGCGGAGGATGTTCAGATAGAGGAGGTTTCTGGCTCCGCTGCTCTCATAAAGACGCATCAGGGTGGAAACCCGGTCCAATCTCTCGCGGTGGGAAAGCGCGCCGCGATAGACCAGTTTCTGGAAGAGCGACAGACCTTTTATCTCAATAAAATCGCGGCGGGCGGCCAGCATGATTTCATCGGTTTTAACCGTGGCCGGGCAGTTGACCACACAGGCCTGGCACAAAAGGCAATCGTCAACCTTTTCCGAGATGCCCTTGTCGTCGCGCCAGTCATACTGGCCGTTGTTCAAAAGACGCACCAGATGGATGCGGCCGCGGGCCACCTGGGTTTCATCCATGGTTTCAGCATAGGTGGGGCAAACGCTCTGGCAGAAGCCACAGCGGTTGCAGCGGGATATTTCTGAATAATCTGACGTCATTGGATGGTTCGCTCCCTCTGGGGAATTGAGGGGTTCATCGGAAGAATGATTTGGCCGCCATTTGGCGGTGCCCGTGATGAGCCGTTTCAAGGTCTGCTTGGCGGCTTCATGCATATCACTCATTTTCTAACCCCCCTGATAAAAAATTAGAGCAGTTTGGCCGGGAAGAAGAGGTCGCCGGGGTCTATGCCTTTTTTCAGGCGTTCGTAGACCAGGCCGGTCGCGGTGAAGCGATCCGGGGTCAGCCCCACAGTTTTAGCCGTGCCCTCACTGGAGACGCTCTCTTCAAGTTCAAGGTAAGCCCGGCCGCCGCCAACGTCAATATCGGCCTTGAGAACACCGGCAATGGTGCCGCCGCCGAGTTTTCCGGCCATATCCAGCACCGCCTGGCGGCTCCCCATGAAGCCGGAAATGGCCGGGGTGGAAGCTGGCCACTTTTTCGACCGTTCGGACCAGAAAGCCCGGCCGTCGTCATGGACGGTGATTGTTCGGGAACCGGCCATTTCCTCAACCTTGGCTTTCTTGGCGGCCACTACTTCCGGGAAACCGGCCAGCCAGACCAGAAGGGCGGCACCGTTGGGGCTGTAGTCGAGCCTGAGGGCTTCCGGCCCCATTTTGCTGAGAATGATTTCCCTGGCCAGGGCCGCGCCGTCGGCCGGTTTATCGACGGCCACTTCCAGCACCGGATTCATGGCCGGACGGGGAATCAGCTTGAGAATGAAGCGGACGCACAGACCCAGCCGCCCGAAGGAGCGCCAGGCCAGGCGGGTGTAGTCATAGCCGGTGACGTTTTTAAGGGTGCGCCCGCCGCTTTCCACCAGTTTCCCTTCCGCCGTGATAAAGGAAGAGCCGAGCACCCAGTCGAGCATAGAGCCGCGAGCCATGGTTTCCACGCCCAGCGCCCCTTCGGCCATAATCGCCCCCAAGGTGCGCTGGCCGAGGCCGGTCACCGGCCAGTAAAGGCCCGTGGGCTTCAGGGCTTCGTCGACCTCATCGGGGGTCAGTCCGGCCTCCACAATGGCCAGGAGGTTGTCTGGCTCGACGGAGACGACCCTGGTCAGGTCGCGGGTGCTTAGCACCACCGCGACGGCCCGGCTGACGGCCGGTGAATCATGGAGACGGGTGAGATGCCCGGCGGGCACCACTGACATCAGGTCACCGGCGGCTTTAGCTACGATGGTCCCGGCTTCCTCTATGGTTTGCGGATATTGAATGTTTATCTTTTTTTCCGGGACCGGGGCAACGGGCGCGGCCGGTTCAGCGGCGGCCTGCACTTCTTTGACCGGCGGGGCCGGTTTGGCCGCGTCCGGGGCGGCTTTAGCTTTGGCCGGGGCTTTGCGCGGAGCTTTGTCGCTTACAGCTTTCGCGCTTTCTGGCGCTTTTTCCGGGGCGCTGGTTTCCGTGCCTTTCGGCTGCTCTTTACTCTTACCTTTTGGGGAACGTGGTGACCGGCTCATAAGGGTAAATACTCCTGCGGCAGAACTTTTCCGGGGTTCAGGCGGCCCTGCGGATCAAGGGTCCGTTTCATGGCGGCCATGAAATTCAGCTCGTCACGGTTGAACTGCTTGTCCATGAAGCTGATCTTCTCCAGGCCGATGCCGTGTTCGCCCGTCAGTGAGCCGCCCGCGGCCAGGGCGGCGGTGAAGATGTCGTGGCTGGCCTCCAGGGCGCGGGCGTATTCCTCATCGTCGCCGGGGGTGTAGAGAATGTGGGGATGGAGATTCCCGTCTCCGGCGTGGGCCATCTGAACAATGATGACATTGTGCTTTTTGGCCACCTCCTGCACCAGGCTGAGCATTTCCGGCAGGCGGTTGACCGGCACGGTCACATCCTGCACAATCAGGGCGGGCTTGATGCGGCCCATGGCCCCGTTGCCGGAACGGCGGGCCAGCCAGAGCTTGTCGCGCTCTTCAGCCGTATTGGCCGCGCCGATGCTGGTGGCTCCCACTTCGCGGCAGATGGAGACGATGCGCTCCATCTGGCCGTCCAGCTCCGGCCCCAGGCCGTCCACCTCAATCAAAAGCATGGCCTGGGCGTCCAGCGGAAAGCCCAGATGCAGATAGTCCTCCAGGGCCACGATCAATTCATGATCCATAATTTCCATGGCCGTGGGAATTATCCCGGCGGCGATGATTTCCGAGACGGCCTTGCCGGATTTGCCCAGATCATCGAAAATGGCCAGGACAGTGCGGTAATTTTGCGGCAATGGCGTAATTTTCAGGAGAGCCTTGGTCACCAGCCCGAAAGCGCCCTCAGAGGCCAGGAAAAGGCCGGTCAGATCCGGCCCGGCCTGATCGGCAACATCTGCCAGGGCCCCGGTGCGGGTGAGGCTGCCGTCGGCCAGCACCACTTCCAGGCCATGCACATAATGTTTGGTGATCCCGTATTTGACGCCCTTGGGGCCGCCAGCGTTCTCTGCAATGTTGCCGCCCAGGGTGGCCGATTTCTGGCTGGCCGGATCGGGCGGGAACATAAAGCCGTGCTCGGCCAGATAATTCTGAAGATTGAGGTTGACCACGCCGCTTTCCACCAGCACGGTTTCCTCCAGGGGGTTCAGTTCCAGAACGCGATTGAGGCGGGTGGTGACCAGCATGATGCCGCCCTTGGCGGCCACGGCCCCGCCCGACAGGCTGGTGCCCGCGCCGCGGGCCACCAGAGGCACGTTTTTATCGTGAGCCAGGCGGACCACTTTGGCCAGTTCCTCGGTTGTGCCGGGAAAAACTATGGCGTCGGGTTTGAAAAAGAAGGGCGATGAATCGTAAGAATACAGTTCAATATCCAGAATGCCGTGGCGGCAGTGCTCCTGCCCCACAATCATACTGAGTTGGCTAATCACTTCTACAGGTAACACGAGCACCTCCCGGCTGTGCAAGAAAGAAAGCGGCCCCCCGAACGGGGTATGTTTTGTACCGGCGCACGATCAACCTGCCGTAGCAAACGGCAGCCATTGCGTGTCGTTGGGCGGTAAACGAAGGAAAGTCGGTTATGAAAACTCCTGTCCGCAAGTGACATCAAAACCTGGTGATTATCGGCTTGCCGGATGTTCTATGGGCATTTTTACAGAAATGGCCGCACAGTCGCGGAGTTCACTACCATTGGGCAGAACCCGGACCATCGGCGGCCATACCTTTCCGAAATCGCGTCGGGACCATTTTGCAGCGGGAAAGGCTGGGGTCTTTAACGTCTGTCCAGAACCTGCGCGGCCATATTTTTCTGATTGGGACGCCGCCCGCCCAGGGAAGAGGTGAAATCGTCGGCCGCACCCATAACCTTCATCGACAGGCTGTCCACTGAGGGCTGATCCGGCAGCATGATTTTAACGTGGGCCACGCTAATGGCCGCAATGGTGTCGCCGGAGGCGTCGAATACCGGAGCGGCGATACAGAAAAGGCCGGGGATGTGTTCCTCATTATCAATGCTGTAGCCGCGTTCCCGGATTTCGGCCAGGTTGGCCAGGAGCCCTTCGAGATTATCCAGCGTATTGGGGCCGCTTTTAACAAACTGCACACCGCGAAGAATATCGCATACTTTTTTATCCGGCATCCAGGCCAGAAGGGCCTTGCCCATGCCGGTGCAGTAAAGCGGCAGACTCTGGCCGATTTTCATGCTCACCCGCACGGTGGCGTCACTTTCAATTTTATCAATATAAACGGCTTTCACACCGTCTCGCACACCGAGACTGACCGCGCCGTCCACATCGCGGGACAGCTGCCGCATAAAGCGATAGGCCATTTTCGGTAAACCGGTCTCCCGAACAACATTGTGACCCATTTCAAACAGTTTGTAGCTGTTGGAATATTTCAGTGTATCATGATCCTGACGAACGTAATGCTTTGATTTTAATGTATTTAAAGCCCGGAAGACGGAGCTTTTATCCATGGTCAGACGGTTGGCTATTTCAGTTATGCCCATTGCTCCCTGGGCGTCCAACAATTCAATAATTTCCAGAGCTTTAACTACGGACTTGTTCAAATTACTGCTGCTCATTTAAAAACCTTGAATAACCTTTTAATACTGCCTTTGAGTTTGGATTTAATAAGGGTTAAAATTATATCGCTATGTGAAAAAGTATTGCCTCATAATTTAACATGAAACTATAAAACTGTCAATTGGCCGGGTCTGGCCTGACTCTTGGATTATGTGATTAAAATGTAGTTATAACAATATGTTAAATTTGTTTACACCACATTGAAAGATGTCGGCGGCAGATCTCTAAATGGTGTTAAGCGGCCTGAAAGGCAAGGTTCTCGGTAAGGGCAATCGCTGGAAAACGGCGAAGGTAAAACCCGGAGGGCGGGGCGATTTTAAGTATGGCTTTTTCCCTTAAACTCGGGGCCCGTCAGCTACGCAAAAAGCGTGGTTTTTGCTTCGCGAGCGGCTTTTATGGCCTCAAAACCAGTCGCTGGCGCTCCGTCTCCCCTATCGGGTCGACCTGCTATTTTTAAAATGTCGACCTCTTCCCTTAAACTGACGGCCCCTCCGCTACGCAAAAATCGTGGTCCCCTCTGGAGAAATCTCACCGCCCTCCTGAACATGGTCGGCTATGTATGAGGACCGCAACAATCACCCCACCCAAACGCTGACACTGACCAGGCCGTGCGGGCGAAAAATTTTCTGTAAGTCGCTCGTAATTTTGCTCCCCGGACGGGCACGGAAAATCAAACCTCTAATGAAGCCACTCGGCCGGGAATACGAGAAAATTACGAGCGACGTCAGAAATTTTTTCGCCCGCACGGCCGGGTTTTACCTTAATCGACCCGGCTCCGGTTGATGAACGAGATTTCATGTTCTTCTTCGGTCAGGAGCTTGAACCGGCCGTGGTCAATTTCGTAGGTTCTTTCCCGCACGAGCTGGAAGACGGGTTTTTTCACCGTTCCCGCGTCGCCGTCCTCGGCGTCCCAACGGTAGCCGACATAGGAGCGGATAGTGATGAGGCGTCCGTCAATAGTGTAATCGGAAAAGCCTTCCACATCTTCAAATTCATAGCGGATGTCCAGTATCAGAGCGTCGACGGGGCGTCCGTCAGGGTCGTAGGCGGTTAGCTGCACATTCAGGTAGGGGGCATCGAATTCGCCGGGATAGCCGTAGATGATGAGTTTGTAGAGATAGCCCTCCAGTCGAAAATGCCCGGCTTCATAATATTTCCACTCTGGCCGGACAAAGTCGCCGAACCAGCTTTTTTGCAGGGGCACCGCAACCTCGGCCGCGGTGAAAGCCACGGTTTGTTTCTGGTATTGAGGCCGCAGGAAAAATTGGAAGTAGCCGTCGCCCCCCTCATAATAATACCCGGCCATAGTCTTTGAAGTCACCGGAGATGAAATCGGATCGAGAATGACGGACGTGGGCGGCGCAACTCTGGAGGAAAGGCAGCCCGTCAGGCCCCCGATACTGATCATCGCTAAAATGAACGCAATCAGGGGCCACTGGCCGCGCCCCGGCTCAGTTGGACCACTTGCCCACAAAATAGTACATTTCACCGGATTGGGACTGGATGACGATATATGGTTCAGCATAAATACGATACTTTCTTTCCACAATGCGTCCGATGAGAATGTCTTGGTCATAAAGCTCATCCCCCCTCAGGGTCATGTCGCCGCCCTGGAAATCAATGATGCCGGGCAGGCCGTAACAGTCTCCGCCCTGGAAATCGAGGGCCTCGGACACTTTGAAACAGCCTCCGTCCTTCCAGCCGTAGGACATGATGTCTTCATTATCAAGAGTTTTGAATTCCAAGAGATAAATAAACAGCCAGAGCGCGGCGGCTGCCGCGGCCAAGACCAAGCGTTTTGCCATGATCGCTGTCACCTCTTCATATTTGTATAATATACTCCGCGAGCAGACCCGGCGGCAAGGCCCATATGGCCGCTCGCCGACATTTGACCAGGCCATGGGGCCATGATATAATAATAGGCTCGTCTGGAATCTGTGATACGGACCGAATTTACTAAGGATTAATTTACGAGGATGAAATCATGAGCGAAAAAGCGGATTACAAAAACACCCTCAATCTGCCCCAAACCAGCTTTCCCATGAAAGCGGGCCTGACCCAGCTTGAACCCAAGCTCCTGGACAAGTGGCGCAAAGAGGATATTTACAAAAAAGTGGTGGCCCATCGCCAGGACGCGCCTGTCTGGGTGCTCCACGACGGTCCCCCCTACGCCAATGGTCACATCCATATGGGCCACGCCCTCAATAAAATCCTTAAGGACATAATTGTTAAATCCAAGACCATGGCCGGGTTCCGCTCGCCTTATGTGCCTGGCTGGGATTGTCATGGCCTGCCGATCGAACATCAGGTCGATAAGGCCCTTGGCTCCAAAAAACGCGAAATGAGCCAGGGCGATATCCGCCGCAAATGCCGCGAATACGCGGAAAAATTTGTGGCCATTCAGTCAGAGGAATTTCAGCGCCTGGGCGTTCTTGGTGAGTGGGATCGCCCCTATCTGACTATGAATTATGATTATGAGGCCGTCATTGCCCGTGAACTGGGCAAATTCGCCCTGTCGGGGGCCATGTTCCAGAGCCCCAAGCCGGTTCTGTGGTGCGGTTCCTGCCGCACGGCCCTGGCCGAGGCCGAGGTGGAATACGACAATCACAAATCCACCTCCATCTTCGTGGCTTTTCCCATGAAGAGCGCCCCGGCCGATCTGGATGAAAAACTGGCCGGTGAAAAAGTCTTTTTCGTCATCTGGACCACCACCCCGTGGACCATCCCCTCCAATCAGGGCATAGCCTATAACCCTGAGTTCAAATACGGGGCCTGGAAGCTGAGTGACGGGCGGGTAGTAGTGCTGGCCGAGGGGCTGGCTGAGGCGGCTTTGTCCAAATTCGGTCTTGGCGGCGAAAAAATTCTGACTCTGGACAACCGGAAACTGACGGGTCTCATGGCCCGCCACCCCTTTTACGACCGCGATTCCAAGCTGGTGCCGGCCATGTATGTCACCCTGGAGCAGGGCACCGGCCTGGTTCACACCGCGCCCGGCCACGGCCGTGAGGATTATGAGACCGGCCTGGCCCACGGCCTCCCGGCTTTCTCGCCTCTGGACGACGCGGCCCGCTACACCAAGGATGTGCCGGAATGGGAGGGCCAGCATGTGCTGGCGGCCAACCCGGCCATTGTCGAACACCTCAAGGCTCACGGCGCGCTTCTGGCGGTGGAGGAAATTGAGCACCAGTATCCCCATTGCTGGCGCTGCCGCAAGCCGCTGATTTTCCGCTCCACCCCCCAGTGGTTCATTTCCATGGACAAGACCGGGCTGCGGGAAAAATCGCTGAAAGCCATTGACGAAGCCCACTGGGTGCCCAAATGGGGCCGCGACCGCATTTACGGCATGATCGAAAACCGGCCGGACTGGTGCATCAGCCGCCAGCGTTCCTGGGGCGTGCCGATCACTGTTTTCCTTTGTAAGGAATGCGGCCAGTGGCACTATAGCGAGGCCATTATGGAGCACCTCTTCAAGCTGATCAGCGAACATGGGGCCGATGTCTGGTTTGACCGGCCGGTGGCCGATCTCTTGCCTCCGGGCGAAAAATGCGCCAAATGCGGCTCCGCTGATTTTGAAAAGGAAACCGACATTCTGGATGTGTGGTTCGATTCCGGCGTGTCTTTCGTCGATACCCTGGAGGGCCGCGACTATCTTCCGGATACGGCCGACATGTATCTGGAGGGTTCGGACCAGCATCGCGGCTGGTTCCATTCATCGCTTCTCGTTTCCATCGGCACGCGCGACCGGGCTCCCTACCGCGAGGTTTTGACTCACGGATATGTGGTTGACGGCTCCGGCCGCAAGATGAGCAAATCCGTGGGCAATACCATCGCCCCGGAGGATGTGGTCAAGAAATACGGCGCGGACATTCTGCGCCTGTGGGTGGCGGCTGAAAACTATCAGGACGATATCCGCATCTCGCCCCAGATTCTGGACATGCTGGCCAAGGCCTATTTCAACTTCCGCAACAGCTGCCGCTTCATTCTGGGGAACCTGTTCGATTTTGATCCGGCCGTAAATTCTGTGCCTCTGGAGTCTCTGGGCGAAATGGAGCTCTATATCCTTCACCAGCTCAACCAGTTGGTGGAAAAGGTGAGGGCGGCCTATGATGATTATGAATTCCACTCCATCTATCACCTGATCAACAATTTCGTGGTGGAGCTGTCGGCTTTCTATCATGACGTGATCAAGGATCGTCTCTATACCCTGGCTCCGAACGACCCCAAACGCCGGAGCGCCCAGACGGTCATGCATCAGGTGCTCAGCTCCATGACCAGGCTGATGGCCCCGGTCCTATCGTTCACCTGCGAGGAAATCTGGGGCTATATGCCCGAGCACCAGAAGGGCAATGAAAGCGTCTTCCTGACTGATCTGCCGAAATTCTCAGCCGATTGGCACAAGCCCGATCTGGCCCGCCGCTGGGATGAGCTGTTGAAAATCAGAGGGGTGGTCAACAAGGAACTGGAGGCGGCCCGCCGTGAGAAAATCATTGGCGCGCCCCTGGACGCGCGGGTTGACCTGTCGGCCTCCGGCCGGGCCTGGACGCTCTTGAAGGAATATGAAAGCCAATTGGCCGACATTTTCATCGTCAGCGCCGTCAACCTGACCGAAGCCAAAGGCGGCGCGGAAGAGGCCGACGGTTTGAACGTCTCGGCCAAAGTCAGCCCCAATACCGATCCCAAGTGCCCCCGCTGCTGGGTGCACGCGCCGGAAGTTCCGGCCGACCAGTCGTCGCTGTGCCATAAATGCCAGGCCGCGCTGGGTGGCAAGTAGGTGCCCGGCTGATGTCCTATCTGGTTCTGGCCCGAAAATACCGGCCCCGGACCTTCACCGACCTGGTGGGTCAGGAGCAGGTCAGCCGCACGCTGAAGAACGCCCTGACCACCGGCCGGGTGGCCCACGCCTATCTTTTCTCCGGCCCGCGCGGCGTGGGCAAGACCACGGCCGCGCGTCTCTTGGCCATGGCCCTTTCCTGCCAGGAAGCCGAAGTCGGCGCGCGGCCCTGCGGCCAGTGTGAGAACTGCCTGGAAATTCAGAGCGGCCAGGCTGTGGACGTCATCGAAGTGGACGGCGCTTCCAATCGCGGCATCAATGAAATCCGCGACCTCCGGGAGACGGTTAAATACCTGCCCGCCAAAAGCCGTTACAAAGTATATATAATCGATGAAGTCCACGCCCTGACCAAAGATGCTTTCAACGCTTTGCTAAAGACTTTGGAAGAGCCGCCTCCGCACGTCGTCTTCATCTTTGCCACCACGGAGACCCACAAGGTTCTGCCCACCATTCTGTCCCGTTGCCAGCGTTATGATTTTCGTCGCATCCGGGTGGAGGATATTTCCGCCCGTCTGGCTTATGTGGCCGAAATGGAAAAAATCGAAGCCGAGCCGGAGGCCCTGGAGCTTATCGCCCGTCAGGCCGAGGGCGGACTGCGCGATTCGCTATCGCTGATGGATCAGGCCATTGCCGCCAGTGAAGGCCTTCTGACGGCCGAAGCGGTGCGGCGTTCTCTGGGCCTGATCGATCAGGCCCTGGTGCGCCGGGTGGTGCTCTCGACTCTGGAGGGGGAGGCCGCCCCGGCCTTGGGCGCTCTGGATGAAGCCTATCTGCGCGGTTATGACTTCAAGGATTTGGGCGTAAAAGTTCTGGAATATATTCGCGGCCTGACCCTTATCAGAGTGGATCGAAAAAACGCCGAGCTTCTCAACCTCACTGAAACTGAGGAGAATGATTTTGCGGCCCAGGCTGAAAAGTATTCTCTGGAAACATTGAACCGTCAGTTTGACGCCTGGCTGAAATTTCAGCGCGACCTTGGCTACAGTCAGCAGCCCCGTTGGCTACTGGAGGCCCAGGTTATTCGATTGGCTCATCTGGCCCCGGTTACTCCAATGGCCGAACTGGTGGAGAAGCTGGGTAAACTTCTGGCCGTCAACCCGCCGCCTCAGCGCCCGGCCACCACTATCGCCGCGCCGTCGGCTGTGCCCATTGCGGTCGCGCGGCCCGCCGCCGCCTATCAGCAACCGGCCGCCGCCCCGGCCACGCCGGAAGCCAAAGCGCCTCCAGCGCCGAAAACAATGGCCGAAATGGCGGAAATGGCCGAGAGTCCCGCTCCGGCCGCCGCCACTGAAACAGCGGCCGCCGTCCCTGGTGACGTACCGGAGGATCAGCGGGCCGCCAACTGGGAGCAGTTTGTGGGGCTATATGGCGGCGAGCTGGATGAATATTCAAAATCTCTTTTGAAGGGTGCGGGCGCGGTGGCCTATACTCCGCAGGCCGTCTCGCTTCTGCTCTCGCCCACAGTGGGGCTGGGCACTATCACCCGGCGGCATTTGGAAAAAACACTGCCGCCGCTCCTGGAGCGGGCTTTGGGCCAGAAGCCGAACCTGACCCTGGAACAGGCCGCGGACCCGACCCTGGATCATGATTTTATTGCCGACCGGCTGGAAGAATTCAAAAAAACCCCGGAAGCCAAAGCCTTGATGGAAGAGCTGCCGGGAGGATTCGTAACCTTCAGGCCGGGCGCGACCATCCCCGACGACCTGGAGGCTTCTGAGTCACCTGAAGAAGAGGAAAGCGCTGAGGCGGAAACAGCCGAAACCCAGGAAACTGACGATTAGCAGTGTCCCTACCATGCCGATCGTTTACGATGCGTCCACACGCACTACTAAATGCCCACCTGCGGCATGTTGACCGTGCGCCGGTAAAAAACCACTTTCGAGAAAGGATATGAACTATGGCGCTTGATTTCGGAGCTATGGGTGATCTGGTGAAACAGGCCCAGGAGATGCAGAAGCGCGTGGGAGAAATGCAGGCCGAACTGGCCTCCCGAACCGTCACCGCTACTTCCGGCGGCGGCATGGTTACAGTGGTGGCCAACGGTTCGCAGGAAATAATCTCCATAAAGATGGAAAAGCAGATTATCAATCCTGATGATCCTGAAATGCTGTCCGATCTGGTGCTGGCCGCGGTCAACGAGGCCCTGAAAAAATCGCAGGAGATGGTGGCGGCCGAGATGAGCAAACTCACCGGAGGCTTGAAACTGCCAGGTCTATTTGGTTGAGGCGTCGTGTAATTCTTAATATTGCGTAATCGCGGTTGACCGCCGCCGGGAGAAATGTTTTTGCGAGAGTCCCGTTCCGGGGGTCTTTAGTCACGGGACCCTCGCAAAAACATTTCTCCCGGCGGCTGCCTGGTCGGCTTCCCCCGGTCTGGAAAGTATGCATAGCGGAGTGGGAGCCGGGAGCTGGGGATTGTTTTTATCCCAGCTCCGTGACTAAGACCCCCGAAACGGAGCTGGGATAAAAACAATCCCCAGCTCCCGGTGGGTTAGATTTAACCGAAATTCTAAACTTAGAATCAGGCCATATGCAAAGCGAACTGAAAAAACTTCTGGGGCCAGATGGCCCGCTGGCCAAAGCCTGGAGCGGCTATGAACCGCGTCCGGGCCAGTTGACCATGGCCAATGAAGTGGCCCGCGCTTTCACGGAAGACGACTTTTGCCTGATAGAAGCCGGAACCGGCACCGGCAAAACCCTGGCCTATCTTCTGCCTGCCCTGATGAGCGGCAAGAAGACCATTGTCTCCACAGGCCTGAAGAATCTTCAGGATCAGATTTTTGATAAAGACCTCCCTTTTATCCGCGAATTTTTCGGCGACAATTTTAAGGCCGCCCGCCTCAAGGGTCGGGAAAATTACCTCTGCCTGTATTTCCTGAAAAAAGCCCTCTCCCAAGCCGGGCTTTTCCCTGATGAGGATGAGGAGGCCTTGAAAGAAGTGGCCGCCTGGGCCCCGCGCACCAAACACGGCGACCGGGCTGAGTTTCCCTTCCTGGAGGAAACCGGCAAATTGTGGGCGGAAATTTCCGCCCCGGCCGACCGCTGTCTGGGCCAGAAGTGCCCTGATTTTTCCGATTGCTATCTCTGGCGGGCCCGCCGTGAGGCGGCGGCGGCCGATCTGGTGCTGGTTAATCACCATCTGTTTATGGCCGATCTGGCCGTGCGGGCCGGAGGCTTCGGAGAGGTTCTGCCGGATTGGGAGGCGGCTGTTTTCGATGAAGCCCATCTGATGGAAGAAGCGGCCACCAGCTATTTCGGCCGCAGCGTCAGTAGCTGGGGCCTGATGGTTCTGAAACGCGAACTGGAGCGGGTTACGCTCCTCCCCGCTTTTTATGGCGATTCCAGCCTGGCGGACCTGGCGGCGGTGTTCGGCCGTCAGGCCGACGCTTTCGGCATGAATTTCTACCGCCGCGAAGGCGAGCGTGAATTGTGGCAGGAGGGTGACCCGGAAGCCGGTCCTTTCTGTGATTTTCTGACCAACTTTCATCACGACGCCGCCGCTCTGGCCGCCCGCTTCAAACCCCTGATTCGCGACAACGAAGAGGCGGCTCCGCTCTTCTCACGTCTGACCGAGACCGCCGCCAACCTTCTTTTCATGGCCCAGGGTTCTGACCGTGAATACGTCTACCAGGTGGAGCGCAGCGGCCGCCGTCTGACCATCTCGGCTTTTCCAATTCGTGTTTCGCGCCAATTAGCCGAAGGTCTGATAAATACCGGCCGCACTTTGGTCTTCACCTCCGCCACCCTCAGCTCGGCCGGTGATTTTTCCTATTTCAAAGAGCGCATCGGCCTTTGGCCGGAAGTAAACGGCCTCACCATTGAGTCGCCCTTTGACTATACCAGCCGCACCCTGGCCTATCTGCCCACCCATCTCCCCATGCCCTCCGACGCTCGTTTCCCGGACGCGGCGGCCCTGGAAATAGAGAAAATAATCAATCATTCACGCGGCCGGGCTCTGGTTCTCTTTACCTCCTACAAAAACATGAACCATGTGGCCGATTACCTGCGCGGCCGCATAAAATGGCCGCTCCTGGTGCAGGGGCAAAGAGGGCGCGGAGCAATTCTGGATGAGTTTAAAAACACCACCAGTTCGGTCCTCCTGGCCACCCACAGTTTCTGGCAGGGCGTGGATGTGCCCGGCGAGAGCCTGACCAGCGTCATAATCGAAAAGCTTCCTTTTCCCCGTCCCGACCGTCCGCTGGTTAAGGCCCGTTCACAGCTGATGGAAGAAGAGGGCCGCGATTCCTTTATGGAATATTACATTCCCGAAGCGGCCCTGACTCTTAAACAGGGTTTGGGCCGCCTGATGCGCTCCAGCCGTGATCAGGGTTTGTTGGCTATTCTGGATGTCCGTTTGATGAAAAAAGGTTATGGCAAGAAAATTCTGAAGACATTGCCCCCCAGCAAGGTCACCTCAGATTTGACAACTGTGGCGGATTTTCTGAAAAATATATAAATCCAAGGTTGATGTTACAATTGCGGAAAAGCGCGTGACCGCCGCCGGGAGAAATGTTTTTGCCCTGGGTTCCGTTCCGGGGGTCTTTAGTCACGGAACCCAGGGCAAAAACATTTCTCCCGGCGGCTGCTTGGTCGGCTTTCTTAAGAGATGAAAAGTATGCCTGGCCGAGTGGGAGCCGGAAGCCGGGAATTGTTTTTGGCCCGGTTCCGTGACTAAAGACTTCCGGAACGGAACCGGGCCAAAAACAATTCCCGGCTTCCGGTGGGTCAATAGGTTCATTGCAATTAAAGTATATAGTTCCCAGCACTATTGATCAGGTTCCAGGCGTGAAATGTAAGGATCTTTATAGCCGATGCGCGAGAGTTTGTCGCGCACGTTTTCCGCGTCGCTTAATGATTCGAAGCGGCCCACCCGCACCAGATACTGATTGCGTGAGTTCTTATAATAGTAGGCCGGAAAACCCTGCCGCTCCAATCGCTCAATCACACCCTTGGCCGCCTGCTCATTGAGGGCGTAAGTAGCCTGAACCGCATAGCCGCCGGTAGGGGAGGTCGGCGGCACATTGG
Organism: Acetispira formosa (nom. nud.); assembly: GCA_023525915.1. Taxonomy (GTDB): domain Bacteria; phylum Desulfobacterota; class Desulfarculia; order Adiutricales; family Adiutricaceae; genus Adiutrix. The sequence goes on along the minus strand of CP026657.1, from coordinate 1,355,467 downwards.
AATATTTCCTCTGCGGCGGAGTTTCTTCCGTCACCGGCGCCACTGTCGCGGCCATTTCCGCCTCACGCCTCATTTCCACCGCCAAAGTCTCCGGGGTCAGGAAGATGGAATCGTCTTCCGGGGCCGTTTTTGAAGAATTGGCCAGAAGAGCTTCAGGGCCGCTTTCCCGCTGTTGAGCCGAAGGTTCAGTCTCCGCCGTCTTGGCGGCCGACGAAGTCCCGCCTGGAGTTCCTTCAGCCTCACGCATGGCCGGAGCGGCCGTTTCAGCCGCCGTCTGGGAGGATGGGGCCGCCGCCACTACCGGCGGCTCTTCCGGCGCTCTTGTGGTCGACTGCTCCGGCGGCGTTCTCTTAACTTCTGGTGAACCAGCCTCCATAGCTTCAACGGACTGCGCATCCGCTTCAGTCTCTTTTTCGACTGAAATTTCCGGCGCGGCTACATGCCAGCCTATGGTTTCTTCAATCCAGCCGATCAGCTCACGTCCGGCCTGGGTCTCCATCAGATAGCCCCGGCCGATAAAAATACCCAGCAAAAACACCCAGGCCAGCACAAAGAGCAGAATCAGGGTTTGAAAAAACCAGTGGAGGGCGGCAAACCCGCTTTTCTTTTCCTCCGCTTCAGCGCTTTCAGTCCGCTTTTGCGCCACCTTCGGGGCTGGTTGAGGTCTAATCGGTGCGGGTTTTGTCGCGGCTGGGGACGGCGGGCTTTCCACCGCCTCATCAATGTTCACCGGCTCAACTTCCGCTGGAAGCGTTTCCGGCCCTTTCAGCGAAGATTGCGGCCGATGGACCAGACCGTCAGACATAATAAGATCCACCCTGGCCAGCGCCAGGTCGCGCTTGGTCAGGCCGTCCGCCCCTTCATGAGGGGGCATGATAGTTCTTCTTTTTCTGGACGGATCGTCAGTCAATATTTTCTCTCCCGGCCGGTGGTTGTCACATGCTGTCTGGCGATTCAACACCCAGAAGGTTTAAGCCCCGCCGCACCATGCCCCGGATGGCGCGGGCCAAAGTCAGCCGCGCGGCCGCCAGTTTCGGGTCGTCGGCCGCAATGCGGTGGCGGCTGTAATAATGGTGGAACAGCCGGGCCAGACTGCTCAGGTATGAGGTCAGGTGGTGCGGCTCCTGATGAGCGGCGGCTGATTGAATCAGATCCGGGAAAGTGGTCAGGTGTTTTATCAGGGCCACTTCTTCCGGTTCGACCAGAAGTGACAGATCGGCAGGGCCATCCACGGGCAGGCCGGCTTCGGCCGCGCTCTTCAAAATACTGTTGATGCGCGCCCCCACATACTGCACATAATAGACCGGATTGTCCTTGGTCTGGCTCTTGGCCAGATCGATATCGAAATCCAGGGGACTATCCGGGCTGCGGGTCAGGAAGATGAAGCGGGCCGCGTCGGCCCCGACTTCGTCAACCACTTCGCGGAGCGTCACGAACTCGCCCGCCCTGGTGCTCATGGCCACTACTTTGCCCTCTTTGATCAGACTGACCAATTGCACCAGAAGCACATTCAGCGTTTCCGGGTCCCGCCCGAACGCTTTCACCGCTGATTTCAAGCGCTGCACATAGCCGTGATGATCGGCCCCCAGAACATCGATAATCTGATCAAAGCCGCGATCATACTTATTCCAGTGATAGGCGATGTCGGCCGCGAAATAGGTCTGGTCGCCGCTGGATTTGATGAGCACCCGATCCTTGTCGTCGCCAAGGGCTTCGGAACGGAACCATAGGGCTCCGTCTTTTTCATAAAGCTGATCACGCGCTTTGAGGTCGGCCAGGGCCTTGGGCACCAGCCCGTCCTTATACAGCGTCGTTTCCCGGAACCAGACTTCATGCTGAACCCGGAAAGCGGCCAGATCCTCTTTAATGCCGTTCAAGATCCGCTTTTCCGCGAAATCGGTCAACTCGGCTTCCACTTCTTCGCGCGGGCGGGAAAGAATGGCCGGGCCTTTTTCGTCCCAGACTTCTTTGGCCAAATCCTTGATATATTCGCCGCGATAATGATCTTCCGGGAAAGGTTCGGCGGAACCGCTCAATTCCAGCAGTCTGGCATAGACTGAAGCGCCCAGGATACGCATCTGGCGGCCCGCGTCATTGATATAGTATTCGCGGACGACCTCAAACCCTGCGTATTCCATGACCCTGGCCAGCGCGTCGCCAATGGCCGCCCCCCGGCCGTGGCCGACATGCAGAGGCCCGGTGGGGTTGGCCGAGACAAACTCCACCATGACTTTGCGATTCTTGGTTTCGCCACGGCCAAAGCTGTCACCGGCGGCCAGGAGTCCGCCCAGGGCTTCGGCCCACCATTTCAAGCTGAGGGTGAAATTGATGAAACCGGGACCAGCCTTTTCCATCCGCTCAATCCAGCCTTCGCTGTTATCAATGCCGGCCATAATCAGGTCAGCCAGATCGGCCGGTTTTTTGCGGAACACTTTTGAAGTGGTCATGGCCGCGTTGGTGGCCAGGTGCCCGTGCTTGGCGTCGCGCGGCTCTTCCACCACAAAATTTCGGGAAATATCAAAGCCCTCCAGCCCTTCCTTCTGGGCCAGGGCGGTCAGTGCGTCGGAGATTTTTTTTCTAAGCATGTGTTTCATAATTTTGGCCTTGTTATATATTGCGAAAAATTCAGTTGGCGGATTCCAGAAACAAGAGGGCTTCCTCAACCGTCAGGTTGTCTTCACGGGTCAGGCTGTGAACCCGGCCGTCGGTCAGCCCCAGGGCACTGGTGACTTTCACGTCGTGTGAGTCGGTCCAATCCAGAAAATCAGCCAGGGTGAAAAGGTGGATGTTGGGGGTATCGTGCCAGCCGTAAGGCAGCCCCTTGGTTCTGGGCATTCTGCCGCGCATGGCCAGATCAAACCTCACCCGCCAGTGGCCGAAGTTCGGAAAGGACACGATGCCTCGTCGGCCGACCCGCAGCATTTCCTTCATGAGGGTCATGGGGGCTTTAAGAGTCTGAAGGGTGCTTTCCAGAATGACGTAGTCAAAGCTCTGGTCTGCGAAATCGCCTAAACCGTGGTCAAGGTCGATGTTCAGAACCGGAACGCCGCGATCGATTGAGTTCATCACTGCCAGCGGGTCCAGTTCCACGCCCTGGCCGCGCACATCCAGCACCCGAATCAACTGGGCCAGCAGCTCGCCGTCGCCGCAGCCTAAATCCAGGACAGACGAGTTTTTGGGAATTTCATCCAGAATGACCTGATCCTGCCAGCGCCCCATGAGGTTGGGGGCGGCCTCATAGGAGGCCATCAGCTCCATGAGCTTGGCTACCATGGAGGCGTCAAAATTCTCGGCTGCGAAGGTGCTGAGTGGGTTGACGACACCCTGGCTCGCACTGTCAATCGCCTGTTCAGGGCAGGTTTTCGGTGCGCCGCTAAAAGGTTCTTTTAAAGTGGGAGGACCGTTTTTGCTCATTTCCATATCCTCCGTCAATGACGCAGAAAGCTGTCTATCAGGCGACTGACGGTTTCGGTTTCCACCAGAAAAGCGTCATGGCCGTAGCGTGAGGGAATATCCACATAGGTGACCGCCCGCCCGGCCCGGCACATGGCCGAGACCAGCTCACGGCAGAGTTCCGGCGGAAACAGCCAGTCCGAGGAAAACGACACCACCATGGTTTTGGCCTGGAGCAGTGCCGCCGCCCGGGTCAGGTCGCCGTCGGTGCGGAGGGACGCGTCGTAGTAGTCCATGGCCCTGGTGATGTATAGATAGCTGTTGGGGTCATAGCGTTGAACGAAACTTTCGCCCTGGTGTTTCAAATAGCTTTCCACTTCGAATTCCACCCCGGTCAGGGTGAAGTCCGGCTGGCTCTTGTCCTGAAGACGGCGGCCGAATTTATGGCCCATGCTCTCTTCGGAGAGGTAGGTGATATGGGCCAGCATTCGTGCGGCCGCCAGCCCCATCAGCGGCGGCTGGCCGCTGTAATAGTGGCCGCCGTTGAAATTGGGATCGTTGACAATGGCGTGCCGGGCCACGGAATTAAAGCCCAGCCCCTGGGCGGTAATGCGGTAGCCGGCGGAAAGAATAATCAGGCGGCGGACCCGTTCCGGCCAGCCCAGAGCTATTTCCAGGGCCTGCTGGCCGCCGACCGATCCGCCCACCACCGCGTAAAGCGAATCTATGCCCAGATGATCCAGAAGCATCATATGAAGCCGCGCCCAATCACCGACGGTGACCACCGGGAAGGACAGACCGTAAGGCTGGCCGGTTTCCGGGTTTATGGACAGAGGCCCGGTGCTGCCGTAGCAACTGCCGATGACGTTGGCACAAATGACGAAGAAATGGCGGGTATCAATGGGTTTGCCTGGGCCGATGACTTCATCCCACCAACCGGGCTTGTTCTTGCGATAGGAACGCAGCGGGCCGAGGGGGTTGGAATCCCACCCGGCCGCGTGGGCGTCGCCCGTGAGGGCATGGCATATGAAAATGGCGTTATCCCGCTCCGGGTTGAGGTGGCCATAGGTTTCGAATTCGATTTCCACCGGAGCCAGGCAGCCGCCGGCTTCCAGTTTCAGCGGCGGTCCGCTTTCAAAAAACACCGCCTTCCGCGGCTGGACATGTCCCACCGACTGCGGATGATCTGGGCCGTGGACCGGCTTTTCGGATGGTCCGTCAACACTCATATAACTAATGCCTCTTCTTCACAAATGTGCAACTTTATATTATATCCGGGTTTGCCGCATTTGTCCATATTAGCCTGGAATATCAGCGGGACCGGCGTTTGAAAACGGCAACGGTAAAACCCGGCCGGGCGGGCGAAAAAATTTCTGACGTCGCTCGTAATTTTCTCGTATTCCCGGCCGGGTGGCTTCTGCGGCATTTTGTTTGCCCGTACCCGTCCGGGGAGCAAAATTACGAGCGACTTACAGAAAATTTTTCGCCCGCCCGGCCTGGTCAGTGTCGGTATTTGGGTGGGGTGATGGTTGGGGGCTTTTTGTCATGAGCCGACCATGTCCAGGAGGGCGGGGCGGTGAGATTTCTCCAGAGGGGACCACGATTTTTGCTCCCCGGACGGGTACGGACAAACAGAATGCCGATGAAGCTACCCGGCCGGGAATAAGAGAAAAATCGGGGGCCACTATGGAGATATCTCACCGCCCCGCCCTCCGGGTTTTACCTTTGCCGATCACACGCGGCATTCCTGGAAATTTCGGCCCGGGCCGGAACGGCCAGACCCCCTTGACGTAAATCTCCGGTTGTGGTTAAATCTGAAAAGGTGTTTGAAACACCCTTTTGATACAACGGCCGCACCACTGGGTAGTGTGGTCTTTTTTTGCGCCTGGGGTTTCCGGTCGCAATCAGGCATCCAATTGACGGTGGTGTGTAAAAGCGCCGCCATTTCTATGTGTAACCGTCCACTTTATCAATAATGCGGAAACGGGGCTGCCCGTCAGCCGGCAAACTGGAATCAGGAGATTAATCATGAAAATGAACACCGCGGTCATACACGCCGCCCAAAAACATGATCCGCGCACCGGCGCCCATGTCAGCCCTATTTACCAGACCTCCACTTATGTGCTGCCTGACTTTGATGAAGCCGTGCGGCTTAATCAGAATATCGATCAGGGTTTCGTTTATTCCCGTTTCGGCAGCCCCACAGTGGCCGAGCTGGAAGAAAAGATCGCCAGCCTGGAAGAGGCCGAAGCGGCTCTGGGCCTCAGCAGCGGCCTGGGAGCCATTTCCAACGCGGTCATCAGCCAGGTCAAGGCCGGGGACCACATCATCTTCGGTGATGTTATTTACGGCTGTTCCTTCGCGCTTTTCACCAAAATTCTGCCTGATTTCGGAGTCAGCTACACTATCGTGGACACCACTGATCCCAATAAGGTGGCCGAGGCCATACGCCCCAACACCAAGGTCATCTATGTGGAGACCCCGGCCAACCCGACGCTCAAAATAAGCGATATAGAAGAAATCGCCAAAATCGCCCACCAGCATGAGGGCATAAATCTGGTGGTGGACAGCACTTTCGCTTCCCCCTATCTCCAGAATCCGCTGGTTCTGGGGGCGGATGTGGTGGTGCACAGCGCCACCAAATATCTCTGCGGACACGGCACGGCCGTGGCGGGCATAGTGGCCGGCAAAAAAGCTTTCATTGACCGCTGCCGCATGCCTTTCCTCCAGTGCTTCGGCACGGTGCTGTCTCCTTTCGACGCCTGGCTGGTTCAGCAGGGCCTGAAAACTCTGGCCGTCAGAATGGAACGCCACTGCGAAAACGCCATGAAGGTGGCCAGGTTTCTGGAAGGCCATGAAATGATCGAAAAGGTTTATTACCCCGGCCTGGAATCAAACCCCGGACACCAGACGGCCAAAAAGCAGATGCGCGGCTTTTCCGGCATGATGAGCGCTGATATCAAAGGCGGCACCGATGCGGTGAGAACTGTCATGAACAACGTGAAAGTGTTCAGCCTGGCCACCAGCCTGGGCAATGTGGATTCCCTGATCCAGCATTCGCCGACCATGAGCCATTTTGACATGACCCTGGAAGAGAGGGCGGCCGTCAGCATCTTTGAGGGGCAGGTTCGCCTTTCAGTCGGCATTGAGGATGTTGATGATTTAATCGACGATCTCGATCAGGCCCTGAAGCTGGCCAAAAAATAGCTTCAGACTCGTATCCTGACTATTGCTGAGGGGTCAGCAGACAATTGCCGCCCCCTCTTCGGCCGTTTGTTTTGATAAATTATACTGTAGAATACCATATTGTGATCGGTAGGATTAAAATGAAAGCGCTGTGATGATTCAGCACAAGTTTTGACCAAAAACTCGAAGGAACGGGCCACCTTGGCCATATAGTTTAGAGAGCGTTCCGGCGGAAGAGCATGTAATGGTAATCGCTTGAGTGGACAAAGATAAAACTCGGCCGGGCGGGCGAAAAAATTTCTGACGTCGCTCGTAATTTTCTCTGATTCCCGGCCGGGTGGCTTCATAAGAGGTTTGATTGCCCGTACCCGTCCGGGGAGCAAAATTACGAGCGACTTACAGTGCCTTTCATAAAAGTTTTCGCCCGCCCGGCCTGGTCAGTGTCCGCGTTTGGAAGGGTGACTGTTGGTGGTTCTTTATCATAAGCCCTCCTGCTTTTACCTGTGCCAATCACACGCGATTGCTCTGCTCCCATATAGCTCCTGATTTTATCTTTGCCGCATTTTATGGTATGATAATATTTTAATTTCCATAGCGCGGGTGAACTTGTGCGTATCACTTTTTTTATAGCTTTCGTTTTAAGCCTGCTCTGCTCAAACCCAATTTGGGCTGATGTTGTCAACTTTAAGCACTTTTCCATCAACATCCCCAATACCTGGAGCTACTCTGAAGAAGGCGACATGGTGAGCGTCGCGGCTAAAGACAATTCGTCAATTCTGGTCTTCTCACCCGACAAACTGCCCCAAGGACAAAACCTGAAAGAATTCGCCGCCGCTTTCTCCAAAACCTATAACGGCACCACACCGTCGGCCAACGGGGCCGGCACTTTTCAGTTCGAATATAAAAATGACGTGGGGGCCGAAGCCCATGTCATAATCTCCCAGGCCGATCCCAAGATGGACAGCATCTTCCTGCTCGTTATTGTTGGAGAAAAACACCCGGAACTGCCGTATATCCTGAACTCAGTGACCATGACGGATTAATTTTCACCACCGAAGCGCCAGACGCTTGTATCAAAGATTTGTATATAATTACAAAACCAATAGATGCGAGATATTATGATAATGAAAATTTCATCTATGCTGACCGCCGCTATGGTTTGCCTGGGGCTTTCTATTCCAGCCGCTGCAACCGTCACAGATCTCGGGCGCTTCACGGCCGATATTCCCAACGGCTGGAATACCAAGGTCGCCGATGGCTCCGTAACCATCATGTCCCCGGACAGCAAGTCCGGTCTGGTGATGACATTCGCACCCGATGAAGGTAAAAGCGGCGAAACCCTGGCCGGAGAGTTTTCCAGCCAATGCGGCGGCGAGGCTCCGGCGGCAACTGAAGACGGCGGCTACACTTTCGCCTACAAATATGGCGATAAAAAAATGGATGCAACCGGCATACTTTATGTCGAAGGCAATGAAGCCATGTTCATGACCATATTGGGCAATCATCCAAACCTGGAAAAAATACTTGATTCAATGGAAGATAAATCTCCAAAGCATGTCAATTCATTTTCATTTTAATAAACACAAAAATTTATTTTTATTGACACGTTTCATTGATTCTGGTATCCTCTAAATAAAAAATGGAATAGTTACATAATATGATGGTGGGGGGGAGAGGCCGCGGCCGCGTCCCGGCTGGAGCGAAATGGGCGGACCGTAGTCGCGCACGGAAAGCACGCTGATGATTCGGTCGGGACACGGCCGCGACTTTTCCCAATATCGCCGGATATCCGGCAGACATCCGTCAAAAACTAACGGGGCCGGGCTTTTATACCCGGCCCCGTTGCCGCTTCAGGTCAGGGACCAAACCAGAGTCCCGGCCGCCCCAAGGCCGATAGTCACTCCCAGGGCAATCCGGGCCATCAGGAGTTTTTTCCAATGGCGATGATCGGGCTCGACCCGGCTCGATTCACGGGCGAACTGGGCCACGATGCAGCCGATGATAATTATGGCCGCGCCGACCATCATCCTTTGGCTCATGTGCTCGCCAAGGAAGACCATTCCGGCCACCGCACCGATGACCGACTGAAGCGGAAAAACCAGGGCGGCCGAGGTTGACGAAATGGTGCGCTGGGCAATGGTCTGGCAGGTGTAGGCCACGCCCACTGACAAAATGCCCCACATGGTGTAAGGCAGAGTCTGGATGAATACCGGCCAGGAGGGCATCTGGTCAAAGGAAAAGGCCAGGGTCAGAGTTATGGCCGAGCTGGTCATGGCTTGGGCCAGCGAAAACAGCCAGGTGTTGACCCGGGCCGCGAAACGGCCGGTGATGAGAACCTGGGTGGCCCAGAAAACATCGGCCACCAGAACCAGCCCCTCACTCTTGCCGAGGCCGCTGGCCCCGCCGGTCAGCAGATACAACCCCACCAGCCCGACGCCCAGCCCGGCCAGGATCAGCATTCTGGGAACATAGCCGATCACGAAAGCCAAGACCGGCACCATTGATACATAGAGGGTGGTGATGAAGCCAACTTTCCCGGCCGAACTCTGGGCCAGGCCGGAGAGCTGCAAAATTGAGCCGATGCTCAGGCACAACCCGCTGAGCATGCCGCCCCAGAGCCACAAATTCGGCGAAACATTGCCGCTGTAGGCCATAGGGGCCGGACGCCGTCGCCAGCGCAGGGCCAAAGGCACAAGTGAAAGGGTACCGAACATAAATCTGAGGCTGCTGTAGGCCAGTGGAGTCAGATGCTCCAGGGCGGCCCGGCCAATGGGATAGGAACAGCCCCAGATTAGAGCGGCCGTCAACAGATAGAGAATGGCTTTTGCTTTTGGCGACATTTTTTCACCGTGTGCGTGGTCCGCACGGGACCGGGTCTAGGTGAGGGTTTCCCCGGTTGGTATTTTGGCGGCCATCATCGTATTAAGAGCGGAGCCCCTTGACTGCGGCCATTTTATTGCCGGTTTACAAATTCGGGTTTTCGTCTTCAACCTTCTGGCGCTTGGCCGCCATGATCGGCCACAGTTGGCTGATCATCATGCCCGCAAACATCAGAATCGCACCTATAAGCATGCGGTCGCTCATTATTTCATTAAGAATCAGCCAGCCGGCCACAGCCGCCACCACGGCCTCCATCTGAAGGATAATGGCCGCCGAGGCTGGATTGGCGTTCTTTTGACCGACCACCTGTAACGTGAAGCCGAGCCCCACCGAGAAAACACCGCCCCAGAGAATGTCCAGCCAGGCGCTGGAAACGCTGGACCAGGCGGGCCATTGCCCGCTGATGACTGTGGCCGCCAGCCCCAGAAGGCCGCAGACCAGGGCTTGCCCGGCGCCCAGAATAATGGAATCCATTTTGGGGGAAAGCCAGCCCACGGCAATAACATGACCGGCCCAGATAAAGGCCCCTATCAACACCAGACCATCGCCGGGGGCCAGGGTCATCAGGCCGGTAAAACTCAGAAGATAGAGGCCGATCACAGCCAGAATCACGCCCAGCCCCTCGCCCAAAACGATCTTGTGGCCGGCCAGCCTCAGCAGCAGCGGCACCAGAACCACATACAGGCTGGTTATGAAGCCCGCTTTTCCGGCTGTGGTCCATAGAAGACCATATTGCTGAAAGGTGACGCCCACAAAGATAAAGCAGCCCGAAATCAGCCCGCCGATAATCCACCAGCGCACCATCTGGGGTGGATTGCTTTCCGCGGCCAGAAGTTTCCTGGCCCTGGGAACGGCAATGGGCAACAGGCACAGAGCCCCGATGGTGAACCTTAAGCCCCCATAGGCCAGGGGAGTCAGGTGGGCCATCACTTCCCGCTGGAAAATAAAGGTCGTGCCCCAAAAAAACGCGGCCAGCGACAGGGCGATGTTGGCCTGAAAAGTTTTGTTCGAAGTCAGAGTCAAAGCGTCACCTGAGCAGGGATACCCCAAGGTAAAAAATGGCCCGGACAACGATTGTCACCATTGGGGCCGGCCATTAAATAAGGCCCCGGTTATAAGCCGGAGCCAGTTCCGCCGGTCGATTGCGCCCGGCACATAAAAAGCCCTTCGGATGCATTTCCTTTGGGCCTCAAGCCGGGCAAACACCGGCATATTTAAATATTATCCGATATTTCATTGTTTTTGTAAAGGCCATTTGGCGGATCTGATTATGGTTTTTCTCCATCCGCGTGTCAGTCAATGATGACGGACGCCGGCCAGCAATTCCCAAAGTAGATGGCAATTTTAAAATAGCAGGTCGCCCCGCAAGGGGTGACGGAGCGCCAGCGACTGGTTTTGACGGCGAAATAGTTCTTCGCGAAGCAAAAATCGCACTTTTTGCGTAGCTGCACGGCACTTTTTGAAGGGAAAAGTTTACTTTGAGAATTGCTGGCCGCTCCCAAAGTAGATGGCAATTTTAAAATAGCAGGTCGCCCCGCAAGGGGTGACGGAGCGCCAGCGACTGGTTTTGACGGCGAAACAGTTCTTCGCGAAGCAAAAATCGCACTTTTTGCGTAGCTGCACGGCACTTTTTGAAGGGAAAAGTTTACTTTGAGAATTGCTGGCCGCCGGCCTTCAGAGTCGCTTTTTTCTTGCTTCGAGCCGGATGTTTATGAGAAACTGTCACTCGCGTACCTTACAAGTCCCTATTTTTTAACCATATCACGGCAGGGGAATATGTCCGTCAGCAAGGAAGAATTGTTCGGCCAGATAATGAAGGCCAGAACGCGCATTTATCATGTCTCAGGGGCTACCCCCCTGGAAGTCTATCCCATGCCCGGCGGCTGGGATATGCTGCTGAAACGGGAGGATCTGTCCCCCATTCATTCATATAAATGGCGCGGAGCCTACAACTTCATGAAAGCCAGGGAAAAGGAAGCCAAGGCCCTGGGCGTTACGGCGGCTTCGGCCGGCAACCACGCCCAGGGGGTGGCCCTGTCGGCCGCCAACCTGGGCGTCTCCGCCCATGTGTTCATGCCCAAATCCGCCCCGCGCCTGAAAGTTGAATCCACGGCCAGGCTGGGCGGCTCATGGGTGGAAATACATCAGGTGGGCGACAACTTCGATCAGGCCTCGGCCGCCGCCGGCGATTTCTGCCGCGACAGCGGCGCTCTCTACGTACCTCCCTACGACGACCCGCTGGTCATGGCCGGACAGGGCGTTCTGGGCGATGAATTGATGGTCGGACCCTACCGGCCGGATGTGGTTTTCGTGCAGATCGGCGGCGGCGGCATGGCCGCCGGAGTCGCCACCGCCATCAAAACCTATGACCCGGACGTAAAAATAATCGGAGTCGAAGAAGCCGGACAGGCCTCCATGAAAGCGGCCTTTGAGGCCGGAAAACCCGTCACCCTCAGCCATGTGGACGTCTTCTGCGACGGCACGGCCGTCAAGAGGGCCGGGCAGCTGCCTTTTGAAATTCTGCGCGATCAGCTCGATGACCTGGTGACCGTCACTGTGGGTGAGGTGTCTTCAGCCATTCAGAAATTCTGGCAGGTGGCCAGGGTGCTGTCGGAACCGTCCGGGGCCATGGGGCTGGCCGCGGCCCGCAAAATGGGCGACAAGCTGCGCGGCCTCAAAGCCGGAATCATACTCACCGGGGCCAATCTGGATTTCCGCCAGTTGGCCCAGATTTCCCGGCAGGCGGCCGGAGCCAAGGAATCCAAGCCCTATTACCGAATTCGCCTTGATGAGCGCCCCGGAGCCATTCTGGCCCTTCTGAGGACCGTGGCTCCCCTGGGTCTTAACATCAGTTACCTGATGTGCGGCCAGAATGACCGCAACACTGCCTATCCCATTTTCGGTTTTGACGGCCCGCGCAGTCAGGCGGCCAAAGTGGAAAGCCTCCTGGCGGCCGAGGGCTATGATGTTCAGGACGTATCCGACCGCGAAGACTTGAGCTTCCGGGTGGCCCCTTTCCAGCCGCACCTCTTCAAACGCCCCTTTGGAGCCATTCTCCATTTCCCGGAACGGGCCGGGGCGCTGATGGAATTTCTGGAGCGAATGGCGCCTCTGGCCACCATTTCTTATTTCAACTATGTCCACACAGGTGAGCAGGTGGGACGGGCCATGGTGGTGGCCTCCTTTGAATCGGATGAGAACAGAGCCAAATTTCTGGCCGACCTGGAGAAAAAAGGACCGCACTTCACCACTCTGGCCATGGATACCATGGAAGCCCTGGGCGTGAGCGCCTGGTGAAAAAATGATACCGGACCCGCAATTCAACATCTGGGAGCATTCCGCCAATGTTCGCCAGCTCTACGCCCGTCGGGCGCACGGCTTGGACGAAATGGACGCGGCCGCCCAGTGCGCCGCGATTCTGGCTCCGCATATCAATCAGGCGCTGTCGCCGCCGAGTTTTCTGGATGCGGGATGCGGCAGCGGTTACCTGTGGCACTCCTTTAAATCGCGAGGACTGGCAATGGAGTATCATGGGCTGGATTACAGTCCCTCATTAATTGATATAGGACGTTCAATTCTGCCGCAATATGGGCTTCCGGCGGAGAGGCTGGTCTGCGGCAGTATTGAGGATATTCACTATCAGAACTTTGATCTGGCGGCCATGTTGAACACTTTGACCTTTTGCCCCGACTTCCGCCAGCCATTGGACCGGCTGGTATCTACCGGAGCCAGAGTCATTGCCATTCGTGACAATTTCGGCCCGGAGACCGTAATGCGGTGGGAAACGGACGGCTATCTGGATGAGGGTTACAACCATCTCAAAGCCTATTGGAACCAATGGAATATCACGGAAGTTAAAGATTTTCTGGCAGAATATGGCTATGAGTCCATTGAACTACCCGACAGGCGGGTCAACGGAGCCATGGAGCTGGTGGTGGGCAAACCCTATTACTGGTCGTGGCTGGTGGCTGTAAAAAAATGAGGATGGCAGGTGAAATCAGTTGATTTCAGCCCTTTAATTTTGTTATAGTACCAAACGTCACGTTAAGACAATCGGGCGATTAACTCAGCGGCTAGAGTATCAGCCTTACAAGCTGGGAGTCGGGGGTTCAAATCCCTCATCGCCCACCACTTTAAAATTCCACAGCTTCTCATAAAAACCCGCAAGCGCCTAAAAACAGGGGCTTGCTGGTTTTTTTGTCGCATACTATCCAGTCTCACTCATTGACATCTTATAATGCCGGGGTAATCTTGAGTGTACGACTATTTCGGTGAATGGCAATACGCAAGGAGTTCAGCATGCGTACGGTTTGTGTTTACTGTTCCTCAAGCGCGAAAATCGCCCCCGTCTATTTTGACGCAACTGCTAGAATGGCCGAGTTGTTTGTTGCGGAAGGCTGGGGGATTGTATTCGGGGGTGGTTCGCTGGGACTGATGGGAAAATTGGCTGATGTCGCCTTGGCGAAGGGTGGAAAAGTTCGGGGAATAATGCCCAAATTCATGCGGGAAGTCGAGTGGGCGCACGCTGGCGTGGAAGATTTCATTTATACCGAATCCATGCACGAGCGGAAAGCAAAATTGATTGCAAATAGCGACGCGCTTGTTGCCCTGCCCGGTGGAACAGGCACCCTGGAAGAACTTTTTGAGGCTATTACACTAAAAAGGCTGGGCTTGTATTTCAAACCGATTGTCATACTCAATACCAACGGTTTTTATCAACCGCTGAAAGAAATGCTTGAGAAGTGCGTTGCCGAAAATTTTATGAGCGACCGAAATTTGCAGGCATGGCGTTTTGTCGACGAACCGGAAGCCGTACTCCCGGCAATAGCCGACATGCCGGATTGGGATGCCGACGCTATCACTTTCGCAGCGATGCGATGAACCAAACTACGAAAAGAAGTATAACCAAACAGTGTCCCGCATGGAATTTGAGTTGCTCAACAAATGACAGCCCACCATAAACGGCAGCCCGTGATCGCATTTGATCGTGGGCTTTTTTATACTGCCCCGATATCTTGCGTTGTTGCCTGCATTTTTTTATGCTCAAAATATTGTTATATTCCTCAGCTTAAAAAACACTCGAGCCTAGCCAGAGGACACCCTTATTCACGTACAGACTCTCAATAAAACGCCAGCGGCCGCAATTGGTCACTGGCGTTATTTTATCTACTCATAGCTTGCGGTTTTCGTTCCGCCTAGCGCTCTATCGTCCGCCGTCTGGCAAAATACGGTTCAACCTGTCGGTAGCAGTATGATGATTAAGAATACAAACGGCAACCCAATAGCGCGGGCATGTAAAGAAGACAGCTCAGTGACGCATAATTTATCCGTCGTCGCGTTGATGGATGATCTGCCGGAGGGCAAAGAGTGTTTGACTGACCGTGGCTATGACTCCAATTGGTTCCAGGCAGCTTTGCAGGGCAGGGGCAGAACTCCATGCATACCACAAAAAAGACCGTAAAGAACAAATCGATTATGGCAATAATCTCTACAAGCAACGACACAAAATTGAAATCATATTCGGCCGTCTCAAGGATTGGCGCGGAATTGCCACGCGTTATGAGCGATATGCCCATACTTTTTTCTCTGCTATTTGCATCACCGCTTCCATATCACCATTGACACGAAAGCGTGGAAGTATAATAATGAGGGGCTAGATTTAGGCTAAAGGCCGGATAGTTCGACTATTTTGATAATAATAAAACTTGTCCTCAGGGAGATACGAGATATGCCCGTTGCTCTGGCACAAAAAGCTATTGATGAGAGCGCCAAAGCCATGAGTCTGGCTTCGGCTCAGGCTCTGGCCGACACCGCCCGCGTGCTGGCCAAAACTCTGGCCGAAGGCGGCACCATTTTCATCTGCGGCAATGGCGGCAGCGCCTCCCAGGCCCAGCATTTCTCAGCCGAATTTGTGGGCCGCTTCCTGATGGAACGCCCGGCTCTGGCCTCGGTGGCCCTGACCACCGACACCTCCATACTCACCGCTGTCGGTAACGATTATGGGTTTGAAGAAGTTTTCGCCCGTCAGGTCAAAGCCCTGATGAAAGCGGGCGACGTTTTGTGGGGCCTGTCCACCAGCGGACGGTCGCCAAACGTCCTGAAGGCCTTTCAGGCGGCCAGGGAAATTGGAGGCAAAACCCTTTTTATGTGCGGTGATAAGGCGCCTGAAGGCCTGGAGGTCGACATGGTCATCACCGCTCCGACACCCGATACGCCCCGAGTGCAGGAACTGCATCTTTTATATGGCCATACCCTCTGCCAACTGGTGGACCACCTGCTTTTTTCCGCGCCTGGGGAGTTGGACAAATCATGAAGTTTTCGGAAAATTTTCCCGAACTGGACTTTAAAGCCGTCCACACCACTGATCTGGATGGACGGCACTCCAAAGTCAAAACCCGCGATTTCGGCAAAAAGCTGAAAGCCGGGGCCTCATTCCACGATTTTGTCGGGGGGCTGCCGAACATACTGGCCGCCGCCGACCTGCGTGAAGCCGCCCAGGCCATTGCCAAAGCCAAACGCGACGGCCGCCCGGTGGTGCTGGGCATGGGCGGTCATGTGGTGAAAGTGGGGCTGGGCCCAGTTGTGGTCGACCTGATGGAGCGCGGACTTATCGATGCGGTGGCCGCCAACGGTTCGGTAATGGTGCACGATTCAGAGGCCGCCCTGGTCGGGGCCACTTCAGAGGATGTTGGGGCCACCCTTGGCGACGGCGCTTTCGGTGTCACCGGCCAGACGGGTGAACTGATCAACCGGGCGGCCAGAGAGGCGGCCGAGGAGAATATGGGGCTGGGCCAGGCGCTCGGCCAGGCCATTGCCGCCCTGAATCCTCCGCACCTGGAGGTGAGCATCCTGGCCGCCGCCGCTCGTCTGAACAAACCCATGACCATTCACGCGGCCATTGGCACCGATGTCTATAACATTCACCCGGAGGCCGATGGCTCCAGCCTGGGCGCGGCTACTATGCACGATTTTCGTACTTTCTGCCGGATTACAGCCGCTCTGGAAGGCGGGGTGTTCATAAATCTCGGCTCGGCCGTCATCCTGCCGGAAGTGTTTTTAAAAGCCCTGACTCTGGCCCGTAACCTTGGCCACAAGGTGGAGCGGATCACCACTATCAATATGGATTTTATCCGCCACTACCGCCCTTCGGTCAATGTGGTCGGCCGCCCGACACAGGAGGGCGGACGGGGTTTTTACTTTATCGGGCACCACGAAATAATGTTTCCTATACTGATGTCCCTGGCCCTGGAAGAGATCGCGGCCGCGGATTGAGAAAAGATGTCCGCGGCCGCATGGCGGCCCGCGGATGAACATGCGATTGGGAGGTCGATCATGAACGATAAGGAAATCAGAGCCTGGCAATTGGAATGCCAGGCCAAGGATCTGATCAAGAAAATGGAAAAGCGCGGATTTAACGCTGTTTACACGCCTACGGCCGAAGAAGCCAAAACAGCCGTGCTGGGGCTTTTGCCCACGGAGGGCGTCATAGCCCTTCTGGGCAGCCAGACCATGAACCAGCTTGGCGTTTACGCTGATTTGCGCACCAGCGGCCGCGAACTGGTCGACCACGCCACCCAGACCAAGGGACTGACCCCGGAGGAAGCCCACAACTACCGCCGCCGCGCTTTCACAGCTGAGGCCATGCTGGCCAGTGCCAACGCCGTTGACGCGGACGGCCGTCTCTATAATATCGACGGCGTCGGCAACCGTGTCGCCTCTATGATTTATGGCCCCAACAAGGTAGTTCTGGCCATTGGCATGAACAAGCTGGCCCCTACCCCGGAAGAGGCCTGGCGGCGGGCCCGCAACACGGCCAGCCCCATGAACAACAAGCGCATTGATAAACCCAATCCCTGCGTTAAATCCGGCCGCTGCCACGATTGCCAGCTGCCCAGCAGTATTTGCAACTATTTCACCACTATTGACCGGTCCCTGCCTGAGGGCCGCATCAATGTGGTTCTGATCGGCGAAGAATTCGGCTATTAAAGGACCATCAATGCCCATCTATGAATATAAATGCCCCGATTGCGGCCGTGAGTTCGAAGAACTGGTGGTCGGCTCCCAGCCCAAAGTGGTCTGCCCCAAATGCGGCGGGGAAAAATGCGACAAACTGATGTCAGCGGCCAGCTTCCGCTCCAAGGTCGCGGACGGCTCCACCGTCAGCGGCTCTTCCGGCGGAGGCTGTGCCGGGTGCTCGGCCTCAAGTTGCGCCGGATGCGGCGGGTGAGGCTATGACTCTGTTAAAAATAGGCGCGCGCGGCAGCCCCTTGTCCCTGGCCCAGACCGGCCTGGTCGCCAAAGCCTTGGAAGAAGCCAATCCCGGTCTGGTCACGGAAATTGTGCCCATCAAAACGACCGGGGACCGCATTCAGGACGCACCGCTGGCCAAGATTGGCGGCAAGGGGCTCTTTGTCAAAGAGATTGAAGAAGCTTTGCTGGACGGCCGTATTGATCTGGCCATTCACAGCGCCAAAGATCTGCCCGCCGAAATCCCGGCCGGGCTGGGGCTGGGCGCGGTGCCTGAACGGGCCAACTACCGCGACGTGCTTATCTGCCGCCACCCCGGCGGACTGGACGCTCTGCCGCAGGGGGCTAAATTAGGCACTTCCGGCTTAAGGCGTCAGGCCCAGATGCTGGCCGCCCGGCCCGACCTGATTGTCGAGCCGTTGCGCGGCAATGTCGGCACCCGCCTGAAAAAGCTGGAAACGGAATTCGACGCCACCCTTTTAGCCGCCGCCGGTCTGGAGCGGCTGGGGGTTGCTCCGCCGAACGCGGTGGAACTGCCGATTGAAATAATGCTCCCGGCGGCCGGGCAGGGCATACTGGCCCTGGAGGTGCGCGAAGAGGATGTGAAAACCAGCGAATTCCTAGCCCCCCTGGAGCACCGCCCCACGGCCATGGCCTTGTCCGCCGAGCGCGGTTTCCTGCGGCGGCTGGGCAGCGGCTGTCAGCTGCCGGTGGCCGCTTACGCGGAGTTCATCGATGGCACCATCACCCTGGAAGGGCTGATAGCGTCTCTGGACGGACGGCAGGTTCTGCGGGACAAAAAGACGGCCCAGCTGGATTCGGCCGCCGCCGCCTCCAATCTGGGCGAGTTTATGGCCACCATGCTGCTTGACCAAGGCGGCCGGGCCATTATGGATGCGATCCTTAAGTAAAAGCAAAAAGACCAAATCTGAAAGCAATCTGTATATGAATGGAATCGTCTATCTGGTGGGGGCCGGGCCCGGCGCGGTCGGTCTTCTGACCCTCAGGGCCGCCGCTCTTCTGAAACGGGCTGAAGTGCTGGTTTATGACTACCTGGCCTCACCCGAGCTGTTGAATATGACCCCGGACAAATGCCGCCGCATATACGTTGGCAAAATGAGCGGCAATCACGCCAAGAGCCAGGATGAGATCAATCGCATCCTGGTTGATGAGGCCAAGGCCGGTCATGTGGTGGTGCGCCTCAAAGGCGGCGATCCCTACATCTTCGGCCGAGGCGGGGAAGAGGCCCAGGAGCTTTACAAGGCCGGGGTGGTCTTTGAGGTGGTGCCCGGCATCAGCTCCACCATCGCCGCCGCCGCTTACGCGGGCATACCCCTGACTCACCGCGATTTCAGCACCCAGGCCGTCCTGACCACCGGGCACGAACGGCCTGACAAGACGGAATCCTCCCACGACTGGCAGGCCCTGGCCCGTATGGGCACCATTTCGATGGTCATGGGCGTGAAGAACATTGATAGTATCTGTCAATCCCTCATTGCCGCCGGGCGCGCCGCCGCTACTCCGGCCGCCCTCATTCAGTGGGGCACCACCAACCAACAGCGAACTGTAACCGCCACCTTGGCCGATATCGCGGCCGTAGCCGAGGCTGAAAAAATCACTCCGCCCGCTCTTTTCGTCTGCGGCGAGGTAGTGAGCCTGCGTCCGCAGCTTAACTGGTTTGAGACTCGGCCCCTTTTCGGTCGGCGCATTCTCGTCACCCGGAGCCGCAAACAGGCCAGCCGCCTGAACGAGGCCCTCAGTGAATTGGGCGCTGAAGTCTGGGAGCGGCCCACCATCGCTTTTACCCCGCTATTGGACCAGATGTATCTTAAAACCACTTTTGATACATTTCGCCATTTCGACTGGCTGGTCTTCACCAGCCCCAACGGGGCGGAGACCTTCCTCAATCAGCTTTATGACTCCGGCCGTGACGCACGATCCCTGGCGAACCTGAAAATCGCCGTGATCGGCCCCGGCACGGCCGACGCGCTGAAACCATTTGGCCTTAAGGCTGATCTGATACCTTCCGACGACTATGTGGCCGAAGGTCTCCTGGAGGCCTTGAAAAAAGAAGGCATGAAGGGCCTGAAAGTCATCCTGGCCAGAGCCAAGGACGGCCGGGATGTTCTGCCGGAAGGGCTGGCCAGGGCCGGGGCGGAAGTGACCGATTTGGCCGTTTATAAGACCACTAATCCAATCTGGTCCGAATCACTGCCGGGTATTCCCGATCTGGTCACTTTCACCAGTTCATCGACCGCCACGGGCTTGGCCGCCATTATTCCGCCGGGCGAACGCAAAAACTACCGGGCGGCCTCCATTGGCCCCATCACCACCAAGACGGCCAGAGAACTGGGCTTCCCGGTGTTGGTGGAAGCCAAAAAATCCACTGTTGATGGTCTGGTGCTGGCTATTGCTCAATATTTTCAGGGTGAGGAACAGTCATGAGTCTCTTTGATGAACTGGACGCCGCTACCCCGGCGGCCCCCGCTCCAGAGAAGCCGCCGCGAGCTAAAGTCTCAGCAGCGCCGCCGCCGGAGGACGAGCCGGAAGTTTTGGGCAGCCTGGAGCTGGCCTCCCGCCTCAATCCTTCGCAGTTGGCCGCCGCCACTTATGAGGGCGGGCCGCTGTTGATCGTGGCCGGGGCCGGCAGCGGCAAAACCCGCACCCTGGTTCATCGCGTGGCCTATCTGGTCGACAAGGGCATTCCGCCCCAGGCCATTTTGCTGCTCACCTTCACCCGCAAGGCAGCCCAGGAGATGCTTGGCCGCGCTTCGGCCATTGTCGGCCGCCGGGCCGCCCAAGTATCCGGCGGCACTTTCCATTCCCTGGCCAACCTCCTTCTGCGTTCCCAGGCTCACCTTCTGGGCTACCCGCCCGGTTTCTCCATCATGGATCAGGACGACGCGGAAAGCCTGGTCGCCCGCATCAGGAATGATTTCCCTGAAGTCAAACGCCACAAGCGGTTTCCCCAGAAGGGGGCCATTTTAAATATCCTTAGCCAGTCCATCAATAAGGATAAGCCGCTGGTGGAAGTCATGGCCGACGCTTTTCCCCACTTTCTGGAATTCGCGCCCATTATTGAAAAAATAGGGCAGGAATACCGCGCCCACAAAATTCAGAACGCCCTGATGGATTTTGACGACCTGCTGGTGGGCCTGGAGACCATTCTGCGGGACCATGAAGAGGTGCGCCGCAAAATCGCGGGCCGCTATGATTACATTCTGGTGGACGAGTATCAGGATACCAATCCCATTCAGGCCCGCCTGACCCACCTTTTGGGCCGCGACCACCTGCGGGTGACGGCCGTGGGCGACGATGCCCAGTCCATCTACGCCTTTCGTGGGGCCAGCTTCCGCAACATCATGGATTTCCCAAATATTTTCACCGGGGCCAAGGTGCTCAAGCTGGAGGAGAACTATCGCAGCCAGGCGCCCATCGTCACCCTGGCCAATCATCTCATTGCCCAGGCCCGTGAAAAGTATGATAAAAAGCTGGTGGCCATTCGCGGCTCCGGCCAGGAGCCGCGTTTGGTGGCCGTGCAGGATCAGGCCGACGAAGCCGGCTGGGTGGCCGCCCGCATTGAGGAATTCATCAATGAGGGCGTGAGCCTGGATGATATGGCTGTCCTTTTCAGGGCCTCCTCCCACTCTTTTGACCTGGAAGTGGAGCTGGTCCGCCGCCGCATTCCCTTCACCAAATATGGCGGCCGCAAATTTCTGGAAGCGGCCCATATCAAGGATTTCCTGGCTTTTCTGCGGGTGGCCGCAAATCCCGCCGACAGCCTCAGCCTTCGCCGCGTCCTGACTATGGTGGAGGGCATCGGGGCCAAGGGCGCTGAAGATATCGTCACCTGGGTGGCCGGTCAGCGCGAGAAGGTGGTCGACCTGGAATCAGCCCCGGCCAAGGGCAAGGCCAAAAAAAATCTGGCCCCCCTGGCCGCCCTTTTGCACCAAATCGCCCAGCCGGGCGAGGAACTGGCTTTCCGGGCCCAGGCCGTGGCCAATTTTTACTTTGACCTGGTGCGCGACCTCTACCCGGACGACTGGCCGGACCGCCAGAGTGACCTCAAAGAAATTATCCGCATGGCCGAAAGCGAGACCAGTCTCCGCACTTTTCTGGCCGATATGACCCTGGACCCGCCCAACCAGAAGCGTTCCGGCCCTGAAGAGCACAAAGCCCAAGGGCTGACCCTCTCCACCATTCACTCGGCCAAGGGCCTAGAGTGGAAAATCGTCTTCATCCTCTCAGCCGTGGAGGGCCGTTTCCCGCCCTCCTACGCCGCCCGTTCGGCGGCTGAGGTCGATGAGGAGCGCCGCCTGATGTATGTGGCCGTCACCCGGGCTGAAGATAAGCTCTTCATCATGCTGCCTCTGGGCACTATCGACCGCCGCACGGGCCTGGCCGCCTCCCCCAGCCGCTTTCTGGCCGCCCTCCCGGAGGGGGCCGGGACCAGCCTCTGGCAAAACGACCAGGAAATAGATCCTTCAGAACTATTGAATCTTGGTGGCGATTTCGGGTATGATGGAGAATCGTTCAGTTCATCGCCGGCCATACCGCGTGACCCGGAGCGCCGGCCCAAGCCACGCCCGGCCAATCCCCGGCCCGCGCCCGGCCCGGCCCTGATGGCCCTCCCGGGCATGCGCGTGAGCCACCCGATCTACGGACCGGGCTTGGTTCTGGAAACTAATGGACCGCAGGCGATAATAGATTTCGACCATTTCGGCAAAAAAACCGTAACCATGCAATATGCCCGTCTGACCGCCATTTAGCGGCCAAGACGGCCGCATTCGAAACTCTTTTGATTGCACAGCCAAACCAGGTAGGAGGCAGGGGTGACAAATTTTCTGTAGAGAACCATTGTTTGAGCGCCACTTGTTTGAGCTGAGCTTGCGAAGCGAGTTGTGGCGCTCAAACAATGGTGAACGAAAGAAAATTTTTCGCCCCTGCCTCCGGCCCACAGCCAACCCGGTCCCCGGCCTTAAATATTTGACGTTTTCTAAATCACAAAGCGGGCGCGTATGTCATACAAAACCGAAGTACAAAAACTTTTCGACCTGCAAAAATTCGGCATGAAGTTCGGCCTCGACAACATGCGCGGGATTCTGGCCAAACTTGGCAACCCCCAGGACAGCCTCAGGCTGGTCCATCTGGCCGGGACCAACGGCAAGGGCTCGGTCGGCTCAATGCTCTCAAGCGTTCTCCACGAAGCGGGCTTTCGCGTCGGTTTGTATACTTCGCCTCATCTCATCACTTTCCGCGAGCGGATTCGCATCGGGCACGACTTGATCAGTGAAGAGGATGTCCTCAAACTCATTGAAAAGGTTGAGGCCGCCAGCGACCCGGACTCGCCGCCGACGTTTTTTGAATTCGTCACCGCCATGGCTTTCCTCTATTTCAAGGAACAGAGGGTCGATATAGCCATTATTGAAGCCGGGCTGGGCGGTCGGCTCGATTCCACCAACGTCATTGCGCCCCTGGCCACGGTCATCACCAATATCTCGCTGGAACACACCGAGCATCTTGGTGATACCATTGAGAAAATAGCCTCTGAAAAGGCCGGGATCATTAAATCGGGAGCTGTGGTCATCACTGGCGGGCTGGTCCCGGAGGCGGCCAAGGTGGTGGAAGACGCCGCCCTGGAAAAAAATTGTCCTCTTTATATGCTGGGCCGTGATTTCTCCGCTGAAACCACCGGGGCCGACGAGAGGGGCCGCCCCATTTTCAATTTCAAGATGGGCATGATCGAACTTAAAGATTTGACTCCGGCCCTGTCCGGGCCTCATCAGACCGAAAACGCCTCCATAGTCGTGGCCCTTATGCCCTTTCTGGCTGAACGCGGGTTCCCGGCCAAAGAGAAACAATTGCGGGAGGGCCTGACCAAAGCTTTCTGGCCCGGCCGGGCTGAACTTCTGCCCGCCGGAACCTGGCCGCCCGATGGCCCTAAGGCCAAAGCGCCGCTTCTGCTTGATGGAGCCCACAACCCGGCCGGGGCGGCGGCTCTGGCCAAAACGCTGGATACCATTAAGCGCAAAAAACTGCACCTTTTGGTCGGTGTTATGGCCGACAAGGATATCGCGGGCGTGCTCGGCCCCATTTATCAGGCCGCCGACCGCCTCTATCTGACTCGTCCGGCTTTCAGCCGGGCGGCCACACCGGAGCTTTTGCTGGAAAAGGTGAAAACAGCTTTCGGTGAACCGAAAGTCCCGGTTTCCCTTCATCCGGCTTTGGCGGAGGCTTTTGCCGCCGCGGCCGCTTCGGCTGAAGAGGACGATCTGGTGGTTTTGAGCGGCTCGCTCTTCACCGTGGGTGAGG
Organism: Acetispira formosa (nom. nud.); assembly: GCA_023525915.1. Classification (GTDB taxonomy): domain Bacteria; phylum Desulfobacterota; class Desulfarculia; order Adiutricales; family Adiutricaceae; genus Adiutrix. Next base: position 1,331,449 of record CP026657.1, on the reverse strand, counting down.
GAAGGGCCTATCTGAACGGCATAAATGAAGTGGAATCCAATTAACCCTGAGACACATGGCGGGCAACAACCTTGAAACGTTCTGACGATAACAGCTCCAAATCTTCAGCCGCCCGGCGGCGGGGACGGCTTCTGGCTGCGGCCTGCCTGTCTCTGGTCATGGCCTCATCCGCGCCTCAGCTTCAGGCCCAGTCCTCTGCCGGGCTGTTCGCGCCGTCGGCTGAAAATAATGCCGGCATCTTCGCTCCATCTCCGGAATTCACGCCGGTCATGGTCGCCGCCGCCTCCGTGCCCCCGTCCGCCGCTTCATTCGCCCCCGCCCATGCCCAGGAGGGCAGCGAGCAAATCGAAGTTCTCATAGAAGGCGATACGCCCATACGCGTCCGGGCTGATGAAATAGAATCGGATCTTGATAACCACCGGAATCTCTTCATCGGCAACGTCACCATCATCAGAGGCGGTGAAACACTCACCGCTGAAAGGGCCCTGTGGCAGGACGGCACCAATTCGGTGGAACTGAGCGGTTCGGTGAAAATTACCACCAGCGAGTTCGTGGCCTTGGCAGAAAGGGCGGTGGTCAACCTGGACCTCCATCTGGCTAAAATATACAACGGCCGGGCCTTTTTCCCTGAACAGAATTATTATATCAGCGGCGAACTGATTGAACGGGTGGGCGAAAAGACCATTCAGATAAAAAACGGCCAGGCCACTACCTGTGACGGCCCGGAACCGTCGTGGACCATCACCGCCGACAGCCTGACCGTGACCGAAGGCGGTTATGCTACTGCCAGCGGAGTGGCTTTTAACAGCAAATACATGCCGCTCTTCTACACGCCGTATTTTCTCTTCCCGGTGAAAAATGAGCGGCAGAGCGGCTTTCTGACGCCCTCGATAGCCAACTCCTCCCGCGATGGTTTTTCCATTGGCCTGCCGTTTTTCTGGGCCACCGGCGAAAATCACGATCTGACTTTCATACCTGTGTGGCGTTCCGACAGAGGATTTTCCAGCACGATTGAAGGGCGCTACCGGACCGACAATGGGCGGGGCGACTGGGCGGTCAGTTATTTGAGCGACAACAAGCCCCAGCATTTCACCTTCAACAACACTGGGCAGAATAAAGATACCAAGGATCGTTACTGGCTGCGCGGCCAGAACGACTGGCAGGTGGGCGATTGGGATTTGCACCTGGATGTGGATCTGGTATCCGATCCGCTTTATCTGGCCGAGTTCCGCAACGATATCGACGGCTTTATGGCCAGCCGCAATACCTTCAGTCAGGATTTCGGCCGGACCCTCAATGAATATCTGGACCCTCTTCGCACCAATACTTTCTACGCCCAGAAAGTTGATTACGACACCTATTTCCGCGGTGCGCTGAGCTATACCGACAATCTCTACAGCTACGACAACCGCGATACCGTCCAGCGGCTGCCGTCGCTGTATTACGCCATTGTCAGCCGTCCGCTGCCGGAAAGCTGGGGTCTGTTTGACGGTCTGATCAACACCCCGCGTTTTTCGCTGGACACGCGTTATGATTATTTTTATCGCACCTCGGATAAGAACAGCGAGACGGATGAGAAGGGGCACCGCTTTCAGGTCAATCCGTCACTGAGCTGGAGCAGTCCGGTGGGTGGGCTGGCCACTCTCTCCTTGACCGGCGACCTAAATTTCACACTTTATTCAGCCGATGGCTATCGTCCTTACTATGACAGCCAGGACAAACGCCAAGCCCAGCATAAAAATAACTACAACCGCTTTGAGGGTGAATTCGAAGCCACTCTGGCCACCACCATGAGCCGTGTTTATGGCGGCGGCCCCGGCGATTCCGTGGCTACCCGCCACCAGATTACGCCCACAGTCTCCTTTAATTATGTGGAGACGCCCGATCAAGACGAGATGCCCTATTGGGACACTTATGACCGCCGCCTGTCACGCCGCACCGTCCGCTATGGTCTTTTGAACACCTTCGTCTCCAAAACGCCCCTCAAGGACGAGAACGGGCTGGATGCCGGATATGATTATTTCCAGTTCCTCAAGCTTGGCCTCTGGACCAGCTATGAATTTGCCGATAATCTTTATTGGGCCAACAATCCCAGGGCCCGGTATTATACTACCGATTATTTTGACCGGGGCGCGGGGCCTCTGGAAATCGATCTGGAAGCCTATTTCAATCCCTATCTTTCGGCCAGAATTCTTTCGGCCATGGATGGCCGCACAGCCAAGTTTACCAGCCATGATATCAGCCTGACCTTAACTGATCCGCGTGGTGACAGTCTCTCGGTCACCTATGATTACGATTCGCCCACCAAGGCTATGGGTACTCGTGAGTATCAGAAATATGAAGAACTGCGGGGTACGCTGAACATCAACCTAACCGATGAATGGTCGGCTGGTTTTTACACCCGCTATGATGTTCAGGAGGGCCGCAATCTGGAAAGCTACGCCAGCCTGCGTTATCAGGCCCAGTGTTATGCGGTTGGCCTTATTTATACTGATAATGAAAATGACCGGCGGGTTGGCCTTTTGGTTGATCTTTTGGGATTGGGCACCACCAGCGGAGCTCCCAGTGGGCTCAATGCGCCTCGGATGACCTATTAAGAGGGATAAGGTAGTGCGGCCTACGGCCGCGTGATTAAAGGACTTGGCCTTACCGGCCAACCAAAGGGCTCCGCCCTCTGGACTCCGGCTGGGGGAGGGCCCACGCGGGCCCTGCCCCAGACCCCACCCGCGCAAGGGGGCAAGCCCCCCTTGACCCCCAAGAGGTCAGGGTCAGATTCAACTTTCTCCTTCCCGCATCGCCGCAACTCGCTTCGCAAGCTCAGCTCAAACAAGCGGCGACGCTTCAGACAGGGCCCGCTTCAAGTGCTATAAGCGGCTTCACATTGGGCCGTATATTTTGCTATAGGCAGCTTCATTGGATGATTGCTGCTTCACATATGTTCGGCTTAATATTCTTTCCCCTCAAAAACTTTTTCCAGCGCTGCAACCGGTGAGACTTTGCCGTCCTTTTTCTAATGAGGAATTCCATAAATAAAGCAATAGGTGGCGGAGAGACGCGCAACCAGCACTGGAAAGAACCTTTAAGGGGACGCTGATTTAAGCCGAACATATGTGAACCACCACTCAGCCAATGAGGCCGCCTATGGCAAACTGTAACAGTCCAACGTAAAACTACTTATAGCGCTTGAAGCAGACCCTGTCTGAAGCGTCGCCGCTTGTTTGAGCTGAGCTTGCGAAGCGAGTTGCGGCGATGCGGGAAGGAGAAAGTTGAATCTGACCCTGACTTCTTGGGGTTCCAAGGGGCTTGCCCCTTGGCGCGGGTGGGGTCTGGGGCAGGGCCCGCGTGGGCCCTCCCCCAGCCGGAGTCCAGAGGGCGGAGCCCTTTGGTTGGCCTTTCAGGCCAAGTCCTTTAATCACGCGGCCCTTCGGGCCGCTTTCCTTACTCTTCCATCTATCAGCTATCACTCCATAGGCAGGCTTTTTAATGGCGATGATTGGGCCGCGCCGGTATGATGCACCACATCGTCAACCCCGCCAATCACCTCTGCCAGCTTTTCAACCTGGTGCAGCAGATGGTCAGCCCGCTGATTCAGTTCACTGCTGGCGTTGGCCGCGGTGTTCGCATTCGCCGCGTTGCTCTGGGTGACCTGATCAATCTGGGTAATGCTGGTGTTCAACTGCTCCATGCCTTGGGCCTGCTCACTGGTTGCTTCGTCGATTTGGTGAACCATCTGGGCTGAATCCTGGGTGGACTGGGTCAGACTGACAAAACGCTCCTGGATGTCCCTGGTGGTCGAAAGGCCAATGCCCACCTTCTGGATTGTATTTTCAATCAGCTTGTTGGTATCCTGGGAGGCCTGCGCCGTCCGCTGGGCCAGATTGCGCACCTCGTCGGCCACCACCGAGAAACCAGCCCCCGCTTCACCCGCACGGGCCGCCTCCACCGAGGCGTTCAGAGCCAGAATGTTGGTCTGGAACGCTATGTCCTCAATGGTTTTCATAATCCGGCCAATTTCCTCAGAGGCGTTTTTAATATCGCCCATGGCGCTGTCCATCCGCTCAACCGCGTGCGAACCCTCACTGACCTGGCGGTTGTTCTCCGCCATCAGCTCATTGACCTGCTTGGCGTGCTCAGAGTTGCGCTGGGTCATGGAGTTCATTTCCTCTATGGCCGCCGAGCATTCCTCCAGTGAGGCCGCCTGTTCGGATGATCCGGCCGAAAGGGCCGAACTGGTGTCGGACATGCTGCCGCTCATGGTCGACAGCCTTTCAGCGTCGTCAGTGAGGCTTCCTATAATCCCCCGGAGGTTCTTTTTAATATTGCTGACCATGAATATGGCCAGAAGGGCCGACAGCACCAGAGCCACACCAACCACAATCATCATAATCGTCTGGCTGCGCTGTCCGCTTTTGAGCATGTCTTCCTTGAAAGAAACGTCATAGACCGCCTTGGCGTCTATCAGGGCCTGGAGCGTTTCCATCATTTGATCGCGCTTGGGCCTGAGGTCATGCTGAACCATGGTCATGGCTTCCTGATAAGCGGCCATGGCCCGGTTGGCTTCCTCTATCATCATGCCAAAAGTGCTGACCACCGCGTCCGCGTCAACCAATACCTGTTTCGATAATTCTTTGACCCGGTGGGAATAGGGATTGTCTCTGATCAGGCTGTACATCTCCGCCGCATGGGCATGAAAATCCTTATGCGGCTCACGCATGGCCTCCATGGCTTTTTGAAAAACCTGATTGCGGCTCAGCACATCTTCACCGCTCTCAAAACGTTTGCGCCACTGCCCAAAAGCACAGAGGGTGTCATCAGAGCCGACCTCAGCCCCGCTGACCTGGCGGTTGGTCTCCATTTCAACCATGCGGCGCACCAGAAAATAATGATCGCCGCGATATTGCTGGAGATCACGCAATAGGGCATTGGGGTTGAGCACGAAAGTCGCGTCCCATTGGCTGTATTTGGCAAAAATCTCGTCAGTCATTTTCAGCCATTCCCCCTGAGTGGTTTTCAGCTTGCCCCACTCCGCCGAAACCTGGGCCAGCATCTGGTTATCGGCGTTATTGCGGGTGAAAACATCAAACTTGTTTATGGCCTCCAAAAGTTCTTTGCGGTTGATCTCGAATTCGCGGTGGGGTATTTCCCTTTCGTCTAGGTTCAGGTTGGGGTTGAGACGAGTATTAAGGTTGGCCTGGATGGACATAATTTCCCGGCCGAGGGCGCCCATTTGTTCGGCGGCTGGAAGATCATTTTCGATTACGCCGGTCAATGCGTTGCCGGAGTTGCGGGTTGAAATCCAGCCGATCACCCCCAGGGCCAGACTGATCAGGCCCATCAAAGCGAAAGACAAATAAATCCTTCTCAGTATCATACTTCACTCCTGATACGCGATCCATATTGTGCTTGGAGATATTCATACAGCTCTCCATACTGACAGACCACGAGCCTTGTCGCGCTGACTGTGGACTGGGTTAATGAGCCGGGGCAAAACTCATATAACTGTGTCGTACTCATTCTTTGATAGGGAAATTCAGGTTCTGGCCTTGAAAGAGTGGTGAGCTGAGGCGCAGTTTTGCTGTTACCATTTAAAATGAATACTAAACAATAATGTTTCTTAAATTACTGCCAACAACGCAAAACAAAGTTAATATAGATAGGGAAGCTTTTTACAGGTCTGTTTATTGATCACAATTATGTCAACAAAGGCTCCGTATCAATATAACTCACCAATATTACGGAACATTTATAAATTAATTATTGATCATGATATAGCACTGGCAGTCATGTGTCAACATAAACATTCCGAAGCTCGAAATAGTGTTGTGAATTGTGAAATTTGAGGTGCAACGTTTGATTGAATATGGTTGATTTTATTTCTAAAAATTTGAATAAGCCGAAGTGAGTATTCACACCGGGATGATAAAAATCACAAACAGGAGCCGAAACGGCAGTGCCGGAATAAGAAATGCTGATTTTTGGTTGACAACATTTGACAAATTCGCTACGTTAGGTTTGAAAGGCCGTGTCGCTACCCCCGCAACGGTTCTTTTAAAATTATTATATGCTAAATTAATGTGGAGGCTATTTTATGGATGCCCGTGAGAAAGCTCTTATTGACCAACTTTCGCAGGAAAATCCGGAACTGAAAGCGCTGGTGGATGAACACCAGAGCCTTGAATCACAACTGGATGAGATGAACAGACGCCCCTATCTTTCCCCTGAAGACGACCTGGAACGCAAAAAGATACAGAAGGCCAAGCTGGCCGCCAAAGATAGAATTCACACTATTATAGCGGCACATCAGAGCTGATTTTTTACCGGCGCACCAACCGGCCGCCCTCAATGGGCGAGAGACAGTGTGTGTCGGTGTACACTAAATATTAAAGATTAATAGACGGCTGTGAACACTGGATGTTGCCAGGCTGATTTATGATCTTTATAACCGACCGATAAGAATACGCCGTGGCAACCCGGCCAGTATCCGGAAAACCAGCATCGGGGCAGTTTAAAAAAGCTGTTCAGACGTTCAGGGGATGCCCCGGATCAGGGTTCTTCGGACAAAGCTTTGACCGGCGGCGGGCAAACCCCGGCCCGCCGGTGAAACGCGCCAGTGAAGCAAACCTTCCGGCGTGAATATCATGCGCGCCTCCGGCAACCCCGGGCGCGGAAAGAAGCGAAAAATGACACAAATGACAGGCGCTCAAATCGTGATTGAGTGCTGGAAGAAGGAGGGAGTGGAGGTCGTCTTCGGCTATCCCGGAGCCACCACCATCGACATTCACCACTATCTCATGGTCAGCGGCATCAGGTTCGTCCTGACCCGCCATGAACAGGCCGCAGTCCACGCGGCCGAAGGTTACGCCCGCGTCACCGGGCGGCCCGGAGTTGTGCTGGTCACCAGCGGCCCCGGCGCCACCAACACGGTCACCGGACTGGCCGGAGCCCAGATGGACTCCATCCCGGTCATCGTCTTCTCCGGGCAGGTCGCCCGCATGATGATCGGCAACGACGCTTTCCAGGAAGTCGACATCGTCGGCGTCACCCGTCCCATCACCAAACACAATTATCTGGTTCGCGATACCGATTCCCTGGCCCGGATCATCCGGGAGGCTTTTTATGTGGCCACCACCGGGCGGCCCGGCTCCATTCTGGTCGATCTCCCCAAGGATATCCAGAACGGCACTGCTGACTTCAAGTATCCCGGCCGCATCAAGCTCAGGGCTTATCAGCCCCATCTGGAGCCTCACCCCAAGCAGGTGGCCAAGGCTGTGGAGATGATGCTGAACGCTAAAAATCCGGTCCTTTATACCGGCGGCGGCGTGATCATGAGCGGCGCTTCCGATGCCTTGCTGGAACTGGCCGAGCGTCTGGAGATTCCGGTCACCAACACCCTTATGGGGCTGGGCGGATTTCCCGGCACGCATCCGCTGTTCATCGGCATGCCCGGCATGCACGGGCTGTATCAGGCCAACCGGGCCATGCAGGCTTCCGATTTGATCATCGCCGTGGGCGCGCGCTTCGACGACCGGGTCACCAGCCGCATTGATTCTTTCGCCCCCAAAGCCAAAATCATCCAGATTGATGTGGATCCCACCTCCATCCACAAGCGGGTCACGGCTGATGTGCCGCTGGTGGCCGACGCCCGTCAGGCCCTGGCCTCCATTCTGGAGCTTCTGGGCGAGTATCCCCAGTATGACAAGGAGGCCCGTCGTCAGTGGCTGGAGCGGATCGACCAGTGGCGGGCCGAAGGGGCTATTGACATTTACGGCAAATGCAAGGCCGATGTCTGCGCCGAGCTGCACTGCGTCCACAAAGAGGGCGTCAGTGAACCCTGTTCGGCTTCGCCCATAAAACCCCAGGCCGTTATCGCCGAGCTGTATCAGAAAACCAAAAATCTCGATCCCATTATCACCACTGAAGTTGGCCAGCACCAGATGTGGTCGGCCCAGTATTACCTGTATGACAAACCCCGGCGCTTCATTTCCTCCGGCGGTCTGGGGGTTATGGGCTTTGGACTCCCGGCGGCCATGGGCGCGCAGATTGCCCGGCCGGACGCGCTGGTCATCGATATCGCGGGCGACGGCTCCATCCTGATGAACATTCAGGAACTGGTGACCATTGTCGAGGAAAAACTGCCGATCAAGGTGATCATCCTCAACAACGGCTGCCTGGGCATGGTGCGCCAGTCGCAGCAGCTTTTTTACGATAATCGCTATGCCGCCACCATGCTCGGCAAGAGCCCTGATTTCGTCAAGCTGGCCGAAGCTTTCGGTGCCAAAGGCTTCCGGGCCACCCGGCCGGAAGAGGTGGGGCCGGTTATCGAAGAGGGGCTGGCCGCCGAAGGCCCGGTGGTGATGGAATTCATCGTCTGCCAGGAAGCCCTGGTCTATCCGATGGTTCCGGCCGGCGTGGATCTGGGCGATATGCTGCCCTACACCAATCAGGACTAAAGGAAAGGAGAACATTATGGACAGCAAACCTCTGCGCCGCACCCTTTCCGTTCTGGTGGACAATGAACCCGGCGTTCTGGCCCGGGTCACCGGCCTCATTTCCGGGCGCGGCTTCAATATCGAAAGCCTCTCCGTGGCCGAGACCATGGACCCCAAGGAATCGCTGATTACCCTGATAACCACCGGCTCGCCCCAGATTATCGAGCAGATTATCAAACAGCTCCGCAAGCTGATCAACGTAATCAAAGTGGTCGATCTATCAGAAGACGATTATGTGGAAAAGCAACTGGTGCTGGTGAAAGTCCGGGCCGTCGGGGCTGACCGCATTGAGATCAGAAGCCTGTGCGAGATTTTTAAAGGCAAGATTCTCGACGCCAGCCCCAGAACCTACACTATGGAGTTCACGGGCAACGAGAAAAAAATCCGCGACATTCTTCTGCTTCTGGATGACTTCGGCATTGAAGAGCAGGTCTCAACCGGCCTGACGGCCATGTCGCGCACCCGGCTTTTCAAGCGGGACCGCAAGGAAAAATCATAACCAGCGACTCTAATTATGGCATTTTTGACTTCAACTGACAGTTCATAGCTACGCAAAAAGTGTGATTTTTGCTTCGCGAACAGCCACTTTGACGTCAAAACCAGTCGCTACGCTCCGTCTCCCTGTGGTCGACCCTCGCTAAATGGAGTCACCACGGCCATAAAATTAGAATTGTTGTATCGCAACCCTCAATAGATGCGACTCTGCGCTAAAATGCCCGGAGCCAATAATACCAAGGAGAATATAATGCAAGTCTATTTCGAAAAAGATGCCCCCATGGCCCCCCTTCAGTCCGCCACCATTGCCGTTTTGGGCTATGGCAGCCAGGGGCACAGCCAGGCCCAGAACCTCCGCGATTCAGGTCTGAACGTCATCATCGGCCAGCGTCCCGGCTCGGCCAATTATGATCTGGCCGTGGAACACGGCTTCGCTCCCATGAGCGTGTCCGAAGCCTCCGCCAAGGCCGATCTCATTCAGATTCTTCTGCCCGATCACGTTCAGGCCGACATATATGAAAGCGAAATCAAGCCCAACCTCAAGGCGGGCAAGATGCTCTTGTTCAGCCATGGCTTCGCCATTCACTACAATCAGATTGTGGCCCCGCGCGATGTCAACGTCGCCCTCATCGCCCCCAAAGGCCCCGGCCACCTGGTGCGCGCTGAATACATCAAAGGCGCCGGCGTGCCCTCCCTTATCGCCGTCCATCAGGATGCCGACGGCCAGGCTCTGCCCTGGGCCCTGGCCTACGCCACCGGCATCGGCGGCACCCGGGCCGGCCTTATCCGCACCACCTTCGCGGAAGAGACCGAAACCGACCTCTTTGGCGAGCAGGCTGTTTTGTGCGGTGGCGTGAGCGAACTGATCAAGGCTGGCTGGGAAACCCTGGTCAATGCCGGTTATCAGCCGGAAATCGCCTATTATGAATGTCTCCATGAAATGAAGCTCATCGTCGACCTGATGTATGAGGGTGGCCTGGACCGCATGCGTTATTCCATTTCCGACACCGCTGAATACGGTGATTACACTCGTGGCCGCCGCATCGTGACTGAGGAGACGCGCATGGAAATGGAAGAAATCCTGCGTGAGATTCAGGAAGGTGAATTCGCCCGCGACTGGATCTTGGAAAACAAGGCCGGCCGCCCCAACTTCCTGTCCCGCCGCCGCCATGAAGCGGAGCACCCCATCAATGAAGTAGGCCGTTCCCTGCGCAAAATGATGACCTGGCTCAACCGCAAATAACCAGGGCGAAGCCCTGGACCCACGGACCAGGGCATAGCCCTGGACCCACGGATGCTCGCGCATCCTTCGTCTAGGTGAGTCCTTCCCGTAATAGTTAATTGCGGCGGCCATCATCGTATTAAGAATGTTGCCCCCTTGGCTATAGATGCGTCCATAGCTGAGGGGGCAACGCTCTTAATACGATGATGGCCGCCAAAAGCAGCGGGCAGGGAAGGTCTCACCTAGACATAGCCCCGTGCGGGCCACGCACTCCGCCTCCGGCCCACCGCCAAACCCGCTCCCATGCGGAGTGGCTCTTTATAAATACTTGGCATATGCTTTAAAATTGGGTAGAATATACCCGGTCTTATGTATAAAAAATTCCCGCCCATGTCCGGCTGTTCCTTTTTTCGCTCCTGTTGATTCTCTGACGCCACTACCAAAGTCTTTGATTACAATCCTACTTTCGGACCTTGACCATTTCAGGAAAATATGGCACAAACTTTGAAGGTCTGATTGAAATATAGAGTCATCGATCCCTATATTAAGAAAACAGGATGATCATGCAAAGAAAACTTAAGATTATAGCACCCCTCATGGGTTTGATCTTGCTGGTGTTGATCGTTATCGCCTTGTCCTCGCCGGGTACGGCCGATGATGTCAGTTATTTAACTGAAAAGGTACGCAAGGGCAATATCACCAAAACAGTTAACGCTACTGGTGAGGTGGCGGCGGTGCAGTTGGTCAGTGTGGGCGCCCAGGTTTCGGGCCAGATTGAAAAACTGATGGTTCAGGTCGGGCAGGAGGTCAAAAAGGGCGACCTCATCGCGGAAATTGATTCCACCACTCAGCAAAATGATCTGGAGATCAACAAGGCCAAACTGAGCACCTATGAATCGCAATTGGTTTCGCGCGAAGTGGCTTTGAAAATCGCCCAGACTCAATACAATCGTGAATTGAAGCTGAAGCGCCGCGACGCCTCTTCCGATGAAAGTCTGGAAAATTTCAAGAACACCCTGGCCCAGGCTCAAGCGGCGGTGGATGAGACCAACTCCCTGATAGCCCAGACCCGCATTTCTGTCAACACCGCTGAAACCAATCTTGGCTACACGAAAATTTCCGCCCCCTTGAACGGCACGGTTGTTTCCGTTCCGGTGGAAGAGGGGCAGACCGTCAACGCCAATCAGACCACGCCGACCATCGTTCAGGTGGCTGATTTGAGCCAGATGGAAATCAAGATGCAGATTTCCGAAGGTGACGTAACCAAAGTCAAGCCGGGCATGGAGGTCAGCTATGCCATTCTTTCCGAGCCGGATCGGACTTTCAGAGGCACCCTCAAATCGGTCGATCCGGGCCTGACCACCCTGACCGACGGCAGCTACACCGGCTCAACCGACGACGGCACAGCCATTTATTATTATGGCAAATTGGTGGTGCCCAATGATGACGGCACCCTCCGCATCGGCATGACCACCCAGAACGTCATTAATGTGGCCGACGCCAAAGACGTGCTGATTGTTCCATCCATTGCCATCACCAACATTCAGGGGCGGGCCTTTGTGCAGGTTATGGAAGGTTCCGGCCGTGGCCGCAAGCCGGTTGAGCGCGAAATTCAGGTTGGCATTTCCGACAATATGAACACCGAAGTGCTGGAGGGGCTGAAGGAAGACGACGAAGTGGTGGCCGCCCAGATGACGGCCGCTGAAATGGCCGCCGGGGCCAACTTCCGCTCGCGGGGCGGCATGAGAATGTGAGGCCGGGCGTGAATATCATTGAAATAAGAAAGATCAATAAATATTTCGGTGAGGGCGATAACCGCGTCCATGTGCTGAAGGATATTGACCTTGATATTCAGAAGGGCGATTTCGTGGCCATTATCGGCCAGTCCGGTTCCGGCAAGTCCACCCTGATGAACATTCTGGGCTGTCTGGATACGCCCACTTCCGGCCAATACAAAATCGACGGAGTTAACGCCGAGGGGCTCAGCCCCAACGAACTGGCCCAGCTTCGCGGTATGAAACTCGGCTTCATTTTTCAGCGCTACAATCTTCTAAGCACCTTGTCGGCCCTGGATAATGTGGCCCTCCCGGCCGTTTACGCCGGGGTGGACAGCAAGGCCAGGAGCGCCCGCTCCAAATCGCTTCTGGACCGCCTGGGCCTCAGCGACAAGCTGGTTAACCGGCCCAATCAGCTTTCCGGCGGGCAGCAGCAGAGGGTCAGTATTGCCCGCGCCCTGATGAACGGCGGCGAAATAATTCTGGCCGACGAACCCACCGGCGCTCTGGATTCCAAAAGCGGCGAAGTGGTGATGGACATTTTGAAAGACCTTCACCGGGAAGGGCATACCATCATCCTGGTCACCCACGATCAGCACATCGCCTCATACGCGGAGCGGGTCATCGAGATCAAGGACGGCCTCATCATTTCCGACACCAGGAAAAACGCGGAGAGCGCGGATTCCAGTTACCACAACCCCGTTGATATGCCCCGCTCAACCTTCACCTATCTGCGCGACCAGTTCCTGGAATCGTTTAAGATGTCGGTGCAAGCCATTACGGCCCACAAGCTCCGTTCGCTCCTGACCATGCTGGGCATCATCATCGGCATTGCCTCCGTGGTCTCGGTGGTGGCGCTGGGGCGCGGCTCGCAGGAGCGCATCATGGAAAACATCAGTTCCATGGGCACTAATACCATCAACATCTATCCCGGCACCGGCTTTGGCGATCGCCAAAGCGGCCGCGTCCGCACCCTGACCGTCTCGGATTCGGATCTTCTGGCCCAGCAAAGCTATCTGGACAGCGCCACGCCCAACACTTCCACCTCCGGCAATCTGGTTTTTGGCAACCAGACCCTCACCGCCAGTCTCAGCGGGGTAGGGGAGCAGTTTTTTGACGTGCGCGGCCTGAAAATAGACAGCGGCCGTCTCTTCACCAAAAGTGACGTGAGGGATGTGGCCTCTGTAGTGGTGATCGATCCCAACACGCGCAACAAGCTCTTTCCCAACGGGCAGAATCCTCTGGGGCAGGTGATCAATTTCCGGCGGCAGCCTCTGGTCGTCATCGGGGTCACCCAGCCGCAGAACGCCATGTTCGGCCCGTCCGACCAACTCAGCCTCTGGTCCCCCTACACCACGGTTATGAGTAAAATAACGGGTGATCATCACATCAGTTCCATAATAGTCAAGGTAACTGATTCAGTTGATTCCCAGGTGGCCGAAAAGAATATCACCAGCCTTCTCACGGTCAAGCACGGCCGCAAGGATTTTTTCACCCAGAATACGGACAGCATTAAAAAGACCATTGAGAGCACCAGCCAGACCATGACCATTCTGATATCGAGCATTGCCTTTATATCGCTGGTGGTGGGCGGCATCGGGGTTATGAACATCATGCTGGTATCGGTGACTGAGCGGACGCGGGAAATCGGGGTGCGCATGGCCATAGGGGCGCGCCGTTTCAACATAATGGAGCAGTTTCTTATTGAGGCGGTGGTAATCTGCATGATTGGGGGCTTCATGGGTATTCTGGGTTCGTATCTGGTGGGTTTCATCTTCAACACCATCAGCGCGGATTTCAACATGTCCTTTTCCAGCGGGCCGATAATACTGGCTTTGGGATGTTCGACGCTGATAGGCGTGGCTTTCGGTTTCATGCCCGCCCGCCGCGCCTCAATGCTAAACCCCATCGAAGCCCTCTCGCGCGATTAATGTGCGTGTGTGCGTGGCCCGCACGGGGCTATGTCTGGGTGGCCCTTTCCCGTAATAGTTCGTTACGGCGGCCATCATCGTATTAAGAGCGGTGCCCCCTTGGCTATGATGATGTATATATAATATGGCCGCTGGCCGGAAGATCGGGAGATATAATGCGACCCGTCACCATAATAAAACTGCTGATTTTAATTTTTACCGTATCTTTGGCTGCGGGCTGTGCCACGGTTTCGCTGCCGGAAAAGGATCTGAAGGAACGTTTGGAATATAATGAATCCGTTCAGAACCGCTATCGGCTCGATCCCCAATGGTGGAAAATTTACAACGATCCGCGGCTGGATCGCCTTGTCGATCAGGCGCTCCGCAATAACATCGATCTGGCCAAAGCCGCCATCAGCGTCAATCGCGCCCTCTATCAGGCCCGCCTGATTGGGGCCGATCTGGTGCCCTCCTTCTCCGGCAGTCTGGACGGCTCGGCCAGCCGCAATATCAGTGAACACGTCAATTCGAATGTATCCGTCGGCGGTGATCTGCGGATCAGCTATGAACTGGATTTGTGGCAGAAGGTGGCGGATTCGGTCAGCGCCAGCAAGTGGGAATATCAGGCTACGCTGGAAGACCGCGAGGCGGCCCGTCTGGCTCTGATAGGCAGTGTGGTGGATTCATATTATAATCTGGCCTATCTCAACGACGCTATCATTGCCACTGAAGACAGCATTAAAAATTACCGCTCCATAGCTGAAAAAATCAGGGTGAAATATGACGTGGGCAAAGTCGCCTCCGTTGAGGTGGCCCAGGCCCAGCAGTCGCTTCTTTCGGCTGAGAATAATCTTTCAGACCTTTTGACCCAGCGTAAGAATGTTGAGCAGACCTTGCGTGATCTTCTGAACCTGAAGCCGACTGAACCGCTGGACCTGGGCGGCATAACTCTGATAGGTTTCGAACTGCCCGGCGTTGATTTGAATGTGCCCTTGTCGGTGCTGGCCAACCGCCCGGATTTGAAAGCGGCGGAGTTCAGGATTCAAAAGGCTTTCAAAAATGTCTCCGAGGCGGAAAAAGCCTGGCTGCCCTCAATAACTCTCAGTTCAGCCCTGGGTTCCTCCGGCGCGAATCTGGGTTCGGCTTTCGATAATCCAGTGGCCAGCGGAGCTGTTTCAATCAGTCTGCCGTTTCTGGATTGGAACCGGGTTCGCTGGAACCTGCGTATTTCCGAAGCTGATTTTGAAACCACCCGCCTTGATTTCGAACAGGCCCTCACCACCGCCCTCAATGAGGTCGACACCTGGTATTACACTTATCGCCAGGCCAGGACTTCACTCACCAATACTGAGAAAAAATATGTCTACGACCTGAAGATCAGTTCCTATTACCGCGACCGCTATACGAGCGGGGCCGGGGAATTGTCCGATTGGCTGGGTGCGCTGAACACGGCCAATTCGTCCCGCCTTTCGATGCTCAACAGCCGTTATCAGACTGTCAATTATGAGAATATGATTTACAAGGCCATGGCCGGGCGATATGTGGACAGGGCGGACATAGGTGAGTATATATAATGGAAGGATAAGCTTGAAATATCAGAAAAGCGGTCATTGGCCGCTTTTCTGATAACCGGGGCAGGGTGTTAAATAATGGTGGCCGCATCATCGAAAGTCAAACGCGGCCCGCGCGGGTAATAGCCGCCTTCAGCTACGCCATAACCAAGGTTGACCAGGAAGTTGGATTTGAACCGACCGTCCGGGAAAAACTCCGCGTCCACTTTGGCATTGCTGAAGCCCGACATCGGCCCAGCATCCAGGCCCAGGGCTCTGGCGGCTAAAATCAGATAAGCCCCTTCCAGGGTGCCGTTGCGGAACCCGACCGTCTGGGCGGCGGCAGCGTCGTCGGCAAAGGGTTTGCGGGCGTCATAGGCCGTCCACTGTTCGGGCAGATGGTCATAGAACCGGCTGTCCACGGCGACGATCACCGTCACCGGCGCGGCGTTGACTTTGGCGACGTTGCCCTCCGACAGGGCGGGCGCGAGCCTGGCTTTGCCTTCCTGGCTCTTCACAAAAACATAGCGGCCCGGCTGACAGTTGACAGCGGTAGGCCCCCATTTCAGAAGATCATATATTTTTTTGATGGTGTCATCAGCCACCGGTTGGTCAGTGAATTTGTTGAAGGTATGGGCCTCCAGAAACAATTGGTTCAAAGCTGTTCCATCAAGTTCTTTTTTCATAAATCCTCCGCTGGCGAATAATGTCATCAACATTCATATCACCTGTTTGGGCCGCGCGGGCAGGCTAAACGCGGCACTGTTTGCAAGTTATGATTTCGAATTCCCCCATGCTTACCAAACCTGCCTCATAGCCAAGGGGGCAACGCTCTTAATACGATGATGGCCGCCGTAACTAACGATTACGGGAAAGGCCCACCTAGACGAAGGATGCGTGAGCATCCGTGGGTCCAGGGCTCCGCCCTGGCTAGAACCAGTCTTTTTTGGAGAAGAGGAGGCTGACCAGGAGCATCAGGGCCAGACAGAAAACACAGATGGCCCAAAAGGCCGTGTGCGGTGAGGCGCCCGGCAACTGTACGTTCATGCCGTAAAATCCCGCCACTATCATCGGGATGGTCAGAACTATGGTCACTCCAGCCAGGAATTTCATTATCTTGTTCAGATTGTTGGATATGATGGTGCCAAAGGCGTCACTGAGCGTGGAGAGCACCTGGCCGAATATGTCGGCCATGAAAATGGCCTGCTGATTTTCCGTCATGGCGTCGTCCAGAAGGTCACGCTCCTCATGGGTCAGGGTCAGGCCCAGTGGGTCAGGACGCTGGAATTTTTCCATCAGGGCATGATTGGATTTCAGGGCCGTGGTGAGGTTGATCAGCGACTTTTCAATGCTCAGAATAGTCAGGATTTCTTCGTTGCGGGTGGATTGGCGAAGACGCGCTTCAGAACGGTTGGCTTCCGCCTCCATTGATTCAAGATTGTCGATAAAACCTGTCCCGGCCACATAAAAAAGCCCGAAAGCCAGCCGCACACAGCTCCAATCACGCTTGCGGCTGTACAGACTCTTCATGTGGCTGGAAACCAGATCCGGCCGGGCACAGATGGTTACGACTATGTTTTTGGCAATAATCACGCCCACCGGAACGGTCTTAAAATGCGGGCCGTCCGGCTCGGCGGAATGATAGGACAGGCGGATGACCAGAAGCACACATTCACCATCCTGATCGACGCGGGGGCGCTCGCGCGGGTCGAGCGGATCGGTCAGAAACCAGGCGGGCAGCTGATAGCGCTCCTCAACCAGCTTTAATTCACTGTCGGCTGGCTCGGCCAGATCAATCCAGTCCGGTGAATCGGAGGGCTGGCAAAGCGTTATCAGCCGGTCGGAAAATTTGTAGGCGGTAAGCATTTCGCATAACTCCGCAATTGGTGTATAATAATTATTTACGATACACTTGAACGCACTGGCTGCTTTCTGTTCAGGGCAGGTTGAAGGTGCGTCGGTAAACAAATTACCAATTTGATATTATAACATAATTTCAAAAACATAAGCTTTGGTATTATTACCGGCTTTTTTCGAGGTGAGAAATGAAGACCATCGATCTCAGAAGCGATACCGTAACCCAGCCCACTGATGAGATGCGGCAGGCTATGAGCCGGGCGGAAGTCGGCGACGACGTTTACGGAGACGACCCCACTGTGAACCGGCTGGAGGAAGTGGCCGCCGGAATGCTGGGAAAAGAGGCGGCGGTCTTCGTGCCTACCGGGACAATGGCCAATCAGGCCTCCATCATGGCCCACACCCGGCCGGGCGATGAAATAATCGCGGGCGCGCACAGCCATATCTATTACTATGAGGGCGGAGGACCGGCCCGGCTCTCCGGGGTCAGCGCCGCCCTGGCCGATAATGCGGATGGACGCATATACGCGGAAGATGTGCATCGTTTGGTTCGCGCCAAGGGCAACCTTCATTTTCCCAGAACCACCCTTTTGTGCCTGGAGAACGCGCTCAGCAACGGTGATGTGGTGCCGCTGGAAGTGATGAAGGGGGCCAGTGAGGCGGCCAAAGAACATGGACTGAAGGTGCATCTTGATGGCGCCAGGCTTTTCAATGCCGCCGCCGCGCTGGACTGTTCAGCTGCCGACCTGGCCGCCTATGCGGATTCGGTGGCTTTTTGCCTGTCCAAAGGATTGTGTGCCCCGGTGGGTTCGATGGTGTGCGGCAACGCTTCCTTCATCGATGAGGTGCGTCGCTGCCGCAAGGTGCTGGGCGGGGGGATGAGGCAGGCCGGTGTGCTGGCCGCCTGCGGTTTGATTTCCCTGAAGAGCATGATTGGCCGTTTGAAGGAAGACCATGAAAATGCCCGGCGGCTGGCCTCACTTCTGGCCGGTGAAAGGAATATCACGGTGGCGGACGACAGGGTGAAAATTAATATGGTCTTCTGGCAACACGACATTAAGGGCTTTGATGATCAGGCTTTCATCGCTTTCATGTCGGACAGGGGCATAAAAGTCTCCGGTGCTTCAGACGGCTGGTACAGGCTGGTGACTCATCATGACATAACCGCCGATGGTGTGGACAGGTTTATCAGTGCTTTTCGAGAATACACCGCCGCTTTGAAGTGCTGAGGCTGGTCGGCAAGGTGTGAATGTGTCGGGGGAACTGACCTTTCGTATATCGGATGAAACCGGGCTGGAGTTCGTTTTTTCCTCCGGCTCGCGCCTGGATATTGCCTGCCATGTTCACCTTTCGACGGTTACCCTCACTTTAGTCCGCGCCGGACAGGTCAATATTAAAACCGCGGGCGGTGAGCGGTCATATGGCGCGGGTGAGGTTTATCTGACAGCGCCTTGTCGCCGCCATAGCGCCTCATATGATTGTGGTTATGACTTGGTGTCCCTGTGTCTGCGGCGGGAGTTTGTTGAAAGCTATCCGGCCGCTGAAATTCAGAAGTTGTGCTTTGAAGAAATCGACCGGCTGAAAGAGTGTGGCAGTCTTTCAGCCGACGATGCCGCCCGGCTCGGCCAGGCCCTCAGGAAGACAGACTTCAATCGGCTCTTTCAGCTGCCCGCCTCTGTCTCTGTTGCCCGCTGGCTTGAAGAAGTGGAAAGCGGCAGCGATTCCCCGGCCGCCCAATCCAGCCGCTTTCATTTCATCCGCCTTTTCCGGCGTGATACCGGCCTGACGCCGCACCAGTATCTTTTGCGCCGCCGGGTCAAGCTGGCCAGGGCGCTTTTGTCTGACCGCCTCTCTATTGCCGATGTGGCCCTGGAAACCGGCTTTTATGATCAGAGTCATTTGGATCGCTATTTTAAAAAAGTGGTAGGCCTCTCTCCCCGCGATTATATAAAATCTCTTCATCACTTCTGACGCGCCGCGAAATTGAACAGACCCAGACCGGACAGAATTATGGCTCCACCGGTCAGGGTGGCGGTGTCCGGCTTTTCATTGATGATCAAATAGCCCAGAACCGTGGCCACGAAAGGCGTCAGAAACATATAGTTGGCCACCGCGCCGGGCTTGTCAGACAAGGCCAGGGCTTTAGTCCAGGCCAGATAGGCGGCGGCGCTGGGGCCGAGGCCCAGAAAGATCACCACCGCAATTTGACCGGCTGAGGCCTGGGCCAGCTCTCTGACTGCCTGCCGCGAGTAAAATGAGAGCATGGCTGTGCCGGTCAGAAAGGCGGCTGTGGTGGCCATCAGGGCGGAATGAGAGCGGCTGGCGGCCCTCTGAATGAGGTTATAGGCGCTGATGGCCAGGGCCGCGCCGAGCATCCAGGCCAGACCTGAATTCAGGGTCAGCGGACCGCCTTTCATAGTCATCACCATTATGCCGCCGAATTCCACCGCCATGGCCGCCCAGGCCAGGGGGGGGAATTTTTCCCGGTAAATAATGAAACCCCCCAGGGCCGTTATTACGGGTGCGGTCGAGATAATAAGGCAACTGGCGGAAGCGGTCAGAAGACCTGCGCCATTATTGAAAAGATAGAGATAGACTGAAAATCCGGCCGCGCCGGATAAGATGAACAAGCCCGTGGTTTTCAAGCTGAGAGGGGGCGGGGCGGCTTTCTTTACGAAGCAGATAACCACCAGAGCGGCAAGTGCCGCCGCGCAGCGGAGAAAGCCCAATGGGCCTGGTGAAAAAGCCGCCAGAGCCACCTTGGTATAGACATAGGCCGATGCCCATAAAAAAATCGTCAGAAGCGCGTAAAAGTGCCATATTTTTCTGCCGCCGGTCATGGTGAGCCTCCTGTTTCAATGACAGTTATAGACCATCACGGGCATGGCGGAATAGGAAAAAATTGCGCATTCTTCTCTTCCAGCTTCAGCAAAGCTCTGCCATCATGAATTAAGCCCGCAACACCACGCCCCGATTCCTGATAATGCTAATCCCAATTAATCTTACAATCCGCCTGCACTCCGGCCGTCTCCACTTATCTCCAGGGTCGTGTTGCTATGGGTGGGGAGATGGCCGACATTGTTATTTTTTTCTTATACAATTTAAAATTGACTATTGTTGATTTAATTGTGTTATCATTATAAATAATGTTTTCAATTTATTTTATATTTACTGGTACAATTGAAATTATATTTTGCATTGTTTGTCTTTGTTTGTTTTGATGGTCATTATTTATTTTTTATATCTGGCGCTTTAACTAACCGCAGATGATAATGATTTCAGCTTATCCTGATTAACATACAAAGGTTTATGCTTTTTATGTCAATACATTCAATTGGATAATAGCAATGTTTCGGTATGCGACTATTAAAATTTTTATAAAGGCCTGATTGGAATATGCCGTTTATTCCGATTTCACAGAAGAGTGCATATTGATGAGAGAACCCATGTTTTTCCATGATCAACGAGCAGGCTCTTAAAAAAGAGGCTGAATTTATGATCTGTAGTTTATAACGCATTGATATTTAAGTATTTATTATAACTATTCGGCCGCGCGGCGAAATTAACCAGTTTTTGGCGAAATTAGCAGCCGGGAGCTATTGATTCACCTGGGGAAAATGGTATATAGTGAGACAACTTTTAAATCTGAAGCGTTTGTTTCGTTTTTTCATCTGGAATTTTTCCTGAATCAATATTAATGACGGCTGGCCGGCTTGGGTCAGCTAGTGAGGTATTGCTTTGGCTTCAATACTTGTTAATGATCAGTTTTGTCAGGGGCCCTGCCCGAAATACGGCCTTGGATTTCGGACCGGTGAAGTCGTCAATTTCTATTCCCACAGCCTTTACTGGCTGGTGAAACACACCGGCCTCGGCAATGTAGTGGCTGAATTCCTGAAAGATGGCGAACCCATTATCTATGGCGAACTCACTTACGACGAGCTGGAAAGGCTGGCGGCCAAAGGGCTTCTGATCAACTTGAGGCGGCACTCATGGGGCGTCAGTTGGTCATTTAATGAGCAGCCCAGGGGTGCGGAAGATGATTTTTCCGGCTTCATGAGTTGGCGCGAAGGGATGCTGACCGAATCCTGTGAAATTCAACCCCGCTTGCAAAGCAGCATTGATTCCTGCTTTTACCTCTCCTGAAAATCAGAGCGCGGCCGCTGGCAGCTGCGTTTACGGTTTTACATCAGGCAATACAAAAGCGCCCCGCCAATGGAGTGGAGCGCTTTTTTTGCATAATACTATTCGACATCAGCGGCCTGGACAGTGCGAGGCTAGAGAAACGGGCGTAATATCAAAAATTACACCGCAAATTCTGCTGTGCATGCAATTTTAATAATCGCATTTTAGACGGTGTTAGCTTTGGGCGGGGCGCGGGGGTGAAAAAATTACTTCAGCCCGCCATTATTTTAGCACCACAAGTCGCTTTGACGACTGGGCTTCCGCCAAGTAAGTGGCGCCAAAATAATGGTTCTCTTCAGAAAATTTTTTACCCCCGAGCCCTCCGTTGTGGCCTATGGTGCGGGAAGGTGTTGAGGTGAGGCATGTCGATTACTGACCGCCCTAGCCCAAGGGGGCACCGCTCTTAATACGATGATGGCCGCCAAAATAAACTATTACGGGAAAGAGCCGCCTAGACGAAGGATGCGCGAGCATCCGTGGGTCCAGGGCTATGCCCTGGCTGGTTAGTACATTTGGCGGCGTTCGCTGGAAGAGCCCAGGCCCAGCATTTCTCTGTACTTGGCAACCGTCCGGCGGGCTATGTCAATATTGGAGCCACGCAGGATTTCTACTATTCGCTGGTCACTGAGCGGCTTTTGCGGATCTTCGGCGCTGATTATCTGCTTTATGCGGTTTTTGACGCTCTCTGAAGCCAGGGCCTCACCCTGAAAACGGTTGATGGGACTGTCAAAGAAGTATTTTAACTCAAAAAGACCCTGGGGCGTGTAGACATACTTATTGGTCGTGACGCGGCTGATGGTCGATTCATGAAAACCCAGCTCTTCAGCAATGTCCCGCAGAACCAGCGGCCTGAGATGCTCCACGCCATAATCAAGAAAATCTCGCTGAACTTTGAAAATGGCTTCAGTGACCCGGTAAATGGTGCGCTGGCGCTGATGGATGCTGCGGATAAGAAAGGCCGCGCCCTTGAGCTTTTCATTGAGGTATTTCTTGGTTTCGCCCTGGGCTTCCTTGTTGGTCAGCATGCGGCGGTACTCTTTGCTTAGACGCAGCTTGGGCATGCCGTCCTCATTGAGGGTGATCACATATTCATCGCCGATCTTGGAAATGTAGACGTCCGGCGTGACGTAAATGCTGTCGGAATTATTGAATGCCCGGCCCGGACGCGGCTCCAGGGCGCGAATGGCGTCTATGGCCATCACCACTTCTTCCTTGCTGGCTTTCAGGGCGCGGCAAAGGCCGGGCAGATCCTTTTTTTCCACCAGGTTGAGGTGACTGCGGCAGATTTCCGCGGCCAGACTATCGTCAAGGTCGAGCCTTTTAAGCTGGAGCAGGAGGCACTCCGGCAGATCACGGGCCGCTACGCCGGGAGGATCGAGTTCCTGGATGCGGGCTACTACGGCGGCCATCTCTTCGGGCGTGGATTTGGTCTCCTGGGCCAGTTCCTCATTGGTAGACATGAGATAGCCGTCGTCATTGAGATTGCCGATGACGGCCGAACCAAGAACCAGATCCTCATCATTTTTGGCCGTGAAACGCCATTGCCAGCTGAGGTGTTCGCTGAGGGAGGTTTTGGCGGCTACGAAGCTTTCAAAGCCGGGAGTTTCTTCCGGGTTTTCATGGCTGCCGACATTGAGGGAGGTGGAGGGGGCGCTGGAATATTCACCGAGATAATTTTCCCAATCAAATTCCTCGCGGACATTTTCCTCGCTGGACCCGGCGGATTCAGCGAACTCATCACCTTCGCGGCGTTCGGAATCCGGGGTCTGGTCATATTCAGGATCGCCCATGGAATCTTTAGAGGCCGCCTCCGCGCTGTCAGGGGGCGGAGCCAGTTCCAGCATGGGGTTTTCCAGCATTTCCTGGTTAATTTCGTCAACCAGTTCCATCTGGCCCAGCTGCAGAAGCTTAATCGCCTGCTGCAGCTGAGGGGTCATGACCATGACCTGCGTCTGTTTCTGGCTGAGTCTTAAATCCAAGGCCATAGCTACTATAACTCCGTGGCCGCGCGGTTGTGGTGAAAACCAACTGCCGGGCGGCTTGCGGGAAAAATCCCGCATCGTGTCCGGCTCAAATGGGCCGGACGGGTTTGGCGCGGCGCGTCATGGCCGCCTAAAGGCTGAAATCCCGGCCGAGATAAATACGGCGCACCGTTTCATCGTCAGCCAGTTCCTGGGGCAGACCCTCTTTGAGCACCTGCCCTTCATTGATTATGTAGGCCCGGTCACAGACGCTGAGCGTCTCGCGGACATTGTGGTCGGATATCAGAATGCCCAGACCCTTGTTGCGCAGAAGCAGAATGAGATTCTGAATGTCGCCCACGGCGATGGGGTCAATGCCGGCGAAAGGTTCGTCAAAAAGCAGGAAAACCGGGGTCAGGGCCAAGGCTCGAGTGATCTCCAGCCGCCGCCTTTCACCGCCGGACAGTGACAGTGCCTTGTTTTTGGCCAGGTGGCTCAGGTTCAGGTCTGAAAGCAGGTTGGTCAGCCTCTCCTGCCGTTCGGCCGGGGTCAGGGGCAGGGTCTCCAGAATGGCCATGACGTTGTCCTCCACCGACAGGCGGCGGAAGACCGAGGGCTCCTGCGGGAGATAGGTCAGGCCCATTCTGGCCCGCTGATGCATGGGCGCGTCGGTCAGGTCGTGATCGTCCATCAGGACCGACCCCTCATCAGGGTTGATCAGGCCCACCAGCATATAGAAAGTGGTGGTCTTGCCCGCCCCGTTGGGGCCCAGAAGTCCGCAGATCTCGCCCACGCCCAGGGTCAGACTGACCCCGCCGACCACCTTGCGCTGGCCGTAGCATTTCACCAGCCCGCTTCCGGCCAGGCGGCTGGGCCTGGGCTGCGGCTGAAGAGCGGGGCTGCCGGTCATTTCTGGCCGTCCTCCTGATGATAGACGGCCCGCACCCTGTCGCGGCGGCCGCCGCCTTCAACCAGGCTGCGGTTGTCGTCAAGATAATAGGTGACCTGATGCCCGGTCAGGGAATCCTGTCCCTGCCAGATTCTGGCTTCGCCCGTCAGAACGATGCGGCGGGGCAGGGCCTGGGCCAGATAGACGGCTTTCTGCCCGACCGCCAGACGCTCGCCCTCCACGATTTTGACGTTGCCGTTGCATTCGACGCGGTCAATCTGGCGGTTTTCAGCCGAGGCGGCTTCAGCGGCCTGAGCCTGACTGGAGGCGTTGTAAAAAACTTTCATGAGATCACAGGTCAGGGTCATTTGGCCCTGTCGGGCCACCACCGCGCCTTTGAACGTGACCAGGCCGCCGGGGTCGTCCGCTTCCAGAGTGTCGGCCGAAATGGCGATGGGCCCGCGCGAATCGCCTGCCCCGCCGGGGCGCAGCTGTGCTTCAGAGGGCTGGCTCCAGAGGAGGGCGGCCGCGACCAGGGCGGCGGCAACATATCTGAGGCCGCCGGATTTGGCGGGCGGCTGTGATGAGTTATGGTTCGTTTGCGGTACACTGACGCGCACTGCCCGCCGCTTGTTCAGGGCAGGTTGATCGTGCGCCGGTATAAGGTTCGTTTGATCGCTTTTCACTGTCTCACCGGTATCAGTTAAATAACATATAGGTGCGGCCTTCAACCTCAAGACGTTTGTCTTTGGTGTGGAAGACGAACGATTTTCCGTCTAGGTCAAGCTTCGGGGTCGAGTAGCAGAAGGGACCGTCGCTGATGAGCCTACCCTCTCCGAAATTGAAACGGAGACTGTCGGAGGTCAGGACGCCGCTCTGGTTGTCGATCACGGTGATATTGCCGTCCAGGGTGATTTTTTTTTCACTCTGTTCATATCGGCCGCTTTCGGCTTCAACTTTGTAATCACCGGTGTCGGTAACTATTTTGGCCCGGACGTCTTTCAGGATGAAAAGATCATCGGTCTTATAATAATGGGCTGAACTGGCGTTGATGACCATTGTCCGGCCCTCTTCACCGGCTTCGCTGAGGACCAGATTGTCCAGGCGCATATCGACATCGGCCGGAAGGATATTTTTCAGAGCCTTGGCGCTGACCGCCCAGTGACGGGCGCCAAAAAGCAGGGCTCCTGAGATGACCAGTAATGCGCCCATGGCGCACAGGATCCAAAAACGGGCGCGCTGCATGGGCGGCTTTGTGCTCCTTTTAGAGTATGCTTTTTCCCTTCAAATGAGGGCTCGCAGCTACGCAAAAAGCGTGGTTTTTGCTCCGCGAGTTGCTATTTTATCGTCAAAACCAGTCGCTGGCGCTCCGTCTCGAAGACTCGACACCAGCTTTATGTTGCAGTGTATGCTCGTCGCTGGCGCTCCGTCTCGAAGTCTAGGGCACCAGCTTTATGTTGCAGTGTACGCTGGTCGCTGGCGCTCCGTCTCGAAGTCTAGGGCACCAGCTTTATGTTGCAGTGTACGCTGGTCGCTGGCGCTCCGTCTCGAAGACCAGGGCACCAGCTTTATGTTGCCGTGTCGCTGGTCGCTGGCGCTCCGGCTCGAAGACTAGGGCACCAACCTTATGCGGAAGTGTCAGCCATGACTTGGATGCTGGCAGACAATGGACAACCGCCTTAGGCGGCGGAAGGGGCTTACGATTGTCGAATCCAAGGGCCGCCTGTCTTTTATTGAAGGGGCTCCGGTTTTTTTCGAAAGCGCCGCTCAAAACCGCTTTGACGATATTATAACCATTCCGATTCCCCCTGTAAAGCAACAAGTGTGCCTATTTGGAAAAAATGATTCTCTTTCCGTGCTTAGGCCGTTGGCCGCATGACTGGAGGGCCTTGCCGATAATTCATTTTTCTGTTAATAATATTAGAGTTAAATGATAACTTTTAAGATATTTTTTCCAGAGGACAGCACCATGCGCATAGCTAAACATATTACCGCTTCCACTCTCATCGCGGCCATGCTGGCCATTCCCGGCTGCGGCGGCTCCGGTGCGGGACAATCCACCATCGGCCGCCAGGCCATCAACGTGGCCAAGGAAAGCCGCCTGGAGGGCGGCACCTCCTACAGCATCGGTCCCCAGTATGAAGACCAGCTCCGGCAGATGATCAGCCGGGAGGTGGCCGCCCTCGGGGTGGAGGAGGGCAAGGAGGGCGTGCCGATGGAGCTGAATCGGCAGGTTCTTCTGAACATCAATTATTTCCTGAACAACGCGCGCGGCTTCATGACCCGCAGCCTGAGCCGGGGCTCCAAGTACATTCCCATGATGAAAGCTATTTTCAGGCAAAAGGGGCTGCCGGAGGATCTGGTCTATGTGGCTCTGATAGAGAGCGGCTTTCAGACTTCGGCCGTTTCTCATGCCGCCGCCGTGGGCCCATGGCAGTTCATCGCCGCCACCGGCCGCCGCTATGGCCTGACCATCAATGATTATGTGGATGAGCGCATGGACCCGGTCAAATCCACCTATGCGGCCGCCGACTACCTGACCACCCTTCACGACATGTTCAACTCCTGGCCTCTGGCCATTGCCGCCTACAACAGCGGCGAGGGCAAGATTCTCCGGGGCATGAAGAATTACGGCGTCAGCAATTTCTGGGACATGTCCGACGTCAGTGGGCATCTGGCCGCCGAAACCCGGCTTTATGTGCCCAGCTTCCTGGCCGCCACTTTCATCGCCAAAGATCCGGGAGCCTATGGTTTGAAAATCGATGTTCAGCCGCCCGATCAATGGGACGAAGTGGTGGTGCCTTCACCTATATCATTCAGTGACGCCGCCAAGCTGGCCGGAACCACCACCGAAAGATTGCACGAACTGAATCCCCATCTGAAAAAGATGACCACCCCACCCAATGAGACCGATTTCGTTCTGCGCATTCCGGCCGGAACCCTGGACACCTTTGCCCGGGCCTATGACAAGGGCGGGCGCACCACTAAAATGGCCTCAGCCTCCGCCGCCCGTCAGCATGTGGTGCGGAAGGGTGAGAACCTTGACTCCGTGGCCGCCATGTACGGCCTGACCCCGGAAGCCTTGAAGGATTACAACAAGCTGCGCGGCAACAGCCTCCGGGCCGGGACCAGGCTGAACCTGCCGCCGGCGGAAATGGTCATGGCCGGGAGCGAGCTGGTTGACTACACCATCAAGAGCGGCGACACCAAGACCGGCATTGCCTTGATGTCCGGCCAGAGCTGGGCCGATATTGCGGCCATGAACAAGCTGGATAAGAACTATCGTCTGACGCCCGGCAAAACCATCCGGGTGGCCAAGGCCCAGCAGAAGAAAACAGCTTCGGTGGTGCCGCCGCCTTCAACCATGGAGAGAGCCGCCGCCGCCCAGCCGAAGCAGAGCGCTTCGGCCCCGTCCTCCAGTCCGCGCCTTTCGACCATCACCCACAAGGTGCAGGCGGGTGACACTCTGGCCAGCATTTCACGCCTCTATGGCGTCTCGATGGACACCATCAAGAGCGGCAACAATATGAAGTCCAACACAGTCTATAAGGGGCAGATTCTTAGAATTAAATCCGACCTGCCGCTGACTGCCGCCGCCACGCCCAAAACCGGACGCAGCACCCTGATGGTAGTCGAGACCAGCACGCCCGCCGCACCGGCCACCGGCACCCACACCGTGGTCAAGGGCGACACTCTTATGGGCGTGGCCCAGAAATACGGCATGAGCGCCAAGGAACTGGCCGACATCAACAATATCAAGGGCGCCACCATCAATATCGGCCAGAAGCTGAAGGTTCGCGGGCAGGCCGCGCAGGCCGGCGGCGGCTCCAAAGCCGCCGTTCACACGGTGGGCAAAGGTGAGACCCTGGGGACCATCGCCAGGAAATATGGAATCAGCGTTAAGCAGTTGAGCGAGCTGAATAATATCAAAGGCACCAACATTCATGTCGGCCAGAAACTGAAACTGACCGGCGGCGAGACCGCCTCCGCTTCAACTTCCGCTCCGGCTGCCAAGACAGCTGCCGTTTCTTCCACCCACACCGTTAAAGCCGGTGAAACGCTGAGCACCATAGCCGAAAAATACGGCATGGGCACCCGACAGCTGGCCGACCTGAACGGCATCAAAGGAACAAATATTCGGGTTGGCCAGAAGCTGAAAGTGAGCGGAACAGCCCCGGCCGCGGAGGCTGTGCCTGTGGCTTCCGCCGCGCCTGCCAGAAGCGCGGAACCTGTTGCCGCCCCCGCCGCGACTGGCACCCATACTGTGGCCGCCGGTGAAACCATGAGTTCAATTGCCAATAAATACAATATGAGCGTTAAGCAATTGGCCGACCTCAACAATATCAAAGGCACCAGCATCCGCAGCGGCCAGAAGCTCAAGGTGAGCGGTTCGCCGTCCGCCGCTCCGCCGCGCGCGGTGGAAACGCCCCGTGCCGCTGAAGCGCCGCGCGCGGCTTCCGCCGCCGCCACTACCGGCGGCCAGACGGCCGCTCCGGCTGCCGCCCCTGCCGCCGCGACTGGATCGCATACTGTGGCTTCGGGGGAGACACTATATTCCATTGCCAGGAAATACAATCTGACTACAGAGCAGCTTTCAGCCCTGAACCCCAGTGTTTCCGGGACCAATATCCGCGCCGGGCAGAAGCTGAAAGTTTCCGGCTCTCCGGCCCCGGCGGCCAAACCGAGTGCTCCGGCTACTTACAAGGTTAGCGCTGGCGATACACTCTACAGCATCGCCACAAAGAACAACACTACGGTGGAGACCTTGAAGAAGCTGAACAATCTCAAGGGCGACAATGTGCGTCTGGGGCAGACGCTGAAGCTGAAGTAAACCATGAAAAAAGCCGCTCCGGTAACGGAGCGGCACAAATCATCGAGCAGGTCAATCCCCTACAATTCATCTGTTTTCCTGCTTCATGTATTCTTCCACGCTTTTCTGAAACTGCCGCGAAAACTCTTCCGCCTTCGGCCAGCCAGTCTCCACCGTCACGCATCGTTTGCCTTTGCCGATCAACTCAATGGTGTTGAGATCCTCCATCGGAAATATGCCGCTGGAATAATCGCATTCCGTATGCCTCAGTGCGGCGAACAGCCTGGCATATTCTTCAGTGTTGCAAATTTTGAGTTCAGCCCGGAGTCGTTTCAACTGTTTGAGATTGTGCAAGGGACGAAAGCTGCCGTCGTCAAGACGTATTTCCCAGAAATGCAGGGCTTCCAGGCTGGTGAGCGCGGATAAGGGTTCCAGGCTGGCAATTCGCCACTTTTTTTCCAAATCGCCGCCCAGGTAAAGGCCCTTGAGATGTGGAGCTGTTTTTAGGCCGGATAAATCGGTCAGTCTTCTAAATGACGATAACGCCAGCTCCTTCAAGGCCGCATTCCGGCCCAGGTTCCAGAGTCCGGTGGACTTCTGGTTCCAGTCGATGATTAAATACTCGACCTTGGCCAGCAATTCCAGGGGGTTCAAGTCAGAAATTTTTGGGCTCCAAACTTTTAAAAGCAGGATATGATCCTTGACTTTGTCAATGATATACTCAAAATCACCCTGGGTCGCCCACTGAATTTCCAGCTCCGGCTGCCTGCTTATGTCATCAAGGTTTTTCTTCCAGCCGGAGAGGCTGCAATCAATATGAGGAATCTTTTTGCTGATGCTGGTGATATAATTCTGTTCAGTCAAATACAGGTCGGTCATAGTTTTATATCTCCTGTTTCAGAAAAGGGGTGCCCATAGCCTGGGCGGAATCAATAGGCGGCGGTCAAACCTGGCCGCCTGGGCCTTGTTTAACAATATACCTCAAACTATTACCGGCGTGGAGCAAAATAGCCATATAAGCCCAGTCCGGCTTTGTTGTCGAAAGATTTCTAAAAAGTTATAATTAATTGTGCCCAGCGATTATCATTATTAAAACAGCAGGGGCGGGTTCGTTCGTTGAAGCCTTTCCAGTTTATGGCGGTCTTATGGAATTTAACAATATCGGATACGGATTTTTCTGGCTGCCCCTTCTGCTGGCCGCCATTTCTCTGGTCTTCGCCTCCCGGCGGCTGACTCTGGCCATAATCAGCGCCTGGGCTTGTCTGGCCCTTTTGAGTGGCCTCACCATCCTGCTTATTCGTCCTGTTGCCGCAATTGTTGTGATGTTGATTTTCTGGTCCGGCCCTATGGGGATATTGTTCACCCTCTCGCTCTTCATAGCAGTGACAATTATTTTCTACACAACTTCCAAAGCCTCCATGGCCAGGCTTCAAGGCCGTTTTCGTTGGAGCTGTCTGGCGGCCATACCCATAATTATGGCGGCCGGAACGTTGAACATGTTTCCTGATCAATCAGCCGCCTGTCTCTTTGAGACCGGGCTCCGGTTTAAAAGCCCGGCTCTGGTGAAAACAGCCGCCTGGCTGTGGGATGTCCACAAAGGAAGGCTGCGTGACGGGGATGATACTTCTCCCTCCCGCCGCATGGTGGAACTGCCGCCTTCCGCAGGGAAAATACGCCTGCTCAGGGCCTGGCTGCCGCTGGCTGACCCTTACTGCTCCAACCCGGCGGCAAAATGGCTCTGGCCGCTTATGGATATGGGGGACCTTGATTCAGCCGGTGCGGCTGTCGATGTTCTCAATACTTATGCTCCAAGCGGCTGGCGGACATTTGAAGCGCTGGTTGAATCGGCCGCCGACAATCGGATTGAGGCTGTGAACTTTCTCATGGAGCGCGGGGTGCCTGCAACTCATGAAAACAGGCGGGAGACTTCTTCGGCTGTAATGCAGACACTCCTGATTCTGGAAAGCCGCGCTGGAACCCGATCGAGTGAATCACCTGCGGAGAAGCAGACCCGGCGTAAAATTTTCAGCTCTCTGCTAAAAGCCGGGGCTGACGTGAGCGGAGTCGATAAAAATGATCGGGACACCGTGCGGCTGGCAGTGAGCGCCAATGTGCCGGAAGTGCTGGATTTGCTTCTGGAGCAGGGGGTGAGCGCGGATGACGGCGACCGGACAGCCCTTCATCTGGCCGCCCTTAACGGCGTGGCCGAAGCTGTCGGGCCCCTTTTGCGAGCCGGGGCCGAAGTGGATAAGCGTGATGCGGAGGGCTATACTCCTCTGGCCACGGCCGCTGCCTATGGTCGAAGTGACGTCCTGCGGCTTCTTTTGAAAGCCGGAGCCGATCCAAATCAGGCTGAGAATCAGGGCTTGACTCCCTTATCCCTAAGCGCTGTATTCTCCGGGCCTGAATTGTTGGATATATTGATTGAGCACGGAGCTGACCTTTGCCTGGCCGATCTTGAGGGCCGCACGGCCCTGCATTGGGCGGCCTGGAGCGGGGTTGAAAGCAATGTCAAGGCCTTGCTGCGGAGCGGAGCAGACCCGGCCCGGTTTGACGCCTTAAAGCGTCCGCCGGTCTTCTACGCGGCCGAGGGAGCCGGTCCATGGATCCTTTCGCCGGAATTCTTGAGAGATTCAGATTCGGTGCAAAAAACGTTTCTGGAAGAGATACTGCCGCCTTTGGCCGTCATTGCCAATAACTCCGGTGACACTCCGCTGCACCTGGCCGCAGGCAAAACAACCTATTGCCTCCCCTACGTCGGCGTGTTTTTAAAAGCAAGGCTGAATCGCAACCCGGCTTGGATCAACTGGAATAACAGCGATTACGGCAGTGGAGCATCCGGCGGCTGCGATATTCTAATGCTCGACAACCGGATTCCCACCCTCTTGACTCTGATAGCCGCCGCTCCTAACACGGCCGCCGGGCGTGACCGCAACGGTGACACCCTGCTGCACCACGCTTTTCGCGATTATGGAACCGACATTGTTTTTCCCGCACAGAAATCGTCGCAGGATCTTGGGTATAGCTTCTATTACAATGAAAGCTACAATTATAATAATTCTCTGAAATGGCTCATGGAGCACGGCAGCGAGCCGGAACGGGCCAATTTCCAGGGGCTCAGCCCACGGGACATAGCCGAGCTGGCTCTGGCCGAGGGTCAGGTCCGTTTGGATAGATACCAGCCGGGGTTATCGCTTCTGCATAATCCGTAAAATGGACTGTGACCGCCACTCCGCCGCCAAGATTTTTCCTCCGGGCAAAATGCATCAAGTGGTCATGGATGAAACCCATGGCCACTTGATTTTGATTAAACCCGGCAACGAAAGCTGAATTATCAGCCGCCTGATAGCGAATCAGATGTAGTTAAGCAGGCTCAGCTTGTTGGTCAGGCCCGTGGCCCCGAGAACGGCTTCATAGACGGTCTGGGCGTTTTTCAGATTAGTGATCAATTCCTCAAAGGGGGCGTCCTCCGTGGTGCTCTGAAGGGACTGGGCGTTGTATTTGGACGTTTCCAGATTGGTGTTGATGAATTCATTTCTGATCAACCGGGTGCCGATGGAGGTCTCCAGAGTGGTGACTTTCTCTATGGCCGATTTTATGCTGGGCAATTCTTTCCCGATAGCTTCGGAATCGTTGTTGTTCAGGGCGAAGATCAGGCGCTGGATAGTATCCAGGATATTGCCTTCCTCGGCGGTGTTTCCGAAAATTTGATCGCCCGTGACGTTCATGGTGTTACGGTAGCCGCTTCCGGCGTTGATATCGATGTTCTCGCTGTCGCCGCGATACCAGCCTACCGGCACCTCAAAGATATCGCCCACCTGAAGGGCCGAGCCGTCCGCCAGGAACTGGAGGTTGACCCCGTGGTTGGAAGCGTCGTCGGTTTCGTTGCCGCCTTCCAGCCAGACCGTGCCGTCGGTAACGCCGACCTTGGCTTCTTCGCCGTCGGGGTAGCGTTCCAGTGAGGCCCAGACCAGGGCGTTTTCCGGCTCTTCCAGGTTCTTCTTAATCAGAGCCTCAACAATCGCCCCGGCTGTGGTGGTTACGCCTATGGCTGAGGTGGTGCAGGAATAAAGCGGATACGCTTCCTTCCAGCCCTGGGCGGCTTCGGGATATTTATCCGCATCCGGGCATTTAGGAATTTCTTCGGTAGCCAGATGCACCACCAGCACTTTTTTCTCCACCCCGTTCTCTATAACGGTGTCATAACGCACGGAAGTGAAATCCTGACGATTCCCATTGGCGTCGGCCGCATTGGCATAATAGCTGGGGTCGGCGCTGGTGGTGTAGCGTATGCCGATGTCGTTGCCGTCGGACCCCTGGTCCAGGGATTGGAAAATTATGTTCGGGCACTTCTGGTCCGGGGCGGTATAATTGAAGCTGATGTTGCTGGTGGCGTGGCCCAGCTTGGTTATGACGGTTTTACCGTCCACTTCATAAGGTTCGCCCACACTGAAGACCTGGCAGGACATTTCAGTTACTATGCCGTTGCCGCCTTCATGGTAGTTGGCCAGATCGGCCGTCACCAGCTGGCTGGCAATGGGGTGGTTGTTGACCGCGCTCATGACGTCGTTGGCTGTGGTCAGGATGTTGCCGTCGGCGTCCACGGCCAGGCTCACGCAGATATCCCAGGGGCGGTCAGGATCACAGGTGATTTCCAGGGCCGAGGGTTTGGTTCTGGGCACGTTGTATTCAACCGTCAGATCGTTGCCCCAGGTGCCCAACTGCTTGGCTGTGAATACCAGGTCGTTGGCGTTGCCGCGCAGGCTGGTGGTGGTTGAGGCGTGGCCCAGCGTTTCGTTATAGAACATGTCGCCGGTCTTGTATTCACTGGCCGCGAAACTCATGGGCGGACCCCAGGTTTTGCCGCCGTCCTGTGAGACGCGGAACATGGCCGGCTGATCATAGCCTTCCGAGAACTGCGTTTTAGCCAGGGAGTTTATTTTACCTTCGCCGCTGTTGCCGTCCGCCACCTGAACATCGACCATCTTGCTGATGGAGGCGCTGCTCTCAAACATTTTCTTGACGTCGTTGGCCGTGGTGGTAATGGCGTATTCCAGGGCGCGTTCATTGGCCTTGATGGGGTCTTTGTAGCAGCCGCTGGCGGGGTCGTTATAAACCTGGATGAAAATTTTATTGTAAATGGCCTCATCCACTCCCGCGTGAACGATGAATTCACCGGTGGTGGCGCTGTATTCCAGATAGCCGTTCTTGTTGAACGGATTGGAATCGATCACATATTCCACGCTGAAACGATTGCCCGCCTCACCCACATAAGAGGGGACGCCATTGGGATCATTTTTGGCGGAAAAGACCAGGCCATTCTGAGTGCCCTTTGGATCAACCGTGGCCTGGGCCAGTGTGTAAGGCTCACCCGCCTCCAGCTTGGTGTAAGACGCGGTGGGCGAAACCACGGAGTTGGAGCCGGCGGGAATCAGGGCGACGTTGATCATCTGGTTGGCCAGCGGATGGGCGTTGAGAGCCTGGAGAACGTCATCGGCCGTGGCGATGATGGCTCCGGTTCCGGTGGGGGGATCGTTGTCGCGTTCCAGATAGACGGTAATCTGATCGCCGTCGACCACTACGTTGGTTTTGTTATTATAGCTTATGCTGCCGGCATGAACGGTGCCGCTGCTGTTGGTGGTGCCGGGCAGCGGGTTGCAGGTGATGCTGCCGAGGGGTATCACTCCGGCCGTCTCAGCGCTGGCTATGGCGAGGTTGACGGCGTTTATGACTGTGCTGGCCGAAGCGACCGACACAGGAGGCTTGCCGCCGTCGGTCTGGAGACTGACGGTCATGGTGTTGGTGTTCGCGTCCCAGGAGGCGGTGGTTCCGGCTGAAGAGCCGTAGACATAATTAACGTTGGTGGGCAGGACGGTTCCGCCGAACTCAATTCCGTTTTGGGCGGTGCCGGCGGTGGTGCCGGTGGTGGTTTTGTTGGCCGCTCCGGTGACGAATTTTACTTCGGTGTTGTTGTATTGTCTGTTCCTGGATGTGAATTGGAATTCGTAATTGCTGCCTTTCAGCGTGGCGTTATTGAATTCAGTCACACGGGTGTAATAGCGGGAATCCACGCCGCCGGCCTGCACCACTTCAATCAGGAAATCCTGGCTGTGTACCGGAAGATCGGGGCGATTGTTGAAAGCCGGATCGCCATAATTGACGACCTTGCCGGTCCATTTATCGGAATTCTGGCAGCCGGCGATGACCTTTTGGGCTTCCACCTGGAGGCCGAAAGGCTGAGTGCTGACGCTCTGGCCGCCAAAGATGTAAGTGTCGCCGATTTTGGTGTCGCCATATTGAATGAGTGATTGAAAGAGAAGTTCCACTTCATTGGCAATAATTTTCCGCTGCTCTGCGTTATAAGTGTCGGTCGCGCCCTGTTCAGCCTTGGCATAGATTTCATCCAGGGTTTCCTTGATGCTTTGAACGGCCGCGCCGGAATCGTTGAGCCATAGATCCGAAACCGCGATGTTGGTCTGATATTGTTTGATATTGGATAAAGTGCTGCGGATGCCCAGCACTGTGGCTGCGCCGCTGGGGTCATCCGAGGGGGTATTTATGCGCTTTTCGGAAGCTATCTGATTGGTCAGTTGGGCAATGCGATAGCTCAGATTACCAAGATTCGAATTGATGTTCCGGTAAGTGGCTCTGTGCGCTGTGCGATATATCATGAGCTTACCCCCTAAGGTGGCGTAGTCTTCCTAATCGTTCGGCCGATACAGTGGCCCGGCCTTTATCTATGCATAAACCGCGCCAGCCGCTAATGGGAAAACTCTGCCGCTGAGGGAGGGAAAAGGAATGCGGCCATTGGGCCGCGCGATAAAGGACTTGGCCTTACAGGCCAACCAAAGGGTTCCACCCTCTGGACTCCGGCTGGGGGAGGGCCCACGCGGGCCCTGCCCCAGACCCCACCCGCGCCAAGGGGCAAGCCCCTTGGAACCCCAAGAGGTCAGGGTCAGATTCAACTTTCTTTTTCCCGCATCGCCGCAACTCGCTTCGAGTACGAAGCTCAGACAAGCGGCGACGCTTCATACTACCTTGGTTCCTGGTGCTGTAGGTATTTTCACGTTGGACCGTTACAGTTTGCGATAGGCGGCTTCATCGGCAGAGTGGTAGTTCACGTATGTTCGGCTTAAACCATCTTCCCCTTAAAGGCCCTTTCCAGTGCTGTTAGTTCGTCTCTCCGCCACCTATAGCTTTTCAATGAGTTGCTCATTAAAAAAAAAGACGGCCAAGTCTCACCGTTACAGCGCTGGAAAAACTATTGGAGGGGAAAAAGTAATCAGCCGAACATACGTGAAGCAGCAATTATTCAATGAAGCTGCCTATAGAAAAATGTAACAGCCCAATGTGAAGCGGCGAGAGCGGTTGGAGCGAAAGAGGTATGAAGCGTCGCCGCTTGTCTGAGCTTCGTACCCGAAGCGAGTTGCGGCGATGCGGGAAGAAGAAGGTTGAAGCTGACCCTGATTTCTTGGGGTTCCAAGGGGCTTGCCCCTTGGCGCGGGTGGGGTCTGGGGCAGGGCCCGCGTGGGCCCTCCCCCAGCCGGAGTCCAGAGGGCGGAGCCCTTTGGTTGGCCTTTCGGGCCAAGTCCTCTCCAGAACAGCCGGCCGAGAGGCCAAACTACCTTATAGCCAGAAGGGTGGACAGCATCTCATCAATGGTGGTGATCATTTTGGCGGAGGCCTGATACATATACTGATAACGCAAAACATCGGACAGTTCTTCATCAAGATTGACGCCAGCCAATGCGTCCTGTCTGTCGTTCAACTCCGTCAGTACACCATAGGTGAAATCATGATTGGTGGTGATGGTCCGGTTGGTCGCGCCTATGCCGCTGTAAAAAGTATTGAAAGCCGTACCCAGTGTGGCCGAACTGACGCCATAAAATTCAAAGCGCTTATCCTTTAAGTCCGACATATCCAGAGCATTGGTGTTGTCGCCGTCTTTGGCCCGCGCTCCGTCAGAGCTGATCTTCCCGGCTCCCAGAAGGTTGGGGT
This sequence comes from Acetispira formosa (nom. nud.), assembly GCA_023525915.1. Classification (GTDB taxonomy): domain Bacteria; phylum Desulfobacterota; class Desulfarculia; order Adiutricales; family Adiutricaceae; genus Adiutrix. The sequence continues at coordinate 1,294,311 of CP026657.1, read as the reverse complement.
TCTCTACAAGCTGCTGGTTGACGCCAATGTTGGAACTGGAATCACCCGTGAAAAGGTTGTTGATTCCCAAAACCGCCAGCGCCCCGGAAGTGTCGTTGCGAAAGCCATATTCAACGCCGCTTTCACTGTCGGCAATAATGCGCAGGGTCTGCTGGCCATGCTTGTCGGTCAGCACTTCGGCCCGAATACCTTTAACGCCGTCATCAAAATTCGTGCCGATGCGCTTGACAATGTCATTTAACGTGTCGGTCGGGTCCACGACTATGCGGTTGATGGTCGGTTCAGGGGGCTCGCCGGAATAGGTCACGATTTCAAAAGCACCGCTGCGGTCAAGAAAGCTCTTATCCATGGGCTCGACTTCGCCGCTGCCGTCCTGACCTTCGGCTGTGGTGACTTCAATCAGGTTTTTGGTGGCTTGATCACTATTCAACAGATCTTTAATATGTACCGCCTTGGTGTTGATTTTACCGTTTTCATCAGAACCAAGTTGTACCGAAATACGAATGGTGCCGTCAATGTCGTTGCCGACCGTCACGCCCAAAGCCTGATTGGGACCGGAGGGAGCCAGATACTCAATGGCGATTTTTTCCCCGGCCGCGCCTTTATAATCCTTGGAGGCAGTGAAGACCAGGTCGTTGTTGGTATGCTTCTGTGACGTGGTCAGGCTGGCATACTCAGAGCCATAACTGAGGTGGTGCCCCATATTGGTCGAATTGGCCAGGGTGCGGTCCAGATTGGTAAATTCCTTATCTCCGGTGGGGAAAGATTTGCCGGAAAAATTTAACTGGCCGGTCCAGTTTTCGCCGTTGCCGGACTGGGCGTTGATAAAGTCGCCCACCTTGTAGGGCCACGATGTTGACTGCGGCGGCAGAGTGGCCACACCGCTGGTGGGCGTGGCTGTTTTTTCCGTATTGATGTGCCTGATGACATCCTCGGCCGTCGCGGTGACGTTGCCGTTGGAATCAGTGGGCAGGACTATCGTGATTTCCCAGTTCTTGCTGTCGGCCCCGTTGTTCCAGACCACTGAAGAGGTTATCTCATTGGTGGGCTTGTCGGACTTGACGAAGCGAATGGCAATATTTTCCGGGTCCCGCATCGGGTCGTAAGGTTCCTTGGAATCAAGGTGCACCGTATTGGCCGTAATCTTGATGTCGTTATTGGTGCCGCCGAATTCGAAAGTCTGTGAAGGATGGTTGGACACCAAGTTGGAGGCCGTATTATTGGTGTAGAGATCCAGACCGGAACCCTGGGCATGCTGGTTGTTAATCTGGAAAATAAGATTGTCCACAAACGATTCATACTGAAGATAGAACTCGCGCATGGTTTCATCACGGAATTCCACCCAGCCGCCGACGGCCCCGCCTTCCAGGCGTTCGGTCACGTCTTCGGGCCAGGGCGGAGAGGTGCGGCGATTGTTGGCGATAATTCTTAAATCGCCGGAATCATCCATAGCCGTGCCCATTTCATAAACCGTCGTGTTCATCAGAAGGCCCGGGCCGCTGGCCAGAGTGATGTTGACCGCGCCGTTGGTGGGGTCTTCCCAGTGCTCGATGCTGATAAGTTCGCCCAGCTGAATCATCAGCGCGTCGCGGGCGTCGCGCATATCATTGAGCTGCTGGTTGCGGCCTATGTCCTCATAGGTCATGATCTGCTGGTTAAGGTCCGCGATACCGTGCAGAATGCTGTTGATGTCGGTGACCGCGCTCTCAACGCGGGCGTTGAGGTCCTGCCTCACCGCGTCCATATCGGCCCGGCGGGTGGCCACCTGCTGGGCCAGGGTCTCGGCCACGGCAATCATTTCTTTACGGGTGGGCGGCAAATCCGAGCCGTCGGCCACGCTGTCCCAAATGGCGAAGAAATCGTTCATGGCCGCGTTGACGCCGTTGCCGCTGGATTCGTTGAAAAAGGCTTCCAGGTTGTCAATGGCGTTCTTTTTGGCCACGGCCGCGCCGTATTCAGTGCTCTTTTGGATGATGCTGCGGGTCAGGAACTCATCGTGAAAACGCGAGATGTTCTGGGCACTGACGCCCGTGCCCATCTGGCCCTGGGAACCGGCTTTCCAGGTGGGGCTGGTCTCCAGGTTCAGCCGCTGGCGCGAGTAACCGGGCGTATTGACGTTGGCTATATTATGGCTGGCCACTTCCATGCCCGCCATGGACATGTTCATGCCGGATATGGCCACATATAAGCTTGATGAAATACCCATGTTACACCGCCTTGTTTTTTATTGCCGAACCGGAATTCCGCCTCCGGTCCCGCCTGACTTTAAACCGCTTTGGAAAGCTTTACCGGCAGGGAAAGCTTCTTTTCGCCTTTGCTGCCGTCTTTGTTGTAGCCGTCGCCCTTGAGCTGATTGGCGCCGGTGAGGATGCTGATAGATTCGTTGACCATGCGGATGGCTTCTTCGACAAAGTGGCGATTGGCCTCATTTTCCCGCAGGATGATATTTTTCAGCCGCTCCAGTTTGATAGACCCGTCATTGATGCGATTATCAAAGGGCTTGGGCACATGGCGCACCAGATCAGCCAGAAGGGGCTGGGGATCCAGCGGCAGACCCACCATCAGGGCCGTCTCGTTTATGCTGTCAATCAGGACGTTGATATTGGTCTGGATTTCCATGGCCAGCTCCTCTTTCATCCGGGAGGAGGTGAAAAGCCCTTCCAGGTCTTGCTCCAGAAGATATTTCTTTTCCTGGGCCACATAGTCCACCAGCGCCTGATAGCGCTCAAGGTGACCATCCAGAATGTCGCATAAATTTTGAACTATTTTGATGTCCATTATCGCTCTCCTGATCTTTGGCTCCGGCCCGGGTTAGATTTGATTAAGCCAAGCCGTCTTTGGCGTCGTTATAGAGATAGGCAATTTCTTCACCGCTCATCATGCCCACAGACTGTTGGGCGGCCTTTTCTTCAGTCTGGCTGCTCCTGTCGGCCATTTTTTCAGCGCCGGCCAGAAAGTTTTTTAAGGTGTTCCCGGTCTTTCCTTCTGCGGGGGCCGGAGCGGTTTCCGCTTTGTTTTCAACCTGTTCTGTAGCCATTTCCAGGTTTCCAGCCGATTTTTTCATCTGGCTCGGAGGAATGGTCGGGCGCCAGTTAGCACCCATTATGCCAGGATACTGATGCAAGGTTTGTTCCAACCCTTCCTGCCGGGCCACCTGATTGACTATGGTATCGGCCAGGCCGATGCCGCCGTTCTGGCTCAAAAAATCGCGGAAGGGCTGTTCGGCTATGTCGCTGAGCGTGTCTCCGCCAGGGGTTTTGGACATGGGCGACTGCCTCATCTGCTTGACCAGCTGGTCCACGAAAACTGATTCGTATTCAACGGCTGACTTGCGGATTTTGCCCAATTTCTCAATCTGTTCTTCAGTGCTGAGCTGTGAGTTGTGGTTACGCCTGGCCTGGCTGGCCTTAGAGCCGCCGCGATATTTTTCCCGAATGCTTTTTTCACCGCCCTGACCGTCCTCACCTGAACCGACATTCATGGTGCCGCCGTTTCTGAGCTCCTGTATGTCAAAGCGTTGCACCCCTTCATCCTGATCACTACGCGCCTTGGCCGTGCTTCTGAGAGGGCGAACACCGGGGCGGCTCAAGTTTCCAACGCTTTCCATGCCTGACATACATCACCTCACAAAACTAGATTATTTCGAGTTCGCCGTGGAGAGCCCCGGCCGCTTTGATGGCCTGAAAGATCATAATCAGGTCGCGGGGGGTCACGCCTATGGCGTTGAGGGCTTTCACCACATCATGAATAGTGGTGGAGCGTTCAATCAAGAGAAGCTGATCGGCGCCCTCTTCAACGTTGATATCCGTATTGGGAGCAGCCACCGTCTCACCCATGGAGAAGGGGCCGGGCTGGGAGACCGTCAGGCCTTCGCGGATCTGTACGGAAAGGTTGCCGTGGGCCACGGCCACGGTGGAAAGTTTGACGTTTTCGCCCACCACTACCGTGCCGGTGCGTTCATCAATGATGACCTTGCCGATGGCGTCTGGTTCAACATCGAGATTTTCCAGCTCGGCCACCATCACGGCCAGGTTCTCACGATAATTCATGGGTACGTTGAACTGGATGGTGGAAGCGTCCAGCGGACGGGCTGAAGCGCCGGGGAGGCGCGAATTGACGGCTTCGGCCACGCGGGCGGCCGTAGTGAAATCGGGCTGTCCCAGCTTCATGGTCATCACTTCCTTGCCGGTCCAGCGAATGGGCACTTCCCGCTCCACAGTGCCGCCCTGAACGATGCGGCCCACAGTGGGATGGTTCTTCTGAACGCTGCCGGCGTTGCCGGTGATGGCGAAGCCGCCCACCGACAGGGGGCCCTGGGCCACAGCGTAGATGTTGCTGTCAACACCCTTCAAGGGAGTGATGAGGAGTGTTCCGCCCTGAAGGCTGGTGGCGTCGCCCAGTGATGAGACCAGGATGTCGATCTTGGTGCCGGGCTTGACAAAGGGGGGAAGATCAGCCGTGACAATGACGCCGGCCACGTTCTTCAGCTTCAGGCTGGTGGCGTTGACGGTGATGTCCATGCGCTTTAACATGTTGGCCACGCTCTGGTTGGTGAAGAAGGTTTTATCCTTGTCGCCGGTGCCGTTCAAGCCCACCACCAGGCCGTAGCCGATGATCTGGTTGGGGCGCACCCCTTCAAAGGTGGCCAGTTCCTTCAGCCGGATGGCCCAGGCCGACGAGGCTGGAATCAGCATTATGGCCAGAAGGGCCAGGAGCAGTTTGGTTGAAAGAGCTTTTTTCATAAAGTCACCTTTATTGGACTCGAAGCCCCGCCGGGGCGGTGTTTGAAGCGGATGGGAGAGAGGCCCCGGATGTTCGAAACCTCTCTCCTGATGGTTTTTAGAAGGGCCAGATAACATCGAGGAATCTGGACAGCCAGCCTTCGCGCTGCTTGCGGCTCAGGTCGCCCTGACCGCGATAGTCGATGCGGGCGTCGGCCATGTAGGTGGACAGGACCGTGTTGTCCGCGCTGATGTCAGCCGGACGGATGACGCCCTGAACGGTGATGTATTGCTTTTCGTTATTGAGCAGAATTTCCTGTGAGCCGCGAATGACCAGATTGCCGTTGGGCAGAACCTGGATGACGCGGGCCGACATTTTGGCGGTCATGCTTTCAGTGCGGGCTGTGGTGCCGCGTCCGCTGAAGCTGGAGTTGTAGCTGGCGTCGATGCCCATGGCGCTGTTAAAGCCGATCTTGTCAAACACGTTGCCAAGGGTCGGGATGTTGGATGGGTCCTCATAGCCGACCAGAGCCTGGGTGGAGGCGGTCAATGAATTGGAGCGCCCCGTGGAGGTAGTGGCGTTTTTGCTGGCTTTGGAGGTTTCCACTATATTGATGGTGATGATGTCGCCCACGCGTTTGGCTTTCATGTCGGAAAACAGATCCATGCGGGCGTCTTCGGAAAACAGCGAACCTTCACTGCGGATAGCCGGTTCAGGATAAGTCTCCACCGGCGGCAGACGCAGGGCGGCCTCCTGGTTGACAGTTGAGCTGGGCTGATTGATGCGCTCGGCGCAGCCGGTCAGAAAAATGGCGCAGACGGCAGCTAGTATTGCCGCGATAGTGATTCTCGATTGCGGGGTGCGGATGGTGCCTTTCATAATGATCTTCCCTCTTTGCTATGGTTGGTCTGGTTGACAAGATAATGACGAGCAAATCTTCTGACTGCTATCTAGCAATGACTGTGCCATTATTCACTTGAGGTTAACCTTATGCCGGGTGTCACATAAAGGCGGGAGGGCGGCGGTTGACCGCCGACGGGAGAAATGTTTTTGCCCGGCTCCATTCCGGGGGTCGCGAGTCATGGAGCCGGGCAAAAACATTTCTCCCGTCGGCTGCCTGGTCGTCTGCTTTGGGGGCGGGGAAGCGATTACCCTTTGGTCAAAATCATCGGCAATGTGTTATAATTCTTCGGTGGGTGACTGAAGGGATGTCACATGAAGTATTCAATGAAACAGAGCGCGAATCGTCACTCCCATGGTGGGGTTGAAAAATGAGCCATCAGGCTTTACCAGGCGATGACCGGCAATGGCGCCGGGTAATTTTCTGGGCGCATGTCGTGTATGCTTTCAATATTGTGATGGTATGCGGGGGCATGTTCTGGGGCATGGGGACCATTTTCCTCACTGTTATGACCTTCTCCGGTGGTGCTGGTTATATTCTGGTGAGTCTGGCCTATTGGGTGGTGTGGCTGTTGATGGCGGGTACGACCATCAGCGGGCTGTATCTGGCTGACAGGCTGATAAAAGGCCGGAACTGTCTTTGGCGGGAGGTCTTCATCCTCAATGCCCAGGGACTCATCCTTGGGGTAATGCTTTTGTCCGAAAGGTATTTTTCGCCGACAGCCTTGATGTTGATGGTGTTTAGCGATTTTCTGAAGGTCTACCCCAAGTCTGTCGTCCCATACATCATTTTGTCTATGCCTTTTATTGTTTACCCGGCCATAAATATGTTTCTGTCGGTCTGGGGTGGCAGGGTGGTTGAAGCCTCAGAATTATACAGCGGGGGTGAAAAATGAGCACTCAGCTCGAGCCGGGCTATTGGCGGAAATGGGATGGGATCAATATTCTCGCCCAGGTGAATTTATGCTTCAGCCTTGCAGTCATATCTTTAGGGTTTATTCTGATTATTATGGTGATAAAATTAAGTTTTTTTAATTCTCACCAGAATTTTACAGCAGATATGGTATGTGGTCTCTGGTTATTAAGCGTGTCCTTGCTGGTTGCCTCCATAAGCGGACTGTTTCAGGCCAACCAGATTCTGAATCGACGGAATCAGTTTTTATGGCCGGTATTCTGGATTCATACGTTGGGTTTAATATGTGGTTCACTATTTTGGATTTTTGAAAAATTTACGCCAATTCTGAATGGGATCTTATTTTTTATCCTGATTGTTTATCCAGCTTTAAATCTTGCTGTCGCTCCCTGGGCTGATAAGATTATCAAAGGGATGATGGCTGACTCTACAGAGCTTCACGGTGGAGGTAAAATATGCGAAAACTACTTCTGATTATAGCCGCCGTCGCCCTCCTGGCCGGTTGCGGGGCGCATGTCTCCGGGCACTCCGGCCCCAACGCCGGTGGCCGGGCTGAAGTGCCGGTCTGGAAATGGTAAACTGGCGGCCGTAACCGGCTGTGATTAGCTATTATTGGAATGATCATGGAAAAACTGTTTCTTCACGTCTGCTGCGGCCCCTGTGCCTCCTATCCGCTGGAATTTTTTCAAATCGAGCGGCCCTCTCTGAATCTGGAACTGTGGTTTCACAATCCCAATATCCACCCCAAAGCCGAATTCAACCGCCGCCGCGACAGCCTGGCTTTCCTGGCCCTTCATCATGGCCTGAAGGTTGATTTCTCCTCACCGTATGAGCCTGAAAAATTCATGGCCGAGCTGATGAAGAACCCCGCGCCGCCGGAACGCTGCCGCACCTGCTACGCCCTGCGGTTTGAGGCCGCCGCCGCCGAGGCGGCCGCGCGCGGCCATCAGGCGTTCGGCACGACTTTGGCTTTCAGCCGCCGCCAAAAGCACGATCTGATAATGGAAGAGGGCGGCCGAGCGGCGAAAAAGCACGGGCTGGAATTCTATTATGAGGACTGGCGGCCGGGCTGGCACCGGGGGCATGAAATAGCCCGTGAGCTGGGGCTGTACCGCCAGAATTACTGCGGCTGTATTTTCAGTGAGTTTGAGCGTTAAAAGGCCGCAAAATGTTTCAACTGCTGGTTCTGTTTATTTTTTGCATTCTGGCCATGTCCAAAATACGGCCGCGCGGTTTCCGCTATGCAGTCCGAATCGGGCTGGCGGTTTTCTGTCTGTCTGAAATCATTTCCCAGGTGATGACTGAAGAGCCTATTGGCTATCAGTTCTATAATCATCTGCAATTCGAGACTTTCCGTATCGCCATTACATCCTTTCCCCTCTTAAGCCTTTTGGGGCTGGCCGCGTTCATCGCGGTAGTCTGGCTCTTCACCCGCCTGGCCCGTCTGGAGCCGGTGCGGCACTATAGCCAAAGCAAAAGGCGCTTTGCCGCCACCATGATCATTCTGGCTTTTCTAATGGCTCTGCCGGGCGGCATCATTAACAATCTCTATCGAGTCATAGACGGCCGTATGGCGGCCGAAGAGCGCCTGACCATAGATGAGGCTTTCGCCGGGCTGGACATCAAGGCCGGGGACTATGTCTTTCGTGACGGCCTTACGGCTGAGCCGGGGTTGAATATAGTCATTATTTCTCTGGAAAGTTTCGAACGATCCATCCTGGATCGGGGTGATCTGGCTCCGGGCCTGATGGAGCTGACCCGCCGCTGGACCTATCTTCCCCACATGAAGCCTTCAGGGGCGGCAGCCACGACTATCGCCTCCCTCTATAGCTGGCAGACGGGTTTGCCGCAATACTTTGGCACCAGAGCCAATAGCCTTTTCGCTAAAGCCGATTCGACTTCGCTGGTCGGCTTGGGTGATGTGCTGGGCCAGGCCGGGTATGAACGGTGCTACATTCTGGGTGAGCCTGATTTCGCCGGAACCCGTCAGTTCCTGACGCTGTATGGCTATCAAGTGTTTGGGGCTTATGAGGATTTCCCGTTTCCCGTGGAGCGGGCCGGATCATTTGGGCCCTACGACGCGGATGTGCTGGCTCTGGCCAAGCTGAAGTATGAAGAACTGTCTATAACCGGAAAACCATTTCTGCTGGCCGTTTCCACCGTGGATACCCACCTGCCGGGCAGCCGGTTCCGGCCGGATTTGGCGGAAGCTGTACGGCCGACGGGTGAGGCTGCCGTCGATGCGGTCAACGCCTCTTCCCATGTTGTGTGCGATTTTTTGAAATTTATTGAGGACCGGGGCGATATGGAGTGCACTGTGGTTTTTATCATGCCGGATCATCTGGTGCCCCAGGCCGCCAACGCCAAACGCATGGGGCTTTCGCTTGAAGACAGAAGCCTCTTTCTCCTGACCAGCGCCGCACCGGAGAAACTGCCGGTTAAGCCAGAGAAGCCTTTTTACCAATACCAGTTGCCGGGCATTATCCTTACGGCGGCCGGGGTGGAGACCAACGCCGTTTTTCCGGCCGACCTGTCGCCTCATATTTTTGATGACGGCTACCTGGAGGCCGGAATGAAACAGTTCGTCAAATTGAATCAGGCTCTTTGGGTGTTTAAAGACAACGGCGGAGATGATGATTAGAATAGTAGTCAAAAGTATAAATTCGGAGAAGCGGGTGACCGCCGCCAAAAGAAATGTTTTTGCCCGGTCCCGTTCCGGGGGTCTTAGTCACGGGACCGGGCAAAAACATTTCTTTTGGCGGCTGCCTGGTCGGTTTTTTTAAGGCCGGGATAGTGTGCCTGGCCGAAGTGGGAGCCGGAAGCCGGGAATTGTTTTTGTCTCGGCTCCGTGACTAAGACCCCCGGAACGGAGACGAGACAAAAACAATTCCCGGCTTCCGGCGGATCAAAGGAAAGAAAAAGGCCGGTGTGCAACCGGCCTTTGAACAATCAGGTTTTGGAGGCCAAATCCGTCCCGTCGGGGCTCTCGGCCAAACGTACCCGGTTTCGACCCTCGCCCTTGGCCCGGTAGAGGGCCTTGTCGGCCCGCTCTATCAGATCATTGATTTCTTCGCCGGGAATATACTGGGCCACGCCCGAACTTATGGTTACCGGCAGGGAGTTGCCGCGAATGGTGATATCGGTGTTGGAAATGACCAGACGGATACGCTCGGCCACCCTGGCCGCGGCCAGAAGATCCAGCCCTGAACACAGGAGCAGAAATTCCTCGCCGCCAAAGCGCACCGGAAGATCGGAGCCGCGAGCCGACTTTTTGATGGTGTCGGCGCAAATGATCAACACCTTGTCGCCGTAGTTGTGGCCCCAGGTGTCGTTGATGCGTTTGAAGTGATCAAGGTCGAACAGTATGGCCGACAACGGAAGCCCCGTCTCCAGGGAATGGCTGATCATGCGCGGCGCTTCTATATTGAGGTGACGCCGGTTATACAGCTTGGTCAGTTCGTCCACTTTGGCCAGGGCCGTCTGATTCTTCAGCTCTTCCTTCAGGGTGGCTATAATCTGATTGGCCTCATTTATCCGGCTGGAGAAACTGTCGTTCTGAGTCAGGGCCTGCTCGGTTTCGGTCATCAGTTCTTCCAGAAAAGGCTGAAGCTGATCGGCTGAAGTGATTTGGGCCATTTGTTTTGAGGTGTCGTTCAAAACCTTTTTGTATCGGCTGGTCTGGCTGATGGCGCTCTCCAGGCTTTGCTCCATGCTGCTGGAAATGGCCATGAAATCCATGGCGGCCTTGTTGATGGCCTTGGCCTGCTGATCAAGGGCCTCATTGGAATAAAAATGATCATAGAGGCTAGAGGATAACTGGCTGTAGAATTTGGCATTGTTATCCAGAAGCTCATTGATGGTTTTATTCAGGGAGGGGTTGGTATAAAGAAGATAATCATAAAAAATGCGGTAATTTTTAGGCGACGCCGGAATGCCGCGTTTGGCCAGAAAAGGCAACAGTCTTTTCACCACCGCGTATGATTGGGTGAATTCTTCTTTAACGTCTTCTGGTACATTGGCCTCGTCAGGCCGGTTTATGATGAAATCGTTTTTTTTCTGCATCGATAGTCGTCCGCGTCTCACACCGTGTAAAAGATAGGGGCCTAGGTTTGGCGGGAGCTCATAGTTGGTAATTGTCGGCCTGATCAGGCTTAGATATAAAATATGTCTTGGGTATTTTCGTATTAGGAATTTTAAGTATTTTCGACAATATTTTTCCTTCATTATAGTAGCATGGCTTGAGATATGGCGCAAGGAAAATCAAGGCGCGCAGTCAGCAATAATTTATTGAAACTAATGTACTATTTATAAGCCGGCCGCCCTTTTCGCCGGCATTCGGTGCTGTTTTGTTATTTGACTCCCTTGAGGTTGAGGGCTTTTATGGAGGTGGCCCGCCCGCTATCGTCGAAATCAATTATAACGCCGTTGAGGCGGGCTCCTTTGGAGGCCGCTTCGAAGCGTTTGGGGCGGCCGCTCAGAAAACCGGGCAGCACCGTATCGCGGCTCATGCCTATGACCGAATTGTGCGGACCGCACATGCCCACATCCGTCATATAGGCCAGACCGCCCGGCATGAGGTCGGCGTCGGCCGTCTGAACGTGGGTGTGGGTGCCCAGAAGGGCGCCCAGGCGGCCATCGACATACCAGCTCATGGCTCTCTTTTCACTGGTCGTCTCAGCGTGAAAATCAATGAGGGTGATTTGGGCCCCGGCCGTTTTCATTTCTTCAATTATACGGTCCGCCGCCTGGAAGGGGCAGTCCAGGCTGGCGTTGATGAACACCCGGCCCATGAGGTTGCCGATTCCCACCCGGACTCCGCCCGCCGTCTCGGCCATGGTCCAGCCGCGTCCGGGGCAGGGTTCGGGATAGTTGGCCGGACGCACCAGCCGGGCGTCCTTGTCCAGCATTTTTTCCGTGTCTTTATAGCGGAAAGTGTGGTTGCCGCCAGTCAGGACCGCCAGGCCCAGGCCGAACAATTCCTGTGCCTCCCCCGGATTCAGCCCCAGCCCGCCAGAGGCGTTTTCGCCGTTGGCAATGGCTAGGTCTATGGCTTCCTCCCCCACCAGTTTGGGCATGAAGTCACGCACCACCTGCCGTCCGGTTTTGCCAAAAATGTCGCCGAGAAAGAGAATGCGGGTCATGTCAGCTCCTCGCTTTGCCTCTGGCCAGGGAGGCCAGGATGCCGGTGAAACAGATGGGCGCGAAAATTGTGAAGCAAATGGTGGCGGCCCGCATGAAGTCCGGGTATTTTTCCGGGCTCATCCGTCCCGGCCCGATGATGAGGCTGAATATAAGAGTGGTGAGGGCGATGCTGAAAACCTGTCCGCACAGGCGGGTGGCCGTGATAGTGCCGGAGGCCTGCCCGATGCGGCCCGGCGGTACTGAGCCGATAATCGCATTGGAGTTGGGCGCCCCGAAAATGGCAAACCCGCAGCCCAGCATGACCAGCAGGACAATGAATGCCCACAGGGGCGTTTGGGGCGTGAGAAACAAGGCGGCCGCGCTGATGGCCGCGCAGAGTATGGCCATGCCGGAAGAAGCCATGATTCCGGCGTCAACGCGGTCGGAGAGTCGGCCGGCGAAAGGGGTTATCAGGGTCTGGCAGGCGGGTTGAATCATGAGAATCAGCCCGGCCTGCGAAGTGGGCAGCCCTTTGGTGTATTGCAGATACAGACTCAGGAGAAAGCCGGTGCCCATTGAGGCGCTGTAGCTGATGAACGCGGCCAGGGACGAGAAAGCGAAACGCCTGTTCTCCATAAACAGCCGCACGTCCAGCACCGGCGAATCCACCGAGAGGCTGGCCTTGACGTAAGCTATGGCCAGCCCAAGGCCTATGGCTATCAGTATCGGGCCGTAGGGCGTAGCGGTGATATTGGTCAGGCCGAAGAAAGTCGTCAGAACAGCGGCGGCCCAGAGAATGGCTCCGCGTGTGTCGAATTTTTCACCGGCGGCCGGTTTCTGTTCCACTTTGACCATCCTGATCAAAATGAGGGGAGGAATAAACCCGGCCGTGCTGAGCCAGAAGATGGAGCGCCAGCCGAACCAACTGACCAGATAGCCGCAGATGACCGGCCCCAGGCTGAGGCCGAGGTAGACCGAGCCGATGGTGTAGCCCAGCACCCGCCCGCGCTGATGCGGCGGATAGACGGTGGTGACCATTGAGACGCCGTTGGTGAAGACCACGGCCAGACCGAAGCCGGTGATGACGCGGCCGGCCAGTAGACTGGCCGCGCCCGGAGCCAGGGCGCTGCCGGTCAGTCCGATGATGGACAGAATCAGGCCGAAAAAAGTGGTGCGGCGGCGGCCCAGGATGTCGGCCAGTTTGGCCCCCGGCGCGGCCACGGCGGCCATGGCCATGAACATGCTCAGCGACATCCAGCCCATCATGGCCGCCGACAGGCCCAGACTGCGCTCCATATCCGGCAGAGCCACGTTGAGGCCGGTCATGCCCATGTTGCCCAGAAGACTGCACAGAACGGCGACGGCAAGAATCAGCTTTCTGTCGCGCGACAGACTCGGATCTTCTTCCGTCGGCGGAGTATTAATCGCGTCGCTCATTTCTGGCTCTCCGGCTTATAATCAGGCCACTGCCGGTCTTTATCGGAAATGACCAGGGGGTCGAACGGCCACTGGACATTGCAGAACGGATCGTTCCAGCGGAGGCCCCGATCTGATTCAGGATGATAGGCCTGGCTGACCATGTAAAGCGTCTCCGCGTCATCGGTTAGCGTCAGGTAGCCGTGGGCGCAGCCTTTGGGTATCAAGAGGGAGCGCCTGTTTTCAGCGGAAAGCTCCGTTCCGAACCACTGCCTGTAAGTGGCCGATTGCGGGCGCAGATCCACGGCCACGTCGAAAACGGCCCCACGCACAGCTCGCACCAGTTTGTCCTCTTGATGTGGGGCGGCCTGATAGTGAAGCCCGCGCAGGGTGCCCCTTTTCAGGTTGCCGGAAAGATTGGCCTGAACAGGCTGAAAATCAAGGCCGTTTTCATGGAAGTCAGCCTGGCAGAACGCGCGGGCGAAATAGCCGCGATGGTCTTCAAATGGCTCCAGGTCGATAATGGTCACGCCTTCTATTTGAGTCTTGTGATATTTCATAGTATCCATCCGTTCATGACAGGGATCGTTTGTATTCGAATAGATAAATATAATATTAATATGAAAAAATAGCAAAGACAAGCAAAGGTAAAACCCGGCCGGGCGGGCGAAAAAATTTCTGACGTCGCTCGTAATTTTCTCGTATTCCCGGCCGGGTGACGGCATAGGATGGTGGTGAGTAAGTGCCCGTCCGGGGAGTAAAATTACGAGCGACTTACAGAAAATTTTTCGCCCGCCCGGCCTAGTCATTGTCGGCGTTTGGGTAGGGTGACTGTTGCGGTCTTCTTACATGAAACCTCCGGATTTTACCCTGGCCGGGCCCAGTTGCTTTTTCAGTGGAAAAGAATTAAATTACATCAATATAAAAGAGGAGGGTTTATGACGCAAGCTATTGTCGATATACTGAATTCTCGCATACCGGAAAATGATGAAGTTATTGTCAACGGCTGGGTCCGCACCCGCCGCGACGCCAAGGGCTTCTCCTTTCTGGAGATCAATGACGGCTCCTGCCTGGCCAACCTCCAAATTGTGGCCGTGGAGTCCATCCCGACCTATGAGGCTGTGAAAAACGCCCAGACCGGGGCTTCAGTCTCCATACGCGGAAAAGTCGTGGCCTCACAGGGCAAGGGGCAGAAATGGGAAATTCAGGCCGACGAAGTCACACTGGTCGGCCAGGCCGACCCGGAAACATATCCTCTTCAGAAAAAGCGCCACTCGGATGAATTTTTGCGCGAGATAGCCCACCTCCGGGCCAGGACCAATAAATTCGGGGCCATTTTCCGCCTCAGAAGCCGTTGTTCGCTGGCTGTCCACGATTTTTTCAAGGAACGGGGCTTTTTCTATGTTCACACACCCATAATCACTGGCAGCGACTGCGAGGGCGCGGGCGAACTTTTCCGCGTCACCACCCTCCCGCCGGGGGCGGCGTCTAAAGTTGAGGATGATTTTTTCGGGAAAAACGCCGGGCTCACTGTCTCCGGCCAGCTTGAGGGTGAAATGCTGGCCCTGGCTCTGGGGAAAATTTATACTTTCGGCCCCACTTTCAGGGCGGAAAATTCCAACACCCCCCGCCACGCGGCCGAGTTCTGGATGATTGAGCCGGAAATGGCCTTTGCCGACCTTCATGATAATATGGATCTGGCCGAGGACATGATCAAGTATGTGGTGAAATTCGCCCTTGACCAGTGCCGCGACGACCTTTCGCTTTTTGACAAATTCGTGGAGCCCGGCCTTTTTGACCGCCTGGAAAATCTTCTGGCCGATAAATATGAGCGCTTGCCATACAGCCAGGCCATTGATATACTGTCGTCCTCAAAGAAGAAATTTGAATATGAGCCTAAATACGGTATGGACATGCAGACCGAGCATGAGCGCTATCTCTGCGAGGAGCATTTTAAAAAGCCGGTTATCGTCCATGATTATCCGTCGAGCATTAAGCCGTTCTACATGCGCCTTTCTGATGACGGCAAAACCGTGGCGGCTATGGACCTGCTGGTCCCCAAGGTCGGGGAGCTGGTGGGCGGCAGCCAGCGTGAAGAGCGGCTGGATGTTTTGATTCAGCGCATGGCAGAAATGGAAATGTGTATGGATGATTACTGGTGGTATCTCGACAGCCGCCGCTTTGGAACCGCGCCGCATGCCGGTTTCGGGCTGGGTTTCGAGCGCCTCCTGATGCTCCTGACCGGGGTATCCAACATCCGCGACGTCATCCCCTTCCCCAGAACGCCCAAGAATCTGGAATTCTAGGCGGCAGGGTGAGATGATATGGTTCCCGGCCGGGCCGGGCAGTTCAGACACAAAGCCCCGAACGGGGTAAAGAGGTAAACGTATGACATTAATAGTTGGCATGGCAGGCAAAGGCGGCACCGGCAAAACCACTCTGGCCGGTATGACCGCGAGATATCTGGTTGAAACCGGGCGCAAGCCGGTTCTGGCGGTGGACGCCGACGCCAACGCCAATCTGGCCGATGTTCTGGGCATGGAATATGAACACACCCTTTCTGATGCCCGCGAAGAAATGAAAACTTCCGCCGGTGACGTCTCCATCACCAAGGATGTTCTCATCGAGATGCGGACCCAGGAGGCCATTGTTGAGGGCGACGACATCGACCTGGTGGTCATGGGCAAGCCGGAGGGCGCGGGCTGCTACTGCGCGGCCAACGCCGTTCTCGGGGCCGTTCTGGAGCGGACGCTGAAGAATTACCCCTATCAGGTCATTGACAATGAAGCGGGCATGGAACACATCTCCCGCCTGACTTCCCGCTATATGGATGTTTTCTATGTCGTCTCCGACGCTTCCCGCCGGGGCCTGATTGCCGCTCTGCGAATCTGGCAGCTGGTGGAGGAACTGAAGATCACCGTACCCAATAAATATCTGATTCTCAACCGGGTGCGCGGGGAAGTCAGTAAAGACGTTATGGATATCATTGAAAAGGAAAAAATGAATCTGGCCGGGGTCATCCCCGATGACATGGCCATCTATGACGCTGACCAACAGGCCAAACCCACTTCGCTTCTGACCGCGTCCGACAGCCCGGCCGTGGCGGCGGCCCGTGAAATTTTCAAGAAAACCCTGGGCTGAGAGTAATTTGAAGAGGCTTCAATTCACCGGGTGGTTCGCTGCCTTAGAACTTGTCCGTAAATAAGGGATTTTGTTCTCTGGCTAGGCGCGAGTGTTTTTTAAGCGGAGTAATATATTAATATTTCGAGCATTAAAAAACGCGAGCAACAACGCCAGAGGGCAAAATCACTATTTACGGACAAGTTCTTAATCGCGAAAGTCGACCAGAGGGAGACGGAGCGCCAGCGACTGGTGGAAAAGCCAAAGAAGCTGCTCGCTGAGCAAAAATCACACTTTTTGCTCAGCTACGAGCCGATGTTTTAAGGGAAAAGACATAATGAAAATCGCCCTGACCAGCCTGGCCTCTTACCGCGAGTCCTGCCTGCGCATAGCCCGCGATAATTTCGCCGGGCTGGCCATATCAGACGTCGCGGCGCGTGAAGAGGATTACAACGCCTGGCCCGGCCTGGAGAATCTCTCCCCGCCGAAGGAGTTGATCGTGCTGGAAGAGCGTGTGAACGACGCTCTTCTCGACAAAGCCCGCACCGCCGTGCTCGATGGCCGTATTTTTTGGGAACACACCGCCGCCGGTGAGGCCACGCGCCTGAAGCTCGGCCCCAAATACCTGATTCATCCGCACCAGATTCCATACTCCCGCGATTATCTGGCCGAAACATTCATCGATAATCCGGCGGCAGTATCGGAGGGTGTTCCGCCCTCTTTTCTGCGTCTGACTCCGCATCACCTCTTGCCGCTGCGTCTGGGGGCCCGCCACCTGTGGCAGAGCGTCTTTGAGATAAGGAATCTGGCCAAAGAGGCCGGGCTCGATCCTGATGAAGTCATGGCCCGTCAGAAAGTGCTTCTGATTGTCAATGAACAGACTTGCGAGCAGATTTGCAAACGCATTCTGAAAAGGAATTTTCTGGGTTTCGCCCCCGGCAATTTTCTATTTCTGACCCAGGCCACTTTTCACGGTCTTCTGCCGGAGGGCGGCTGGCATTTTGATGAAAGCGCCCCGGCCCGGCTTCACAACCACGGCCAGATGGCCATGCAGAAAACCATGGACCATCAGGTTTTTCACCTGGACGACAGCGGCCAAAAACACTTTCTGAGCCGGGCTGATTTTTTCTCCCTTCTTGGCCAAACCGCCGATTTGGTGTCATACAATATCGAAGATCTGGGCTACCTGACCGGCGCGCTTGATTTCGTGACCATCGGGCTGGCGCTGGAACTTGGAGCGCAAGGGTATGGCATGACTATGGAAATCGTGGCCAACAATCCCCTCAATCCCATTAAAGGCGGCCTCTGCGCCTATGATTCAGGGCTGGGGCGTGATGTGGTCATAGAAAGTTTCCGCCTCCGCAACATGTCCCCGGAGCGCATTACCCACCTCAACAAAAATTTCAACCATTATCCCAATCCGGGCCGGATATTCCAAAAGCTGCACGAAGAGGGCCTCTTCATGCCCATAACGGTCAAAGACGGGGCGCTTTACTTTCAGCCGGTTCAGGGCGATATGAATTTACTGACCAGGACTGCCTATATCACCCGCCGGGTGCCCGCGCCCATTTCGAGCTGGAAATCGCCCGAAGACACCCCGGCCGCGCTGGAGGCTATGGGCCGGCAGGACTCTCAGCCGGGCTTTGCCAAATTCATCGAATCCGCTATCGAAGGTTAGCCCATGAAGGAAGTTCTTACTCTTCTCCGCAGCATCAAGGGTATCCGTGTTCTGTGCGTGGGCGACATCATGGTTGACCGCTATATTTACGGACAGGCCACCCGCATCTCGCCTGAAGCCCCGGTGCCGGTCGTGCGGGTCAAGCGGCACCTTTTAATGCCCGGCGGTGTCGGCAACGTGGTCAAGAATCTCGGAGCCCTAGAGGCTCTTCCGCTGACCGTCAGCGTCACCGGCCGCGATTCAAAATCCACTTTGCTCTCACGCCTCTTCGCTGAAGATTCATTGCCCGCCCCCCACCTGATTATTGATGAGAACCGGCCAACCAGCGTCAAAACCCGTATCATAGCTGGAATTCAGCAGGTGGTGCGATTTGATGAGGAAGACACCACCCCCATAAGCGGCCATGTGGCGGAGGAACTTTTGTCGACGGTTAACGAAGCTCTGGGTCAGGTCAGGGCCGTGGCCATTTCCGATTATGGAAAGGGCACCCTGCCCGATGATGTTCTAAGCGAGATTATCAGCCTGGCCTCAGCCGCCGGGACGCCAGTGGTGGTTGACCCCAAGGGCTCTGACTACAGCCGCTATCGCGGCGCCACCCTGGTGACCCCGAACCGTTCGGAGCTTTCAGAGGCCATTGGCCATAAGGTCGAATCGGCCATGGAACTGGAACTGGCCGGACGTGAGGTTATGGCCAGAAACGGTCTTCTGAATATCTTGATCACCCGCAGTGAAGACGGCATGATGCTTCTGCACCATGGCGCCCCGGAGGGCGATCCGGTCCTCCTGCCCTCCCAGGCCCGCGAAGTCTTTGACGTCAGCGGCGCGGGCGACACTGTGGTGGCGGTAATGGCCGCGGCTCTGGCGCTGGGTGCGCCTCTGGCCCTTGGCGCGCGTCTGGCCAATATAGCGGCTGGAGTGGTGGTGGGTAAAGTCGGCACGGCCACGGCCACAGCCGATGAGATTGAAGACTGGTATTCAGGGCAGAGTTCAGCGTACCGCTAGAAGTTATGTAAGCGGCGGGTGACCGCCGACGGAAGAAATGTTTTTGCCCGGCTCCGTTCCGGGGGTCTTTAGTCACGGAGCCGGGCAAAAACATTTCTTCCGTCGGCTGCATGGTCGGCTTTCTTAATAGCTGAGAAGTATGCCTAGCCGAGTGGGAGCCGGAAGCCGGAAGTTTTGTCCCGGCTCCGTGACTAAAGACCCCCGGAACGGAGACGGGACAAAACTTCCGGCTTCCGGCGGCCAAGATGAGAATATATTTATTCAGGAGAACGCGGAAACATAGCCCACTTTACCAGGAGGTTAAATATTACATGGGCAGGGACAGGCCGGGGCTGATTGCTCTGGATTCCTTAAAGTTTCCACCGGCCGGATTTGATGCGTATGCGGCCCGCATCACCTTCGAGACCGTATGAATAAAAAAAACCGCCGGGTGTCCGTTCGAGATCCCTGAAATTCTTATCTCAAGACACCGCCGCCACGCCTGGATTACTAATCCGGCCGGTGAGCCAGTGTCGCAAAGGTTCTTATGACATCACCGATCAACACCACCCCCGACCCGGCGCGGTGGCGCTGGCACGCATTGGTCATGACGGTTTTCGTGGCCGTCTTCCTCGGCCGCTTCGCCTGGCCGCCCCTCCAGACCGAGGCCATTGCTTCACTTGGAATTACCAACGCTGAAGCCGGCCTCTTCATGAACACCTTCTATATGGGCTACATGGCCACCCAACTGCCCGGCGGCATGCTTTCCGACCGCTTCGGGGCCAAAATAGTTCTGGCCGCTTCACTTTTCATTTCCGGTCTCGCTACCTTGATGATCTACACCATCACCACGGCGGAGGCGGGCTATTTCTGGCGCGTGGTGGCCGGGCTGGGCAGCGGCGCGGTCTATTCATCCTGCGTGAAAGCGACGGTGGCCGGTTTTCCCCGCGCGGAGTTGGGCAAGGCTTTCGGCCTCATGATGATGGCCCCCACCCTGGGCACCCTCATCCCCAATCAACTGGCCCCGCGCCTGAGCCTGGCCCTGGGCGGCTGGCGGCCGACTTTCATGGCCATTGGCCTGGGCCTCCTGATGCTTGGACTTTTATTCGTCATCATCTTTCCGGCCCGCAGAAGCGGCGGCCCGGCCGCTTCCGGCGGCGCTTCGGCCTCCCCCTGGACCGGCCTCAAATTCGTTCTCGGCGATGGTCGTCTGCGCCTCCTTTGCGCCATAGGCTTCTGCCTGCTGTGGGGTTTTCTGGGGTTTGTCAGTTGGGGCAATCAATACCTCATCCTGGAATTGGGCTACAGCCGCATGGAGGCCGGGCACATCATGACCACTTTTGGATTGGTGGGGCTGGCGACCACTTTCGGGGCCGGGGTACTGACGGACAAAGTCCGCTCAAAGGAAATGTTGCTGGCCCTGGCCTATGCCGCCATTATTGCCGGGCTGATCGCTTTCCCGATATTTAAGGGGGCCGCCGGTCTGGCGGCGGCGGCCGGGCTGGTCGGGGCCGGAGTGGGCGCATCAAACGCCATTCTGGCCGTCCTGACTTCCCTCTATGCCGGGCCGCGCTGGGCGGCCACGGCCGGAGGAGCCACCGGCACCATCTTCCAGAGCGCGGGTATGTTCGTCCCCTTTGTTCTAGGCTGGACGGTTGATCTGCGCGGCAATTATGATCTGGTCTGGCCGCTCTTGGCCGCGCCGCAGGTTCTGGCCATAATAATGATCATCTTCATGGTCAGAATCAAACCGGTCGACTCTGAAACAGCCTGAAACTGAAGCCGGTTAAAAAAAGCCCCCGTAATCTTCGTTACGGGGGCTTTTTGATAGTCGAGGAATTTCCTTAAACCGGAAAGTCCCCCCGGCTGAGCGGCGTCTCATAGCCCAGCTCTTTCAGGCGCGATTTCAATCTGGCCACCCCTTCGGCCGCTTCCTCGTCGAGATGAATTTTGCCCACATAAATATCGTATTTCTGGCGGACATTGAGCGGCGAAAGGTTGGGCATCATGACGTTGGCCCCATATCCCAGCGCTTTCTCACGGCTTTCGGGATCAATGGTGCCCAGGGCGGTGGTGGCCGGGAGCAGAACTTTGGGCAGCATCAGCCGCAAGATACCCAGAATGGAGACGGTGAGGTCGGCACTGCCGCGTTCATATGAGCCCAATGGAGTCTCCGGGTGAGGAATGAAGGGGCCTATGCCGACCATCTGCGGCTTAAGGCGGCCGATGAACAGAAGATCCTCCGCGATGTTCTCAAGGGTCTGAAATGGTGAACCCACCATGAACCCGGCCCCGACTTGAAAGCCGATATCCTTCAGGGTAAAAAGGCATTCCTGCCGATTGGCCAGCGACATGTCGGCCGGGTGGAGCAGGCCGTAATGATCGGGCGCGGCCGTTTCATGCCGCAGGAGAAAACGGTCCGCTCCGGCCTGATAGTATTTTTCATAAGTCTCGCGGCTTTTTTCGCCCACTGAAAGGGTAATGGCGCAATCGGGAAATTCCTGGCGCATACCGCTGATTATTTCCACCATTCTCTCGTCATTGAAATAGGGGTCCTCACCGCCCTGAAGCACGAAAGTGCGGAAGTCCAGCTCATAACCGGCCCGGCAGCGGTCCAGAATCTCGCGGGCCGAAAGGCGGTAACGTTCGGCTTTGGGGTTGCCGCGCCTGATGCCGCAATAGAGGCAGTCGTTTTTGCAATAATTGGTAAATTCGATGAGACCGCGCAAATAAACGTCCCGGCCGAAATATTTTTCCCGCACGGCCAGGGCTTTGGCGGCCAGATACGTTCCGGTCTCCCCGTCGTGCCCTTCGCGTGATAAGGCGGTCAGAAGAGCGATAAATTCATCTTTCTCCAGTATGTGCTCACGTTCAAGTTTATCTATCAGGTTACGCATAAGCTTTTCCCGCCTGTATTTCATTCCGCTCGAAAGCGCTTCGTCAAAATGATAGCCTAAAACCGGATGCTCAACAACTAAAAAAGGCCGGAACTTTCGTTCCGGCCTTTGGTTTGCTTATTCAGTCAATGCCAGCAGATCAGAGCCGGTCAGCCGCTTGCCCCGGCCGGAGGACGAAGGCAGGGACGGCCTCGCCGGGCCTGCCTGTCCGGCTCCATAGACCAGCCTGGATAGATCATTGACCGCTTCCAGGAGATTGGCGGCCTGGCTGGACAGTTTGGATGAGGCGTCAGCCGACTCAGAGGCGGAGGCCGCTGTGGTCTGCGTCACCTTGTCCATTTCATGCATGGCTCTGGTGATTTGATCTATTCCCTGAGACTGTTCCTGTGAAGCCACCGCCACGCTGCCCAGAAGCTCGCTGACTTTCACGGCGTGGCCCTCCACTTCCTGAAAATTGTCGGCTGTGGTCCTGACCATGGATTCGCCGGAATTGATGTTGCTGATGGTGGCCGCGATGAGGTCGGCCGTGCTCTTGGCCGCGTCGGCCGAGCGAATAGCCAGGTTACGCACTTCATCGGCCACCACGGCGAAACCGGCCCCGGCCTCCCCGGCCCTGGCCGCCTCCACGGCCGCATTGAGGGCCAGAAGGTTGGTCTGAAAAGCTATTTCATCAATGGTTTTGATTATTTTGCCGATCTCTCCGCCGGAGATTGAGATTTCCTCCATGGCCTTGATAACGCCCGCCATGGAATCATTGGCCCGCTGCACCGCGCCGGTGGCCATTTGCATCAGGCTGTTGGCTTCGGTTGAATTCTCGGCATTGCGTTCAGTCATGGAGGAGAGCTCATCCAGGGCCGCGCTGGTTTCTTCCAGGCTGGCCGCGTTTTCGCCCGCCCCCTCAGCCAGGCTGTTGGAGGTGCCGGTCATTTCCGTGGCCGCCTCTTCAACGCCCACCGCCTCGTCATTCAGAAGGCCGATGAGACGGTTAATGGGCAGCGTGATGCTGCGAACAATGAAAAACGACAGCACAAAACTGACGATATAGGCCACCACCAGCCCGATCAAAAGAGACAGGGTCATGGCGTCGAGGGTGGAGTTGGCCCGGCCGGTGAGCTTGACGGTCAGGTTGTTGCCCTCATCCTGAAGGGCGTTGACCGCGTCCAGCATGTTGTCCATGATGCCCTGGCGCTGGACGTTGCTGTCCGTTCTTGCCGTCATGTCGGCGGCCAGTGTACTAATCGCGGCGGCCAGATTTTCCCCGCCTTTTTGTACGCCTTTGAGGATATCCTGAACAGTGGTGTTCTTGTAGGCCGGGTTGGAGCGCATGCCGGCAATGGCCTCTTCAGCCGCCTTGGCAATGGCCAGGGCGTCCTGGCGCGGTTTTTCGAGCACCGCTTCATCGCCTTTTATATAGGCAAGATACGCCGCCGAGAGGATTTCGTCGGCCATGTCGGCCAGGCCAATGGCCGCTTCCAGCCGCGCTTTCCTTCTCTCCAGCTCCTGTCCGGGATTCTGCATTTCTTCAGAGGCGCTGGTGGAATAGGGATCGCGCTTCAAGGCCGCTTCAAAGGATTCAGAGGCCGCCCCAATGGATTCGGCCAGCTTGTCGAGCTGATAGTCACGGTAAAGCCCGCTGAAATTTTTATATTCAGCAAAGGCCGTTTCCATGCCGCCCATGGCTTTATACATATCATTCATAATCGCGGGCAGCGGTTCGACACTCTTCTGATAAGCCTGGAAAGCGCTGCTCAACGGGATCAACTTTTCACGCATGGCCGCGGCCGTGGTGCTGCCGGGTATGTTGCTTTTCTGCTGAAGGAAAGACAGGTATTCATCAACCTGCCGGCTGCGTTCCTGGGCTTCTTTCCAGACATCATCGGTGCCCAGAAGCCCATAGAGCTCATAGAAGCCGTTAGTTCTGGCCACGGAATACTGAACGTCGCCGGCGGCGTTGAACATGGGCAGAAGATCATTCTGCATACGGTCAAGATCGGCGTTGATCGGCCTGATGGAAAGGTAGATATAGGCCGACAGAACAGTAAAAATAAGGTTGGTCGCAACAAAACCGAGAACAATTTTGGCGCTTAACTTCATCTGATACACCTCTTTAAAACAAAGCAATGCCTTTATAGCCAGGTCAATATTTCAGGCTGACTAATGGCGGTTCATTTCAGAGTTTAACAAACAGAATTTGCCAAATGGCGACATATGGTTCAAACCTTGCCAATTTGCTTTCGAGACCCTTGGTTTCAGGCAGCGGCAATGCGTAGGTTATTCTGTAGGTTAAGCTCATAATTTCAAATTCAGCTAAAATAGGGAAAAATGAGGGGCAAAAGCGGATAGGGAGACAATTCATATGCAAATCAGTATATGTGTTATGAATATGTAAAAGTGTTGGACTTTAACAATTCCGAAAGATCTTAGCGCAAAAGAACCCATAGCGCAAGAAAAATCTTGCGCTCATTTTCCAATGGTTTTTGTAATAATAATCAGGACATTCTATCGTGCTTGAAAACCGCCACGGCCCTGTCGAGATATCCGTTAAGGTGGGCCAGAACCAGCCCGAAGTTGGTGATCGGCAGACGCGCCTGCATGGCTTTTTTCATCCTGGCCATAAAGTGGCCGCGAGTGATCATGCAGCCGCCGCAGCTTATGACCAGGTCATAGCCCGAAAGGTCATCGGGAAAATCATTGCCGGCCATGACATCGAACTTGAGGCCGCCGCCGGTTTTTTCATTCATCAGCCTTGGTATCTGCTCGCGGGCGATGTCGTTTTTCATGGAATGATGGGTGCAGGCTTCCGCAATCAAAATCTTGGAGCCGGGCTTCAGTTGGTCAATCTGACGCGCCCCTTCAGCCAGGGCCATCAGGTCGCCCTTGGATCTGGCCATGATGATGGAAAAAGCGGTTATCGGCCAGTCCTGCGGTATCAGCCGCACCACCCGGCCGAAGACCTGCGCGTCCACGATCACCAGGTCTGGCCTCCGGCTGAGCATTTTTAATTGGGTTTCCAACTGGTCGAATCCGGCCATGGATATCAGCCCGCCATGATCGAGGATATCACGGATAACCTGCACTTGCGGCAGAATCAGTCGGCCCTTGGGAGCCTGGGGGTCCTGGGGGGCCACCAGCATGAAAAGCGATTCCGGCGGGAACAGCCCGGCCACCAGCGAAGGTTCGGCCGGGCTCTGGGCGGCCAGGGCCACCAGCGCGTCCTTAAAAAGATCCATCCCTTCGCCGGTGGCGGCGCTGACGCGCACCTTAGGCACGGCCAGCGGCAGCCAGTCCTGTATCTCTCCGGCCTGATCGATCTTGTTTTCCACCACCAGGATACGGCCGCCCTGCTTGTGCATGGTGCCCAGCCACTCTATTTCCAGGCTTTTGTCCGGGTTAGAGGCGTCACAGACCAGGACGGCCAGATCGGTCTGGCTGAGAATGTTTTTGGCCCGCCTGATTTTTTGCGCGCCCAGTTCGCCTTCGTCGTCCAATCCGGCCGTGTCAATGACGGTGATGGGGCCGATGGGCAGAAGTTCCATGCTTTTTTGCACCGGGTCGGCCGTGGAGCCGGCCACCGGCGAAATGAGGGAAACTTCCTGCCCGGTGAGGGCGTTGACCAATGATGACTTGCCGACATTGCGGCGGCCGAAAAAAGCAATGGCCAGACGGTTGGAACGGGGCGTGGTCTGCATACAGGTATCCTTGGCGGGGCCGTGCGGCCCGATTATTTTATGAAACGTAATCCGACAATTCGAATTCAAGAACATGCCCGTTGCCCTTCAGGGTCAACAGGCCATTTTCAATGGTCACTTCCGCGCCTTCACTCATCATCAGATGAAGGGTCGATTCCAGTTTGTTGAGATTTTCATCAAAACACATCATCAGGGTCGACGCCCCTTTTTCAAATTTCAACACCGAACCTTCCAGCGAAGCTTGGGCGTTGTAGCCGTTGCAGATTTTACCATTGACGTGGGGCCACTGGCCGAATGACATATTCGGCTTGGGCATCTTGGTTCCGTCCGGGGCGGTCAGGGAAAATTCCTGGCCGTCAAAGCTTTTGATGACGAAATTGTGGTGGGCCAGTTCAGCCGCCAAGCCGGTCGGCACGACTTCTTCAGCGGCGGCGGCCGGGGCGGGAGTTTCTTCAGCCGGGGCCGGAGTTTGGGCCTGAACCGGCGGTTCCGGGGTCTGGTCGTTCACAGTCGTCTCCTGGGCCTCCGGCGTTTCGGCCGGGACGTTTGTTTCGGCGGCCTGGTCGTTTCCGCATCCGGCCGCAAACAGGGCGATCATAAAGGCTAAGGCCAGTCTGTTCATGATGATTCCCCTTTCAGGCTCCGGGCTTGGACAGCTTGTCGGCGGCCCAGACAGCCAGTTTCTCTCGGTTTATTTTAGCATTGTGACGCACATCCACAGGAAAGGATTTGCACTTCAGAAAAGTGCTGATGGTCAGGGTGCGCGGATTGGCTTTGGCCAGGGCGGTCAATTCCTCCACCAGGGCGCCCCATTTCATTTCGCGCAGTTTCGTTTGCGGTTCAATGATGATCACCGGCCGCTGGGAGCCGGGCCGCCCCACGCCCACCAAGGCCGAGCGCCGCACCAGGGGGTGATTGTTGAAAATGGCCTCACAGGGAATAGTGAACAGGGTTCCCTGCGGGGTAATGACCCGGTGGGCCTTGCGGCCGCAGAACCACAGGCGGCCGCGCGCGTCTATCCAGCCCACATCGCCCATGCGCCGCCAGAACCCCTCCCCGTCCTCAATGATGGATAGGGCCGTCTCCTGGGGCCGTTCGAAATAGGCCGGGCTGACCATCGGCCCTTTGGCTATTATCTCTCCAATCTCGCCAACTGGCAAGAGTGATTCATTATCCAGGCGTGAAATGGCCTTGTCCTGAATTTTTATGACCTTCAGATCCACTCCCGTAAGCGGGCGGCCCACGCACATGCCCATGCCCTGCTCGGTCATCAGACGGGTCTCGCCAATAATTTCGGTGTTGGAGATGGTGGAGAGCGGCACACCTTCGGTGGCTCCGTAAGGCGTTTGGAGAGTCGCTTCGGCCGACATCAGTGAGGTGAAGGCGGTAACTGTGCGCGGCTGCACCGGGGCCCCGGCCAGAATGACCCTTCGGAGGGACGGCAGGTTCAGGTGGTGCTCATGAGCGTAGCGGGCCACGTTGCCCAACAGGGTCGGGGAGGCGAACATG
Source organism: Acetispira formosa (nom. nud.) (assembly GCA_023525915.1). GTDB lineage: Bacteria > Desulfobacterota > Desulfarculia > Adiutricales > Adiutricaceae > Adiutrix. Next base: position 1,267,365 of record CP026657.1, on the reverse strand, counting down.
CTGGTGACGCCGCGCTGAATAATGGGCTCGATGATGCTGCGGGGATCGGCCTTGGCCGGTTTGGCGGCGTTGATGTCCGGGATGACGGAGGTCAGGCCCAGGGCCGGGGCGAAGAGGCCGAACATGGGGAAGGTGGCCAGATCGATGCCGCCCTCCTGAATGTCCAGCCCTTCACGAATGGCCTCTACCTGGGCCCGGAACATGGCGTGGGTATAGACCACGCCTTTGGCCGGGCCGGTGGAGCCGGAGGTGAAGAGGAGGGCGGCCATGTCGTCGGCCCCGGTGGGGAAGGGCAATTCCGGCATATCGGCCGGAGCCGGGGCCTCCATAATTTCCGAGAGAGTCCGGCCGCCCCAGCCGAAACGGCGGCCGACGGTGACCCGCAGTTTGATGGATTTGAAATAGCCGGGGGCGGTGAGACTCAGAAGATGGGCGATGGGAAGGCCGATGATGCCGGAGGGCCGCCCTTCAGCCAGGCAGCGCAGCATCCTTTTAACGCCCATGCCCGGATCGACCATAACGGGTGAGAGTCCGGCTTTAAACAGACCGAAAATAATGGTGATGAAATCAATGCCGGGCTTAACCATGACAATGATGCGCGAGCCGGGCACGGCGTCACCGCGCAGGAGGCCGGCGGCCAGCCTGGACGAGCTTTCATCAAGCTCTTTATAGGTCAGGCGCCCGCGTCCGAGCACATCAGGACGGTGCGAGGCGATGACAGCCAAACGATCCGGCCATTTGGCGGCCGATTCAGTGAGTAGGGAAGATATGTTGAAAGTGGTCATTTGTTGCTCCAATGGTCGATGAAGCTCCGCACATGTTCAGTCACCCGGAGGGGTTCGTCTTCCATCAGGTAATGTCCGGCCTCTGGGAGCACCAGCGATGAAGCTTGGGGATACCTTTGGCTCCAGTCGAGGTACACGGTCCGGTTAAAAACGAAATCTCGCAGGCCCCAGACCAGGGTGGCCGGTTTTTCCGATATGAGCCGTGCGGCCTTGCGGTCAATGTCGGCCAGATAATCATAGCTTGGGTGATCGGGGGCAAGAGGGATGTCCTCAACGAACCGGCCAATGGCGAGCCGCTGTGAAGCATCCTGATAGGGCAGCAGAAAGCCCTGGCGGGCCTCTTCGGAAAGCGGCTTCACCACCCCAAAAACTGAAGTGCCCCAGGCAAACAGGTTGCCGCGCACAGCCAGAAGAGAACCCAGCGGAGCCAGCCTTTTAAACAGGGCCAGACGCAGGGGCAGCCGGTAATCGGGCGGGATTCTGGTGCCGGTATTCATTATGGTGATTGAGGCCACCCTCTCGGGATGTTCCACGGCCCAGCCCAAACCAATGGGGCCGCCCCAGTCATGCACCACCAAGTGCACCGGGCCGTCAGGATTGACATGTTCAACCAACGCCGCCAGATCGGCCACCCGGTCCGCCAGCCGGAAAGAGTAATCGCTTTTCGAAGGGCGTGAGGACAGCCCCATGCCCATGTGGTCGGGAGCCAGACAGCGGTATTTGGGGGCGAGGCCACTAATCAGGCGCCGCCAGAAAAACGACCAGGTGGGGTTGCCGTGAACCATTAGAACAGTGGCCCCCTGACCTTCATCCACATAGTGGAGACGAAGCCCGCCCGGCCGCTCGAAAAAAGCGCGTGAAAAGTGGAAGCCAGGAATATCAACCATTGGGGACGAAAATGAATCAGTCTGAGAGGTCACTTTTTCGCCGCCTTTTTCCAGGGTTTCAGAGTGGAAATAGCCACCATAAAAAAGATAGCCAGAAGCTGAAGACCGCCGAGCAGTTGATTGTTGTTACGATTGGCCTGGTAAACCGGGTCGGCCAGCGCCTCCAGCCCGAGGGCCTCTGATATGGGCGGCTGGCCGTTGATCATGGGGCCGAGAATGAAAGTGCCGAAGAGAATGCAGGTGACAGTGAGAATCCATTTGACTGTCACCCAGCTGTGCTTGAAAAAACCCCAGGGGGTGAGCCAGGAGATAAAAAGTCCGGTCAGGAGACAGCCCATGGCTCCGGGAATGATGATGAAATCGTCAACGAATTTTCTGGCCATGTCATAGCCGAAGAGTTCCGCCCCGCTTTGGCCCGGCCCCAGGGAGGCGTTCATCAGGTTCAGAGCCACGGCCCCGCCGACCCACAACCCGGCGGTTATGAGGTGAAGTATTTTTAAAACGCGCTGTCCGCGTGCATTCAGCTTGCCCATAGTTGTCTTCTCCATTTTCCAGAACTATTAATTATAGCATATTTGGGGGCTGTCAGTCCAATTACGGCCGACGGGCGGAGGCAAAAAAAATTGAAATTTAGGCTGATGGTTAGAAGTCATTTCATAAATAAGATTTTTGTTTCCTGGCTAGGCGCGAAGGCTTTTTAAGCGCAGGAATATACGACATATTTTGAGCATTAAAAAGGCTGAGCAACGACGCCAGGGAGCAAAAAGATATTTATGAAATGACTTCTAGTCAATTGTCCTGGCATTTGTTGGGGCGTTGAAGCTTTTATATCGATGCTATCCCTCTAATCAGGCGATCAATTGCTGAGCGCCGCCAAAGGTTTTTCGCCTTTGAATTAATTCAGGGCCTGAAGCCAAGGGCTGTCAGGCCCGCAACAAGAGAGGCCCGCTATGAGCGCTTTCAGTTGTTTTTGCTGCGGAAAATTCTGTCCCAGCATGCCAGCCGGAACATAATTGTGATAATCATTGCAATGATTTGGCTGGGATTATTACCTGCTTAAAAGGGGAAAACGGTGGTCCTGGACGTATTGGGCCTCAGGGTGAAAAAGGCGAACCAGGAGGCACTTGTGATGATTTTTAAGGGAACTGTATATTCAACTTGCAATGGTATTATTCAATAACAAATTAAATCACTTAACGCCAATAAATGGTTAATGTTACAATTGCGGAAAAGCGAGTGACCGCCGCCGGGCGAAATGTTTTTGCCCGGCTCCGGTTCCTGGGGTCTTTAGTCACCGGAGCCGGGCAAAAACATTTCGCCCGGCGGCTACATGGTCGGCTTCCCCCAGGGCTGGAAAGTGCGCCTGGCCCCTGTGGGAGCCTGGAGCCGGGGAATGTTTTTTGTCCCGTCTCCGTGACTAAAGACCCCCCGGAACGGAGACGGGACAAAAAACATTCCCCGGCTCCAGGCGGGTCAATGGGTTCATTGCACTTAAAGTATGTAGTTCCCTTTTTTAAGGCGGTCTTTGCCAGTGGCGCGACACAGTGGATTATGATTTGCCTTCACTTGTCGTTGGCTTTGACCACCAGGTCTATGAAACGCTGAAACCATCCGGCCCTCGATTGGCATGGCCGTCGGGCCGCAAAACCCGCTCCCTCACTCAAAGCAGGTTTGTTGAGAAGTGAGCCATATGAGATACTTGCGCGGTCTGTTATTTATGATGTATTGCACCTGCTTCAGGCAGCGTTGGGTAAGAATTCAGAGATTAAAGCCTAGGAAAAACCAGTGAATCATACTGTTTATAGATCCTGTTACTTAGAGGGGCGATTCATATATTTGGCCTGGTAATCGAACTGCATTCTGATATCAAGCTGGCTGAAAGCGGCCAAATCTTCAGTAAAGGGAGGAAATGGCGCGGCCGCCCGCAACGCTTCCAGTCCGGCATGGTCCAGGGTGGCGCTGCCGGAACTTTCTATAATCACAATGCGCAAAAGCGTACCGTCACGGCCGATGGTGAAATCACAGGTCAGCCGGCTGGGACGGAACTGATTTCTGGCTTCAGGCGGCAATACCCAGTGTTTGTTGATGGCCCGCCTGATTGCGGTGTAGTAAGATTTGAATTCCGGCGCTTCGGCTTCAACACTCAATGGGGAATCAGGATTGACGGCCCCGCCGTCACCAGAGGCCAGAGGATTGAGTTCAGTGTCGACCGGCACTTCAACCGGGTCTGCATCTCCACTGTCGAGTTCCTGGGCTGATTGAACAAAACTTTCCAGAGCGGCCAGGGCCTCCAGCTCTTCAGCGGTCAGAAAGTCACCAGCTTCGGCCGCCGCATCCTCCGCCGGTATAGCGCCCACTTCCGAAGCATCCCCGGCCCCGGACAAATCCACCCCATTCATAGGTAAATCCGCCCCAGTCATAATCAGGCTTTCATCAGGCTCATCAACTGGTTCATTCATGACCAGCGTCAATTCTATGGCCGGGGCCTCGCTTTCCAGGTGAAAATAGAAACGGTCGACAGCCTGACCGTCCAGATGCTGCCAGCCGATAAAAAAAACCAGATGCAGCCAGGCCGAGATCAACAGGCACAGAAGCCCAATGCCCAATCCGCCTTTCAGGTCGAAAGAGGGGCCTTCATCGATCAGGGCGCGGCGCAGGACAGTCACTTTCTCACCCAGTAATCCTCACGCTTTTCAAACCACCAACGGCTGGGATCAGTCTTCATTATTTCATCGAACAAAGCTTTCCCCTCATCAGTCCTCAGGCGTTTGTGGGCGTAAAAAAGCCAATCCTCAGCCTGTTCACTGCCCAGAGTGTGAAGACGGCGCAGTTCCAGCACCATGTCCAACTGGTCGGCGTCGTGGGCCAGCCGGGCTTCCGGCGTCCGGCCCTCATTCCACTCGACCCACAGCTCTTTTAAGGCCGGGCCGAACGGCAAACCTTCGGCCGCGTCGTTCATGGCCCTTTCTTCGTCGACACTGGCATAACGTTTGTTCATATAGTTGAGGTCACCCGTGCGGGCTTCCGGCAGATCGTGAAAAAGGGCCAGTTTCATGGTTCTTCCCAAATCGGCTTCACCATTCATCTGCACCAGGGTGAAAGCCAGAACCGTGACTCCGAAGCTGTGCTCGGCCACGTTTTCCCGTCCATGCCCCAGGAACTGATAACCCGTGCGCGGCGTGCGCTTGAGCATCATGGCTTCATAAAGGAAATCCACAATTCTGGCCTTGTCGTTCAGATCACTCATTTTTTCTTACCGTTCTTCCCGCCGGTCTTCGGCTTGGCGGCAATGCCCGCCGGTCCGGCGAAACGCGTCATTTCCCTGGTCAGGAAACGTCCGGTGTGCGAGCCTTTGACTTTGGCCACTTCTTCAGGCGTACCGGTGGCCACAATGGCGCCGCCGCCGTCGCCCCCTTCCGGGCCAAGGTCGATCACATAGTCCGCACACTTGATCACATCAAGGTTGTGCTCAATGACGATCACGGTGTTGCCCTGATCCACCAGCCGTTTCAGAACTTCCAGCAGGCGGCGCACATCCTCAAAATGGAGACCCGTGGTGGGCTCATCCAGAATGTAGACTGTGCGGCCGGTGGCCCGGCGGCTGAGCTCCTTGCTGAGCTTGATGCGCTGGGCCTCGCCGCCGGAGAGAGTGGTGGCGGCCTGACCCAGACGGATGTAGCCTAAGCCGACTTCCTCCAGGGTCAGAAGCTTTTCATGAATGGCCGGTACATTCTCAAAGAATTTCACAGCCGCGCTTACAGTCATATCCAGCACGTCGGCAATGGAGGCGCCGTTATACTTGACCTCCAGCGTATCGCGGTTGTAACGCAAGCCCTGACAGGCTTCACATTTGACGTAAACGTCGGGCAGGAAGTGCATTTCAATTTTGATGATGCCGTCGCCCTGACAGCTTTCACAGCGGCCGCCTTTGACGTTGAAGGAAAAACGGCCGGGCGCGTAGCCGCGCGCGCGCGCTTCCGGCAGCCTGGAAAAAAGATCGCGTATGGGAGTGAAAATGCCGGTGTAGGTGGCCGGGTTGGAACGCGGCGTGCGGCCGATGGGGCTCTGGTCAATGTCGATGACCTTGTCCACCAGATCCAGCCCGGTGATGTCGTCCGCCTCGCCGCTCTTCAGGCGGGTGCGATAGAGTTTCTGGGCCAGAGCCTTATAGAGCGTTTCCAACACCAGAGTTGACTTGCCGCTGCCGGACACGCCCGTCACGCAGGTGAACACGCCCACCGGGAAATCCACGGTGATGTCCTTCAGATTGTGGCTGCGCGCGCCGTGCACCACGATGGAACCGCGGTCAAAGGCGCGGCGGCGCTCCGGCACCTCAATGGCCCGGCGGCCGGACAGATACTGGCCCGTGAGAGAGCTTTTATCCTTCAATAACTGTGCGGGCGTGCCGGAGAAAATCAGTTCGCCGCCGTGAACGCCCGCTCCAGGGCCGAGATCCAGCACATGGTCGGCCTCGATTATGGTTTCAGCATCGTGCTCCACCACCAGCACGGTGTTGCCAAGATCGCGCATTTTCTTCAGTGTGGCCAGAAGCTTTTCATTGTCCCGCTGGTGAAGGCCGATTGAGGGTTCATCAAGAATATACATGACCCCCACCAGCCGTGACCCAATCTGGGTGGCCAGACGAATGCGCTGGCTCTCGCCGCCTGAGAGGGTGGCCGAAGCCCGGCTGAGGTTTAGATAACCTAAGCCGACGTCGTTGAGGAAAGACAGACGTTCCTTGATTTCCTTGATGATCCGCTCACCAATTTCAGCCTCTTTGGGCGTCAGCTCCATGCTGTTGAAAAAAGCCAGGGCTTTGCCTACCGGCAGTTCCGAGACTTCGCGGATGGTGTGCCCCGCCACCTCTACGGCCAGGGCCTCCGGCCGCAGACGGCCGCCTTCGCAGGCCGGGCAGGGGCGGTGGCTCATGTATTGCTCCAACTCCTCACGAATGCCCTGAGAGTCGGTCTCGCGGTGGCGGCGTTCCAGATGAGGCAGCACGCCTTCAAAGGCGCGTTTATAATAATGACGGCGGTCATCGCGCTCAAAAAAGAATTCAATCTGATCTTTGCCGCTGCCATAGAGAATTACTTTGCGCACTTTTTCCGGGAGAGTGTGCCAGGGCGCGTAAAAATCAAATTTATAGTGATCGGCCAAGGCCTCCAGCTGGGTATGGTAATAGCCGCCGCTGGATTTGGACCAGGGGGCCACCGCGCCCTCGCGCAGGGAAAGATCGGGATTGGGAATCACCAGATCTGGATCGAAAAAAACATTGGCCCCCAAACCGTCGCACTGGGGACAGGCCCCCTGGGGGCTGTTGAACGAGAACAACTGCGGCGACAATTCGGGAAAGGATATGCCGCAATAATCGCAGGCGAATTTTTCCGAAAAGAACAGTTCTTCCTTCTGGTCGGGCAGTTCCACCACCATGGTGCCCTCGGAAGTGGAGAGGGCCAGCTCCACCGATTCAGTGAGGCGTTTGGTCAGCCCTTCCTTCATCACCAGGCGGTCAACCACCACTTCGATGCTGTGCTTCTTTTTTTTGTCCAGAGTGATTTCTTCACCCAGATCGCGGATTTCACCGCCCACCCGCACGCGGGCAAAACCGCTCTTGCGCAGCTTTTCAAACAGCTTGGCATGCTCGCCTTTGCGCGCGCCGATCACCGGGGCCAGAAGAATCAGCTTGGTTCCGGCGGGCAGCTCCATCAGGCGGTCGACAATCTCCACCACTGTCTGGGCTTTGATGGGGCGGCCGCATTTGTGGCAGTGGGGAATGCCGACCCTGGCAAACAGAAGCCGCAGATAGTCGTGTATCTCGGTGACTGTCCCGACTGTGGAGCGGGGGTTCTTGCTGGTGGTTTTCTGCTCAATGGAAATAGCCGGGGACAGTCCCTCGATGAGGTCCACGTCGGGCTTGTCCATCTGTTCCAGAAACTGGCGGGCATAGGCCGACAGCGACTCGACATAGCGTCGCTGGCCCTCGGCGTAAAGAGTATCGAACGCCAGAGAAGATTTGCCGGAGCCGGACAGGCCCGTGATGACGGTAAGCTTGTCGCGGGGGATGTCGACATCGATATTTTTTAGATTATGTTCCCGGGCACCCCGGACTATAATTGTATTCGTAGTCAAAACAATACCTGCATATATGGAAATGATGAATGATGAAAACCGGCCAAACCGCTCAAACAGCGGACGGCGGCGAAAGGTGAAAATCGGCCAGGCAAATCAGGGCCATGGCCTCGGCCACCGGAGCCAGGCGCGGGGCCAGACAGGGATCGTGGCGGCCTCCGGTGGAAATGACGGTGGGCTGTCCGTCCAGGGTGATGCTGCGCTGCTCCACTGAAATGGAGGGCGTGGGCTTGACGTAAAGGCGGACCACCAGCGGCAGACCCGTTGAGACCCCGCCCAGGATGCCGCCGTGACGGTTGCTGACCGGGCCGTCCTCACCGATGGGGTCGTTGGCCTGGGAGCCGCGCATGGCGGCCACGGCCAGACCGTCGCCGAACTCCACGGCCCGCACGGCCCCGATGGAGAAGAGGGCCGCGCCGAGATGTGATTCCAGTTTACCAAAGACCGGCTCGCCCCAACCGGCCGGAATACCGCTGACGCGAAGCTCAATGACCGCCCCCACTGAATCGCCCGCGCTGATGGCCTCTTCAACTTCCTTATGGGCTTCGGAGGCCAGCTCCGGGTCGGCAAAGCGAAGAGGATCGCGCTCGGCAAATTCAGGATCAATATTTTCCGCTTTGATGCGGCCCACGGCCACGGCGTAGGCCTCAGCCCTCACGCCCAGCGGCTTCAGAAGCAGGCGGGCCACCGCCCCGGCCGCCACCCGGGAGACCGTTTCGCGCCCGCTGGAGCGGCCGCCGCCGGGCTGGGGACATATGCCGTATTTCATATAATAAGTCCAATCGGCATGGCCGGGACGGAACTTTTTGGCGACATCGTCATAATCGCCGCTTCTGGCATTAGTGTTGCGCACCAGCATGGCCAGGGGGGCTCCGTTGGTGCGGTGCTCACCGGTCAGGCCGCTTAAAATTTCTATCTGGTCGGGCTCGTTTCGTTTGGTGCCATAAACGGAACTGCCCGGACGGCGGCGCTCCAGGTCATGCTGGATATCGCTGAGTAAGATTTTCATCCCGGCCGGAACGCCGTCGATGATCACGCCCAGACCGGGTCCGTGGGATTCGCCAAAAGTGGTGACGCGAAAATTGTGCCCAAAAGTGTTCGACATATCCAGCACCGTGTAACGTTTAAATTTCGATAATTCCTATAACCCGCCGGAAGCCGGAAGTTTTGTCCCGTCTCCGTTCCGGGGGTCTTTAGTCACGGAGACGGGACAAAACTTCCGGCTTCCGGCTGCTACTCAGCCAGGCACACTTTCCAGCCCTGGGGACGCTGACCAGGCAGCCGCCGGGAGAAATGTTTTTGCGATGGTCCCGTGACTAAAGACCCCCGGAACGGGACCATCGCAAAAAACATTTCTCCCGGCGGCGGTCACCCGCTGCCCACGAAACTTCAAGCGATACACGATACTATCCCCGTCAGTTCCGTATGACCCGCCGGGCCGCGTCCAAAATCTCGTCCGCTTCAATTTCCTTCAGCACCGGCTTTTCAAAATCATCCAGAAGGATGAAACGCAGTCGGCCCCCCCTGATTTTTTTATCCGTCATCAACAGGCGGCGGGCGTCCTCATCCGGCGGCAATTCCGGCCAGGGGCCGCCCAGCCGGGCCGCCGTTTCAATGATGCGGTCCGCCTTGGCCGCGCCCAGAGCCGGGCGGGAAAGCTCGGCCGCCACAGCCAGGCCTATGGCCACGGCCCGTCCGTGGCTCAATTCCGGCGCGTAAAAACTCTCGGCCACATGCCCATAGGTGTGCCCCAGATTCAAAACGTCGCGCACACCCTTTTCCTCACGGAAATCTCCGGCCACCAGGGCGGCTTTGGCCGCGTATGACCGTCCGGCCACTTCGGCCAGAAGCCTCTGGTCGCCCGCTAAAAGCGAATCGGTTTCCTCTTCGGCCAATCGGGCCAGTTCAGCGTCGAACAGAAGGCCGGTCTTGTAAGCCTCCACCAGCCCCTCACTCAGCCGCTCCGCCGGTAAAGTTCTGAATGAGGGCAAATCGACCAGCACATGGGCAGGCAGATAAAAATGGCCGATCTGATTTTTGGCCCCGTAAAAGTTAATGGCTGTCTTGCCGCCCACGGCCGCGTCCACCGCGCCCAAAAGGGTGGTGGGCACTAGAATCAGGTTCATGCCCCGCTTATAAAGCCCGGCGCAGAAAGCCCCCATGTCGGTAAGGCTGCCGCCGCCGCGCACAATGAACCAGTCGTCACGCGAATACTTACCTTCGGCCAGCGCCTCAAAAATAGCTTGCGTTTCTTCAATGGTTTTGGCCTCTTCGCCCCGGTGCCTGGCGAAGATAACTTTGAAATCAGGAAAATTACGCGCGAATAATTCAGCTTCATGCCTGAAAGCATGATCAAGAAGAATAAGTCCCCGGCGGGGCTTCGTCAAGGCGGCCAGACGCGCGGGCAGATCTTCGCGCACGGTCTCAATGAGGCAGATATGGCCCTCGGCTTCCAGGGTTACGGGGGAATTTTCCATAAACAATATCCTTCAGAGTCCCGCCCCGGATTTCAGGGCGGTCAGAAAAATCTGGGGCGGCAGCTTTATGCCGGTCCAAAGCTCGAACGACAGGGCGGCCCTGGCCGATAGCTCGGACCGGCCTCCGTCATCCGGTTGAGCCGCCGCCGCTCCGGCCGCCCCGGTGTGGTAGCCCCACAGACCCCCGGCCCCTTTCACCAGCGTGTCCGCCGCGCCCAGACGCATGGCTTCATCGCTCAAACCGGCCAGATGGGGAACCACAGCTCTTTGATAAGGTTCTCCGACATTCACGCCGCGAAAACCGAGAGCGTCCAGACCGCGCACAGCCTCACCCACCTGGGCCGGGTCCACTTCGAAAGCCAGATATGTCCCCGCGAGAGAGGCCGCCCTCAAGGCGGCCTCATGTATCTGCGGAAGGGGCGAAACCGCGGCGCTTTCGTCACTGATAAGGCCCAGGTAAATCATGCGGAGGTCAGTCTGGCCAGATCCTCCTTGAAGCCGGGATAGGATATGGCTATGGATTCATCGCCGATCACGGGAACACTTTTTCCGGCCAGGGCCAGGGCAATGTAAATGGCCATGGCCATGCGGTGATCATGGCTGGAATCCAGAGTTTCAGGCATGATGAAGGAATCCGTGCCCTCAATGAACAGATCGTCGTTTTCCACCCAGACCCGCACGCCGAGCGCCCCGAGCTGGTGCTTGATGGCCGTCAGGCGGTCAGTTTCCTTCAGGCGCAGTTCCCGCACCTGCCGGAAAACGCTCACCCCCTCGGCCCGCGCCGCGGCCAGGGCCAGTATGGGCACTTCATCAATAAGGGACGGCACTTCCTCCGCCTCCACTTCGGTGGCCGTAAGCCTTCCTTTGTATTCAATGGTGACTGTGCCGCTGGGTTCAGGTTTCTCCTGCTCCATGTTGATGGCGATGGAGGCCCCCATGCGGTCCAGCACCTTCAGGTAACCAATGCGTCCGCCGGAGAGAAGGATGTTGTTGGCCGTCACCAGGCTGCCGGGGATGATGGCCGCGCCGGTCAGGAAAAAGGCGGCGGCGGAGGGATCGGCCGGAGTATTGAAGCTCTCCGGCAGAGTCGGATAGCCGGGGTTGATCTCGACCTCCTGCTGTCCGCACAGGCAGACTTTGGCCCCGAAAGCGCTGAGCATTCTTTCAGTGTGATCGCGGGTGGGCACAGGCTCGAAAATCCTGGTGGGGCCTTCCGCTGAAAGGGCCGCGAAGATTACGGCGCTTTTTAACTGGGCGCTGCCGTCGTTGTTGTTATACTGAATGCCGTGGAGGGCGCTGCCGGTGATGGTGACCGGTGGTTTGCCGCCGGTGGTTTCCACCTGCCCGCCCATGCGGCGGAGAGGATCGGCCACGCGTTCCATGGGGCGGCGGCGAAGCTGGCTGTCGCCGTCAAGCACATAGATGCCGGGGATGCCGGCCAGAATGCCGCTCAGAAGGCGCATGGTGGTGCCGGAATTGCCGCAGTCCAGCTCAACGGGTTCACTGGGGTTGGTGAGGAATTTGCCGCCGAGTCCTTTAAGGGTCCACCTGGCGCCGCTGCCGGAGGCCTCCCCGCCGAGAGTGCGGAAAATGGCCAGACTGCTTTTCACGTCCTCACAGTCAGAGAGCCCGGTGACATGCATTTCGCCCTCACCGATAATGGACATCAGAACCAGACGGTGGCTGACGGATTTGTCCCCCGGAGGGGTGAATTCACCTTTAAAGGCCATTATTTGGTTCCTCCTTCAGGTGTTTCAGGCTTTTCCGAATCTTCAGGTTTTTCGGGTTTTTCAGGAAAAACAATCGAGCCGATGACGCCAAAGGCCAGAAGCCCGATGACCACAGCCAGGCTGTACATCGGTTTGATATGTATATTGGCGAAAACCTGCACAAGCATTTTCAAGCCGATAAAGGCCAGTATTATTATGACCGATTTTTCCAAATGGCACAAATAGCGTTTGGCGGCGGCCAGGAGGAAATACATGGATCTCAGGCCCAATATGGCGAAAATGTTGGAAGTATAGACCAAAAAAGGTTCCTGGGTTATGGCGATGATGGCCGGGACGCTGTCAAAAGCGAACATGACGTCGGCCACTTCCACGGTCACCAGGCACAGGAACAGGGGGGTCAGGTGCCAGCGGTTATCGATTTTGGTGAAGAAGTTGTGGCCGTCCAGACGGTTGGAGACGGGCATGACCTTGCCGGCCAGCGAAACAGCCCAGTGATGGGTGTAATCGACGATTTCATCATCAGGCTTCTGGCTTTCCTGCCACATTTTCCAGGCCGACCACAGGACAAACAGACCGAAAGCGGTGAGGGCCCACTTGTCGAAAAGGGCCAGGAGCGAAGCGCCGGCGGCCACGAAGATCAGGCGCAGAATGAGGGCGCCGATGATGCCGTAATAAAGCACGCGGTGCTGATATTCGTCCTTGACGGAAAAAGAGGAGAATATGGCCATAAAGACGAAGAGGTTATCAACCGAGAGGCTTTTTTCCAAAAGATACCCGGCCAGATAAAGATAGCTCTGTTCGCGCCCGTGAGTCAGGCCGACATAGGCGGCAAAACCCAGACCTAGAGAGACCCAGATCACCGACCATATGGCGGCGTTTTTGAGGGAAATGGCCTCGTCGCTTTTATGGGCGAAAAGGTCCACCAGAAGGGCCGCGACGACTATGACGCAGAATATGGCCACTTCGGCCAGTGAGTATTCGCCAAGCATTGGAACTCCGGTCTGTAATGATTATGGTCTGTCCGGCTCTTGCCGGGAAAACAGGCCTGTTTACAAAAAGAGTCCGCCCCGCGTAAAGAGGGGCGAAAAAACTGGTGATCAGGATACCACACTGTTTTTATAAAGACAATGGGGCGGAAATGGGTGACCGCCGCCGGGAGAAATGTTTTTGCCCGCCTCCGTTCCTGGGGTATTAGTCACGGAGAAGGGCAAAAACATTTCTCCCCGCGGCGGCCTGATTGGCATTCTTAAAGGCTGGAAAATGCGTCTGCCTAATGGCAGCCGGAAGACTGATAACAAACGTTCATCCGGCCCAAAGGTTGTGCCTTGATTTTTGATGTGAAAGGTTATACATTAATATAGCATTTGATACATCTATATGTGATACGATGATCCCGGAATATACGGTTGAAAGTAGTGAGACGGAAGCGCTGGCGGTTGATTTTGAAGCCGACAGGCCCCCCGCCAGATAAAAATCATCTTTTTTGCTGTCGCCGCACCGCAATTTCAGGGATAAAGTCATGAATAAAATCGGCCGGCGAATGGCCCGGCCGACTGAAAGAGGACTCCGTGACCAAAAAGATAGAAGTGCTCATTGCCTCCCCGGAGGTGCGTCCGCTGGCCCAGACCGGTGGACTGGCCGATGTGGCCGGCAGCCTGCCGCAGGCCCTGACCCGTCAGGGTGCCGGGGCCGCCGTGATACTTCCCGCCTATCAGACTATCCTGGAACATAAATCCTTCAAATTCACCGATATGAATACCGATTTTACCGTCAGTCAGTCCGGTGAAGACATTCCCGGCTCCCTTCTGCGGGGCGAACTGGCCCCGGGCGTCCCGGCCTACCTCATTCGGTGTGATCGTTTTTTCAACCGTCCCGGATTGTATGGCTATGAAGGGGTGGAGCACCCCGACAACCCGGAGCGCTTTTCATTCTTCTGCAAAGCCGTGCTGGAAGTCCTGCCCTTCCTTGACGCCTATCCCGACATCCTGGTCGGCAACGACTGGCAGACCGGCCTTCTGATGCCGCTTCTCAAGGTGGAAGGCCTGGAGCGGCCCAAAGGCGTTTTCATCATCCATAATCAGGGCTATCTGGGGCTGGTGCCGCCGGAGCTTCAGGGGCTGCTGGACCTCCCCCCCTCGTATCACAATATTGACGGGGTCGAATATTTCGGCCAAAGCAGCCTTTTGAAAGCCGGCATAACCTACAGCCAGGCCATGGTCACCGTCTCTCCCAGCTATGCCCAGGAAGTTCAGACTCCCGAAGGCGGCCACGGGCTGGACGGGGCCATGCGTCACCATGCCTCCAAGCTGGTGGGCATACTTAACGGGGTTGATTATGGCATATGGAACCCGGCCACCGATAAACACATCGCCGCCAATTACACCCCGGAAGATTTAGCTGGAAAAGCCCAATGCAAAGCCGCCCTGATGAAGGAATTAGGTCTCACCGGCATGGAAAACAAGCCGGTGGTGGGCATGGTGGGCCGCCTGGCCGGGCAGAAGGGCTTCAGCCTGGTGGTGGAGGCGGCCGAAGACCTGTTCAGGCTGGGTATCGGCCTGGTTATTTTAGGTTCGGGCGAAACTTTTTATGAAGATATGGCCAAAAATATGGCCGCCGGTTTTCCGGGCCAGTGCCGCATTCACATCGGCTACGATGATGGGCTGGCCCACCGCATTATCGCCGGTTCGGATTTTGTGCTGATACCATCAATGTATGAACCTTGCGGCCTGGTGCAGATGTATGGGCTGAAATACGGCACGGTGCCGGTGGTGCGGGCGGTAGGCGGCTTAAACGACACCATCCGCGACAATTCCGGCCAGAACCCACCCGGTGTGTGGGACACCGGCTTCAAATTCAGCCAGTTTCAGGCCCGGGCCATGATGCTGGCCATGAAGAGGGCTGTGGATCTCTACGCGCGCCCCAAGGATTTTCAGGCCATGGTGCAGGCCGGAATGAACGAGGATTTTTCCTGGGACAGCTCAGCCCGCAAATACATAAATCTGTTCGAACGCATTCTGACCAGGGCATAGCCCTGCCAGGGCACAGCCCTGGACCCACGGATGCTCGCGCATCCTTCGTCTAGGCGGGTCCTTCCAGTAATAGTTAACTATGGCGGCCATCATCGTATTAAGAATGTATTCCCCTTGTCTATGGCCGCGTTATCAGCGGCGGGGGCACCGCTCTTAATACGATGATAGCCGCCAAAACCAGCGCCCAGGGAAAACCTCACCCAGACATAGCCCAGTGCGGGCCACGCACCACAAGGATTTTATTTTGGCGAATCGATATTTAATTATTCATGGGCACTTCTATCAGCCGCCGCGTGAAAACCCCTGGATACTGGCCATTGAACCCCAGGATTCAGCCGCCCCCTTTGAAAACTGGAACGCCCGCATTAATCGGGAATGCTATGCCCCCAACGCCCGCTCACGCCTGTTGACCGCTGAAGGCGAAATCAAAAAACTCATCAATAATTACCAATACCTGAGCTTTAATTTTGGCCCGACCCTCCTCTCATGGATGGAGACGGCCGATCCCGATACTTATGCCCGCATCGTCGAAGCCGATAGGGCCGCCGCCCATAAAAGGGACGGCCACGGCCCGGCCCTGGCCCAGGTCTATAACCACATCATCATGCCCCTGGCCACCGAGCGCGACAAGCGCACCCAGGTGCGCTGGGGCATAGCCGATTTCAAGCGGCGCTACGGCCGCCAGCCGGAGGGCATGTGGCTGGCTGAAACGGCCGTCGATCTGGCCACTCTCCAGGTCATGGCCGAGGAGGGGCTGAAGTTCACGGTGCTGTCACAGGGGCAGGCCGGGGCGGTACGGCCGCTGGCCGCCAGGCCGGTCAAAAGCGCCGGGCGGGCCGCCGCCAAAAAAACCGCCAAAAGCGCGCCCCCGGTCAACGAAGAGTGGCTGGACGTCTCCGGCGGGAGGGTCGATCCCCGCGAACCTTACCGGGTTTTCTGGGGGACGGGGCCGAAAGATTATATTGACGTTTTTTTCTATGACGGGCCAGTTTCCCGTTCCATCGCCTTTGAGAACCTGTTGAGCGACGGACGGAGCCTTTTGAGCCGCGTTGAGCAGGCTTTCGGCCAGCCCAAAGAGGACGGCTCGCCCCGGCTGGTCAACCTGGCTACGGACGGCGAATCTTACGGCCACCATTTTCAGTTTGGCGACATGGCCCTGGCCTGGCTCTTCAACCATCTGGAGGAACAGAAGGGCGGCGATCCCATTGTCCTGACCAACTATGGCCAGTATCTGGCCCTGTTTCCGCCGGTGAAGGAAGCCCGGATCATTGATGCTACTTCCTGGAGCTGCGCCCACGGGGTGGAGCGGTGGCGCTCGGACTGCGGGTGCAACACCGGCGGCGGGCGGGGCCAGTGGAACCAACAGTGGCGCGAACCCCTGCGCAATGGCCTGGACTGGCTGGGCGGCCAACTGGCTGAAACTTTCGAACGCGAAGCCGGACGCTTCCTGGCCGACCCCTGGGCGGCGCGGGACGACTATATCCAAGTGGTAATCGCTGACTATAGTGATGAAGCCAGGGCCGATTTCATACGAAAACATCAGTTGGGCGAACTGGACGCGGACGACCGGCGCTCCGTTTTCAAGCTTATGGAATCCCAGTTGATGAGCCTTTACATGTTCACCAGCTGCGCCTGGTTCTTTGACGACATTTCCGGCCTGGAGCCGGTGCAGAACCTGCGCTACGCCCTCCGGGCCATGGAACTGGCCCAGCCTTACACCCGCTGTGACCTGGTGGAAGGTTTGCTGAAATACCTTTCGCTGATCGTGCCTAACGAGACGGAGTATCCGGGCGGACTGGATATCTGGCGCCGCCTGGTGACGCCCGACAGTCTCAGCGGCCGGGCCCTGGCCGCGCACTGGGCGGCGGCCGAGCTTTTAGAGGCCCCGGAGGTTTTGAGCCTGTTCTCCACCCCGAACTTCAACACCGGCCAGGTCACCCGCCTCAGCGGTGAAGGGCTGGAGGTTATGGCCGGATCGGTGGAGCTTTTTGACCGCCGTCTGGGCGGCGGGGTGACTTATCAGTGCCTGGGCATATATTCCGGCGGCACCCATTTGGCCATTCTGGTGGGGGAACCGGAAGAGCCGGGCGTTCTGGCTGACTGGACGGATGAAAAGGTGCTCCAGACCGCCCTGGGCGAAGAGTTGAGCGCCCTTTCCACCCTCAGCATCTGGGATTCGATGGTGCGGCTGATGCCCCTGGCTTCGCGCTTTGTGATGGATGACCTTCTGCCCCACAGCCGGGCCAACCTTCTGTCGGCCATGGTCAGTGACGTTTATGACGAAATCAAGAATCACACCCGCGACCTGTTCCATTTGAATCAGCATCTTTTGATGATGCACCGCTCATCGGGCAGTCCCCTAAGCTGGGTGGAGCGTTTCATCTTCAGAGTTATGGGTGAGGCCGAGCTGAAACGCATCCTGGCCCCGGCCGGGTGCGGGAAGCCCGTGAACATGGTCTCCCTGGCCAACGTTCTCAACAAGCGCGGCCTGGTGGGCATTGCCAAGGATGAGCCGACCCTGGGCGAACTTAGCGCCGGGTTCTTTGACCGCTCTTTCCGCGAACTGGAGACCTCCACCGCGCCCAAGCGAATTTTGGGGGAAATAGCCAGCTTCATCAAAATTGTTAAAGAGGAGGATTTCCAACTGGATTTATGGAAGAGCCAGAATCAGTGGTATGACCTGCTCAATGATCCGGCTTTTATGAGCCGTCTGGCCATTGATGAAATGGAAGCCATGCGGGAGATAGGCGACCTGTTGGGTTTCGCCGGCATGAAGAAGCCGCAGTTGGTGCTGGTGCCTTCGGCCGAAGGGGAGAGAAGCAAGTGACGCCGTACTTGATACTGGTGGTGGATGATGATCCGCACATAGCGGAAATCATAGAGTTCGCCCTGAAAGCGGCGGGTTTTGAGGTGGCCGTGGCCAGCACCGGCGAAGCCGCGCTGGAAGCTTTCCGCCGCCGCGAGCCGGCCCTGGTGGTGCTGGATATCAATCTGCCGGATCGTGACGGACTGTGGGTCTGCCAGCGCCTGAGGGAAACCAGCCAGGTGCCGGTGCTTTTTCTTTCGGCCCGCGATGAGGAAGTGGACCGGGTTATGGGCCTGACTATCGGCGGCGATGATTACGTCACCAAACCCTTCAGCCCGCGTGAGCTGGTGGCCAGGGTGCAGGCTATTCTGCGCCGCCGCCCTTTGCCGACGGCAGCCGTGTCGGCGGCGGACGCCAGTCTCCGGCGCGGCCGTCTGCGCATGGACCCTGAATCATTCACCGCTTATTGGGATGAGGCTCCGGTGGATTTGACGGCCACCGAATTTCATCTGCTCAGAACCATGCTGGCTCGCCCGAGCAAAGTGTTTACCCGTGATGAGCTATTGAATCTGGTGTATCAGGACACCATCGTCAGTGACCGCACCATTGACAGCCATATCCTTCATATCCGCAAAAAGTTCGGAGCCAAGGGCGGCAAGGAAATCATCCAGACCCAGCACGGCGTCGGCTACAAAATCGGCGGCGGCGAATAGATTCCGGGCTGCTGTTCACCAATACTTTTGTGGTAAATCGCCAACCCGCCGGAAGCCGGGTATTGTTTTTGTGGCGATTCAATTATGGCTTTTTCCCTTGAACCCGCAGCTTACAGCTACGCAAAAAGCGTGGTTTTTGCTTCGCGAGTTGCGACCTTGCCTCAAAATCAGTCGCTGGCGCTCCGTCTCGCCATCCATGGCTCGACCCCCGTTATATGCAGCGGAGTTGGCCATAATTAAAATTGCCTGCTATCACACCTTACAAGAACGCTGACCATTTCTCCCCCGGCTGCCATCCGCCGCTCACCGAACTCCCAGAAATTTTTCAGACACCTTTGCATGTATTCATCAGAACAGAGCCTCCGTGGAATTTTTTCCACGGAGGCTCTGTCTTCGCTATGTCGGGCGATTTGGGTTGCGGCCGAAGCCGGATTCCTCACTCACCCGCCCAAATGGGCAGCATATCCGGCGCGTGGGTCAGAACAGAAATTTTCGCCTCACCACCCTGCCGCCGCAGGGCCTCTTCCACCGCCCAATTCAGGCTCTCGGCCCTGGTATGGCCCAGCGCCGTAATCTCCTCATCGCTCAAGCCGGTGGAATAGGTTATGACCGACGCTTTCTCACGCACCATCGCCCAAGCCGTGGCCAGGGCCACGGCCACTCCGTTTTTGAGCTCGCCGGAACGATATTTATCCTGAATCTCCTGGCTGCCGTAGTGAGTGAAATTTTTCAGATCCGTATGCACCGGACTGATCCCTTCAGGGCAGGGAGTGGCCAGAATAATGGTTCCGCCGGGCTTGACCATGATTTGGGCGGGATACTGGGATTTGTGGGCCTGCCAGAAATCCAGGTCGCATGGGTGGGAGTTGCTGAGCACGATGTCCGGTTTTACGGTGTATTTAACGCCGTAAATCTTTTTAGCCAACTCCACAGCCGTCTGAAAAGCTTCTCTGTAATGGCCGAAGAAAACTCCGACCGGTTCACCTTCCGGCGTCAGAACCACATTTATAATGGCCGACAATCCCACCCGGCGGCCCATTTCATCCAGATCCCGCCGCACCGGGTTGTCAATCTGGCCTAAAAGGCTGTCCCCGCCGCCCCGGCAGGAGAGAAGGTGCGTTTCCGCCGTGGTCACCGGCCCGCATACGCCGGGCTGTATGATCTTGGCTCCCCCGGAAAAACCGGGGATGTGGTGAGGAACCACCGCCCCGATGCCGATGACCACATCGCTTTCCACCAGAAGCTTATTTACCTTCAACGGTATGCCGCTGTCAGTGGAACCGAGGTCGGCCAGATTGGCCTCATCTTTCCAAAGATGATTAATGACCGTCAGACGGCTGAACATTTCCGGGCCGACCTTTTGAATCATTTCCTCATCAGTCATGTAACGATGAGTGCCCAGAGCCATCAGCACGGTGATGTCGCCGTCAGGGACTCCGGCCTCATTCAGGCGGCGCACCAAAGGCGGCAGAAGCCGGGCCACCGGCGTCATCCGGGTATTGTCGTCAGAGACTATCAGCACTTTCTGCCCTGATTTGGCCCATGTCTTTATGGCCGTGAGCCCAATGGGCGCCTCCAGGGCCGCGTTGGTGGCGGCTTCCAGATCCGCCAAAGGCGGATATTTATTGGGGCTGAGAACTTCGGCCAGATTCCGGTCAGGAATTTCAACCGAAATCTCACCAGTCAGCCAGGGTAGTTTAACCAGCATACTAGCCTCCTTTAGTTACCAAGCAGTTTCGGCAGAAACATGGTGATGCCGGGGAAATAGGTCAGAGCCAGAAGCGCCAGAATGGACGCGAACAGATATTTCCAATTGGCGGCCACAATCTGCTCCACCTTCAATTTAGTTACTCCGCAGGCCACAAAGATGTTCACCCCCAAGGGCGGTGTGATCATGCCGATAGCCAGGTTGACCACCATGATGATGCCGAAATGGATGGGGTCGATGCCCAGTTCCATTACCACCGGGAACAGAATGGGGGCGATGATGATGATGGCCGCGTTTGTTTCCATGAAAGTGCCGATGAACAAGAGGAACACGTTGATGATCATCAGAAAGACTATGGGGTTGCGGGTCATTTCGATGAACAGGTTGGCCATGGCCTCGGGAATTTTTTCCCTGGTCAGAATAACGCCGAAAGCGGTGGCCGTGGCAATCAGCAGCATGACCATCGCACTGGAGACGGCCGCTGTTTTTAATATGGCCGGCAGATCTTTCAGCTTCAGTTCACGATAGACAAAAAAGGAAACGACGAATCCATAAACCACAGCCACGTTGGCCGCTTCGGTAGGGGTAAAGAAGCCGCCATAAATGCCGCCGAGAATAATCACCGGCATGAGTATGGCCCAGATACCTTCCCTCATGGCCTTGCCGAAAACGGCCAGGCTGGTGGGATCGCCCCCGGAGTAGCCTCTGGCCCTTGAAACAAAATAGGCCACGATCATCAGAGTCAGGCCGATGAGCATGCCGGGCAGAAAACCGGCCAGGAACAGGGTGCCGATGGAAGAGCCGGTGACCACGCCATAGGTGATCATCGGAATGCTGGGCGGAATGATGACCCCGATATAACCGGCCGAAGCCTGGGTGGCGGCGGCAAAGCTGTGATCATAGCCCTGCTTGACCATGGCCGGGATCATGAGGCTGCCGATAGCCGCGACCGTGGCCGGGCCGGAGCCGCTGATGGCCGCGAAAAACATGGAGGCCATAACCGTCACCAGGCCGAGCCCGCCGGTCATGGAGCCAATCATGGATTGGGCCACGTTGATCAGCCGCCGGGAAATGCCGCCGCGCTCCATCAGGGCGCCGGCAATCATAAAGAAGGGAATGGCCATGAGGGGAAACGAATCCACGGAGGTGACCATCTTCTGGGGCACCAGCATCAGCGGCAGAGGGCTGTCCATAAAAACGGAGGAATAAGCCAGGGAAATCAGGGCCGAGCAGCCCAGACTGACTGAAACCGGAACGTCAATAATTAGCAATATGATGAATACGACAAATAACACTGTACTTATATCAGGCATTTAAAACTCCCGTCGAATAAAAAATGGCGAATCGCGGTCAGCAGTTTTTGGCCGGGGTGAAATTTTTATATTTTTCAATAGCGGCCTGCATGAAATGAACGGCCATAAGAAAGCAGCCGACGGGCACCGCTGCGTAAACCCAGGTCATGGGGATTTCCATGGCCGGTGAAATCTGGCCCATTTCGCCGATGTGGCTGACCATGTTGAAACCGAAATAACAGACGAAAAAGCAAAAAACCATTGATATGACGCCGGCTATGAGGTAGGCCGCGCGGGTGATTTTGGCCGGGAAGAGATTGACCACAGCCTCAATGCCCACATGAACGCTCAGGCGTGCGCCCAGGGCCGCGCCGACAAAAACTGTCCAGACCATGAAATAGCGGGCCAGTTCCTCAGTCCAGGTCAGGATGCTCAAAGAGGTGTAGTAGAACCAGCCGGTGATTGAACGTAAGAACCCTTCCTCAAATCCTTTTGCTTCAAAATAAAAATCAAGACCGCCGGCAAAGCGAAATAAAACCTGAAGAAATACGGCGATGGTCATGCCGATCAAGGCCACTGTCACCAGGGCCGTCTCCAGCTTTTCCAGCCATTTCAATATAGAATTCATAATAATCCTTTTGTGTGCGTGGGTGCGCAGTCCGCACTGGACGGGTCCGAGGCGGCGCTTTCGACCGATAGAGGGTTTCGGCCGGGAAGTGGCTGAAGCTCCTTTGTTCGCGGGTGGGAACTTTTCGGCCGGAAACCGGAACGCGGTTCGGAAGCGGTTTTCACAAGACCTGAAACGAAAGGGCGGACTTTGCGAGTCCGCCCCAGATTGCTGACAAACCCCCGACGAAGCGCAATCATTTGATCCTGCCGGGAAAGGTCGCCATAGGCGACGGAGCGATAGCGACTGATATTAAGTGCTTAGCCGCTACTCGCATCGTGAAAACCACGTTTTCACGATGCTGAACCGCTGATGGCTGCGACGGAATGATTTTGTCATCAAAATGTAACGGACTTTGTGAGTCCGCCCTTCATAACAAAGGCCCCTGATTTAGTTGGCCGAGTCCTGGACCGCTTTGATCAGGTCGGCGCCGATTTCTTTTTCAAACTGTTTGTAAACAGGCTCCATGGCTTTCAGCCAGGCGGCGTGATCAACCTGATTGATCTTCATGCCGTTTTCTTCCAGCTGTTTAACAAAGGCGGCGTCCTGTTTGGCCAGTTCTTCACGCTGATAAGCGCGGGCTTCGACGGCGGCTTCCTTGAAGATGGTCTGCTGCTCGGGAGTAAGCTTGTTCCACACGGCCTTGCTCATCAGAAGCGGCGCGGGGGAATAGAAGTGATTGGTCATGGAGCAGAATTCCTGCACTTCATAGAATTTGTTGTTAAAGATAATGGGCAGGGGATTTTCCTGGGCATCGATGGTGCGCTGCTGAAGGGCGGTGAAAAGTTCGCCGAAAGCCATCGGCACAGGGTTGGCCCCGACCGCGCGGAAAGAGGCCATGTGAATTTTGTTTTCCATGGTGCGGATTTTCAGGCCTTTGGCGTCTTCGGGCTTGACCAGGGCGCGCTTGGAATTGGTCACCTGACGGAAACCGTTCTCATAGAAAGCCAGGCCGATAATGCCGATTTTGTCCAGGTCGGCCAGGGATTTCTGGCCGATTTCGCCATCGAGCACTTTGTGGGCGGTGGCGCTGTCAGGGAAGATGAAGGGCAGGTCATAGACCAGAAAAGACTTGGTGAAACCGGCCAGAGGGGCGGTGGAGATAACGGCCATGTCGACGGTGCCCATCTGCATGGCTTCGATCAATTCGCGTTCGCTGCCCAACTGGGAGCTGTGGAAAGCGTCGAGAGTGATTTCGCCGCCGGTTTTCTCTTTAATGATTTCGCCGAATTTCACCAAACCGAGATGATAGGGATGCTCCGGGGTCAGGGTGTGGCCGGCCTTCAGGCTCATGGCGGCCCAACTGGGGGCGGCCATAGCCAGCATCAGAACGAAAACCGCCAGAACAATCTTTGCTTTTCTCATGAAATACTCCTTCATTCACAGTTGCGCGGCCCCTGGGGCCGCATTGGCCGCCGTTGGCGGTAAACAAACCCCAGGCGGCGTGAAGATATGATTGAATAAATACGGCAGGCAGAGGCTCACCAAAGTGCCCGCCTTAAAATTAAGCCCGCTGATCAGCCGGCATTCCTCCGCGATAATTCTTAATTAACAGCGACAGGAAGAGCTTGACCATGGGCTTACCTATTAAATTATTCACAGATGTTAAAAAAACAGCCTATCAGACCGGGCGTGTTTATGAAAAGCGGGGGAAGCGTCCCGCAATACACAACAACTTTAAGTTAAACATATAAAAACATTAAATGTGAAGCAATATTAATACACTGCAACACATACATTCACTATCCGTGATTTATTTAATTTTACTCAATACAAGGAGATTTGTCAAGGTATTCATAAAATACTGTTGCTTAATGCGAAACACTTGAATTGAAAACGGAAAAGGAGATCTGTTGATCTCCCTTTCCGCCTTTGGTGAACCATTCTTCCGTATTATTTCTTCAAATCCTTATAGGCGCCTCCTTTCCAATTCTGTGGCCATAGGGGCCAAGTTAGGGATTGAACTGTAATCCTAAGGAGTATTTCACCTCCGCTGCGAAAGGGTTTTGGTTAATAAGCCGCATTAACCTCCAATTGTGGATTTTTGGCAAAATTCGGATATCATGATCTCTGGTCGTCACCTCCTGAGGTCAGAGGGTTATGATTACTGTGCACTGTCCGCCGCCTGTTGACGGCGTGTTGACCGCACTCCGGTAAAAGATCAGTTTACGGACTCGCCGATGGGGGGGAGTTGATCCACCCAGCTTATGTTGATGACCAGATCCCCCCTCTGTCCGAGGCGGGGGTTGAAGCGGCCGGCCTTGCGCTTGCGGATGACCGGCTGATCGCAAAGGTTGTCGTCTATGAAAAGGTCGATTTCGCTGTCGTAGTTGTGGCAGCCTTCTCCGCCGCATTCTTCGCAGTTGGAGGTTTCATAGGCGGAGTTATCATAATTCCAGGTGTAGACCACGCCCTGCCCCTGGCAGTGCGGGCAGGCTTCCTGGACCAGCCAGGGCAGCGTCACCTGAAACTCACGCCCTCTGGGGCGGACGATGTATATGTGATAGAAAACGTTCAGACCGACTTCCCCACAGCTCTGAATGAACCATCTTTCACCAAAATCAACAATGGGTTCGCGGCCAGGGAAAAATTCACCATTGTCAACCGTCACTTCGCCGGTGATGAAATCGTTGTAGGTGGCGTTGACGTCAATGAAGTTTGACATTTCGTTGAAAATTGCGTTTTCCTGGTTCTCATCGGCCGGGTTGTAATTATTGATGCTCATGGTGTCTACCTCCTGTAGCTTTCGGTTCGTTTCTTGATATTTTACTTTAGCAATAGCTGTGCCATCTGTTAATCGCATTTAAATTCAATAAGTTACTAAAAAGACACTCTGCTGGCGTTACTTAAGATTCACACTTATGAAGTTCAAATGCACTATCCACAAGCCTAAATTCATCCTAAATTGCCGCGATTTGAAGTGCGAATCTATAAAATATATAATAAATTCAAGATAATAAATTAAGGTGCAATCAATTGCACACCCAGGTGGGAATCAATGTGCACACTAAACTCCCACTAAGAGGATTCAAGAACACCTGAAATGGTGTATACTGCGCACTATGATATTCAGCGACCTCATCCCCAAGGGGGACTGCATAACGGCCATAGGCGGCGGCGGAAAAACCGGACTTCTGGAGGCCCTGGAAAAGGAACTCAACGCGGACGGCGCACCGGCACTGGTTACAGTGACCACCCGTCTTGGCCGTTGGCAGTTTCCGGGCCTGACCAGAGCCGAGGCTTCGAATCAGGCGGAAGCTTTGGAGGCGGCCGCACGGGCTGTGCGCGGTGAACGCCTCCTCCTGACGCGGCCGTCCACGCCCTCTGACCTTGAGCACGATAAATACAGCGGGATTGACCCCGGCTGGCTGAGGCCCATGCGGGAGAAATCCGGGCTGACCCTTCTAGTGGAGGCAGACGGCTCAATGGGCCGCCCACTTAAAGCTCACCTGCCGGGTGAGCCGGTGCTGCCCGACCGGCCATCATTTGTGGTGGCCGTACTGGGTCTGACCGCATTGACTCTGTCAGCGGCTGAGGCCGTGCACCGGCCGGAAATCGTGGCCGCCCACATAGGGCCGATAAACTTGGAACAACCCTTGACTCCGGGCCAGACGGCGGCTTTCGTCAAATCAGCCTGGAGTGGTTTGAATCCGCGGCTTATATTTCTGAACCAGATTGACGCAATGAATACGCCCGATGAAAAAGAGGCGGCCGGGGAACTGGCTGCCCTCTTGAAGAGAGACGGTTTCCGTATCGTATTTGGAAGCCTGTATAAAGGTATATTGGAGAAATAGCATGGAAAAGCTTCTACAGTGCCGCCGCCGTGAAGGCGGGGAGCAGGAGGCCCTTGATCACCGTCAGCCTTGGGCCATGGATGTCGACCGGATACTCCATTCGCTGGCCTACACCAGATATATAGATAAAACGCAGGTCTTCTACCTCTTGAAGAATGACCACATAACCCACCGTGTTTTGCATGTTCAGATGGTTTCACGGATTGCCCGCACCATCGGCCGCGAGTTGAATCTCGATGCCGACCTGATTGAGGCCATTGCTCTGGGGCACGACCTTGGGCATGCCCCTTTTGGCCATGACGGAGAGGATTATCTTTCGGAACTGTGTCAGAAAGCGGGGTTAGGCAGGTTTGTGCATGCGGTTATGAGCGTGCGTTTTCTGGAGCGCATTGAGAAACGCGGCCGGGGCCTGAATCTTACTCTGGGCACTCTGGACGGCATTCTCTGCCACGATGGCGAATCTGATTTCACCAATTTGCGGCCCCAGGGACCAATCAGCTTTGAAGAGTTTGACCGGAGGCTGAACCTTCGGCGCGAGAATCCATTGGCCCCGATTTTCCCAATGAGCGCAGAGGGGTGCCTGGTGCGGCTCTGTGACAGCATCAGTTATGTGGGCCGCGACCTGGAGGATGCTATTGAGGTGGGGCTGGTGAAGCGTGGGGAGTTGCCGCTCGCAGTTAAAAAGGTGCTGGGGGACACGAACGGGCAGATTATATATAAGCTGGTGGACGATCTGCGGCGCAACTGTGCCGGGCGTGAGCCGGACGGACTCATTGCGTTTTCCGCGCCGGTGGCTGAGGCTTTGACGGAACTGAAGCAATTCAATCGTGAAAGGATTTATTACAACCCGCAGGTCAAGAGTGACGGTCCGAAGATCAAGCGGCTTTATACTATTTTATTCGAGCGGCTCTCAGAAGAGTTTTGCGCTGAACCCCAGCTTCCGCAGGCGGTTGATTTCCTAAAGCACCTTGACCCCGATTATCCTCTGGAGCATTCACCCGAGGAAATGGCGCGCGATTGCCTGGCGGCCATGACCGATGAGTTTTTCATCCGCCTGTCCACCGACATCCTAATCCCCGCCTGGCGGGTTGGGGTGTTTCGCCGTGAGATCTAAGAAGTGGAATGCGGCCCAAAGGGCCGCGTGATTAAAGGACTTGGCCTGAAAGGCCAACCAAAGGGCTCCGCCCTCTGGACTCCGGCTGGGGGAGGGCCCACGCGGGCCCTACCCCAGACCCCACCCGCGCCAAGGGGCAAGCCCCTTGGAACCCCAAGAGGTCAGTGTCGGCTTCAACTTACTTTTTCCCGCGTCGCCGCAACTCGCTTCGGGTACGAAGCTCAGACAAGCGGCAACGCTTCATACTGCCTCGGCTTCTGTTGCTATAGGCAGTTTTACGTTGTGCTGAAACATTCCGCGATAGGCAGCTTCATGGGCTGAATGGTAGTTCACGTATGTTCGGCTTAAATCAGCTTCCCCTTAAAGGTTCTTTCCAGTGTTGGTTGTGCGTCTCTCTGTTACCTATTGCTTTATTACGTAGTTGCTCATTAGAAAAAATGACGGCGAAGTCTCACCGGTTACAGCGCTGGAAAAAAATTATGAGGGTGAGTATTACTCAGCCGAACATACGTGAAGCAACAATCATCCAATGAAGCTGCCTATAGCAAAATGTAACAGCCTACGTGAAGCTACCTACAGCGGTTAAAACTGATAAAGTAAAAAGCGTCGCCGCTTGTCTGAGCTGAGCTTGCGAAGCGAGTTGCGGCGATGCGGGAAGGGGAAAGTTAAATCTGACCCTGACCTCTTGGGGTTCCAAGGGGCTTGCCCCTTGGCGCGGGTGGGGTCTGGGGTAGGGCCCGCGTGGGCCCTCCCCCAGCCGGAGTCCAGAGGGCGGCGCCCTCTGGTTGGCCGATCGGGCCAAGTTTTCTCCAGATCCGCCCGCCCTGGCGCAATCCCTTGCTAATTTATGCTAAAAAATGGTATATATGAAAAATATAAGTGACATTTTAAAAACACCATAAGCAACACCTTAAAACACCAGCCGATTAGCCCCAGATCGGCATGAGGTGATTATGAACCCTTTGGAAGATCTGCTTCAGTCCAGACCCGGCGAGGCGAGGCAGTTGTTGCCGTTGCTTCAGTTAATCCAGGCTCACTACCGCTATCTGCCGGAAGAAGCTCTTCGGGCGGTGGCCGAAAAGCTGGAGCTGCCGCTCTCCAGAGTTTTCGCCGTAGCCACGTTCTACAGCGCTCTATCTCTTCGCCCTAAAGGCGAAACAGTTGTTAAAGTTTGCTGCGGCACGGCCTGCCACCTACGTGGTTCCGAAACCCTGATTGCCTCACTTGAAAAGGAACTCGGCATAAAATTGGGCGAAACCACGCCCGATGGCTCCCATACCCTGGAGTCTGTCAACTGCCTGGGAGCCTGCGCTCTGGCCCCGGTGGTGATGGTCGGCGATGAAACCCACGGCAATGTCCCGGCCGCCTCCGCCCGGCACCTGCTCGGAAAGGTGAAGTGATATGCGCTTCACCAACACCAGGGAACTGGAAAAATATCGTCACGAATTGGTCAATCGCCCGGATGTCTACCGGCGCTTGTGGGTCTGCGGAGGGCCGGGCTGTCTGGCCGCCGGAGGGCTTAATGTGCTGAAAGCCCTCCGGGAAGAAGCCAAATGGTATGGCCTCTCCGGCAATATATCCTTCAAGGTCGATCTATCCGGGTGCCAGGGACTCTGTGACCGCGGCCCTCTGGTCGCGGCCGAACCCTGGGGTTACCTCTATCAAAAAGTTCGCCCGGAGGATGCTCACGATATCATAGAGGAAACCATGATCAACGGCCGGGTGGTGGAAAGGCTCAGCCCCGGACAGAATCACCGCAAAGGTTACGACCTGAATTTTTTTCGCCGCCAAACCAGGCATCTGATGGGCCGCATGGCCCACATGAACCCGGAATCGCTGGATGACTATATAAAGCATTATGGCTATCATGCCCTTGGCTATGCCTTGGCTCGGCTGACGCCGGCTGATGTCTCCGGCCGCGTTGAAGCCTCATCACTTAGGGGCCGGGGCGGCGGCGGCTTTCCGGCCGGCCGCAAATGGAAAGCCTGCCGCCAGGCTCCCGGTGAAATCAAATATGTTCTGGCCAACGGCGATGAAGGCGACCCCGGCGCTTTCATGAACCGCAGCCTCATGGAGGGCGATCCGCACTCCATCATTGAGGGCATGATTCTAGGCGCTTACGCTATTGGCGCGTCGCAGGGTTTTATCTATGTGCGGCACGAATATCCCCTCAGCGTGGCCCGGCTGAACAACGCTTTGGACCTGGCCCGCGAACGGGGACTCCTGGGCCGCGATATTCTGGGCAGCGGCTTTGATTTCGATATCGAAGTGGTGGAGGGCGGCGGCGCTTTCGTCTGCGGCGAGTCAACGGCTTTGATGAACTCCATCGAGGGCCGGGCCGGAGCCCCGCGCGTCAAATACGTCCGCTCCACCGAGCGCGGCCTGTGGGACTCGCCAACCCTCTTGCAGAATGTGGAAACCTGGGCCAATGTGCCCCATATCATTCTTCAGGGGCCCGGCTGGTTCAAAGGCATTGGCTCTGAAAACAATTACGGCACCAAAATTTTCTCGCTGGTGGGCGACGTCCGCAACAGCGGGCTGGTGGAAATGCCTTTGGGTTCCACTATCCGGTCGTTTGTAATGGATGTCGGCGGCGGACCTCAGCCGGGGCGCAAGGTCAAGGCTGTGCAGAGCGGCGGACCTTCCGGCGGATGCCTGCCGCGCTCCTGCCTGGATTTGCCGGTGGATTTCGATCATCTGGCCGAAGCCGGGGCCATGATGGGTTCCGGCGGCCTCATCGTTATGGACGATCTGACCTGCATGGTGGATGTGGCCCGCTATTTCACCAAATTTTTGGTCGGCGAATCCTGCGGGAAATGCGCTCCCTGCCGCGAAGCCCTGCCGCGCATGCTGAAAGTGCTGGAAGACCTGTGCGGCGGGCGAGCTGAAAAAGGCGATACCGACCGCCTCATCAGGTGGTCGGAAATGCTCTCGAAAACCGCGCTTTGCGGTCTGGGCCAGTCGGCGGCCAACCCGGTGTTGTCCACTATAAAATATTTTGAGGACGAATACCGCGAACACGAAGAACAACATTTCTGCCGGGCCGGACGCTGCGCCGGCCTATATGAACCGTTCATCGATACCGAACGCTGTGTCGGCTGTGGGGCTTGCATCAGGGTTTGCCCGTGCGGAGCGGTCAAGCGTTCGGGCCTGAAACCGCAGGGGATTAATCAGAACACCTGCATAGCTTGCGGGGCCTGCCTGAAGGCCTGCCACTTCCGGGCCGCCGTGGCCCGGCCCAGGGGGTGAGGCGATGATGTTGAATTGTCAGTCACATCTCGATTTGGTGGAGGGCCTCATTGACGGTCAGGCTGTGGAAGTGGCCCGTGACACTACTATCCTGGCGGCTGTCCGTCTTTTAAACCGGTCCGTGCCCACCCTTTGTCACCATGAAGGGCTGCCGGGTGACGGCAATTGCCGCCTGTGTCTGGTGGAGATCAATGGGCGGATGGTGACGTCCTGTATGTACCCACTGCGCGAAAACGGCTTTGTGGTGGAAACGGACAATGAAGACATCCGGCGGGCCAGGGCTTTTGTGCTGGAAATGCTGGTGGACCGCTGCCCCTCTTCACCGCGCCTGATGGCTTTAGCCGCGGAGTATGGCGTGACTCCTGAAGAGCGCTTTAAGGGCGATGACGACCTTTGCATCCGCTGTGGGCGTTGTGTGCGGGCTTGTGAGATCAATGGCACGGCCGCCATTGGTTTTGCCGGGCGCGGCGCGGAGCGGTCTGTAACCGGGCCTTTTTTCACCGCGCCGGATGACTGCATAGGCTGCCTGGCCTGCGCTGCGGTCTGCCCCACGGGAAAGATAGTTTTTTCGGAAAAGCATGGTCGGCGCTCCATCTGGGGGCGCGAGTTTGAAATGGTACGCTGCTGTGAATGCGGGCGTCCTTACGCAACGCCCGGGCAATTGTCCAGGCCTGAATTCGCGGCCAACGAAATATGCGCTCAATGCCGCCGCCGTCTGATGGCGGCTGATATGAAAAGGTCATTTACTGAATACTGACACGCACTGTCGTCCGCAGTTCAAGGCGGGTTGACCGTGCGCAGCAATTCTAATTATGGCCGACGCCGCCGCATAAAGCCAGGGTCGAGCGTAGCGAGACGGAGCGCCAGCGACTGGTTTTGACGGAAAAATAGCCGTTCGCGAAACAAAAACCACGCTTTTTGTGTAGCTACGAACCGTAAGTTCAAGGGAAAAAGCCATAATTAGAATAGCTGGACCGTGCGCCGGTAATAATTCGCGTTGCTGTGGGAGGCGGCGCTTTTCAGCCAGGGGAGGAAAACATGTCGGAATTTCACAAGACAGCGGCCGAGTGCTCCATGTGGGCCGATGAGGCCGGGCATTTGATTGACAAGGCCCGCCGGGAAAATCTGGAACTGGCCTGGGACCGGCTGGAAAAGCAGACCCCTCAGTGCAATATCTGTGAGATGGGCCTGTCGTGCTCAAAATGTATCATGGGGCCATGCCGGATAATTCCGGGCCTGGATCGCGACAAGGGCGTCTGCGGGGCGGACGCTGCTCTGACCGTGGCCCGCAATTTCGGCCGTTTCGTGGCCGGAGGCGCGGCCGCCCATTCCGATCATGGCCGTGACCTGGTGGAAGTTCTGCATGAAATCGGGGCCGGAACCACCAGCGCCTACCAGGTGCGGGACGAGGAAAAGCTTCGCCGCATCGCGGCCGAGGTGGGCGTCTCATCTGAAGGAGGGGTGACTGAAGTCGCGGCCGCTCTGGCCGCCCGCCTTGGTGAGGATTACGGCAGCTTCAGCCGGGGGCTGGCTTTCCTGCCCCGCGTGCCCCAGGTCCGCCGTGAGTTGTGGGACAAGCTGAAAATAACGCCGCGCGGCATTGACCGTGAACCGGTGGAAATGCTCCACCGCACCCACATGGGCGTGGATTGCGATCCGGTGTCGCTGTGCCTCCATTCAGCCAGGGTGGCTCTGGCCGACGGCTGGGGCGGCTCCATGTGCGGAACCGAGATTTCCGACATCATCTTCGGAACCCCCAAACCAACGGCCTCCAGGGTCAATCTGGGCGTAATCAAAAAGAACATGGTCAATATTCTGGTGCACGGCCACAGCCCCATTGTTTCAGAAATGATTCTGGCCGCCGCCGCCGATCCGATAATGGTCACGGCCGCCAGGGAGGCCGGGGCCGACGGCATCAATGTGGCTGGTCTGTGCTGTACCGGCAATGAGCTTCTGATGCGTCGCGGCATACCCCTGGCCGGCAACCATCTGATGACGGAACTGACCATAGTCACCGGCGCGGTTGAGGCCATTGTGGCCGACTATCAGTGCATTATGCCCAGCCTGGTCAATCTGTCGCAGTGCTATCACACCAAATTTATCGCCACCAGCGACAAGGCCCGTTTCCCTGGTTCCACGTTTCTGGACTTCAAACCCTCCAACGCTCGCGAACTGGCCGGTCAGGCCGTGGCCATGGCGGTTGAGGCTTACAAAAAGCGTGACCAGAGCCGGGTGGATATCCCGGTGGAGCCGGTGGAAATCACCTCCGGTTTTTCCAATGAGGCCATTGTATCCGCACTCGGCGGCACGCCCACCCCTCTGATTGAGGCTATCAAAAGCGGGGCCATACGCGGCGCGGTGGGCATTGTCGGCTGCAACAATCCCAAAGTAAAGCAGGATTACGGCCATGTGACCCTGGCCAAAGAATTGATCAAGCGCGACATCCTGGTGCTGGTGACCGGCTGCGCCACCGGCGCTATGGGCAAGGCCGGGCTTTTGATGCCGGAAGGGGCGCACCTGGCCGGGGAAGGGCTGGCCGGGGTCTGCCGTTCACTGGGGATTCCACCGGTTCTCCATGTGGGCAGCTGCGTCGACAATTCACGCATCATTCAGCTTTGCGCGGTTCTGGCCAAGGCCCTTGGAACCGACATCAGCGCTTTGCCTGTGGCGGCCAGCGCGCCGGAATGGTATTCTGAAAAAGCGGCCGCCATAGGCCTCTATGCCGTGGCCAGCGGCATTACCACTCATCTGGGCCTCCCGCCCATGATTCTGGGTAGCCCCTTTATTACCGAACTGGCCACTTCCGGCCTCAATGGCGTAGTGGGCGCGGCTTTTATGGTGGAGCCGGACCCGATCCAGGCCGGGGCCAAGCTCGATGAACTCATTAGCGGCAAGCGTCAGGCTCTGGGGCTGACGGCCTGAGGAGGTTCCCATGAATACTCTATTGGTGACCCCATCGCGCTGTATCGGCTGCCTGAATTGTGAACTGGCCTGCGCCAGCCGCGATTGGTCTGAACACTTCCCCGCGCCCTCAAAAATTGGGGTAGCTTTTTTTCGCGATGGCGGGCAGGTGCCCATAACTTGCTTCCAGTGCGATTCCGCGCCCTGTCTGGCCGTCTGCAAAACTGGCGCGCTGACCAGGAACGCTCAAAGCGGGGTGGTGGAAATGAAGCCGGAAAATTGCATTGGCTGCCGCATGTGCGTCATGTCCTGCCCGTTTGGCAACGTGTCCTACAGCCCCTCTCTGCGACGGGCCGTGAAGTGCGACCAGTGCGGAGGCCAGCCGCGCTGCGCGGCCGCCTGCCCCAGCCGGGCCATTGAATTCGTGCCGGATGAACAGACCGTGCGTGATCGCCGTCAGTCCTTTGCGGAGGGACTTAAAAACGCCTTAAAGGAACTGGTCTAGCATCGTGCCTCCTGTAGAGTAGCGGGCGGGCGCCGCCAGGAGAAATGTTTTTGCCCGGCTCCGGTTCCGGGGGTCTTTAGTCACCGGAGCCGGGCAAAAACATTTCTCCCGGCGGCTGCCTGGTCGGCTTTCTTGATGGTTTGATAGCGGGCAACTCTAATTATAGCCAACTCCGCACATATAACGGGAGTCGAGCCATGGATGGCGAGACGGAGCGCCAGCGACTGGTGTTGACGGCAAAGTAGCAACTGGCGAAGCAAAAACCACGCTTTTTGTGTAGCTACGAACGGCCGGTTCAAGGGAAAACGCCATATTTATAGCAGTCGAGCCATGGATGGCGAGACGGAGCGCCAGCGACTGGTGTTGACGGCAAAGTAGGAACTGGCGAAGCAAAAACCACGCTTTTTGCGTAGCTACGAACGGCCGGTTCAAGGGAAAACGCCATATTTATAGCAGTCGAGCCATGGATGGCGAGACGGAGCGCCAGCGACTGGTGTTGACGGCAAAGTAGGAACTGGCGAAGCAAAAACCACGCTTTTTGCGTAGCTACGAACGGCCGGTTCAAGGGAAAACGCCATATTTATAGCAGTCGAGCCATGGATGGCGAGACGGAGCGCCAGCGACTGGTGTTGACGGCAAAGTAGGAACTGGCGAAGCAAAAACCACGCTTTTTGCGTAGCTACGAACGGCCGGTTCAAGGGAAAACGCCATATTTATAGCAGTCGAGCCATGGATGGCGAGACGGAGCGCCAGCGACTGGTGTTGACGGCAAAGTAGGAACTGGCGAAGCAAAAACCACGCTTTTTGCGTAGCTACGAACGGCCGGTTCAAGGGAAAACGCCATATTTATAGCAGTCGAGCCATGGATGGCGAGGCGGAGCGCCAGCGACTGGTGTTGACGGCAAAGTAGGAACTGGCGAAGCAAAAACCACGCTTTTTGCGTAGCTACGAACGGCCGGTTCAAGGGAAAACGCCATATTTATAGCAGTCGAGCCATGGATGGCGAGGCGGAGCGCCAGCGACTGGTGTTGACGGCAAAGTAGGAACTGGCGAAGCAAAAACCACGCTTTTTGCGTAGCTACGAACGGCCGGTTCAAGGGAAAACGCCATATTTATAGCAGTCGAGCCATGGATGGCGAGACGGAGCGCCAGCGACTGGTGTTGACGGCAAAGTAGCAACTCTCGAAGCAAAAACCACGCTTTTTGCGTAGCTGCGGGCCGCAAGTTGAAGGGAAAAAGTTTAAATAAGCAAAAGGAGAGTTCATAATAATGAGCGAAAGTTGTAACGATCAATGCTGTTCATCCTGCGCCTCCGACTGTTCGGAAAGGCAGGCGGAGCAAAACCCGGCCGGGGGTTGCCCTTCGGCCGGACAGGGCCAGATGCGTCCTGAAGATTTTGTGGCCAAGCCGCATGAACTGTCCGACATCGGCAAGGTCATCGGCGTGGTCAGCGGCAAGGGCGGGGTGGGCAAATCCCTGGTCACGGCTCTTCTGGCTTCGGCCATGAAGCGCCAAGGGCACGGCACAGCCATTCTGGACGCCGACATCACCGGCCCCTCCATCCCCCGCATCTTCGGCCTCAAAGAGCGGGCCGCCATGAGTGAATTGGGGTTGTATCCGGTCAGAAGCCAGGGCGGCACAGACATCATGAGCCTGAACCTTCTGATAGATAATGAAACCGATCCGGTGGTCTGGCGCGGCCCGGTCATCGGCGGGGCGGTCAAACAGTTCTGGACTGATGTAATCTGGGGTGAGGCTGAATATATGTTTATTGACATGCCTCCCGGAACCGGCGATGTGCCGCTGACGGTTTATCAGTCCATCCGGTTAGACGGGCTGGTCATAGTCACCTCGCCGCAGGAACTGGTGACCATGATAGTGGAGAAAGCTGTGAACATGGCCCGGATGATGAACATCCCTGTCTTGGGGCTGGTTGAGAACATGAGTTTTTTCAAATGCCCGGACTGCGGCCGTGAGACCGACATTTTTGGCAAGAGCCATGTGGAGGAGACCGCCGCCCGTTTCAACATCAAGACTGTGGCCCGTCTGCCGCTGGACCCGTCCTTCGCCAAAGCCTGTGACGAGGGCCAAGTGGAATCCATCGAAGCCCCCTGGCTAAACGAAATCCTCCAAGCCATAACCAGGGCATAGCCCTGGACCCACGGATGCTTGCGCATCCTTCGTCTAGGTGAGTCCTTCCCGTAATAGTTAATTGCGGCGGCCATCATCGTATTAAGAGTGTGGCCCCCTTGACTATGGCCGTGTTATCAGCCAAGGGGGCAACGCTCTTAATACGATGATGGCCGCCAAAACCAGCGCCCCGGGAAGGACTCACCCAGACATAGCCCCGTGCGGGCCACGCACACGCACACATATTGCTTGACATTGGGGCGGTTTGAATTTATATTGCCTCTAAACACGTCAGTTTCCTTCTTTCGGCGGGTTTGATTGGTAACGATCGAACAACCGGGTCAGCAATTCTCAACTTAGACGGCAATTTAAAAATAGCAGGTCGACCCACAGGGGAGACGGAGCGCCAGCGACTGGTTTTGACGGCAAAATAGCAACTCGCGAAACAAAAATCACGCTTTTTGTGCCGCTGCACGCCACAAGTTCAGGGGAAAAAGTTTACTTTTAGAATTGCCGCAACCGGGTCTGATTAAACTCTTGACTATCGACATTCAGAATAGCCTGATCTTCAACATGACAGTTTTTTTCGACTGCACCCCCTCTACGGTTCAGCCGCTCATAAGGAACGAAAATCTGATTTCGACATTGCTCCAGACTTAAAGTTTGAAATGAAAGACCACGCATATTCAGGCGCGTTTTTTACCAGGCGTCAGAATTTTTGCCCATAAGACATCTCAGTCAAATGACGCAACTATTCATGACTCCCAGTATGGCAACTTCAAGCCCTTGACGTTCGCCCTGAGTATCCCCTTCTTTAATTATGTGAATCCGCTACTCTCCGGCCGCTGCCACCGTCCGGGGTTCAATCCGTAATCCACCGACGATCATCCCGGCCGACCCATCTCGGTCCTCCCTGGGAGGGCTGTGTTTTCGGGCGGTCCAACTCAAGGCCCCAGGCCATTATACGCAGGTTAATAAGTTATGACAGAAAAAATGGATCTCTCTGATCTGAAGAAAATGAAAATCAGCGATCTGACCGCGCTGGCCAAAGAATTCAAAATTGAAGGGGCCACCGGCCTGAGAAAGCAGGAGTTGATCTTCGCGCTCCTTCAGGCCCAGACTGAACACAACGGCATGATCTTCGGCGGCGGCGTTCTGGAAACATTGCCGGACGGCTTCGGTTTTCTGCGGGCGCCGGAATCGAACTACCTGCCCGGACCGGACGATATTTACGTTTCGCCCAGCCAGGTGCGGCGGTTCAACCTGCGCACCGGCGATACCGTTACCGGGCAAATCAGGCCGCCCAAGGAGAGCGAGCGTTATTACGCACTCTTGAAGGTTGAACAATGCAACTTTGAGGACCCTGAAGAGAGCCACCGCGACAAGATTCTTTTTGATAACCTCACCCCGCTCTATCCCCAGGAACGCATCAAGCTGGAGACCGACGCCAAGAACTATTCCATGCGCATCATGGATATGATGACCCCCATCGGCAAGGGACAGCGCGGCCTGATTGTCTCCCCGCCCCGCACCGGTAAAACTATTCTTCTCCAGAATATCGCCAACAGCATCACCAAAAATCACCCCGACACCATCCTGATCATGCTGCTGATCGACGAACGCCCCGAGGAAGTTACCGATATGCAGCGTTCAGTCAAGGGGGAAGTCATCAGCTCAACCTTTGACGAACCGGCCACCCGCCATGTCCAGGTGGCCGATATGGTTATTGAAAAAGCCAAGCGTCTGGTCGAACACAAGCATGATGTGGTAATTTTGCTGGATTCCATCACCAGACTTTCGAGAGCTTATAACACAGTGGTGCCGCCTTCGGGCAAGATTCTGTCCGGTGGTGTGGATTCCAACGCCCTGCATCGGCCGAAACGGTTTTTTGGCGCGGCGCGTAACGTGGAAGAGGGCGGTTCATTGACCATCATCGCCACCGCCCTTATCGATACCGGCAGCCGTATGGACGAAGTTATTTTCGAAGAGTTCAAGGGCACCGGCAATATGGAAATCCATCTTGACCGCAAATTGAGCGACAAGCGTGTCTTTCCGGCTATGGATATTAACCGCAGCGGTACCCGTAAGGAAGATCTGCTCCTGGCGGACACCGAGCTGAACCGCATTTGGATTCTCCGCAAACTGCTCAGCCCGCTTAGCCCGGTCGACAGTATGGAGTTCCTGCTTGACAAGATTCGCGGCACCAAGAGCAATAAGGACTTCCTCGACTCAATGAGCAGTTGATGTGACTGTGAAGTCATCTGTTCCGTCCCCTCCTTGTTTGAAACAATGAGGGGATTTTCTTTGAATGATTTGTCATCAAAAAATTTAAGGGGCTTTAAAGCCCCTTAATTGTCATTTGAAGATGTCCGCCCCAGCCAGCCGGTCGAATCCTTCCGGGCCGGAACAGCCATTTATCAGACGGGTGATTATGCGGCCGTCAGGATAGATGTCCACAACGTTAATGGCCGCGAAATCCTGCCAGATGGCCCAGGCCGTTTCCAGAGATGATTTGAGAAAGCGTCCGCACAAGGCCTTGCAGACCCCGCCGTGGGCCACCAGGGCAATGCGGCCGCCAGCAGGGTGCGCGGCCTGAAGTTCATCCATGGCCCGGCTTATCCGCTGGAAAAAAGCCGCTAAACTCTCCCCGCCGGGGAAAGGTGTGTCAAATCCTTCAGGGCTGAAAATTTTGGTGATCAGCTCCGGGGCTTCGGCATATATTTCCTTATATGTCATTCCCTCCCATCGGCCGAAATTTATTTCGCGCCAGCGGGATTCAACCTTCAGCTCCAAATTAGCCTTTTCCGCAATGCGCCGGCCGCCATACATGGCCCGGCTCAAGTCGCTGGAGTACACCGCGTCAAAGGGGATGTGCGAGAGGGCTTCAGCCGCATGATCAAGCTGACGCTGACCAAGTTCCGTGAGAGGGGCGTCGCGCCAGCCATTGAAAGGCGGATATCCGCCGGAACTCTCGGTCTGCCCGTGTCGAAGGAAAAAAAGCCTCAGAGGTTGTGTGGAAGCCATGCTGCGTTTCTCCTGAAAGCAATCAATAAAATCTCAGCCGGACTACTGAATCTGATAGGACCCGGATTGGTTGATAAAATGAAATTATGACACGCACTGACTGCCCCTTGTTCAGGGCAGGTTGACTGTGCGGCGGTAAAAAAGGTTCATTTGTGGAGCATCAGCACGCACTGACTGCCGCCCGTTCAGGGCATATTGACCGTGCATCAGTAAAAAAAAGACGCCGTCAGAATGGCGAACCACAGACAGCGTCTCTCAAGTTCCACAATTTCAAGGGAAAAGCCTGCATGGCTTAAGAAATATGAATTGTGTCCAGATTATGACTCTTATCCAGCACAATATGTTGCTCGGCCTGTGCATTTTCCCAAAGTTTGATGATATCCTTCAGGTTTTCAAGAAAAATATCAACCACCATAGGATCAAAATGCGAGCCGGACCCAGCCTTGATGATGTCCACGGTCTGCTCCACTGTGAGGGCGGGTTTATACGGACGTTTGGACATCAAGGCATCAAAAACATCAGCCACCGCCACTATACGCCCGGCCAGCGGAATGCGGGCGCCGGAAATGCCGTTGGGATAACCGGAACCATCCCATTTTTCATGGTGGGTCAGGGCGATAACTTCACCCAGACGCAGGAAGCCTATGTTGGAGCCTTCCAGGATCTGACCGCCGAAAATGGTATGCATTCTCATGATGGACCATTCCTCATCGTTGAGAGGGCCGTTTTTCAAAAGAATGCGATCTGGAATACCAATTTTGCCGATGTCATGCATGGGAGAGGCATAGAGGATACGCTCCACCACATCAGAATTGAGGCCGATTCTTTCGGCCAGGAGGGCCGAGATGCGGCTCATGCTGATGATGTGGTTTCCTGTATCTTCATCCTTATATTCAGCGGCCCTGGCCAGACGGAAAATGGTTTCCAGGGAGGCGTCGCGCAGTTTGGAGTGGGCGTCGGCTATTTTAATGCTGGCATTTTTCAGCTCCAGCGTCTGCTTGGCCACTTCACTTTCCAGTTCCTGCCGGTAATTGACCATATGGTCGTTATAGGCTTTGACTTTTAAGAGGGAGCGAACCCGCGCCCTGAGTTCCATGCGGTCCACCGGTTTGGTCAAAAAGTCGTCGGCCCCAACTTCCAGGGCTTTGACCCGATCATTGACATCCTGAAGGGCGGTGACCATGACGATGGGGATAAGGGCCAGATGTTCCTGGCTTTTGAGCCTGGTGACCACTTCGAAACCGTTCATGTTGGGCATCATGATATCCATCAGAATCAGATCGGGCGCCTCCTGCTGCACTTTTGACAGGCAATCTTCGCCGTCAACCGCGACCATGACCTGATAGCCCTGAGGCTTCAGCATGGCTTCAATAAGTTTGCGGTTTAGAATTTCATCATCGACCACCATGATTTTCTGTGGTTTAGCTGATGACGTATCTACTGATAATTCCGATTTTTTAACGCTCATATTACTTTCTTAACGCCGCGTCCCTGGGGCAGGCAGCAGCATCCTCAATTTTTGGGCACTTCGTATTTCATGCGACAGTGAATCACAGGCTGATAAAGGCGCATGGATAATATCCCTATTTTTGTGCATTGTAACATGCGGGCAAGGCCCGCTTCAACCCCTTTTTGCGGCGGCGCTTTTTTAAAGCGGCCAAGCAATCCTAATCATGGCTTCTTCCCTTGAACTTGTAGCTCGGAGCTACGCAAAAAGCGTGGTTTTTGCTTCGCGAATTACCGTGATAGCTTTAAAACCAGTCGCTGGCGCTCCGTCTCGAGGACTCGACCCTCGCGATAAGCGGCGTCAACGCCATAATTAGAATTATGGAAAGCCACCGTCTAAGTTATCAGTTCAGCTTTTTTACCGATACACTGCCCATTAGCTTTAAGCATTGCTTGCTAATGGGCAGTATACCCTGTACGGATTTATCTACTACAGTATGGACGAGGCCCCGCTCAAGAGGTATTTGAGGTCGTCGTCACTGAAAGCGAAGCCGAAGCCCACGAAAGGTGAAGCCCGATGCTGGTCGCTGATAAAGTCGTCATAGCCCAGCGAAACGTAGAATATTTTCCAGATGTTATAGCTGGCCTCAGCCCGCAGATGCGGATTGTGGTCGAAATCTCCGCTGAACATTTCAAAGGTAAGCTTTAAATTGTCATCGTCAAGGTAGTAATCGACGCCAAAACCGGCTCCCGACTCAATCAGACCGCCCCTGATGACCACATCGTAAAAACGTCTGGCTATCTGGGCGTTGAATTTCAGCTTGTTGCGCTCCCATTTTTCCTTGGTGCTGGTGCGGACGGTATGTCCTTCTTTATTTTTGTAGTCGGTGCGGCTGTAGCTGCCAAAGTAGTCTCCGGTCACACCCAGAAGATAATAGCGGTCAGGCGCGGGCTGGAGGCGGACGTTGACCGTGCTTTTCAAATAATCATGGCGGGTGAGGTAGTCGGCCCGGTATTCCACAAAAACTTTAAATTTATCCTCTTTTTCCAAATAATTATTAATGCCGGTCAGGGCCTGGTCAATCTTGTCGATAGTGGTTTCGTCATTGACCAGACGGCCCAGGGTGCCCTCGCCGTCATTGATTTTGCCGGCAATGCCCTGAATGGAGGACAGGGCGCTCCTGATTTCGCGCATGGCCCCGTCGTCATTGATCAACTGGCCCAGGGTACCCTGGCCGGAAGCTATTTTATCAGTGATTTCCCTGAGGTTGCTCATCGATTCATTGAGGTTGACCAGGGTTTCCTTCAGGCCGCTTTCATTATCAGCCACCAGTGTGTCCAATCGCTGGCTGACGGCCTTGAGGTTGGCCACCAGTTCCTGAATGTCGGAGCCGGTGTTGCCCTCGGCCATGGGGCCGGTGATTTTCTTGATGTCGTCAGCTATGCCGCCCAGCTTTTCAAATAACTCGCTCATGTCGGCCGAGGCTTTGGCGTTCATAATCATATCGTTGTCGGCCAGCTTTTCCTCTGTGGGGTGGCCGGGCACCAGCTCCACATACTTATCGCCCAAAACGCCGGAGGCCCGGATGAAAGCCGTGCTGTCCTGCGGCAGGCGGATGCCGTCCTGAATGGCCATGGTCACCAGGGCCTGCTGGTCGTCATACAATTCAATGCGGATGACCGTGCCCACCTGAATGCCCGCCACCTCAACGGCTACGCCCCTTTTTAGCCCGGCCGCCGTGGGAAAGACGGTGGATAGCTGATAGGTATCGGCGGAGCCGATGCTGAAGCCGCCCAGCCGAACCGCCATCCAGACGAAAATGCCGATAGCGGCCAGCATAAAGAGGCCCACTTTGATTTCTGTGGAGGATTTATACATTGAATCACCAAATATTATATTAATTTACGTCTTTATTCCCAGGGATCACACACATCAATCCAAAAAGCCGATGGGGCCTTCGGCCTCCCCGGCCAGAAACTGCCGGACGGCCGGATCATCGCTTTGGCGAAAAACCTCCGGCGGGCCGCTGAGAATTATTCTGCCGTTGTTGATCATGGCAATATTATGGGCCAGAGTCAGCGTGGCCGGAATATCGTGACTGACCACTACCAGGGTGGCTCCGGTACGCTCCAGAGTCAGTTTGATCAGTTCGTCCACCTGTTCGCTCAAAAGCGGATCAAGGCCAGTGGTCGGCTCATCAAAAAACAGGACTTCCGGCTCCATTATCAAGGCCCTGGCCAGGGCCACCCGCTTGCGCTCGCCGGCTGACAGGTCGCTGGGGCGAAAGTTGAAAGCGTCGGCCATATCCAGCTCCCTGAGGCGCTCTTTGGCGCGGCGGGCGGCTTCTTCTTTGGCGGCCAGGCCGCGAATCCAGACGGGAAAACTGACGTTTTCGCCCACGCTCATGGAATCGAACAGCGCACCGTCCTGGAAAAGAAGGGCCATTTTCAGCCGCAGGGCGTCCCAATCGTGGCGGCTCCGGCCGACCATCTGCCGACTGTCATACCAGATTTCACCGCTGTCCGGCTCCAACAGGCCCACCAGATGCTTCAATAGGACGCTTTTGCCGCCGCCGCTCTGGCCGATAATGAAATTAATCCTGGACGGCGCCAGATCTACATCTATGCCATCGAGAACCTTGGCCGGGCCGAAGCTTTTGTACAGCCCCCGGACTTTGACGGTCGGGGCGCTCATCAGAACATTATGGCCGTCATCAAAAAGTCGCTGATAAGAATGGCGACGTAGCTGATGACCACGGCTGAGGTGGTGGCCCGGCCGACGCCCTCGGCGCCGCCCTTGGTGAAA
The DNA here is from genome assembly GCA_023525915.1 of Acetispira formosa (nom. nud.). Lineage (GTDB taxonomy): Bacteria > Desulfobacterota > Desulfarculia > Adiutricales > Adiutricaceae > Adiutrix. The sequence goes on along the minus strand of CP026657.1, from coordinate 1,224,173 downwards.
TAGCCCATATAGCAGCCCACCGACGACAGAATCAGGCCGAAAACGCCGCTTTTAATCAGGCCGTTGACAATATCGCTCAAGGCCACGTTTTCCTGAATGCGGGCCACGAACTGGCCGGGGTCCACGCCTTTGGCCACGGCCACCGCATAGCCGCCCAGAATGCCGGTGAAGTCGGAAATAGCCGTCAGGAGCGGGAGCATGAGCACCCCGGCGATGATACGCGGGCTGATGAGATATTTGACCGGATCGGCAGCCATGACGGTAAGGGCGTCGATCTGTTCGGTGACGCGCATGGCTCCCAGCTCGGCGGCCATGGAGCTGCCAACGCGTCCGGTGACCATCAGGGCGGTCAGGACGGGGCCCAGTTCGCGGCACATGGCCAGGGCCACTGTGGGGCCGACCATGCTTTCGGCCGAAAACATGCGGAAGCCGTAAATAACCTGAAGGGTGAAGACGCCGCCGGTGAACAACCCGGTGAGCACCACAACAAAAATAGAATCAACGCCCACGGTTTCCATCTGTTTAAAGATGCCGCGCAGCCGCCAGGGCGGGATGACGGCGGAGAAGAGGGCCCTGAATAATAATATGGAATAACTGCCCAGGTGGAAGAGCGCTTCGATCGTCAGCCCGCCCAGTTTGGCCACCGGAGTCAGTAAAAATGCAAGTGGTGAGTTCATTAATATTCCCGATTATTTCATAATATTACGGGTTCGGCGTCAACAGACCCAATACTATAGCTATAACTTTACTATGATATCACAAGTTATTAACAAAGATCAAGCTACCCGGGTGATTCAGGCAAGGCAATGGCGCGCGAGCGGCAAAGGTAAAACGCGGAGGGCGGCTTACAAAAGAAGATCGCATAAGCCTCCCCACCCAAACGCCGACACTGATCAGGCCGGGCGGGCGAAAAATTTTCTGTAAGTCGCTCGTAATTTTACTCCCCGGACGGGCACGGACTCACAAACCTCTCGTGAAGCCACCCGGCCGGGAATCAGAGAAAATTACGAGCGACGTCAGAATTTTTTCGCCCGCACGGCCGGGTTTTACCTTTGCTGTTTCCAAGCAATTACCCTAATTATTACGGACCAGTAGTTAAGGTAAGAATTTTATAAATGAAACTGATGTCATTATGGTTTGCGACTGAATGCCTTTTAAGAAAAATTAGTATTTGCTTTTAGATATAACTTAGGTTCATTGGTTGAGGTGAGCATATTTTTGTTAGCAGCCGGATACTTCAGGGGGGCAACGGAGTTGGTTAAGCAAGTAACTGTGGTTGTGGAATCTTATCTGGCTTGGTTTGGCTTGAAGTTCTATATTTAAAAAGGATTCAGGTATAGTTTACCTATAGTTGAAGTTGGTAATTATGAGGTGGCCTGGCCATATAAATTTGAGCCATAAAAATAAAAATTACATGGACTTAAGAGTATTGAAATCGATAAGAGACCGTAGTATAATAGTGAAAACGCAAACAGGAGGCACTCCATGAATAAGTCTCAGCTTGTTGAAAAACTTGCCGAAGAAGCACTATTGTCTTCAAAGCAGGCCGAACAGGTCGTTAACATCTTTTTTGATTCCATCACCGATGGTCTCATCGCCGAAGGGCGGGCCGAACTTCGCGGCCTGGGGTCCTTTAAAGTGAAGGAATATGAAGGGTATGTGGGCCGCAATCCCAAAAGCGGCGAACCCATAGAAGTTCCCCCCAAAAGGCTGCCCTTCTTTAAAGTCGGACGCGAACTTAAAGCCATGGTGGACTTCGACGAGTAAGGCGGATTCTGGCCGACTGCCTCTCTGGGGATCAGAAAGTGTCAAGCATCTGGCCCTTGCTTCAGCGATTCTAATTATGGCTTTTTCCTAAACTTACGGCCCCTCCGCTACACAAAAAGCGTGGTTTTTGTTTCGCGAGCAGCTATTTTCCCGTCAAAACCAGTCGCTGGCGCTCCGTCTCGCTTCGCTCGACCCCGGCTTTATGCGGCGGCGTCGGCCATAATTAGAATTGCTGCTCTTGCTTGCTCCCCAGCCAAGCTTGTCTCATCAAAATTGTGCCTGTTGAATACTGGGCCGCCTGGTGTTAGTCCTTGCGGCCATCTTCTCTGAACTTTCAGGCGACCTGATTTTCCCGGTGAAATCATTTGCGCTCTGTTCTGTCATAGTCTTGTGTTTTTACCCGCCTTTCGGGACACCTCTCATTTGTTCATAAAAAAACCTAAAAAAAGACTAAAGTTTTCCAAAAAACATGCCGATAAATTTATACGGACTCCTTTCGGTTGTTTATCAGGCGGTGGGAGAGTGGCCAAGGTCGGCCATCCGGTTCCATCGGACCGGCCAAATCATACCAAGGAGGGACTTATTATGAATGGTGTGGGAACATTTCAAACTGCCAACAGCATTCCCGGTGACCTAGTCAGTACCCTGATGGGCGGCCAGATGCAGCAGGTCGATCAGGCCATGAAAATGGTCAAGGTCGGGGCTGAAATGGAAACCAAGGTGCAACAGCAGGCGCAGGCTATGGAAGTCGTCGCTATGATGACCGGTGTCGGAGGTAAGGTCAACACTTACGCCTGACGGCAAGGCCGGTGTAATTGTTTAGCAGGCAGGTGCACAGGCCCGGCTTTTTGACGGGCTTCGTTGTCATCGTTTAATATCATGGGGATTACCTTTAGGGTTATCCCCTTGATTTTTTTGTCTTTCGCTTCGTCTGGCAGAAAATCCCGCCCCTGTGCCGCCAGCTCTTTGCCTTTCAAAACTGGCGAAACAGACCCCAACTACTCCTCAGTATCAGTCGGCGGTTTTCCGCCGCTTTTTTATTTGGCCGACATCCTGTATAATTACCGCGCAATAAAAACAGGGCTGCCTGGCGGCAGCAATTCTCAAAGTAGATGATATTTTAAAATAGCAGGTCGACCCGAGAGGGGAGACGGAGCGCCAGCGACTGGTTTTGACGGCAAAAAAAGCCACTTGAGGAACAAAACCACGCTTTTTGTGCAGCTGCAAGCTGTAAGTTCAAGGGAAAAGTTTACTTTGAGAATTGCTGGCCTGGCGGCCGTTTTCAGGAGTTATGGTATGAAGTGTGATGTGATAGTGGCCGGAGGCGGCCACGCCGGACTGGAAGCGGCCCTGGCCGCCGCCCGGCTGGGTGCGGCCACGCTTCTGGTCACCCAGCGGATTGACACTATTGGCGTTTTGTCCTGCAACCCCGCTTTCGGCGGACCGGCCAAAGGCGGGCTGGTGCGCGAGGTGGATGCTTTGGGTGGTTTTTGCGGCCAAATGGCGGACCTGGCGGCAATCCAGTGCCGCACCCTGGGCGAAAGCAAGGGACCAGCCGCGCGCTCCACCAGGATGCTGGTCGACCGGGTCGAATATTGCGTCGGGGCCCGGAACTGGGCACTTGACCAGGATAACCTTACTGTGTTTGAAGGTGAGGCCTCTGAAGTGCTGGTGGAAAGCGGCCGAGTTTGTGGGCTGGAGTTAGCTGACGGGCGTATTTTTAGAGCCGGGGCTGTGGTTCTGGCCGGGGGCACTTTCTGGCGGGGGATGACCTGGCGCGGGCGTGAATCCACCCCGGCCGGGAGGGTCGGCGAGGCTCCGTCCAACCGCCTAAGCCTCTCTCTGGCCGCACTGGGACACACCATCGGACGTTTGTCCACCTGCACCGCCCCTCGAATCAAAGCCGGGACAGCGCGTCTTGAGACACTGGAGCAGCAGCCCGGCCAGGATAGTGTCCGCCCCTTTTCATCTCTAAATGACAACGTGCGCAACATCACTTCCTGCTGGCTGACCTGGACCAATCCTGAAACGCACCGTGTGGTGGCGGAAGGGCTCAAAGATTCCATTTTCTATTGCGGTGAAGGCGCGGCAGCGCCGCCGCGTTATTGCCCCTCTATTGAGGATAAAATCCACCACTTTCCCAATAGGGAACGCCATCATGTTTTTCTGGAGCCGGACGGGGAGGGCGTCATTTTCCCCAGCGGCATACCCACCGGTCTGGCGCCGGCCGTGCAGTTGGGCATGCTCCGCACCATGCGGGGGCTGGAGGAATGTGAACTGGCCTGGCCAGGCTATGCTATTGAATATGATTTTTCCGATCCGCGCGAGCTTTCTCCCGCTTTTGAATCGTTGAAAGCGCGGGGCCTCTTTCTGGCCGGGCAGGTTAACGGCACCAGCGGCTACGAGGAGGCGGCGGCCCAGGGGCTTCTGGCCGGGCTGAACGCGGCCCGGACAGCTTCGGGAGCCTCGCTGGTGACGCTCTCCCGCGCGGAGGCCCTCACCGGAGTCATGGCCGACGACCTCACCGGCCGGGGCGTGACCGAGCCTTACCGGATGTTCACCAGCCGGGCCGAGTGGCGGCTTCTCCTGCGTGAAGACAATGCTGATCTGCGCCTGTCGCCCCTGGCGGAAAAGCTTGGCCTCTTGGACGGCGAGCGTTCGCGGAGGCTGGCGAGAAAATTGGAGCATATGGAGGCTGGCCGCCGGATGCTGGAGCAATGCCGCATAACGCCTGAGCAATCCGGCCTTTTTGGTGTATCGGCCCTGGAGGTGAAGGAGGCGACCACCGCGGCTGAACTGCTGAAACGTCCTGCTGCCTGTCTGGATTTATTTCGCGGCCTCTTGCCGGGGCTTGATCAACTTGAGCCGCGTGCCCTGGATACTCTGGAAACCGAGATCAAGTTCGCGGGCTATATCCGCCGCCAAGAAGAGGAGGTGGAGCGTTTGCGGCGCGAAGAAGAGGCCGCGCTCCCGGTTGATATGGATTTTATGTCCCTTACCGGGCTGTCGGCGGAGGTTAAGGAAGTATTGACCCGCCACCGGCCGGCTACTCTGGGCCAGGCCGGCCGTCTGCCGGGGCTGACCCCGGCCGCCTTGAGTGTTCTGGCTGTTTATTTGAAACGGATTGAACAGAATTAACGGAAAAGCGCTTATCTCCATACAAATATTGAGGGAGTGCGGCCTGCGACCGCATTCCCTCAACAATTCGCTATTTATGGGAATATCTCTCTTGACCGGCGATTTCCCAGTTTTAAAGTTGGCTGTCTGCTATTTCAACTGACTGTCTTTGCTGCCGCGCCGGTTGTAGAGCGAAAACTCCCTCTGCTCTTCCCGTTCGAGTTCCGTCTGGCAGCTTACACACAAGCGAACCCCAGGCAGGGCTTCCCGCCGTCTGAGGGGGATCTCTTCCCCGCATTCCTCACAGTTTGAAAGACTCTCGCCGCTGGGCAGCTTTTCTCTGGCTCTTTTAGCCGCGTCCTCTATTGAGGCTGATATCTGTTCCTGTACCGCGCCGTCTCCGGCCCATCCAACAGCCATATTTTCACCTCAGCAATTCTAAATGTAAACTTTTTCCCTTGAACCTGTGTCTCGGAGCTACGCAAAAAGCGTGGTTTTTGCTCCGCAAGAGTCGACCTGAACCTTAAAACCAGTCGCTGGCGCTCCGTCTCCCCGAAGGGGCGGCCTGCTATTTTGAATCGAGTTCTACTTTGAGAATTGCTGCCCTCCCTGGTATTGACCTTTGAACTCGACATTGCTATAATTATAATACATGGCTAAGCCAATTGCAAAAGCCGCCGGCCGGGGACGACCCTGGCCGCTGTAATCAAAGGGGACGGCCCTAATCATCCTTACGGAGGTGTATTATGGTTTGGTTCTCTTTATTTGTGGCTGGAATCTTTGAAACAGTTTGGGCTGTCGGGCTCAAATACACTCACGGTTTTACCCGGTTATGGCCCACTGTGGGTACTTTCGCGGCCATGGCCGTCAGTTTTTTCCTTCTGGCTCATGCCATGAAAAGTCTGCCCATCGGCACGGCCTACGCCATTTGGACTGGTATTGGCGCGGTCGGAGCGGTCTTTCTCGGCATCGTGCTGTTCGGTGAGCCGGCCACCGCTCCGCGTCTTATTTGTGTCGGCCTTATCATTGTCGGCATTATAGGGCTGAAAGTCGTCAGTCACTGAGTCAGCCAAATGTCCAAGACGGCGGGTCTGATCACCCGCCGTTTTTTTATTATTTAAAACACTCGCTTACCCCGCTTCTCAATAATTACGATAACAAATGTATTATAATCCTTTACCTGGACTGGCCGCTGATGTAAAATATCAGAGGTCGTTTTATGTCATTTTTTTGTAACATAATTATCATTCCGGGTTCACCGATACTAATATTTCCTGGATTTCACGGTTCATACAGGCACCAGTAAATACCGGCTCCACCCGCTTCAAGAGACTAACTTTATGAGAACTTATGTCTATTCTGACGAAAAACTGCATGGCCTCTTTGCCGTGATCGTTAATCGTTTAAGTGATGATGCCGGCCATGCTGAAATGATTCAGTCCATATTGAAAGACATTTGCGTCCACTTTCGTTTCGGCTGCGGATTCATATATGAGGTAAACCATACCGGCCACTTTGATCTTAGAGAATACTATTCCTCATATGACAACGCCGAATGCCTGCCGAACTCAATGCTTCTGGAAGATCACCTCTCCGGGGCCGAGATCGCCCGGCTTAAAGAGGGCCGCACCGCCATCATTCAGCTTACCCACGATGAATCGATGGAGACAAACAACCTGACCCGGCTTTTCTCGGCCAACTCCATCCTCTTGACTCCGGTTCTGGCCGACGGCGACAAGCTGGTGGGCCTGGTGGCCATGATTGACCGGCGGCATCAGATTCTTCTGGACAGCGCCTCCATCAAGGCCGCCCAGACCGTTCTGAAGCTGGTCGGCAACCATGTCCGCCTTCGTTCATACCAGATGCGGCTGGAATACGCCCACCAGTCACTGGTCAGTGTTATGGACCATATGGGCATTGATATTTACGTCAATGATTTTGATACGCATGAAATTCTTTATCTGAACCGTTCCATGGCCGCGCCCTATGGCGGACTGGAAAAAATGATGGGCCGCAAATGCTGGGAAGTCCTCTATGACGATAAAACCGGCGAATGCGATTTTTGCCCGCGCACCAAATTGATTGATGAAGAAGGCAAGCCCACCAAAAATATCTATAGCTGGGATTACCGCCGCCCCTTTGACGGTTCCTGGTTCCGGGTTTTGTGCGCGGCTTTCCGCTGGGTGGACGGGCGCATGGCCCAGGTGGTCAGTAGTGTCGACATCACCGCCAACAAGCGCAATGAAGAGACCATCAACCGTCTGGCCAATTATGACAACCTGACCCAGCTGCCCAACCGCCGCAAGCTGACCAATGTGATTGAAGACACCATCCGGGATTTTTACCGCATTGACAATGCCGAGGCCTGGATCATTTTCTTCGATCTAGATAATTTTAAGGATGTCAATGACACCTATGGCCACCAGGCCGGTGACGAACTGCTGGAACAGATTGGCTGGACGCTGAACGAATCTCCCCTGACCAAGGGCTGCGGCTACCGGTTTGGCGGCGATGAATTCGCGGTCTTCAAACCCAATGTCGACCGAATCCAGGTTAACCGCATTCTGGATTTCCTTTTGGGCACTTTTGATAAACAGTGGCTTTTGAAGGACGATGAAGCCGTGAGCTGTCAGGCCAGCTTCGGAATAGCCCGCTTTCCCAATGATGCCCAATCGGCCGAGATCCTCATCCGGCAGGCTGATCTGGCCATGTATAAGGCCAAGGAAGCCGGGAAAGGGCAGGCCGTCTTCACCAGCGGCGAATTTTATCAGCGTAGAAGTTAGTACGCAGTCAGTCTTAAAATGATAGAGATGCTGGTGCCGCCGCCGGGAGAAATGTTTTTGCGCGGGTTCCGTTCCGGGGGTCTTTAGTCACGAAACCCCCGCAAAAACATTTCTCCCGGCGGCTGCCTGGTCCGCTGTAACTGATAACTATGGCCAAATGGCAGCCGGACAGCCGTTCTAAGCCAGCTCCGCCGCATAAAAAGGTGGTCGAGCCACGGATGGCGAGACGGAGCGCCAGCGACCGGTTTTGAAGCCGAAGTGGGAACTCGCGAAGCAAAAATCGCGCTTTTTGCGTAGCTTAGAGGCCGCAAGTTGATGGGAAAAAGCCATAATTACAATCGCTGTAAAAACAGTCCCCGGATTTAGGCTGGTCAATGATAGACGTTCTATCCGGCTGAATTTTAAAGGTCAAAACGCCGCGCTTAATCAGCGGCGTTTTTTTTAGGCCAAAAGCACTCGGAAGATGTATAATACCAATGTTTAATTGAGAGTCAGGAAAAACATTAGGGCTGTTTCAGCGGTCTTCTCTCGGGTTGACTTCAGATTTTTGATTCCGGCCGCCGCCGGCGGCTGAAATATCTGGTCCTGTAAATTTTTAATTGGAACCGGCCTTTGCGGTCTCTGTTCAGAGCGGGCAGGCCAAGGGCCTTTGGGCCGGGATTCCAGACAAACTCCAAATATTGAAGGTGGCAGAATGAGAAAGCTAATCGCTTCAGTGCTGTTTCTGGCCATGGTCATAATGGCCCCGACCGCTTTGGCCAACAGCGAAAACATCAAACAGTTTACGGTTAATGAAGTTACAGTCTATCCGATTCAGGATTCTCAGGGGGAGATGGACGTCTCCCTCTTCAGCGGTCCTTTGAGCGCCCAGGAAAGGGCGGCTTATATGCCCGGCGGCAAGGCTCCGGCGTCGATCAATGTTTTCCTTTTAAAAACACCTTCCGGCAATGTGCTGGTCGATACGGGCTGGGGAAAATCCGGCCCCGGAGGCCAGGCCCTGACCGATCTGATCAAGCTGTCGGGCCTTGGGCCTGATGATATCGATGTGGTCGTTCTGACCCACATGCATCCCGATCACATCGGCGGCCTCTTAAACGGCCATGAGCCTTTCTTCAGCCGGGCCAGGGTTATGGTTTCCGCCCCGGAGTTGAGCTACTGGGCCAAAGCCTCCGCGACTTCCCCCCCCGCCGCTGAACAAGGGGACGATTCGGAAAACCTTCCGGCAGAGGCTGGTGATGAGCCGGGTTTCGACCCTCTCGCTGTGCCAATGGAAAATGAAGGCGAAGCGGTTGTGATTGAGGGCGAAGCGGCCGCGCCTCTGTCTGATGAAGCGGTTGAGGAAGTTGCTCCGGCCGACGAGGCCGCCGCGCCTGAAGCGGAAGAGCTGCCGGTTGCTCCGGGTGCTTCGGCGGACAACCGTGATGAAACTGAAGCCGATGTGCTGGCCGTGGCCATCCGGGAGTTGCCCCGCGCGGTTATCGCCGCTTACGGTGACCGTCTGACTACTTTTGAATTCGGTTCGGAAGTGGTGCCTGGCCTTACGGCCGTGGAGGCGGTGGGGCATACCCCCGGCCACACGGCTCTTCTGCTGAAGAGTGGTGAGCGGCAATTGCTGTTTATCGGCGACCTGATACACGCGGCCGCTTTGCAATTCCCTGAACCGGACGAATGCACCTCATACGATCAGGATAAGGCTCCGGCCATTGGCAGCCGCAAGGTCATTCTGTCTATGGCCGCTGACGGCAATCTGCCGGTTGCCGGTGCGCATATCCCCTTTCCGGGGATAGGCTTCGTCAAGCCTGACGGCAAGCGCGGCTTCACCTTCACCCCGGTGCAGGGTTCCGGTTCCTGACAGGTACTCTCCTGGTGCACATGATAAAAACCGGCCCCGAGCCTAATGAGGCGACGGGGCCGGTTTCGTTTCCATTGGGCTGTAGAGGAAATGCTCCAGTTATTTGCCGTGATGGAAGTTTTTGACTTCTCCCGCCTCAACCCAACTGCCGGAAGCGCCATTGAACTGGCACTGGCTTTCCGTTTTAGCCCAGTGGATAACTTCACCGGTCCCGTTAAGACCGCGATAACAAATGCCTGAATCCGAATAGGCGGGGCGGCTGTATTGGGCCATAGCCATGGGGGCGGAGAAAAGGCAAAAAGCGGCGGCGGCGATTATCAGGGTTTTGCTGAACATAAGGATTGTCCTTTCAATAATGAATAAATTCCGCTTCACGCGGCAGCTGAACATCTTTTTAAAAGTCTGCTCAGGGCTTGGGGGTGAACACCAATATTCACCCATGAGAAGCACTTTACAATAATCACCTGACCGGAGTATGACTGTCTCCGGGCAAAAACGGGCGAAAGATGACTTCTTCAGGCGGTCGTGTCAGACAGTAGTGTCCTTGGGGTTATCACGGTAAATCAGATGGAGAGAAGCGAATGGGGTGGAATGAGCCTAAGGTTGAGAGAAGCCCTGGCGGAGCGTCAGCAGCTGGTGTTGACGCTGAACACGCAACTCGCCGCGCAAGAATCACATTTTTTGCCCGGTGGGGGGTCGTCTGTTGATGGAAAAATGCTATAATTAGAATCGCAGCAAGGTGATTCTGGCCAGAAGGCCGCCTTCCGGCCGGTTGCTCAATGACAGAAAGCCGTTATTCAAAAGAACCATGTTGCGGGCAATGGATAAACCCAAACCCGTGCCCCCCGATTCACGGTTGCGGGAACGCTCCAGGCGGTAGTAAGGCTCGAACACCTTTTCCAGGAGCTCTTCAGGTATGCCCGGCCCCTCATCGGCCACGTCAATGGCCACTTTGTCGTCACCAAGGCGGGTTATGGATATCCGGGCTTTTGTACCATATTTGACGGCATTGGTTAAAAGATTCTCCAGACACCGCCGCAGGCAGGTCGGCCGGGCCAGCACCAGAAGCGGCGCGCTCTCATCATCGGCCGCTTCTTCCATGAACACACTCTGCCCCTGGGCCTCCAGATCGTCGACAATGCTTTGGGTGAAAGCCGCAACATCCAGCGGCACCGGCTTTTCGGAGGTGTGAAGGCTTCTGGCCAGCTCCAGCCCCTGCTCAATGATCGATTGTATTTCCTGAATATTGGCCACAAATTGTTCCCGAAGACTGTCGGGCTGTATTTTATCCGCTCTCAAGTGAATTCGGGCCAGCGGGGTGCGAAGGTCGTGGCCCATAGCTTCCAGCATGCGGTTTCTTTCGCTGAGATTATTGCAAATGCGTTCGCGCATGCGGTTGAATGATTGCGAGGCTTCCCGGATTTCGCGGCCGCCTGCTTCCGGCAGCGGCTGGGCTGATTCAGGATTGCGGCCAAAAGCTTCAGCCGCCTGCACCATGCGGCTGAGCGGCTTGGTGGCCTGGATGATCAAGACGAAAGTGACCACGGAGAAAAGAATCGATTCCATGAGGATAAACAGACGCTGCCACCAGACCGCGCTGGTGTTGCTGATGTAAATCGGCTGGGTTATCTTGAGCCAGCTTTGATCGTCCATTTGCAAAATCATCTGCACCAGGGGAAAGCGGCTGCCGCTGTAAAAAGGGTGGGCCGCGTCGGGAGCGGATTTTTCCAGCATTCGGGCCCTGATTTGCACCCCGTCCGCCCCGGCGGCGGACAGGGCCTTGCCCATTTTTTCGGTCGCCTCTCCCGCAATGTCGGAGCTGTCCGTCTGCCAGGCCGGTGCATGGCTGGTGATAACGAATTGAAAGGGCTGGCTCAAGGCGGCCTGGGATTTAGAGAGGCCGTCCAGAAATATCACCCGCTGCTCCGGCTCCATATTGCTGAGGGCCATGTAGATGGACGAGTTGTAATCATATCTGACAGTGTGGACTTCCCGGTTGTAGGAATGCTGAATATAGCAGACGGCATATAAATTGATGCCCTGCAAAACTATCGCGCTGAGAAGGAGGGTCAGAAGCAGTTGGCCGCAGAGGGAATCCGGCCAAAGTTTTTTAAGCCATGAGGTCATGCCTCACCCCGCCGGACCGGGACGGCCAGCATATAGCCGTCGCCCCGCATGGTTTTAATCAGATCAGGATTGGTGCCTTTGTCCCGTAGCTTGGCCCGGAGACGGCGCACCTGGGCGTCGATGCTGCGGTCATAGATATTGAGGTTGTGTTCGGCCAGGTGTTCCATGATCCGGTCACGGGTGACGACCTGCTGGGGATGCTCCAGAAAAAGGATCAGGAGGCGGAACTCCGCCGCGCTCAAAGGCACCACCACTCCCTGGGCGTCTATCAGGTGGCGGGCCAGGACATTCAGTTTCCAGTCGCCGAATAGTATCAGTGATTTGTCGGCCGCGTTTCCATAAAGGCCCCGGACGGCCGGTGAACCATTGCCTTCCATCTGCCGGGACCGGCGCAGAAGGGCCCGGATGCGGGCCACAAGTTCCCTGGCTTGAAAAGGTTTGGCCAGGTAATCGTCTGCCCCCATTTCCAGGCCGACTACCGTATCGGTAGTGTCGCTTAAGGCGGTGAGGAAAATGATGGGAATGGACGCGTAAACCCCGCCGGGCGCCCTAAGGGAGCGGCACAGTGAAAGACCGTCTTCGCCGGGCATCATGATATCCAGAAGAATCAGATCGAAAGAACTCCGCTCCAGGGCCTGAAACATCTCCCGGCCGTTGCCGACGGCCTCCGAACCAAACCCGTAAGCCGTCAGGTTCTCGACCAAGAGCTCACGCAGTTCCCGATCATCATCCACTATCAATAGTCTGGCCGACTCGTCCATCATTCACCCCAGGAGGTTTTTAGATTTTTATCAATTCTAATGTAACACCTCACTATTGAATAATCCAGCTACAAAGCCTGACAAGACGGTCAGATTTCGCCCGCTTTTGTCAGCCCGCGGTCATAGGGAGGTCATGTTGATAATGTAAAGTATCATCATAAAATGTTTCCGGGGCCAAAAGGCGGCTGAGGGGCCGCTCCGGCCCGATGTGTCACAAAAATTTCACCTTGCATGGGAGAAACATATGTCCGATTGCCTGCGAAACGGGATTCTCTTCGATCACGGACGCACGGCCCGCACCGGCCTGCCTGAGGCTGTTTTTGGTGAGGGCAAAAGTCCGGAAGCCTTGACTGAACTTTTCGAATATTTTGCCGACGAAGTCGAAGCCCCGATTCTGTTTACCAGAATTTCCCGGCCGTTTTTCGTATCCCTGCCGGAGGGGCTGAGGGATAAATATAAATATCACCCCTTGTCGCAAACCGCCTTCGCGGCCACTCGCCCCAAGCAAAAGTTCGGAAGGGTGGCCGTGGTTTCGGCCGGGACGGCTGACGCCGGCACCGCCTGGGAGGCGGCCAGAACCCTGGAGTATCTGGGGCTGGATTTTCTGATGTTTGAAGATAACGGCGTTTCGGGCCTGTGGAGGCTGACTTCAAACCTTGATGAGATCAACAGCTGTGAGGTCATCATTGTCGTGGCCGGTCTGGATGCCGCGCTGGCTTCGGTTATGGGTGGACTGACTCCCAGGCCGGTGGTGGCTGTCCCCACTTCAGTCGGCTATGGCATGGCCAAAAACGGTGAGGCCGCGCTCAATAGTATGCTGGTCAGCTGCGCCCAGGGGGTGACGGTCATGAATATTGATAACGGCTTTGGGGCGGCCTGCGCCGCCGCCAGAATCATCAGCCTTATCACGGTCTCTGCCTCTGCGGCGGTTGGGACGAACGTAGCCGACCTTAGCGGCCGTGAATGAGGACGCCTGGTTTCGGTCTAATTATATTTTAATCCTGAGAAAGTCTGTTTTTATGCAAAAGAAAGCTAAGCGCATGTTAATAATATTACTGCTTTTAATTGTTCTGCTGGCGGGCGGTTCCTGGCTTTATTTACAGCATCCCAAGTTCGGCGGCCGCCCTGATGAGGCCGGGCGCACGGCTATCCAGGAATCGCCGCATTATAAGGATGGTAAATTTCAAAATCTCATAGATACACCGATGTTCGTATCTGAAAAAGGCCGGGTGTCTTCAACGCTTGAATTCATTTTCAGCAAAAAAGAGCGCACGGTTCCAAATGGAGATTTGCCGAGTGTCAAGCGAGATCTGAAAAGTCTGGCGGCGGATGAGAACATTGTCATCTGGCTGGGCCATTCTTCATTTTTTCTTCAACTTGACGGCCGTAAGATACTCATAGATCCCATTCTGAGCGATTATGCCTCCCCGGTTTTTTTTATCAACAAAGCCTTTAAGGGCACCACCATCTATTCGGCCGATGATCTGCCTGAGATTGATTATCTGCTGATCTCTCATGACCACTGGGACCACCTTGATTACTACACGGTGACGGCCCTGCGGGCGAAGATCAAGAAAGTCGTCACCGGTTTGGGAGTGGGGGCGCATTTTGAGCGCTGGGGTTTTCCCAGGGAAATGATCCATGAAGCGGACTGGAATGAATCGCTGTTTTTTGGTGATGATTTTTCCATCCACATTCTGCCCGCCCGCCATTTTTCCGGGCGCCTGTTTAAGGCCAATCAGACTCTCTGGGTTGCGTTCGCCCTTCAGGCTCCCGGCGGCAGCGTTTTTTTCAGCGGCGACAGCGGCTTTGGACCGCATTATCAGGAAATCGGGCAGCGGTTTGGCGGCTTCGACCTGGTTATGCTTGACAGCGGGCAATATGATCCCCAGTGGGCCAATATACATATGAACCCGGAGCAAGCGGCTCAGGCGGCTGAAGACCTGAAGGCCGCCGCCTATCTGCCGGCTCATGCCGGGCGGTTCACCATCGCCTATCACGCCTGGGACGATCCATTTGTGAGGGCGGCCGCGGCCAGTGATGGACGGCCGTTCCGGTTTGTTACCCCGATGATAGGCGAGCCGGTCAGGCTTGGCGACGACTCCCAGGCTTTCACCCGTTGGTGGGAGGCTGATTCCCTTAAATGACTGACGGCCTCCCTGGCCGCGCCGTCTTGAGGGGTGTGAATCCTCCGCATGCCCCTCAAGGCGGTTAAAAAGACACAGGAGCAGATAAGATCATGCAGAGAATTATGATACCGGCCGCAATATTGATCGCCATGTTTTTTTATGTGGCCTCGGCCCGTCTTGTTTTTGGTCAGACAACCGGCAATTTAAGTCCCAGTACAGGAGCAGCCATGAATAACTCATCAGGAAAAATCCTCATTGCTTATTTTTCTCACTCCGGCAACACTGAAGCTCTGGCCAAACAGATTCAGGGAGCAGTTGGCGGTGATTTATTTAAGATCACCACTGTTCATACTTATCCGTCCGTTTATAACGAAACCACTGATCTGGCCAAGCGCGAACTGGAAAGCGGTTTCCGCCCGGAACTCAGTAGTGAAGTGCCTGAGATGGATTCCTATGGGGTGATCATTCTCGGCTATCCCAACTGGTGGGGAACCATGCCGACCGCGCTTTTCAGCTTTTTACAAAAATATGATTTTTCCGGCAAGACCATTCTCCCTTTCTGCACCCATGAGGGCAGCCGCCTTGGCCGCAGCGTTAGTGACCTGACCAAAATTGTTTCCGGCCGGGCCACTGTAGGCGAAGGGCTGGCCGTGCGTGGGTCGGCTGTAAACAGCGCCGGGGATGAGGTTCAAAGGTGGCTTAAATCCGCCGGACTAATTCAGTAACAAAAACCTGAATGTGGTAGTCGGCCTGCGGCCGGCTGATCTGGAGAAGACTTGGCCTTACCGGCCAACCAAAGGGCTCCGCCCTCTGGACTCCGGCTGGGGGAGGGCCCACGCGGGCCCTACCCCAGACCCCACCCGCGCCAAGGGGCAAGCCCCTTGGAACCCCAAGAGGTCAGGGTCGGCTTCAACTTTCCCCTTCCCGCATCGCCGCAACTCGCTTCGCAAGCTCAGCTCAGACAAGCGGCGACGCTTCTTACCGCATAAGCTTCAACCGCTGTCACCCGCTTCACGTCGCGTCCTTACAGTTTGCGATAGGTGGCCTCATGGGCTTAGTGTTAGTTCACGTATGTTCGGCTTAAATCCACTTCCCCTTAAAGGCTCTTTCCAGTGCTGTTAGTCCGTCTCTCCGCCACCTATCGCTTTTCAATGAGTTGCTCATTAGAAAAAGGACGACAAAGTCTCGTCGTTACAGCACTGGAAAAACTATTGGAGGGGAAGAAGTAATCAGCCGAACATACGGGAAGCAGCAATCATTCAGTGAAGCTGCCTATAGCAAAATGTAACAGCCCAATGTGATGTGGCCGAGAGCGGTTAGAGCGGAAGCTGTATGAAGCGTCGCCGCTTGTCTGAGCTTCGTACCCGAAGCGAGTTGCGGCGATGCGGGAAGGTGAAAGTTGAATCTGACCCTGACCTCTTGGGGGTCCAGGGGGCTCCGCCCCCCTGGCGCGGGTGGGGTCTGGGGTAGGGCCCGCGTGGGCCCTCCCCCAGCCGGAGTCCAGAGGGTGGAACCCTTTGGTTGGCCCTTTGGGCCAAGTCCTTTAATCACGCGGCCCTTTGGGCCGCATTCCATAATTCCATAAAAAAACGGACCAGCGCTCCGCACTGATCCGTTAGATATCCTCATCACCTTGAGTCCCGCTGGGAAACACACTGAATTATCAGCTATTGCTGATTCTGGTGTGACGAAAGCCAAACTCCCCCACCCACACTGACTGGATGCTTTTGGCCTGACCCCTCAGCTGATTCTCAAATCCATTTCGATGTATTTGATAGAGTGAATTTACCTTAAAACCAATCGTTTGTCAATGAGGAAATGCGTTTTGAAAGCAATTTTTTGCTATTTTTTTCAATATGTTTTTGAAAAGGTCAGGCCTCTTTTCTGCCAATGAAGATAACAAATTGATAATAGGGATTTTTTTACTAACGAAGTAGTCGTATGCCCCTTCAGCCTCAATACGCTTTCCTGGAGGCCGCCTGAGTTTTTTTTATCAACTATTGATTCGCGCCTCCTCTACGGGTCAACCTGCTGTTTTTATACTGACATTCACTTTGGTAACAGCTGGCTCCTTGTCAGACTTCTTGACTTTCTTGCCCAGTTGTTTAAAATAAAAACAAAATATGACAGGATAAATATGCCGCACTTCTATATTCCCTGAATTAATTCATCCGCGCCGGGCCGTCGGCCAGATAAACGTTTTCTTAATAAACTTCATTATTTTACCAATCAGGGCTATAGGCGATGCGTATTGTCAGGGGGCGGGCTTTATGCTCAAGAAAATTTCAGTCAATGATTTAAAACTTGGAATGTTTGTGGCCGATATAGGAAGAAGTTGGTTCAATCATCCTTGGAAAAGTAAAAGTAAACTACTATCAAGCTATGATGAAATCAAACAGCTGATTGAATACGGCATAGTTGAAGTGGTGGTGGATACCGACAAGTCCAAGCCGGAACCCAAGCCAGCCGCCTCGCCTCCTCCTGCCACAGCCGCCAAGCCGTCAGCCGCCGCTCAAAAGGTTGTGCCCGTCCGACCGGCCCAACTGACGCCGGAGATGGTCAGCAATGTTGAGATCGAACTTCCTAAAGCCGCCAAAGCTTACGGCAAGGCTCTGGATACCTCCAAGGCCCTGGTGGCGGCCTGCCGGATGAACAAGAAAATTGAAATGACGGCGGTGCAGGAAAATGTCGATGAACTGGTGGAGAGCGTCTCACGCAACCGCGACGCCCTGATGGCCCTGATGAAGCTCCGTAAGTTTGACGACTACACCTACACCCATTCTCTGAACGTATCCGTGCTGGCCATTTCAGCCGGAAAGTCCCTGGGGCTCAGTGATGAGGATCTTCGCACCCTGGGCATGGGAACCATGTTCCATGATTTGGGCAAAACCAGGATTCCTTCGAAAATACTCAATAAGCCCGGCAAGCTCACCGATGAGGAGTTTGTCATCATGCGCGGCCACGCGGCCATGAGCGGGCGCATCATTCTTGAGCAGAAACTGCCGGTCTCCGAAATAGTCTTCAAAATTGCCAAACATCATCATGAACGCATTGACGGCAGCGGTTATCCCGACAATCTCAAGGGCGACGACATCCCTTATCTGGTTACCATCTGCGGCCTGTCGGATGTTTATGACGCTTTGACCTCCGACCGTGTTTATCACAAGGGACGCTCGCCGCATGACGCTCTGAAGTTCATCTATAGCTTGAGGGGCACCCATTTTGAAGCTCAGTGGGTTGACCGCTTTGTGCAGAGCGTGGGCATCTACCCCCCCGGCACGGTGGTGCAGTTATCGAGCGATCAGGTGGCTGTGGTGATGGATATCAACCAGAGCGCTCTGCATGCGCCGCTGGTGAAAGTTATTGCCGCTCCCGACGGCATGATCTACAGTCGCCCCAAGCTGGTGAATCTGGAAAGTGAAAATGAGGCCGGGGACCTGAAAATAAAACGGGTTATTCCCAAGGGTGAGGCGGGTTTTGACCCGGCTTTCTACTTCAATCCGCCCAAGGAGTGAGCGCTGATGCATAATGACATTTCATTGAGCGCCGATGAAGCTTCGCGGCGGCTGATAGTGGTGCGCTCGGCCATGGGCCGGGCGGCGGAGCGTTCCGGCCGGGATTTTGGGGAAATAACCCTTCTGGGGGTCAGCAAGACCTTTCCGGCCGACCGGGTCCGAACCTATCTCCAAATCGGCCTGACTGATTTTGGCGAGAGTTACATCCAGGAAGCTCGCGAGAAAGCGGCTGAACTGGAATCAGCCTGTCCGGCTCCGCACTGGCATTTTATCGGCCACCTTCAAACCAATAAAGCCAAATACGCGGCCGCGCTTTTCGACACCATTCATTCGGTGGACAGCTATGAACTGGCCCACGAACTGAACCGCCGGGCCGCCGCTCTCTCCCGCGTTATCAATATATATGCCCAGGTCAACGTTTCCGGCGAAGGCACTAAATCCGGCATGGCCCCTTCGGCCCTGCCGGAATTTCTGAAATCACTGCCGGGTTTGACCTCCCTGAAGCTCCTGGGGTTGATGACCATGCCGCCCTATGACCCGGACCCGGAAACGGCCCGTCCGCACTTCCAGGCCCTGCGCCGCCTGCGCGATGAACATGTGCCGGGCGCGGGCCTGTCAATGGGCATGAGCGGCGATTTCGAAGTGGCCATAGAAGAGGGCTCAACCATAATCCGCGTCGGCACCGCCCTTTTCGGCGACCGGACCTGAAAACGCCTGTTTTTCATACCAGATTGAGCTGATTTTGGCGTATAAAATGGCAATATGAATTTTCATATTGCCATTTTTGTCCTGACTCAGTAAGTGTCGGGCGCGGCCTACAACTCTTCAGACACTTTCTTTATCTCATCAATAATCTGCTCCATCTGGACATAGAGCGCCTCAAGTTTGGCCTGGCCGGACGGGCTGATGGTTTTCGATAAGCTCAAGGCATTCCGCTCCAGATCACCCTGGTCCGGCTCCTTGGCCGCATCTTCAACCGCCTGTTTAGTTGGATTGGCGATTCCGGCCTGTTCGGCGGTTTCACTGATTTGTTCTTGAACCTCTCTCAGCTTTTCCTGAAGCTCCTTGAGCCTGTCTTCAGGGGTCTTGGCCCCTTCGCTGCACTTTTTCAGATAAGTCCTGAAATCTTCCTTGGCATCGGGGACGTCATTTTTCTTCCTGGCGTTAAGCGCATAACTTTCGTAAGCTTCACGTGCTTCTTTGGAAATTCTGACCGTATCAGAGCCTTTCATAGGTGCGGCAGCCTGGGACGTCTCCTGGGTTCTGTTCCGGCTGACCTGGGTGTTGAAGGTTATCTGGTTCAGATAAGAACTTTGGTCAATGCGCATAGCGGACCTCCGGGCGGAAAATATTGCCTGTTGATTAGTATTAGCAATATCAGAGCCACCAACACCCGGAATTTGGCGCCCTCCGTTCCAGGGCCCTAGCCCAGATGGTCTTTGTTTTTGTCTTTTTCAGCCCACTGTTTTACTTTTTCCGCTTTTTCAGCCGTCCATTCCTTCAGTTTTGAAGATTGCTTTTCAAATTCGTCTTTCACCTTGTCCATCTGGTGCCCGGCGGCGGTTTTGGCTTTGACGAATGCCTCTTTGGTGTCCTGGCCTTTCTCTTCCAGCCATTGCCCTGTTTCGTCAGCCGCTCTGGATATGGCGCGCGAAGCCTCATGGCCTTTTTCCCTGGCCTCCTGCCCGGTGGCTTCCATGGCTTCTTTGGCCTTGTCGCCTATGGTCCGGTTGGCTGGTTCATGCAGATGGCCGTTGGGGTCAAGCGTCACTGCCTGATGGCTCTGATGCCAGGCTGTGTTGCTGGCTTTCTCCGCCTCCTCAAGGTTGGTGACGGGCTGGGATTGATGCGTCATTGCGTCGGTTTCTCTGGTCAACTCGTTCGGACGCTTTTCGGGAGCATGATAATCAGCCATTGTTTCCTCCTTAGATTTGTTTTTGAAGTGTATTTAATCTTGTAAGGCAATATATTTTATCATTTATGCGAGAAAAAATCATTTTATATTTTATTGATTCTTTATGTAATATTGTTTTATTGAAATTAATATTTGAAATTTAACAAATTTTTTTAATCTTGTCATTAATGACAACCATCAACCCCACCATTTCAGTCATCTTGGTAAAAAATGATTGACATCATTGAGGCTTGGTGCTACAGTTGTTTCATTCATAAAATTATCCATGTTATTGACCGTACTTGAGACCTCACAGCTTTCATTGTGCTGATCAGTTGATGGTAAATCGTATTCGGCGTTGACCTCCGGTTCGCGTCTTCGGTTTTGCCGTGCCCGGATTGGGGCCTATGGCTGTGCCTGTCTCAGGACCAAAGTCACTCATTAACGGTGAGGGTTAAAGTATGCAACAAGCGCCAATGACTGAAGGCCAAGTTTTGAAAATCATGGAGAAGTACAACAATGATCCTCAGCAGCTCATTGCCGTGCTTCTGGACATTCAGGAAGCCTCGGGCAGCAATTACGTCGATGAGAAGTGGGCGGCCCTGGCCGCGCGCGTACTCGACGTGCCGCTATCCAAAATTTATGACATCCTTACATTTTATGCCATGTTCAGCACCAAGCCCAGAGGTGAATATGTCATAGAAATCTGCCGCAGCACCCCCTGCCACTTTACTGAAGCCGAAGAGGTGGTGAGCTGGTTTGAAAAAGTGCTGGGCATTAAAATGGGCGAAACCACTCTGGATAAAAAGTTCACACTGTCGCGCACCTGCTGTGTGGGGGCCTGTGATGTTGGCCCGGTAGCCAAGATCGGCGATGAAGTGTATGGCGATTTGACTTTGGAAAAAGTGAACACCCTGGTCAGAAGCTACCGGGAAGGTTTGCCCAGCTTTAGGGAGGCCCTGGCATGTCAAAACTGAAAACTCTTATAACTGAAGGCGCCGGCTCCATCCGCCCGACCGAGGTGGAAGATTACATGAACGTGGGGGGCTACAACGGCCTGAAAAAAGCCGTGACCATGACCCCGGAAGAAATTATAGGCGAGGTCAAGAAATCCCAGCTCCTGGGTCGCGGCGGCGCGGCCTATCCGGCGGGCAAGAAATGGGAACACCTGCTCCACATTGATATTTTTCCCAAATATATCGTCTGCAACGCCGATGAAGGCGAGCCGGGCACCTTTAAAGACAAACTTCTTATGGGGAAACTCCCCTTACGCGTTATCGAGGGCATCACCATCGCCGGTTATGTCTTCGGGGCCAAGGCCGGCTATATCTATGTTCGCGGCGAATACCGCAAAATCCAGCGGGTGCTTAAAGAAGCCATCATGCACGCCAAAGGCGCGGGCTTTCTGGGCAAGAACATTCTCGGCCGGGGCTTTGATTTTGATATCCATGTGATTTCCGGCGCGGGCGCTTATGTCTGCGGCGAAAACTCGGCCCTTTTGAACTCCACTGAAGGCAAGGTCGGCCGACCCCGCATCAAGCCGCCTCACCTGGCTGAAGTGGGCCTGTTCCTCCAGCCGACCCTGGTCAACAACGTGGAATCTTTCGCCAGCATCCCGGCCATTGTCGAGGGCGGCGGCTCCACTTACTGCGAATACGGCACGCCCGACAGCGGCGGCACCAAGCTGGTCTGCCTCTCCGGCCACGTCAATAACCGGAGCACCTATGAAGTGCCCCTGGGCCTGACCTTGCGGGAACTGATTTACGATCCCGAACTGGGCAACGGCATACCGAACGGCAAGCGGCTCAAGTTTTTCCACCTTGGCGGCCAGAGCGGCCCCATTGGCGGCCCCGACCAGCTGGACACCCCTTATACCTACAAAGGCCTTTCATCCAACGGCCTGAGCGTGGGTTCCGGCGCGGTGGTGGTGATGAACGAAGACGTTTCCATTCTGGAATACCTCAAAGGCGTAACGGAATTCTTCCTCCATGAATCCTGCGGCAAGTGCGTCCCCTGCCGGGAGGGCAACAAGCAGATTTACAAGATTCTCTGCCGTCTGGCCACCCCGGGCGCGCCGGAGCCTGATGATCTGAACATGCTGCGGCGTCTGGTCGATACCATGATCTCCGCCTCGTTCTGTGGTCTGGGCCAGTCGGCCGCCGTGGCCCTGAACACGGCCTGGAAGATTTTCAAGGACGAATTTGAAATAAATGCCAAGCCCCAGGCTCTCGGCCATGCCGCGGCCTGAAATGAGGTGACCAGATGAGCCATATCCCCGATCCGAATAAAAGCGTCAACCTGACCATAGACGGCATTCCGGTCACCGTGCCCGAGGGCACTTCCATCCTGGAAGCCGCCAGGAAAGTGAATGTTAAAATTCCAGTTCTCTGCCACCATCCCGATCTTCAGGTGCGGGCCGTCTGCCGCCTGTGCGTGGTGGAATGCGATGGCGGCAAGAAGCTGAAAGCCGCCTGCGCCAACGATGTCTGGGAAGGCGTGAACGTGGTGACCGACAACGCCCGCCTGCGCGGCATCCGGCGGATGATTCTGGAAATGATTCTGGCCGAGCATCCCCAGGACTGCCTGGCCTGTATCCGCAACCAGACCTGTGAACTCCAGGAACTGGCCCACCAGTTTGGTATCTATCGCCCGGGCTTCCCGGTCGAGGCCCGCCACTTTGATATCGTGGTGGACACCGATACCCTGGTTCGCGATATGTCCAAGTGCGTCAAATGCGGCCGCTGCGTCACCATGTGCCAGGAAGTGCAGACCGTCCGGGCTATCAATACTTCCAGCCGCAGTGTCGACTATGAGATCACCACTCCCTACGATAAGCCCCTGATCGAGGGCCTGTGCGTCTATTGCGGGCAGTGCTCGTCCGTCTGCCCGGTGGGGGCTATCTACGAAAACGACCAGACCGACAAAGTTTTTGAAGCTCTGGGCGACAAAGAACGCCATGTGGTGGTGCAGACCGCCCCGGCCGTGCGTGTGGCCATTGGCGAAGAGTTTGGCATGCCTCACGGCTCCGTCACCACCGGCAAGATGGTCACGGCTTTGAAGCGTCTCGGCTTCGATAAGGTTTTCGACACCGATTTCTCAGCCGACGTCACCATCATGGAAGAGGGCCACGAGTTCCTGGACCGCCTGAACAACAAGGGCCGCCTCCCCATGATCACCAGCTGCTCACCCGGCTGGATCAACTTTGTGGAAGTTTTCTACCCCGATCTTCTGCCGCACCTGTCGACCTGCAAGTCGCCGCAGCAGATGTTCGGAGCCTTGGCCAAGAGTTATTATCCCAGCGCCTACGGCGTAGACCCGGCCAAGGTGACTGTTGTCTCGATCATGCCCTGCACGGCCAAAAAGTTCGAAAGCGAACGCCCGGAAATGAATTCCAGCGGCTATCGCGATGTGGATGTGGTCCTGACCACCCGCGAACTGGCCCGCATGATCAAAATCGCCGGCATTGATTTCCCCAATCTGCCGGAAAGCGAATACGACAACATTATGGGTCAGTCCACCGGCGCGGCGGCCATTTTTGGCACCTCCGGCGGCGTGATGGAAGCGGCTCTCCGCACTGTCTATGAAGTCGTCACCGGCGAAGAGCTGGATTCGGTCGATTTCGAAGACGTGCGCGGCCATCAGGGCATCAAGAAGAGCAGCGTGATGGTCGGCGGCACCGAGGTGAAAATCATGGTGGCCAACGGCCTGAAGAATGCCCGCCGGGTGATGAACTCCATCCGCCGGGGTGAGTGCGACGCACACTTCATCGAAATCATGTCCTGCCCCGGCGGCTGCGTGGGCGGCGGCGGCCAGCCCTATGCCACCAGCGAAACCAAACGCAAACGCATGGAAGCCCTTTACCGGGTGGACCGCGACATGCCCATCCGCAAGTCGCACAAGAACCCGGAAGTTCAGGCCCTGTATGAGAAATATTTGGGCGAGCCGCTGGGTGAAAAATCCCACAAACTCTTGCATACCCATTACAGCACGCAGGGCAAACACCACTGGTATGTGCCGCATGTAACCACCAGCAAGAGAAGGTAGGATAGGGAAGTAGGCCTGACTGACGGCTGATGCGGGTGGAAGAGGCATTCGGCCGTCTGTCGGACCAGAAACCCAAAAGGGATGATACGCTTGATATGAGGGGCAGTTGACGCTGTGCGGCGACATCAGCCGGAACGGAAAGTTAACCCCCGGTAAAAGATTCTCAGAACACTGGAAACTCCGC